>NZ_JAYKGK010000006.1:22500-207567 GCF_036860675.1 Rosettibacter primus
CTTTTGATAATATTTTTGAAGCTGATTTATTTTCTCTCCAGAAGGTTGATGGAATAAGCAAAAACTTATCACAAAGATTGCTAAAAGCAAAATCACAATTACAAGAGATATCAGCCAAAATTGAAGAAGAACTAAAAAATCTTTCAAAAATAAATGCAAAAATTATTACTTACTGGGATAATGATTATCCTGATATTCTTAAAAAAATTTATTATCCACCTTTAATACTCTACACTTTAGGAAATTTCTCCGAACATGATAAATATTCACTAGCAGTAGTAGGTACAAGACAACCAACAAATTACGGTAAAATTCAAACTGAGAAAATAGTTAAAGAATTATGCGAAAAAAATATAACTATTGTGAGCGGATTAGCAAGAGGAATTGATTCTATTGCTCATAGAACTGCTCTTAATTGCAATTCAAGAACTATTGCTGTAATTGGTTCAGGGTTAGATATTATTTATCCACCAGAGAATCATAAATTATTTTATGAAATTGCTGAGAAAGGAGTTATAATTTCTGAATATGAACTGGGCACTAAACCAGATGCTCAAAATTTTCCAAGAAGAAACAGGATTATTTCAGGATTAAGTTTAGGAACTCTTGTTGTCGAAACAAAATTAAATGGTGGTGCTATGCAAACAGCTGCATATGCGATAGATCAAAATCGGGAAGTTTTTGCAATCCCTGGTAATATTAATGTAAAACAATCTGAAGGACCCAATGCATTAATCCAGCGAGGGGAAGCAAAATTAATTACAAGTGCTGAAGATATTCTTCTTGAACTTAAATTGAAATTAAAACCAGAGGTAGGGAAAAATATTCCCAAACCCTCGGTTGATTTAACATTATTTGAAGAAAAACTTTTGCAGGTACTTGGAACCGAAGCTAAACATATTGATGAAATTGCAACTTTAACTTCAATGTCAACTTCTGATTGTCTGGTAAATTTATTAACACTCGAATTCAAAGGTTTAATTAAACAGTTACCCGGGAAAATGTTTATGCTTGCTGATTAATATTTCTTTCTATTCTTCCAAATACTTTTCAATCTTTCCTTAATAGTTTTTTCCATTCCATTTTCAGTCGGGAAATAATATTGTTTGTTTTTTATTTCTTCGGGTAAATAATTTTCTTCTACAAAATGATTTTCAAAATTGTGAGGATATTTATAACCTGTACCATAACCAGCTTCTTTCATAAAATTTGTTGGTGCATTTCTTAAGTGAAATGGAACAGGATATTGTGGGAGTGTATTTACATCATGGATTGCATTATCAATAGCAAGATAAGATGCGTTACTTTTGGGAGCAGAAGCTAAATAAGTAGCACATTGAGAAAGAATAATTCTCGCTTCAGGCATACCAATTTTTTCGCAAGCACTAAATGTTGCTTCTGCAAGTACAAGTGCATTTGGCATTGCATTGCCAATGTCTTCTGAAGCTAAAATTACCATTCTTCTGGCAATAAATAGAGGGTCTTCACCTCCTTCAAGCATTCGAGCAAGCCAATAAACTGCAGCATCTGGATCTGAGCCTCGAATGCTTTTTATGAATGCTGATATTAAGTTGTAATGTTCTTCCCCACTTTTATCATAAATGATATTCTTCTTCTGTAAAACATTTTGTATTACTTTTTGAGTAATAACTATTTCATCATTATTAATTTCCTGAATTACAGAAGCCTCTAAAATATTGAGCATAATTCTTGCATCGCCACCAGAAATAAAAATCAAATAATCAGGGTCTTCAATCTTTATTTTAACTGAACTAAGAAATTCATCTTTAACAAGAGCACGATTTAAAATACTTTGCAAATCATTTTTGGTTAGTTCATTCAGTATAAATATCCTAACACGAGACCTTAAAGCGGAAATAATTTCAAAAGATGGATTTTCTGTTGTTGCCCCTATTAAAATAATTTCTCCTTTTTCAACTGAAGAAAGAAGCGCATCCTGTTGTGCCTTGTTGTAGCGATGTATTTCATCAATAAATAAAATTGTTCGTTTACTATAATTTTGATTTTCTTTCGCCTTTTCAATTACATTACGTAAATCTTTCACTCCAGATGAAACAGCATTCAACTGAATAAACTCAGAATTGGTGTTTTCAGCTATTATCTTTGCAAGTGTAGTTTTTCCAGTCCCTGGCGGTCCCCACAAAATTATTGAACTTAATGTGTCATTCTCTATCATTACACGTAAGGGTTTACCAGGACCTACAAGATGATTTTGTCCCTGAAATTCATCAAGGTTCTTTGGTCTAATTCTTTCTGCAAGTGGAACTTGTGGTATGTTAACTTTTTTTGTCAATTTAATATTCTTCTACTTTTAAAACTTTCTCTGTTGGTTTTAACATATGATATTTTTCGCGAGCAACCCTTTCTATCTTTTCTTTACTGGTTTTTAACGAATCAATTTCAAGTTGAAGTATATGTAATTTCATTTCTGCATCATTAATTTCCTGTTCAAGTTTTCGAATTTCTCTTCTATCTTTTATATATTTTAATATTCCATTTTCATTAAACAATAAATACATGAATGCTAATATCAAGAGTGAAAAAAATATAATATTATAAACTTTTCTTTTATCTAATTTCATTTAAGAGCATAATTAATTATTCGTTGAATCAATTCATCAAAACTAATACCTGCAGCTTTTGCCATTTTTGGCAATAAACTTGTGCTTGTCATACCCGGTAATGTATTCACTTCCAGACAATAAGATTTAAAGTCATTCGTCAATCTAAAATCGACTCTTGCATAACTTTCACAACCAATTGAATTAAAAGCCAGCAATGCTTGATGTTGAAGATGTTCAGCAACTTTTTTTGGTATATCTGCAGGCACTTCATATTCTGTCATCCCAGATGTATACTTAGAAGTATAATCATAAAAACCAGATTTTGGTTTAATTTCTAGAACAGGTAAAGGTTGTTGCCCTATTATTCCAACAGTAACTTCTCGTCCTGAAATATATTCTTCGATAAGAACTTTATCGGAGTATTGTTGAGCTAACTCAATTGATTTTTGAACTTCTGCATCCCCACGACAGATTGTAAGTCCAATTGTAGAGCCCTGGTCATTTGGTTTTACAACACATGGATAACCAAAAAACTTTTTGATTTTTTCTCTTATTAAATTATAATCTTTTTCATTCTTTCTGACGATGAACCATTTTGGCGTGTTTACATCATAATGCTGGAACATAATTTTCGACATACATTTATCCATTGATAAAGAACTCGCAAGAATTTTTGAACCTGTATATTTAATCCCTCGCATTTCAAGAAGTGACTGCAAGGTCCCATCTTCTCCCCATTTACCATGAAGTGCGATAAATGCTACATCAACATCATCAAATAATGAAGAATTAATTATTTCAATATAATTCCGTGTTGAAAGTTCAGAATAATTTCCGCTCTCAAAAAATTTATTTTCATCTTCAGGTTGATTAAGACCATAGGCAGGATCTAACACTTTTACTTTATAATTTAACTGACGAAGAGCCTGCAGTATTGATTTTCCTGTAGCTTTGGATACTTCTCTTTCTGGTGAAACTCCACCTAAAAGTAAAGCAATTGTCAGATTCGAATCGCTCATAATTATTTCAATATATTATTGAATAATGAAATTTATAGAACAAAAATATTTACAACTCCAATTTTACTACAACGATAAACATGAATAATGATAATACCATTTATACTTTTTTAATAATATTTTTCATTCATTTTGATAGGTTAATGTTATTAATACATATTTGCCCATCTCAACTGCATTATCTATACCTATGAATTCTCTTGAGAGAAACATTGTCTTTCTATCTCTTCAATTATCAGCATATTTTGAAGTGCATCTTCTCCTGTAACAAGTGGCAACTGTTTTTTAAGGAATGTTTTTTGAACAGAACGAATCATAAAAGTAATTTTATTAATTTTTTTTCTAAATACTTTTTTTGATTCTCCATGAAGTGCAATTGTCAATATTGTGGAGAAATTTTTTTTATCAACTTTACTCTCAAGATTAATAGAACCGTTATAACCTATAATATCAACTCGAATTATTGGTTCTTTTGTATCATAAGAAACATTGAATAAACCATAGCCGTCGTTTTGAAACTTTAATATTGCTGCGGCAAAATCTTCAACTTCACTTTTATAAATTATATTATCGAGATAACCCTTAACTTCGAAAACCTCTCCTCCAAAATATCTCAATAAATCTATCATTTGAGAACCAAGATCTCTAAGAACACCACCTCCGCTTAAACTTTTTTTGAATCTAAAATTTTCAGTTGGTGGATTATCTATATTGTAAGTCACATAAATAGAAATAATTTTACCCAGAATATTTTTTTCTAAAAGTTCTTTTGTTTTTATTATCAAAGGATGAAAACGATGCAGGTGGTCAACTATTAAAAAAACATTATTTTTTTTGCAGGTTTCTATCATTTCTTTTGCTTGTTGCGAATTAAGTGCAATTGGTCTTTCACATAAAATATTTTTACCTGCTTCAGCTGCTTTTAATACCTGCCAGTAATGGTCTGAATTTTTACTTGAAATATAAACCGCATCAATATCACTTTTTAAAAATTCATCATAGTTATCAAATGCAAATGGAGCACCAAATTTATTAGCTATAAATTGTGCACGATTAATATCATGACTGAAAACAGAAACGAGTTTACTTCTTTTAATATTTTGAAATGCGGGAAGGAAGGTATTCTCTGCAAAACTACTGCAACCAGCAATCCCCCATTTTAATCGTTTAGGAATTTTAACTTTAATGCTCAAATTTTTTGTTGCAGGTAATATCATTTAAAAACCTAATTTTTTCATAAGCAAATTAATTGGTTTTGAATTCTGCATAATGTAAAAATGAATAGCTGGAACCTTCTTGTTTATTAATTCTTCAACCTGCTTGTATGCCCAGTTTACGCCAATTTCAAGTGCATGTTCTGGTTTAGCTTTATCGAGTTCTTCAACCAATTCAGCAGGAATATCTATATAAAAATTTTTGGGTAATGTATGAGCATGTGATTTAGAAGTTATTATTTTTAGACCAGGAATAATAGGAACATCAATTCCTTCTTTCCTGCATAAATCTACATAATTAAAATAATCTTTGTTATCAAAGAACATTTGTGTTACTATATAAGAAGCACCAGCATCAATTTTAGCTTTTGTATAACGAATATCAGTAATAAGATTTGGAGCTTCATAATGTTTTTGTGGATAGCCACTTACTCCAATGCAAAAATCCATTGGTTCTGCATCAAGTAATCCTTCTTCAAGATATTTCCCTTGATTGAGATCCTGTATTTGCTTTACTAAATCAATTGCATATTCATTAACACTTCTTCCATATCGAACAGGCTTTTTGAAACCACTATCATCCCCTCTAACTGCGAGAACATTATCTATCTGCAAATAATGAAGCTCAATTAAAAAATCTTCAGTTTCTTCTTTTGTAAATCCCGTGCATAATACATGAGGTACAGCATCAACATTATATTTATTTTGAACAAGAGCACAAATTCCAAGTGTTCCGGGTCGTTTTCTTTTTACTTTCATTTTCATCTCACCACCAGGTGTTTCCTCATAAACAACTTCTGCAGGATGACTAGTTATATCAATAAATGGAGGATTAAATTTTACTATGTCATCCAGAACTTTCAATAATTCTTTAATATCACCTCCTCGTTTAGGGGGTATTATTTCAAAACTGATTAATGTTTCGTTGGCTTTTGCTAAATGTTCTGTAACTTTCATAAAAGTTTACTTTTTTACTTCTAAATTTAACATTTTGTTAGGTAAATAAAAGTTACTTATTCATGCGGTGTTAAGATTAATTTGTAAGGGGCATTTTTGCTGAAAATATTTTCATCCAGAGAAATCTTTATATAATCCCCTTTCAACCACTTTAGAGTCATATCTCTATAATGCTTACTCATTAAATTTCCTGATTGTCCTGTTGGCATTATAAATTCCATATATTCTGGTTTCCCAAAATCAAAAATATATCTCATTGAAGGTCCAAGATTATTTGCAAATGGTTTTTCTTTTAGAACTTTTAATTCATAATTGTTATCGTCGAATAAAGCTGTAAATGAATACTCAGTGTTGAATATTGTTGTTCCATCCCCACCAATGGGAAAGGGGCCAATATCAATTAAATCATTAATAAAAGAAGCAATGCCATGAAATGTGTGCTTAAAAGTCACTTGATGAATTTTTCCCCATTGCCATTTTGAAATATCTTTCCCATATTTTTTTTCAAGAAATATTAGTGCATCAACCAGACTTTTTCTAATAATTTCATTTTTTGATTCAATTTGTTGTGTATGAATATTATCAAACAAATAAGAATTATCACTCTCAAGTAATTCAAGAATTTTTCTGTAAGGAATATTAGCAAGAAAAACATATTCTTTAATCAAATCTTTTCCGAGCTCGTCTTCAAAAATATTTTTAATAAGATAATGAAGAAATGCAGCATAAATTGTAGGCACCTGGCTTTTTTCATTAAATTCATAATCCCAGTTGTTCAAAAGTTCAAGTGAGGTTTTCAAATTTTTTTCTTTCACTTTAACATTTAAAAAAGCATCAAGAATTTGTTTTGTTATTTTTTTTGCATAAGGTGAAATAAAATCAAGTTGATATTTCTTAAAGTCATTAACGGAATGAACATGTTTAGAAGTCAACAGCTCAGTAATTCTTTCAATTCTTGAAGATGGTTCCCAAATATTTGATATATGATACTTAAAATTCTTTACTGTTTTATTATTTGCTGAAGCAATAAAATTTTGTGATGGATTAAAAAGTTTCGGCATTTCTTCATAGGATACATAACCTTTCCAATCATTGGCACTTGTAGTTCCATCATAAATTAATGTTGGACTAATTGAATTTCTTAGTGGTAATTTTGCTGCGCAGATGTAACCAATATTTCCAAATTTATCTGCATAAATAAAATTTTGTCCGGGGGCGGTAAAATATCTTAACGCTTCTTTAAAATCATTCCAATGTTTTGATTTATTAATTAAGATTGAGGCATAAATTTCATCATTAAATTCTAATGCTGTCCATCTCATGCTTAAGTTTGCAAAAATTCTCCCTTCTTTCGGATAAAAAACATTGTAAGGATGAATATCAGAAATTATTGGTCCACGATGAGTCTTTTTAATTTCGAATACATAATTAGATGAATCCTTTACTGCAAATGAATCTTTTTCAACAACTAAATTTTTCCACTGCCCATCTAAAAAATATTTTGTTCCAGTTGAATCAATTTTTTCTACATAGAAATCAGCATCATCAGCCATAACATTTGTCATTGCCCATGCAATATTTTGATTTTTACCAATTACAACTGACGGAATTCCCGGCAGTGTAAACCCTTCCACATTTAAATCTTTACTTCTTATAATTACAAAATACCATTTACCTGGAGCTGAAAATGCAAGATGAGGGTCGTTGGCAATAATAGGTTTTCCTGAAGTAGACATTTTACCATTAACGACCCAGCTGTTTGATCCAATATGAGTCCCTGAAAAGCCAAAAAATTCTCTAAACTTTTTATCTGTTTCAAAAAAATGTTTTGATATTTGTGCAAACTTTTCAATTGATTCAGGAATAATTGTAGGTGCATTTTGCGGGTAATTCGGAATTAATTCTTTCGCTTTTTCTGTACCAAGTTTTTGAACAATATTTGAAAAAGCAACATCTGACCACCAGCTCAAATTTAATTCCCATGCCATTAATTTAGCTATTATTAAACTGTGTTCAGGTTTCCATGGATACGGGTCATATCCCAGCACATCAAATTCAATTTGATATTTCCCTTTTGATTCTTTTATAAATTCATTTACTCCTCTTGTATAAGCATCAAGAATTTTTTTTGCAACTGGATTTAAATACTTATAACTATTAAGAGCATTTTTATAAATCCCTATTGTTCGAAACATTTTATCGAATGCTATAGTCTTTTTTCCAAATATTTCACTTAACCTCCCCTCGCCTGCGCGTCTTGCTATATCCATTTGAAATAATCTTTCCTGCGCATGTACATAGCCAAGAGCAAATGCAGCATCCTCATCATTTTCAGCAATAATCATTGGTACAGCAAAAGAATCTCGATATATTTTTACTGTTGAGGTAATACCTTTAACAATTTTTTTACCATCATATTCAGGCAATGATTTTTTAAGCATATAAAATGAAATAATAAAAAGAAAGAGAACAAAAACAAATAAAGAAGCAGATACGCCAATTAAAACTTTTTTCCATTTCTTCATATTCAACTTCTCTGGTTTACAATTCTAAATTTATAAAATTATTCAATGATGAGTTAACAACATTTCAATTTATTTTTTATTTTGCTTTTGCTAAATATAATTTCATTAGGAGAGATTATGATAGAAATTGCTGTTGCAAGTATAATCATAATTATGATAATAATTTTGTTGATGATTTATTCAATCAATAAAAAAATAATTTCTTTCAATCAAGCAGAAATTAAAACAGAGTTCGAAAGAATTGACAGAGCTTTTAGGGATGAACTTTTTAGAAACCGTGAAGAAATTTCTAAGTCGTTAAAATCACAAAGAGAAGAATTAAGTAATTCAATAAATAATTTTGGAGAACTGCTATCAAACAGACTTTATGAAATTGCAAAGATGCAAAAAGCACAATTAGACATTTTTGCAGACCAGTTATTAAAGTTAACACAATCAAATGAACAAAAATTCGATAAACTTCAAATGCGTGTAGAAGACCAGCTAAAAGAAATTCAAGAAAATAATTCTAAAAAACTTGAGGAAATGCGTCAAACAGTTGATGAAAAGCTTCATGCCACACTTGAAAAAAGACTGGGAGAATCTTTCAAACTTGTAAGTGAGAGATTAGAGCAAGTATACAAAGGTTTAGGCGACATGCAGGAACTTGCAAGAGGAGTAGGCGATTTGAAAAATGTTTTAACTAATGTTAAAACAAGAGGCACGTGGGGTGAAATTCAACTTGAAAATTTAATTGAACAGATACTAACACGAGAACAATATGAAAAAAATGTTATTACAAAAAAAGGGAGTAATGAAAAAGTTGAAGTAGCAATTAAACTTCCAGGAAGAGATTCCTTAAAAACAGAAACAGTGTGGCTTCCTATTGATGCAAAATTCCCAATTGAAGATTATCAAAGATTGCTTGATGCACAGGATGCAGCCAATATTGATGCTATTAACGATGCAGCTAAAGGAATTGAAGCTCGCATAAAATCTGAGGCTAAAAAAATTGCTGAGAAATATCTTGACCCACCCAACACTACAGATTTTGCAATTATGTTTTTGCCAATCGAAGGGTTGTATGCAGAAGTTTTAAGAAGACCTGGGCTTGCTGAATTTATTCAAAGAGAGTATCGGGTTACAATTGCAGGGCCAACAAATCTTGCCGCAATATTAAATAGTTTACAAATGGGATTTAGAACTCTTGCTATAGAAAAAAGGTCGAGTGAAGTTTGGAAAATTTTAAGTTCTGTTAAAACTGAATTTGGAAAATTTGGTGATGTTCTTGAGGCAACTCAAAAGAAATTGCAGGAAGCATCAAACAAAATTGAAGAAGCAACAAAATCCACTCGTAAAATAGAAAGACAGTTAAAAGATGTTCAGGTTCTTCCTCCAAATGAACAAATTAAATTGCTTGAATAAAATTAGATTTATTTACCGATAAATTTCTGCACTTCGCCGATTTTTTCTTTATTCAATAAATTTTACTTCCTAATTTTCTTCAGAAAATTATGGAGAAATTATGGCTTATTATTTAAGAACAAGAATTTTAATTGGTCTAATCCTTATAATCATCGGCTTTCTATTCATTCTAAATAATTACGGAATTGAAATTATTCCTGAAGATTTTCTCACATGGGAATATTTTTTCATCTTTGTTGGAATACTCCTATTTACACTTTCTAAAAATAAAATTGCAGGCAGTATTTTTATAGCTATAGGACTTTTTAATTTAATACCTGAACTTTGGCCTCTAATTTTCGTTGTTATTGGTTTACTAATAATATTTCGAAGAAATAAAATTGGAAGTCATTACTGGAATATTCATAAATATAAAAGTTCATTTATGAGCAGAGAACCATCTGAAGATAAAACAAATAAAGGGAAAGAATTTCTCGAAGAAATATCTGTCTTTGGAGGCAGCACAAAAGTTTTACACACAGATAATTTTCGTGGTGGGAATATAATTTCAATATTCGGAGGTTCTGAAATTAACTTGTCTGATTGCATACTTGCAGAAGGTGAGAATGTACTGGAAATTACAGCAATATTTGGAGGTGCATCTTTAATTATTCCATCAAACTGGAAAGTCGAAATAGATGTATTGCCTATTTTTGGAGGTTTTGGGGACAAAAGAATAAAAACCCCTGACATTAAATATGAAGAAGGTAAAGTTCTTTTAATACGAGGTTTTGTTTTATTCGGCGGCGGCGAAATTAAAAATACTTTATAGAGGATAACATGGAACGACATAATTCAAGACTGTGGCTTGGTTTAATTTTTATAATTATTGGAGCTTTATTACTAATTGATAATCTTGGCTTCTTTTATTTTGGCTTTCGTCATTTAATATTTTCATGGCATACTATTTTTATAATAATTGGTATTATACTTTTAACGAAATCAAGAAACAGTACCCCGGGAATGATTTTCTTAGTAATTGGTCTGTATGGACTTTTTAATCACATTTTCAGACCATTTTTTAATTTCACATTTCGAGATTTATTCCCGTTAATTATAATTATCATTGGCTTGTATTTTATATTAAAAAGAAATGAAACAAAAAATGTTCATCAAAAAAATTTTAGACAACAACCTATTGATTCAGATAGTTTTCAAGAAATAAACAGTGATTATCTTGATGAAACTTATATTCTAACTCATTGCAATAAAAAAATTAAAACGAAAAACTTTAAGGGCGGAAGACTAACAATTATAGCTTCTGCAGTAAACATAAATCTCGTTGATTCTAATTTATCATCCGGCGAAAATATTCTTGAGATAACATGTCTTGCAGGAGGCTTCTCAATTTTAATTCCTAAAAACTGGAAAGTTATTACTAATGTAACAACAATATTTGGAGGATTAGACACAAAACAATACATAGTTGATAACTCCTTACCATTTGAAGAAGGATTATTAATTATAAAAGGCACAATATTCTTTGGCGGCGGTGAAATTAAAAGTGTGTAATAGTTTATGATTAATCCATTTATTAAAAACAAAAGACTGCTTTTAATTTATCTAATAATCTGGTTCTCAATTTTTTTACTGCACACAGTTATTCTTAATTGGTTCTTATCAATAAACTTGTATTCAGCTTTTATTGATAGTTTAATATTCAACTTGCTCTATTTATTTCTTGGTTTGAGTGTATGGTATACAGTAAACTTCAATTCACTTGACATTTATTCGATTTCAAAAATATTTATAAACCATATAGCCTCTGCTTTGATTATATCAGGTTTCTGGATTCTTATAGGATTTTATGTTACAAAAAATATTTTAGTAGATGACAATTTTTATCTCGTTTTTTTAAACAAATCACTTCTCTGGCGATTCATTATCGGCATAATGTATTATTCAATTCTTGTAGCAATTGACTATGTAATAATTTATTACAATAATTTTCAAGAAAAATTATTAAAAGAAGCAGAGCTCAAAACATTAATAAAAGAAGCAGAGCTTAAATCACTAAAGTATCAAATCAACCCACATTTTATTTTTAATTGTCTTAATTCAATAAGTGCATTAACTATCAGCAATCCATCCAAAGCTCAGGAAATGACAATTAAGTTATCAACTTTTTTAAGAAATACTCTTTCAAAAAATGAACATCAAAAAAATAAATTATCAGAAGAAATAAGTTATTCAAAACTTTATCTTGATATTGAAAAAATTAGATTTGGCGATAAATTTGATTTTATTGAAGAAGTTGAACAGGAATGTTATAATGTTGAAATTCCGAGCATGATTCTGCAGCCACTTTTTGAAAATGCAATTAAACATGGTGTTTATGAATCATTAGAAAAAGTTACTATAAAACTTAAGTGTAAGAAAATAAATGAATATTTAAAGATTATTGTTGAGAATAATTTTGATCCTGACTCTGTTCCAAAAAAAGGTGAAGGAATAGGATTAAAAAATATTCAAAACAGATTGAAATTAATTTATAATCAAGACAATCTTCTGAAAGCAGAAAAATCAAATAATAAATTTAGTGTAAACATATTCATCCCGGTTTAATTATGAATGAAATTATAAAAACAATAATAATTGATGACGAAAAATTAGCAAGAGATATTATCAAAACATATTTAGAAAAGTATGATAATATTCAAATTGTAGCTGAATGTTCGAATGGCTTCGAAGCTCTTAAGGAAATTAATGAACTTAAACCAGATATTATTTTTCTTGATATTCAAATGCCAAAAATATCAGGGTTTGAAATGCTAGAACTGCTTGAAGACCCTCCAATAATTATTTTTACAACTGCATTCGATAACTATGCAATTAAAGCATTTGAAGTTAGTGCAGTTGATTATCTTTTAAAACCATTTTCCGAAGAAAGATTTGATGATGCTTTAAAAAAAGCTATGAATTTAATTAAGAACAAAGATAATTCAATTAAAAAATTAGAATCACTTGCAAGAGCATTAGATGATAAAAAAGAATATTTAGAACGTATTGTAGTTAAACAAAATCAAAAAATAACAATTATCCCGGTTGACGAAATAAAATATATAGAAGCTCAGGACGATTATGTAATGCTTTACACCAGCAAAGGGAACTACCTCAAAGAAAAAACAATGAAATATTACGAAGAAAATTTAGACCCTAAAAATTTCATTAGAATACATCGTTCTTATATTGTAAAAATATCAAATATCAAACAAATAGATTTATTAGAAAAAGACTCTTACAAAATTATTTTAACTGATGGCACACATCTTCCAGTAAGCAAAAGTGGTTATCAAAAAATTACAAAACTGTTTAATTAAAATTTATTTACAAACTTGATATACATTAATATGTTTAAGCTATAATATTTTCCAGCTCATTTTTTCAAATTGAAGTTTGCATATGTTCTCTGTATTTTTAGTTAAAAATTTGAGAACAAAATGAACTTTGACAAAGATCTCCAATCAATCCAGGAAGCTCGCAACTTAGCTTCTCAAGCTAAAGAAGCACAACTCGAATTCAAGCATTTCAATCAAGAGCAGGTTGATAAAGTTATTAAAGCAATGGCTGAAGCTGGATTTAATGAAGCTGAAAGGCTTGCAAGATTAGCACACGAAGAAACAGGCTTTGGAAAAATTTCAGATAAAATTCTAAAGAATCAATTCGCAACACGAGATGTGTATGAATCAATAAAAAATTTAAGAACCGTTGGGGTTATTGATGTTCAAAGAAACGGGAAAATTATTAAAATAGCTGAACCGATGGGTGTGGTTGCAGCATTAATTCCGTCAACAAATCCTACATCCACTGCAATGTTTAAAGCGCTTATCTCGCTGAAGTGCAGAAACGGAATTGTAGCAAGCCCGCATCCTAAAGCAATTAATTGCACAATAGAAGCATTAAAAATATTATCAGATGCAGCTGAAAAAGCAGGCGCACCCAAAGGATTAATTCAATGTATGACAATTCCTACACTTGAAGGAACAGAAGCATTAATGAAAGACAAAAATATTTCTGTAATTTTAGCTACAGGAAGCACTCCAATGGTTCAAGCTGCTTATAGCTCAGGTAAACCAGCTTATGGAGTTGGTCCTGGTAATGTTCCTGCATTTATTGAAAGAACAGCAAATATTAAAAAAGCAGTTGCTGATATTGTTTACGGTACTACTTTTGATAATGGTGTACTTTGCTCTTCAGAACAAGCAATGATTGTAGATAGACCAATTAAAGAAAAAGTGATTCAAGAAGCTAAAAAATTGGGTTGTTATTTCTTAAACCCCGATGAAAAAAAGAAATTGGAAGATAGAGTTGCAAAGGGTGCCAGATTAAATCCAGAAATTGTTGGGAAAACTGCCAAATGGATTGCTGATTACAGCGGATTTTCTGTTCCTGACAATACAACAGTTCTAATTGCTGAATGCTTCAAAGTAGGAAAAGAAGAACCATTATCAATTGAGAAACTTTCACCAATTCTTGCCTTTTATACTGTTGATGGCTGGCTTGAAGGTTGTCATCGTTGTATCGAATTACTCGAATTTGGAGGAATAGGACACACATTAGCTATTCATTCAAATGATAAAGAAATAATTATGAAATTTGCTCTCGAAAAACCTGCTTTTAGGATTGTAGTTAACACACCTTCGTCACTTGGAGCTGTGGGATATACTACAGGTTTAATTCCTTCAATGACATTGGGACCAGGTACATGGGGAGGTTCAATTGTTTCTGAAAATGTTACTGCTTATCATTTAATTAATATCAAAACATTAGCCTTTGAAATTAGAGCAATTAATGAAGGAAGCGCTGTAAACTCTTTTGATATTCCTCAATTTACATCAAGAAAAGTTGAAAAAAGTTCACCTGGAAATTTTACAAAAATAATTGAAGAAAGATTGAGAGCTCGAGCAGGTAATCCACAGATAAATCCTGTTGGTAATGTAAGTAGAAAATCAGATACACAAAATTTAGGAGCTGGAATTACTGAGGAAGAAGTTAAGAAAATAATTAAGGAATTTAAGCTATAGAAAAAAATTAAATGTAGTTTTTATAAATATTACTCTTTATGCAAAATCACATTTATAATAACTGGAATATCAAAAAAGGAGATTATAAAAGAGACGAGTCAACAACCTGGAGATATCAAAAGAAAATTCAAATAAGAAAAACAATTAAAAAAATATTATTTATAATTTTATACTGTTTAGTAATAGCTGGAATTGCATATTATATTTTTAATAATTAAGAATATCTATCGAGCTTGAATTTTTCTCCAAGGTATAATTTTCTCACATCGCTGTCTTCAGCAAGATCGTGAGCAGAACCTTCTTTGAATATTTTACCATTAATCAAAATATATGCTCGATCTACTATACTTAAAGTTTCGTGAACATTATGGTCAGTAATTAAAATTCCAATTCCTTTATGCTTAAGATTAGCAACAATGTTCATAATATCTTCAACTGCAATTGGGTCAATCCCGGCAAAAGGCTCATCAAGCAAAATAAACTTTGGGTTGGTAGCCAATGCCCGTGCAATTTCGGTTCTTCTTCTTTCCCCACCGCTTAATTGAAAGCCAAGTGTTTTTCTAACATCTTTAATACCAAGTTCATCGAGCAATTTTTCCAAGCGTTCTTTTCGTTCTTTTTGTGAGATATCAAGCATTTGAAGAATAGCCATGATATTATCTTCTACTGTTAAACCACGAAAAATTGAAGCTTCCTGAGGTAAATAACCTATGCCTCTTTTAGCACGCTTATACATTGGTTCATTTGTAATTTCTACATTATCCAAAAAAACTTTACCACCATTTGGTTTTATCATTCCTACGATCATATAAAATGTTGTAGTTTTTCCTGCTCCATTTGGACCTAAAAGTCCTACTACTTCTCCCTGCTGTACTGAAATTGAAACTTCGTTAACAACGGTTCTTTTCTTATAGATTTTTTTAAGATTTTCACTCTTAAGTATTAATTCATTTCCCATTTATAACATCTAAAAGTTGTGTTAATAATTTTTCTTTTTTAAATAATAATTGTTCTTTTTTTGGTCTGCTTTGCACGAGTAAAAAAGTAGGCAAAGTAAAATCTTTTTCCTTACCTGCAATTAAGTTTTCAGGATGATATTCATTATTTGGATTACCATAATACATAACTTTTACAACATTTTTACCATCAAATAAAATTATAGATTTTTCTGCACTCGATTTAACCAATCCATTGGGTTCGCCATCTTCGTATAAATAATAAATACTCAATACATTTCCATTTACTTCTGTTTTTTCTAAACCATTTTCTCCGAAGAGTAAACTTATATTATTCCCGGATATCTGGTCATAACGAAATTCATAATTTTCATTTGATGAAATAATCATTGCATTTGAATTTAGATTCATTCTTTCAAGACGATTATCTTTCAAAAAAATATTGACTGTATCACCAATAAATTGTGTATTTTGATTCCATAATACGGGAGGAAGTCTATCATCTTCATTTTTATGTGTATATAGATGCTGTGAAGTCTGATAATAAATTGAAAAATTATTAATCGAAGCAAATTCACCTCGAAGAATTTTTACAGAATCTTTTGCTATTAATCTTTTTGCACTATCTCCATATGCTTCCATTATTTTAGCAGCAATAATCAAAGTATCAAGTTTATTCGAATTCGTTGTATCTATTTTTATTAAAAATGGATTACCAGTAATTCTTGAAAAATTTTTATCATGATAATCTTCAAGTTTCTCCCCGGATATTAACAATCTATTAGATGGGTCAACAATTCTAATATTTTTGTATGCATACGTAATCTTTTCATTCCTGAAATGAATTAATGAATCTGCATAAATAATTGCAGATGTATCTTGAACTACTACATTGCCAACAGCAATAGTTTTATCTTCATTGTCATAGTAAGTTAATGTATCGGCATTGAGAACTGAAACCGAATCATTCAATTTCACATTTTCGTAGAAAAAAGCTTTCTTCTCATTAAAATAGTAGAAACCATTTTTTGCTTTCAAGTGAACATGTCCATCAAAATAAGTAACCCCGCTTTTTGAAAAAGCTGTTTTAGAGTTCCCATTATAAAAACCAATATCAGTATAAATCGTAATGCTGTCCTGTGTAACAATCACATTGCCGAGTAATTCGGCTTCATTTCTTGTTACATTGTGAATTGCTTTAGCACAGGTAATTTTGACTGCTCCCTGTATCATAACTACATTACCATGAACCTCGCGGATTGATTCCCCATTTATATTTTTACCAACAAGACTATCACCCAAAACACGAATAATGTTTTCTTCCTGTGCAAAAAGATTAGCAACGAAAATAAAAATTAGTATAACAAATTTTATCTTCACTTTTTTTCTTCTTTTTTTAAGACAGCTGAATAGGTTATGTTGTAAATTACATAATTGGTTAAGTGCTGGTCTGATTCAAAACCATATCCCTCAATAATTTCATCTTTTGATTTTATAGAGACAAATTTATCAGTCAGAATTTTTTGGTCTTTATTTCTCCACATCAATTCGCTTGTTTTAAGAACAGTGCCGCTATCATTAACTGCAACAACACTGTCAATTGCATACATATCCATTGTTACATCATTCACTTTTCCATATTTAGATGTAAGAGTTGTTGATTTTTTCTGTGCTGTATTAAAGAAATCAACTTTAACACCTTCGAGAAAAGTAATTTTTTGAAGTTCATATTTTTTGAGATGGTCCGCATAAAGAATTGCTTTTAATTTACCTTCGCGACTAAAAACAACTTTTGAATTCCAGCTTTCATGAATTGGAATTTCTCCCTTAACCGAATTATCATCGATTTTGGGCTTTACTTTTTCTTCAGAGCATGAAACAAAAGAAATGAATGTGATAAATAACATAAATTTCTTCATCGGGGTTGAAGTCCTAATTTAACAAGGTCATGCAGGTGTACAATGCCTTCTGGTTTATAATTTTCATCAACTACAATTAGAGAGGTTATTTTATAATTTTCCATTTGCTGAATTGCAAAAGAAGCAAGTTTATCTTTTGTAATTGTCTTTGGTTTTCTTGTCATTACATCGCCAGCTGTTAAATTTTTTATATCAAGAGTTTTTTCAAGTAATCTTCTTAAATCACCATCAGTAATAATTCCTGTTAATATCCCTTCATCGTTAACAACACATGTAGTACCTAATCTTTTCGAAGAAATTTCATAAATAGTATCCTTCAAAGTTGTATTTTCTTTAACAATTGGAATGTCTTTCCCTTTAATCATAATTTCTTCAATATGAAGAGATAATCTTTTCCCAAGGCTTCCACCGGGATGCAGCATTGCAAAATCTTCTTCTGTAAAACCTCGCATTTCAAGTAAAACCATAGCAAGTGCATCGCCCATAACTAAAGCTGCTGTTGTAGAAGCTGTTGGAGCAAGGTCATAAGGACAGGCTTCTTCTTTTACACTGATATTCAAAATTATATCACATTCTTTTGCTAATTTAGAATCAAGAGAACCAAGCATTCCAATAAGTGTAACATTAATTCTTTTGAACATTGGAATTAATCTTAGCAGTTCTTCTGTGTTCCCACTTTTCGAAATTATAATTACAATATCTTCTTTACGAACCATTCCTAAATCGCCATGAAGTGCATCAGTCGGGTGCATAAAAATAGCTGCTGTTCCGGTTGAATTTAGCGTAGCTACAATTTTTCTGGCTATTAATCCTGATTTTCCCATCCCTGTAAAAACAACCCTACCTTTGGAATTATAAATTTCTTTTACTGCTTTAACAAACTGCCCATCAATGCTATTAACTAAATTTAGGATTGCATTTCCTTCAATTAAAATTACTTCTTTAGCTTTTACGATTATCTGGTCTTCTGACATTTTTCTATACGATTTTTTATGATTTTATTTTATCAAATAATTGTAATATTTCTTTAAATATTTCGTTTGAATTGCTGCTATTAATTATAAAATCAACTACTCTTTTTACTTCGCGTTTTGCGGATTTAGGAGCAGCCGATAAGCCACATTTTCTCAACAACGGGATATCAAGTATTCCATCACCAATAAAAAAAACATTATTACAATTCAATTGTTTACTTTTTATAATTTTTTCAGCTGCAGAAACTTTATCTATAGAAGAATCTAAAACATTGCAATCAGGAATTTCTTCTAAGCGTGCAATTAATTCATCGTGTTGCCTTGCTGTAATTATTGCAAAATCAATTTTTCTTTCTTTAAAATCTTTTACTGCTTTTTCAACAGAATTCAAAAGATTATCAATCAATTGATCATTGATTTCTGATTGAATAAGAAGTACTCCTTCTAAATCAAAAATAATAAGTTGAATCTGCTTTAATTTATCTATAATTGATTTGTTCATTTTTAACAAATTCATCAATTCTTTTTACTATTGAAAGAAGATTCTTTAATTCATTTAGGGGGAATTGACTTGCAGCATCGCTCAAAGCTTTTTCAGGTTCTGGATGAACTTCGAGGAAAAGTCCGGCAATCCCCACAGCTACAGCAGCTTTTGCCAAAGCTGGAATATATTTACGTTCACCTCCGCTTACACCTCCCTGACCTGGAATTTGAACTGAATGTGTCGCATCCATAATAACAGGATAATTAAATTGTTTCATTATTTCAAGACTGCGCATATCAACAATTAGATTATGATAGCCAAAAGTTGTTCCTCTCTCTGTCAGTAAAATTTTTTTGTTGCCCGTAGATTCAATTTTGTCGGCAACATATTTCATATCGTCGGGGGCTAAAAATTGTCCCTTTTTAACATTAACTGCTTTACCTGTTTTACCTGCTTCAAGTAATAATTCTGTTTGTCTGCATAAAAAAGCCGGTATTTGAATTACATCAACAACTTCAGAGACAATCTTAATTTCATTTTCTGAGTGAACATCAGTTAAAATTGTTAAAGAAAATTCTTCCCTAACTTTTTCTAATATTTTTAGAGCCTGCTCAAATTCCAAACCTGTAAAAGATTTTATGCTTGTTCGATTTGCTTTTTTGTAACTTGATTTAAAGATGTAGGGAATATTTAATTCTTCTGTAATTTTTTTAATCTTATCTGCAGTATGAAGTGTAATGTATTCATTTTCAATTACACATGGACCTGCTATCAAGATTAAAGGAAGATGGTTGGCGATTTTTATGTTATTAATTTGTATCATAAAATTTACTTTTCAAATAAGTCTGATTGACCATTAAATTTTTTTCTCTTTTTGTTAAATCTAAGATAAGCTAATTCTGTTGCTTCTCTTCCACGAGGTGTTCTTTGAATAAATCCTTGCTGTATTAAAAAAGGTTCATAGACTTCTTCAATCGTGCCAGCATCTTCATTGACTGCAACCGAGATTGTATTTAATCCTACGGGTCCACCGTTAAATTTTTCAATTATTGTAAGAATTATTTCTTTATCCATTTCATCGAGTCCATATTCATCAACTTCAAGAGCATTGAGAGCTTTTTTGGCTACTTCAATATCAATTACATTTTTATCTTCATAATCAGCAAAATCTCTTGTTCTTCTTAATAATCTATTTGCAATTCTTGGAGTTCCTCTTGAACGTTTTGAAATTTCTTGAGCAGCTTCATCATCAATTTTGATATTCAACAGGTTGGCAGAACGATGTATAATTTTTTTTATTAAGTCACTCTCATAATAATCAAGTCGAGCTTTAATGCCAAATCTATCTCTTAATGGTGCGGTTAATAATCCTGCTCTTGTAGTAGCTCCAATCAATGTATATTTAGGAAGTTTAATTTGAACAGTTCTTGCATTTGGTCCGCTATCAATCATTATATCAAGTTTAAAATCTTCCATAGCTGAATATAAATATTCTTCAACAACTGGACTTAGTCTGTGAATTTCATCAATAAACAGTACAGATTTTTCTTCCAAATTAGTTAGTATTCCAGCAAGGTCGCCTGGTTTTTCAAGAACAGGTCCAGATGTAACTTTAATTTTTACTCCAAGCTCATTTGCAATTATATGAGCAAGTGTCGTTTTGCCTAATCCTGGGGGACCGGTTAATAAAACATGGTCAAGACTCTCATTTCTTTTTTTTGCAGCTCCGATAAAGACTTTTAAATTATCAACAATTTTTGTTTGTCCTGTAAATTCTTCAAAAGTTTTTGGACGTAAAGATTGTTCAATCTTCTTATCTTCGTCTGTAACTAAAGGATTTAAATTTTCCGAACGCTTTTTCAATTTTTTGCTTATCCTAAGTTTCTAAAACAAATTTATTTTTTCTGTAACTCTTAAACTTTTCAATACCAACAACCATTAAAATCATTAACCCAATCATTAATATTGCTGCCAATATAGACATTGCGAGACTCATTCTTTTAGCAAATATTAAGTTTAATCCTGGTACCCATGCACTACCATATAAAATTACAACATGAACTGCATAAACAATTAGAGTATGTCTACCTACCCATTTTACTAAATCAGGTATATTTTTCAATTTTAATGCGAGATAAGACATTAAACTGTTTAATATCAATACCCAGCCCAATCTTAATGTTATTACATAGAAATTGTCCGTTACCAATGATTGATTATTAAAAAATATTACTTCTATAAATTCGATTATCCATGAAATAACCAAAAATCCAAATCCTGCTAAGAACAAATTTCTGCTAAACTTTTTAGTAGTAAATATATCCGGATTATGAGCAAGATAACTGCCGAGTACAGCTCCACTTATAACATAACCTGCCCATGGGAATAATGGAAATAAAGAACCAGTCTTATGAAATAAATAAGCAGCAAAAGGAATGGGCAAATAATTCAACCAGTTAATTTGTTCTGTAATATTGAACATTGCAAAAAAGAAAAACGCAGCTAATGAAAAAACCAAATAATCATTTGCTTTAAATTTTTCGGCTATGCATGAAAGAATTATTATAAATAATAAACCAAATCCTATGAGATGCAATGCGTCAACAGTAAAAAATGTTAACCATTGGGCTTTTGTAACAAAACTAAAATTAAAAAATGTGTAAGTGGGATATCGTAATAAATATCCGATAAGAACTAAAATTAAAAATCTTTTCAAACCTTTAACTATTCGTGGATTTTCATAAAAAGGAACTTTATGCAAACGAAGTAAATAAGTAAAAACAGTCCCGGATGAAAACATAAAAATAGGAGCTGTAAAACCTCGAATAGTGAACCAAATATTATAAAGAATAGATTCTGTAGTGCGGTATTCATTTGACAGAAAAGTATCAATTGTATGACCTTGAACCATCATGAGCACTGCAAATGCACGCATCATGTCAATAAATATTACTCTTTTGGGAGATATGTTATTCATCATGGAATAATTTATTAATTCAATTATTAAAAATAAATAAAGAAAATAACTTAATAAAATATTGACAATTTGTTAATGTTAATTAAAATAAAGAATTGAAGTATAAATTATTTTCTGTTGGCTTTTGAAAACCTTTCATAAAATTTTCTTGCAAGTTCAAGGTCCTTAGGAGTATCAATTGAAAGGCTGTCATATTCAGTTACAACAACTTTTATTTTTATTCCGTGTTCAAGTAATCGAAGCTGTTCTAATTTTTCAATTCTTTCTAAATCAGTCTGACGAAGTGATGTAAATTTAAGTAATGTTTCTTTTCTGAATACATAAAGGCCAATATGTTTATAAATTTCACCTGTTTCAATTCTTTCAAG
Source organism: Rosettibacter primus (assembly GCF_036860675.1). Lineage (NCBI taxonomy): Bacteria > Pseudomonadati > Ignavibacteriota > Ignavibacteria > Ignavibacteriales > Melioribacteraceae > Rosettibacter > Rosettibacter primus. The sequence goes on from NZ_JAYKGK010000006.1 coordinate 44,946, forward strand.
ATTTGTTTTAGCCTCTCTAACATAAGGAATTGGTGCACGGGAAAAATAGAGCGCATAATTGTTGTAATCAAAAACTACTTTTACAACAGAAGGGGATTTCATTTCTTCTACACTTGTAATCCTTTTAACAAGTGTAGAAACATTAACTTTTTTATCAAAAAGAAGTGGTTCAATTGCTTCGTCAATCATTTTGCCATTTATAAAAGGTTCATCGCCTTGAATATTGACAATTATATTAGCTTCGGGAAGTTCCTGAGCAACCAACGCAATTCTATCTGAACCTGAAGCAACATTTTGTGGAGTCATATATACTTCTGCCCCAAAACTTTTCACAACCTGAAAAACTTTTTCGTCATCTACAGCCACTACCACTTTATCAAGCAATTTAGACTTTCTCGCATTTTCCCAGGTATGCTGAATCATTGGCTTTCCACCAATATCAGCAAGTGGCTTACCCATTAATCTTGTTGATGCAAATCTAGCTGGTATAATTCCAACTATCATAATGACAACTATTTGTTAATTACTTTGGGAACTTTGAAAAATTCTTCTGTGCTTGATGGAGCATTTTTTAAGGCATCTTCTCTATCAATGGAAGGCTCAAGTTTATCTTCACGAAATACATTAAAATTCTCAATTGGGTGTGAAAGTGGTTCTACTTTTTCTGTATTCAGTTCGTTAAGTTTTTCAACATAATTTAATATTTCATTTAATTCATGAGTAAAGTTTTCTAGTTCTTCATCATTGAATTTTAATCTTGCTAACTTAGCAATATATTCTACATCCTGTTTGGTTACTGCCATTTTTTACCTCTCAAAATGAATAAAAATTATTACTGTTAAAAGTTCCTCGAATTTCTGAGTAATCTCCTGTATATGGATTATTCTTTATTCTTATTGTCAATGAATGAATATTATTGCCTCGCTTTGGACTTTTGTAGGTCAACAAATAAAAACTATTTGCATAACTAACAATTGATTTTTGTATGTTATCAAATTGTGCTTTTAATTCATTAATATTCGAAATAGAATAATAACCTGCTGTCCCTATTGCTTTGAGCACATCGGGTTGAATTTCGTTGCCAAGTCCAATTGTAAAAACTACTTTATTGTGAATAGCATTTAATGCTTCTGCCAATGTATTGGAACCTTGCGTATCTCTTCCATCTGTAAATACAATCATCATCCCCTGAACAATTTCATCAATTGAAAAAGAATCCTGCCACAAAGAAGTACCTTTAATAATTGCACCATAAAGATTTGTAGTGGAATAACCTAATTTGTAACGATTGATTGCATTGGTTAAAGAATCGAGATTACCTGTAAAATCACTAAGCATTTCGGGTTTATCAGAGAATTGATAAATAGAAATTTCCTGCTGTGAAATGATTTTTTCAATAAACGACTTTGCTGCATTTCTTATTTCTTCTATATTATTTTGAAGACTTGTGCTATTATCAAGCATGATTACTGTTTTTAACTTATAAGGTATTGTTTCCCTTCTTCTAATTTCTACCTGCGATTCTGATTGTGAAATTGGTTCCCCATCTTCTAAGATTTCAAAATCATTTTGTGTTAAATAATCTATTCCTCTGCCATTCAAATCAACTACCTGAAACATAACATGAACATAGCATGGAAGTTCAGTTTGAATTCCATAAAGATTCATTGCAAAGCCATTAAGTGTCGGATAGGTTTGAGGCAAAGTTGTAAAACTCCATACAGGTCCGTCAATTTTTGTTCCGTCACTATTTTTAACAATTACTTTCCAGTAATAAGTTGTATTATATTCTAAATTGGTGACGATAAGGGATTTAGATGTAATATCATTTGCAATTAAAATTTGAGGAGGATTTTTTTTATCAAGATAGACATCAAATTTTTGTGAACCTGCATAATTCCATTGCAATGTTATAACAAGAGGCTGATTAATAGATTTATCTTCGGGTTTAGGATTGCTCGGTAAAGTTTTATTTACAGCAGTTTCAGATTCAGATTGAGTTGGTGGATTATTGTCAAAGGTACATTGTGAAAGAAAAAACATAAATATCAAGAAAGAATATTTCTTAGCAGTTAAACTCATTATCCTCAAACTTATAATCATTTTTCTTTGCAAATATAATTATAAAATCGATTTATAAAATGTTTTATCCTGCACTTTTAATTAAAATAAAAGAAATGAAAAATTTTAGTTGAGTTTTTTTAGTGCAGTTATTCTGTTTTTAATTGAAGGATGGCTGTAAAAAAACCATTCAATAAGTGGATGAGGTTCTTTATCACCAAGATTTTGTTCAGTAAGCTTATTAAGTGTATTAATAAAAATTTCTTTCTTTTTCGTTACTTTTACTGCATACTCATCAGCTTCATATTCAAATTTACGAGAAATGTAGTTTGATAATGGAGTCAAAATTAAACCGATAATGCTTCCCCATAAAACTAAAACAGGAAGTGCCGAAATTTCTAAAATTGAGTTAAAGCCGAATAATTTTATAGTTGATTCATATAACTTAGCGATTAAATAAAAACTTGAGAAGCTAAGTATTGTACTGATAATTATATTTTTAACGATATGTTTCTTTTTATAATGTCCCATTTCGTGTGCAATTACGGTTTCTATTTCATCATTTGAAAAGTTATTCAATAATGTATCACCAAGTAAAATTCTTTTTGTTCTTCCCAAACCTGTGAATGCAGCATTTGCCTTTTTTGTATTCTTGCTCATATCAAATTTGAATACATTCTCAATTTTCAAATTTGCTTCTTTCCCGAGTTCAATTATTCTATTTTTCAAATCTTCATTATCTATTGCAGTAATCTTATAAAACAATGGCAATATAAAAACCGGAAAAATTTGTGCAAGAAACACTGAAAATAAAAACATTATTATCCCAAAAGGAAGCCACCAATAATTATTATAAGTTCTTAAAATGAAATAAAATATAATTAACAATGGCAATCCAATTGCCGCACCTAAAAGTGCTTCTTTAAGATTTTCCCATAGCCATCTCCCAAAAGATTGATTCGATAAATTAAATTTATGTTCAAGATAAAATTCTGAAAAATAGTCTAACGGGAAAAAAAGAATTGAAGAAGCAATACCTAAAATCAAAGTGAAAGCAATTAATCTTAAGTAGTCATTGTAAATGTAGAGTTCTATGAATTTTTCCAGATTATAACTAAAACCAAAGAATACAAAAAGAAATAAAATAACAAAAGAGACCAGTCCTTTAGAAATACCAATTGCTAATTTTGTATTATTATATTTTTTTGCATTATCCATTTGAGCAGAAATATTGCAATTAAATTTTTCCAAATTTATCATCAGGTATCCAGCCAATTTTTCCATCAGACAATCGAATTTTTGACCAATTATTTACATTATCTTCAACAATAAATTTTATTCCTTCATGGATTAAAAATGCATCATTGCTTTTTTCATCAGGAGCAACTTTTGCTGAGTATGCTGATTCTAACAAAATACCATAGTCAGTAGATTTTTCATGATTATATCGTGCAATTAAAATTATTAGCGAAATAATGAAGAAAGTAATGGAAACAACTCCCGTATTAAATGCAATTTTTTGAAGATTTGTTTTTCTGGATAAAAAGTATACCCCTATTGAAGTTAAGAGTAAAAGATAAATTATAATTGTAATAATAGCCCAACCATTCAATGATAATGAAGTAATTAATATTTCCCACCATTGAATAATAAATAATTTTGGCAATTCAGAAATCCTGTCAACTGTTCGTGCATTGGCAATTTTCAAATTGTATGAAATATCCTCGTCACCCGGAGATATTTTAAGTGCCTTCTCATAATACAAAATTGCATAACCAAGTTTGCCTAAACGGAAGTAAGAATTTCCCATGTTGTAATAAAGAGCTGCACTTTCATATCCCTGAGCAATAATTTTTTGATATGTTTGTATTGCATCTTCAAATTTCTGTTCTTGATAATATTTATTGCCTAACTTCATTAATTGTTCTGGAGGCTGCGAATATGCTTTACTGCTAAATATCAAGAATGAAAACAATAAAATTAATATTGAAAAAAGATTTGTTCTTTCTGATAATTTTTTGTCAACTGATTTTTTTGCTGCCATCAAACCTGAATCAAGATTTATAATAATACTTACAGCTTCTTCATAAAGTTCACCTGCTGAGGCAGAATTCATTCCTGAAGGTGCAAAACGAACAAATTCACATTTCTCCGAAACATTTTTTATTCGTGTAATCAATTCTTCTGAAATATTTTTTTGAGCAAGCATTTCAAGTGCTTTTTCAATTGTAAATTCTGATTTTTGAATACCTAATTTATCTTCAAGGTAACCATATAAAGCAAGTGATAACTCAGAATAAAATTCTGAAAGATTATTTTTATCCAGAGCTTGTTTTGCAATTTTCAACCGTTTCTTAGCAGCTTTTTCTGCTTTTTGATATTTCAACAATTGTACATTACTATAAAGTTTTTCTTGTTTTTTTCTTATTCCTACTGCTGCAAAAAGAGCAATTAATGGCAGTGTAATTGAAATCCAGAACCATGGTTGAATTAATGCACTTTCTTTTTTCTTCTCAAATTTAAAATCAGAAGTTTTTATATAACGAATGTCTTCACTAAGTAATTTTATATCTTCTTTAGAAAAATTACCTGCAATTGGTTCATACTGCCCTTGACCTTTAATAACATTTATCTTAAATGAAGGAGAAGTTAATGTTACATACTTATGTGCAGCAGGATTAAAATATGAGAATTCAATTGGAGGAATTTCTTTTTCTCCAGAAGTCCGTGGCACAATTAGGTATTCAACAATTTTTTGCCCTGATATTACCGCTGTTTTATTAACATTATCATAAATTTTAGGTTCATATTTTTCAAAGCCTGCAGGCAATTGAACTTCGGGGAGCTTCAATAATTTTATGTTGCCTGAACCAGAGACAGTCATTCTAAGTGTAAAGCTCTCATTGGTCATAACTTTATTTTTGTCAACATCAACCTTAAAATTAAAATTTCCCACCGCACCATTAAATGATGATGGCACATTCGATGATGGTAAAGGTTCAACCTCAATTTTTAATGTGTTGGATTTTGCTAAGTATTCAATAGTTTCTGTCCTTCCAAAGAATGAATCATTGAAAAACTCATCAAATATATCATTGCCGGTTCTTTTTCTTTTTACGATTACTGGAATATTCAATTCAAATGGTGTTACACTTAAAGTTCCAGTTTTAGTTGGAAAAAGTGCTACGCGTTTAATTGTTGCTATACGATATCTTTCCCCTTTATACATCCCAATATCAAATGAAATTGTTTGAGAAGGTTCAATTTCTTCTGCCCAGAATCCTTGATATTGAGGCAGTTTGGTTATTTGTGGTGATGCAATATTTAATTTCGTATAAAGTTTATATGTAACTGTAATTTGCTCACCAATATATGCACGTGTTTTGCTTGCTTCTGCAACAATAAAAACATTTTTAGATAACTCATCTGAGGTTATACCATCACTTTCTTTTCTCTGCTGCGGTGTTCCTTTCACTACAAATATTTTCAAAGGGGCAGTTCTATAAGTTTTTCCATTATAATCTACAGAAGCTGAACCGATTGTAAATTCTCCTACATTAGTAGGCTGCAGTATATATGAAAATGTAAGCGAAGCAGATACTTTATTATTTATAATTTGCATGCTTGTTGATTGATTTGGACCGCTTAACACTCTAAAACCTTGAAATGAGGGTGGACGAAAATTGCTTAATCCATTTATATCAGAACCATTAAAAGTAAAATAGACCTGAAAATGTTCATATTGCCCTACTGTTGTTTTATCAACAGTGGCATTAAAATCCTGTGCAAAAGAATTGAAATATAATCCTGTGATAAATAAAATTAATATCAGAATAAATTTTTTATTGTTCACTTTCATAAATCATCTCTCCAGAATTTAAACCAAGATAAATTTTTTCAATTACCAGTCTTTATCTACAACAACTGCTTTGCCTTTTATTTTTCTAAGTTTCTTTTGCAAATCCTGTTCATTATTTTTTAATGCTTCAAGAATTCTTTGAGCATCTTCTTTTGTTATTTGATTTTTCTGCTGCTGCGACTGATTTTGTTTATTCTGTTCTTTATCCTGTTGATTTTGCTTATCCTGATTATTCCTATCCTGATTATTTTTTTTATCATCATTCTGTTTATTTTGATTTTTATCCTGATTCTTTTGATTTTGATTCTGTTTTTGTTTTAACATATTTAATGCATAAGAAAGATTGTATTTTGTTTCTACATCATCTGGATTGAGCTTTAAAGCATTTTTATAAGCTTCAATACTTTCTTGATACTTTTGAGATTTTAATAAAGCATTCCCGATATTATGAAAAACCTTAGCTTTATTTAATTTATCTTCTGTAAATGACAAAGCATTTTTATATGATTGAATCGCTTCATCATATCTGCCTTGTTTATAATAGGCATCTCCAAGATTAAAATGTCCCTGAAATAAATCCGGTTTCTTTTCCAAGCCTTTTTTGAAATTTACTTCTGCATCTGCAAATTTTCCTTCTTTATACAAATCAACACCATCATTAATTAAACTTCTATGGCTTTGAGCATTTACGGTCGTTATTAAAATCAAAAAAAATACAGTGAAATATTTCATTTTTGTTCACCTCTTAATTTTTCAAGCCTTGCAAGCCACGAAGATTTATTTGAAGATATGAAGAAATCAATAATCAATAACAAAATAGCAGGGAACAAGAAATAGTAAAATCTATCTTCATATTCTGTAATTCTTTTGGAACCATATTCACTTTGTTCAATTTTAGCAAGGTCATTGTAAATAGCTTCAAGTTCATCTTCAGTGTTTGTACCACGATAATATTTACCATTACATTTTGATGTTATTTGTTTTAGAATTTCCTCATTCAGTCTTGTCAATACAATATTCCCTTGATTATCTTTTTTATAACCAACCTGTACACCTGCTTCATTATAAATTGGGATTGGAACTCCTGCTGGAGAACCAAATCCAATAGCATAAATAGCTACCTCTTTTGAATTTGCTTCATCAAGAACACTTTCTAATTCACCTTGATGGTCTTCTCCATCAGTTATAATTACAATTGCTTTTTTTGTACCATCATCGTATTTAAAAGATTTTAATGCTAACTTGATAGCAGGAGCAATTGCTGTCCCAGGTTGGGGCACAGAATTTACATCAACTGCATTTAAGAATAAATTTGCTGCAGAATAATCTGATGTCAACGGTATTTGAACATAAGCCTCTCCTGCAAATACTATTAATCCAATCCTATCTCCTTTAAGTCTCTGAATTAATTTTGAAATTTCATACTTGGCTTTTTCGAGTCTGCTTGGCTTAATATCTTCAGCCAGCATACTTTTCGAAACATCAAGTAAAATATAAACATCAATTCCAATTTGTTTTACTTCTTCTATTTTAGTTCCAACCTGTGGATTTGCAAGAGCAATTAATATTAACATTAATGAGAATGTAAATAAAGCAAATTTAAGATGAGCTTTAGCATTGCTCTTTAATGGAAATAAAATATTATGAAGTTTACTATCTGCAAATTTTTCTAAAATCTTATTGCGATTTTTTTGTAGATAAATATAAATAAGAATTAAACCAGGAATAATTAACAACGCGTAAAGAAATTCTATGTTAGCGAACCTTATCAATTCAATTCCCCTTATTAATCAAGGTAATTTTCTTAAATAGATTTTTGATAGACCAAATTCTGCAAATAATAAAATTAATCCACTTAATGCCCAGCCAAAATATAGTTCTTGGGCATGACGATATGACGTAACTTCAACTCTTGTTTTTTCAAGTTTATCAATCTCATCATATATTTCAACAAGTTTTCTACTGTTTGTAGCTCTGAAATATTTACCACCAGTAATGTTCGCAATTTGTTTCAATAAATTCTCATCAATTTCTACTGGCACCATTTGATATCTCTTACCGAAAGGAGTTTGAAATGGATAAGGAGCTTCTCCTATAGTACCAACACCAACAGTGTAGATTCTAATTCCAAATTTTTGAGCTATTTGCGCTGCAGTAATTGGGTCAATTTCCCCTGCATTATTAACCCCGTCAGTTAAAAGAATCATAACCTTACTCTTTGATTGACTATCCTTCAATCTATTGACTCCATTTGCAATCGCATTACCTATAGCAGTTCCATCTTCTATCATACCACTGTAAATTTCTGAAAGAAGATTACGAAGCACAGAATAATCAATTGTTAAAGGGCACTGAGTAAAACTTTCTCTAGAAAAAATAACAAGTCCAATTCTATCAGATGTTCTTCCTTTTATAAAATCATTTATAACCTTTTTGGCAGCTTCAAGACGATTTGGTTTAAAATCTTCTGCGAGCATACTACCCGAAATATCAAGAACCATAGCTATATCAATTCCTTCGGTGTAAATATTCTCTCCCGACGAGAAACTTTGTGGACGCGCAAATGCAATTATCAATAAAGCTAAAGATAATATTCTTAATATTATTGGCACATGAATTAATTTCTCTTTCAAACTTTTGGGAACTTCTTCAAATAATTTTATAGAAGAAAAAATTGCAGAGGGAGTAATTTGTTTATTCTTTTTAATATACCAGTAATACATAAATGGCAAAAGCAACAAAAAATACAAAGCCCATGAATTAGCAAATTCAATGTTACTGAACATTTTGTACCTCTTCTTTCTCAGGCTCTATCTTTGGAATAGTATCATTTACAATTTTAAATGCCTGGTTCATCATTTGTTCGTTTACGCTGGGCATTGGCTGAAATTTTGCAAACTTTACCATATCCGCATTATTAAAAAATTCATTAGCCAAATCAACAATGCATTTCCCATCTTCAAGATAACTTAAGCATGCTAAAATTTCTGATGAGGTCATTTCAAGTGCACGGAAGTTAAATCTATCTTCAAAATATTTTCTTATTATTTCTGTGATTTCTGAGTGATACTCTTTAATTAATCCTTGCTGCCATAATTTTTTTTGTTCAAGTTCTCTTAATGAATTTAATGCAATTTCATGTGGTGGGATTAAAATTTCAGGTATTAATGCAGTTTTACTTTCTTTCTTTTTCTTTATGTATTTGAAAATAAAATAAGCAACAATCAAAAGTAATATTATTAACAGTACCAATAATATTATAAACAATAAATTTAAGGGTACTTTAACAGGTTCTTTCACATCACGAATATCCTTCTGTGGTTCAACCGGTAAAGTTTTTACAGTAATCTTTAGTGGATTTACAGAAATAAAACGTTTGCTGGTGTCATTTGCTGATTGATAATAAATTTTATATGAAGGTAATGTAACAACAGCAGAATCATATCTCGAAAAAATATAAACATGCTTTTCGATTATCTTATTGTTTTTTTCTTCTTTTGTTGATTTTAATTCTTTAATAAACTCAAGATTTTTTATGCTATCCTTAACAGAAGGTAAAAATACTTTTATATTTTTTGTGTATGTAAGCTCGAGATTATATTTGATATAATCTCCAACTATGTAATCAGTGGTATCTGTTGAAGCATTAACAGATATATTTTGAGCATTAATTGTAATGGCACTTGTAATTAAAATTATAAATGCAATTAGAATATTTTTTGAAATTATTTTTAGCATGGGATTAAAAATCATTTTAATAATCAAAAACAAAAATTAATATCTTCTTTCACGCATTCTAAAAAAATCTACCAATGGTTTTACATAAGATTTTCCGGTTTGAATTTCTATAGAATCAAGTCTGGAGTTAACAAAAATAGATTTTCGATATTCTTCAATTCTTTTTAGTGTTTCATTAAAATTAATTTTAAAATCTTCATCATTTGTATCAATGTAACGATACTCTCCGGTTTCTGCATCAACAAATTTAATTAATCCAAAATCTGCTAATTCGATTTCTCTTTTATCTTTTATAATTATGCCAATCAAATCATGTTTTTTGCCAACTATTCTTAATATTTTCTCATATCCAAAATCAAGAAAATCTGAGATTACAAAAGCAATTGCTCTTTTTTTAATAGCATGATTAAAATATTCTAATGCTTCTCGTAAATTAGTTTGCTTTTTTATGGATTCTGTATTTTCAGGTAAATCAATTGAGAGAACTTCCCGAATTATTCTCAATGCATGTGTTTTTCCTTTTTTGGGAGGAATAAATTTTTCAATTTTATCTGTAAATAAAATCAAACCAACTTTGTCATTATTTTTTAATGCAGAAAAAGCAAGAATGGCGCTCAATTCTGCAGCGATTTGCTGTTTTGTTTTATCTGAAGTTCCAAACATTAAAGAGCCACTCATATCTACAAGCAGCATAACAGTAAGTTCGCGCTCTTCCTCAAAAATCTTTACATACGGATGTCCAAATCGAGCTGTAACATTCCAATCAATTGTTCTGATGTCGTCGCCAATTTGATATTCGCGCACCTCAGAAAATTCCATTCCTCTTCCTTTAAAAACAGAATGATATTCTCCGGAAAATACTTCATTAACCAATCCGCGTGTGCGAATTTCAATTTGTTTTACCTGCTTAAGTAAATCTTTATTTAGCATATATTAGTAAGGATTTTATTAAGGTACTTCTATGGTATTTAAAATTTTTGATATAATAGTTTCAGAAGTAATATCTTCAGCCTCTGCTTCGTAAGTTACTGCAATTCTGTGTCTTAATACATCTGCACAAATTGAACGAACATCTTCTGGAATTACATACCCGCGTCTTCTGATAAATGCCATTGCACGAGCTCCAAGAGCTAGATTAATTGTAGCTCGAGGTGATGCACCATAACTAATTAAGTCAGTTAATTCATTTAATCCATATTCCTTTGGGTTACGAGTAGCAAATACAATATCAAGTATGTACTTCTCAATTTTTTCATCCATATAAATTTCATTAACTAATTTTCTTGCTCGCAATATATCGTCAGGAGATATTACAGGTTTTAATTCTGGTAAACCATCCGTTGAATTTAATTTCATAATTTTTAATTCTTCTTCACGGGATGGATAAGTAATTTTAACTTTCAACATGAATCTGTCGACCTGTGCTTCTGGAAGAGGATATGTTCCTTCCTGTTCTATTGGATTTTGAGTAGCAAGAACTAAAAAAGGTTCATCTAATTTAAAAGTTGTATCGCTTATTGTAACTTGACGCTCCTGCATTGCTTCAAGTAATGCACTTTGAACTTTTGCAGGTGCACGGTTAATTTCATCAGCTAAAATAAAGTTTGCAAAAATAGGACCCTTTTTAATAGTAAAGTTACCTTCTTTTTGATTATAGATAAGAGTGCCAATTAAATCTGCAGGTAATAAATCAGGAGTGAATTGAATTCTTTGAAACTTTGCTTTCATTGATGCAGCAAGTGATTTAATAGCCAAAGTTTTCGCAAGTCCTGGAACACCTTCAAGTAATATATGACCATTACTTAATAATCCGATTACAAGGCGCTCCAGCATTTGTTTTTGTCCGACAATGACTTTACTTATTTCATTAAAAAGAATGTCAATAAACTCACTTTCACGACGAATTTTTTCGTTGAGTGCTGTAATGTCCAATTTGCTCTCCTCTATAATTTTGAAAAACTGTTTGCTTTTACAAAAGGGATTTTATAAAAGTTTCTCAATTAAGATTGAAGTACAATTTTTTGAAAAACAAATATAACAAATTGCAGTTGCAGATGAATCCTCCAGTAGAATTAATTAATAATTCTTAAAGCAGCAAATTTTAAGTATACTGTCTCTTCCATTGAGAGCAAGACAGGATGGTCTAACGAAGCATTATTAAAATAAATTTGTTGAACTTCTCTATTAACCTTCAATGATGCTTTTCTTAAAATATCAATAAATACTTCATCCTTTATATGATGTGAACATGAGGAAGTAAATAAAAAACCATCTTTATTTAATACTTGCATGGCAAGCCGATTTAATTTTTCATAACCTTTGACTGCAGTATGAATGCTCTTTTTATTTTTTGCAAATGCAGGCGGATCAACTATTACAACATCATACTTTTTATTTTTTTGAATACAATCCTCCAAAAAATCAAAAACATCTGCATCTACAAATTCTGATTCACAGGAAAAATTATTCAACTTAAAATTAAATTCTGCATTTTCAATTTCTCTTTTTGAAGAATCTACAAATGTAACTGATTTAGCCCCCTGTTTTGCTGCATTCAAACCAAAACCACCAGCATTACAAAAACAATCAAGAACATTTTTATCTTTACAAAATTTACCGGCAAATATTCGATTGTCACATTGGTCAAAATAAAATCCAGTTTTATGAGATGAATAGAAATCAATTTTGTATTTAACTTCGCCATCAGAAATAATTTCTGGTGTAACTTCACCTTTATAAATCCTATCTTCTAATTCCAAACCCTCCAGTTGACGAAAATATTCTTCATTTTTTGTAAAAATATTTTTAGCAGAAAATTCATTTTGAAGAATTTCAATTATAGTCTGAATATTCTTTTCCATTCCAGCAGAATTTATTTGTAAAACATATGTGTCATTATATTTATCTATAATTAACCCGGGCATAAAATCACTTTCACTAAAAACCATTCTGAATGAATTTCGATTAGGATAAACATTTTTTCTAAAATTATAAGCAGATATCAATCTTTTCTTGAACAACTCTTTAATATCAATTTCATTTTCTTTTGATAAAATTCTTACCGATATCAATGAATTTTTATTATAAAATCCTTGAGCCAAAAAATTTTTCTGCAAGTCATAAATTTTTACTAAATCACCATTTTGAGGATTACCTTCAACGGTTTGAATCTCATTGCTAAAAATCCACAGATGCCCCTGTTTAATTCTTTTATCTTCATTCTTTTTTAAAATTATTTCTGCCATGTTCATTTCATAACTTAATTTGATAATAAGTTAATTAGTTTCGGAAAACTTTTTTAATTTTCTAATCACTAAAAATAAATAATTAAAAAATGAATTTAGAAAAATATCTAAAGCAATATTTTGGTTTTGATTCATTTAAAGGAAAGCAAAAAGATGTTATAGACAGATTGGTTAATGAAAAGGGCCATTGCCTTTTAATAATGCCAACAGGTGGTGGAAAATCTTTATGCTATCAGCTGCCCGCAATGATTTTTGAAGGAGGGACACTTGTAATAAGCCCATTAATAGCATTGATGCAGGATCAAGTTGATGCATTAAAAAAGAAAAATATTCCTGCTGATTTTATCAATTCAACTATAGGAAGCAAACTACGCACAGAAAGATTAAATAAATTTGTTAAAGGAAAAACAAAATTGCTTTATGTTACACCCGAAAGATTTAAGAAAAAAGAATTTGTTGAAGCTATAAAGAAAGCAAATATTTCTTTGCTTGCAGTTGACGAGGCTCATTGTATTTCTGAATGGGGACATGATTTTAGACCTGATTATTCAAGAATTGGAGAGTTTAGAAAAATTATCAACAACCCTCTTACAATTGCATTGACCGCAACTGCTACTCCCGATGTTCAAAATGATATTATCTCAAAACTTGGAATTAGAAAAAGCGAGATAAAAATTTTTCATGAAGGAATTCAAAGACCAAATCTTCGACTTGAAGCAGTAGAAGTATTTGATGAGAAAGAAAGTATTGATATTATTATAAAAGTATTAAAAAAATACGAGGGTTCTGGAATTATATATTTCACTTTGATAAAAACACTTGAAAAATATTCACAAATATTAAAAGATAAAGGATTCCAGCATGAAATTTATCATGGGAAGTTAACACCAAATGAGCGTAAACAAAAACAGAGAGATTTTTTAACAGGCAAACAAAAATTAATTCTTGCCACAAATGCTTTTGGAATGGGCATAGACAAGCCTGATATACGGTTTGTTATTCACGCTGAAGTTCCAGCATCAATTGAATCTTATTACCAAGAAATTGGAAGAGCAGGAAGAGATGGAAAAGATTCTCTGTGTCTTTTGATTTACAATCAAAATGATTTGTATACACAAATGGAATTTATAAAATGGGCAAATCCAGATGCAGATTATTATGAACGATTATACAATCTTTTATCAATTAGAAATGATGAGGTTAATTCTTATGGAATTGATTTTATAAGAGAACAACTAAGCTATAAAGATAAAAATGATTTTAGAGTAGAAACAGCATTAGGAATTCTTGAGAGATATGGAGTAACAGAAGGTTCACTCGAGGAAAGAAATCTAAAAGTAATTGATGAATTACCCCAACAACTCGAAGATGAAAACTACTTAAAATCAAAATTTCTCAATGATAATAAAAAACTTCTTTCTGTAGTCAATTATTTCCGAACCGAAAAATGCAGAAGAATATTTATCTCAGATTATTTTGGTTTCCCCGGTGAACCTCCCTGCAGAAACTGTGATATCTGTTCAAAGAACAAATTTGATAATAAAGTTTAGTCTTATAGAAAAATATTATTTTACACAATAATTATTTTAATTCAAGAACCACAACAGAACATGGTGGAAGTTTAACATTAAGAATATTATTAACTAATTGAGCATCATTAAAGACTTTTGGCGATACTTTATCAGGCTGTTCGAATGTATTATGGTCCTGAACTTTTTCTGAGGTAAGTATTCTGCCTTTTACAGATGTAACTTTTACTCCTCTTAAATCAATTGTTACTTTTTGCTCGTTTCTAATATCAACATTAACTAAAGAAATATGGATAATACCATTTTTATCTTTGGATGCAGAACAAGATATTGCATCAAGACTTTGATTATCAACAGTATATTTATTGCTACTGACACTAACAGGCAACATTAATGCATCATGATGGACATTGTACATTTCCATTACGTGATATGTAGGAGTTAAAATAATTTTTTCTTTGTCAGTTAAAATTACAGCTTGCAGCACATTAACAATTTGTGCAAGATTTGCCATTTTAACTCTATCACAATGATTGTTAAAAATGTTCAAAGTAGCACCGGCTAAGATTGCATCTCTCATAGTATTTTGTTGGAATAAGAAAGCAGGATTAGTTCCTGGTTCTACATCATACCAGCCACCCCATTCATCAACTATAAGAGCAATTTTCTTTTGCGGGTCATATTTATCCATAATATTAACATGTCCCTTAATCAGCTCATCCATTTTCAAAGCTTGCTGCATTGTTTGAAAATATTGTTTTTCAGTAAAATCAGTAGCAGAACCTTTTTTGTTCCAATCAATAACAGAATAATGATGCAAACTAACACCTTCAATTAAATTGCGAGGAATATTTTTCAATAAAACTTCGGTCCAGTTATAATCATCACCCGGAGCTCCAGATGCAATTCTAAAAAGTTTTGTTCGGGAATAACCTGTCATATAAGTAGCATATTGACGATATAAATCAGCATAATATTCTGGACGCATATGACCGCCACAACCCCATGTTTCATTTCCAATTCCCCAATATTTAACATTCCATGGTTTCTCTCTTCCATTTTCTTTTCTTAAAGTTGTCATAGGACTGATTCCATCAAAATTCATGTATTGAACCCATTCAGCTAATTCCTGAGGTGTTCCACTTCCTACATTAGCAGATATGTAAGGTTCAGCACCTAATAATTCACACAAGTCCATAAATTCATGAGTACCAAAACTATTATTTTCAGTTACACCGCCCCACCACATATTTACAATTGTTGGTCTTTTTGATTTTGGACCAATTCCATCTTTCCAGTGATAAGTATCTGCAAAGCATCCACCAGGCCATCTTAAAACAGGAACTTTCATTTTTTTCAGAGCTGCTATAACATCATTTCGAATCCCTTTTGTATTAGGAATTATCTTATTAGTGTCCCCAACATAAATACCATCATAAATACATCTTCCAAGATGCTCAGAGAAATGTCCATAAATGTTTTTACTTATCGTATCTTTTCCTAAATCAGCATTAATAACAATTTTGTTTTGTGAAAAAATAATTGTCCATGATAAAAAGAAAAGGATTAATGTTTTTTTCATGGTTCACCTCATATTTGGTGGTAGTAAATTAAAATTTATTGTTATGGTTTGTAAATATAAAATCAATTTTACGATTATACCAAATAAAGCAGGAAAATATTGAATTTAAAATCAGATATTACAGATTATACTTTTTCTTCATCCATTCATATGCAGCATTAAGCTGCTTGGTTTTTTTCTCGGCAAGAATTTTTAACTCTTCCCCTAAATCACTTACCCTATCAGGATGATATTTTGCAATAAGTTCAAGATATTTTTTCCTAATTTGAGATTTTGTAACCTTTCCACTCAAGCCAAGTATTTTTCCATAATATTTCGCTTTTTCAAATTCTGTTGCTGTGGTTGGGTCAAACTCATCATCACTCTTCGCTGTTTTCTTTTCATATCGTTCATATCTTTCATATTTCTCATATTTCTCGTATTGTTCATATTGTGTATACTTTTGTTTATTATCTTTATCATCAGTTGATTTGCGATGTGTTTTCTGACGATAGTAAAATCCGACAATTTTATGAACTGAGGTGAATAACTCAGAACTGTTATCCCCGGCATTAAACAAATAATCAAGGAAATAAACATTCACATTAAACCAATCAGTATTTTTTATTTTTTCTGCATTATCAATGATTAATTTTTTAACAGTTTCTAATTTATTGTTTGGTCTTAATTTTTTGAGCAATTGTTCTTCAAATACTGGAGTGGCAACTTTTAAAATAGAATTAATCCAGTCATTCCCTACCTCAAGTATTAAAGTGTGGAGAATTAAATATTCATTTAAAACTGCTTCTGTAGATAAGGTTGAACTAATTTCATTAGAATAGCTGATACATTGAAGATGTCCATGAGTAGTAAACATAAACTCATTTAATGTCTGGTCAATATCTAAATTAAACCATTTCTTAAATACTGATTCAGCAGCATGATTAAAAAATTGAGTTCTTAATTCATAATTTGATTTATAACTTGTCAAATACTGCTGAGAAAAATTTGATATCCCATTATAAACAAATCCAATTGCTGTCCATATTTTATTATAGATTTCGTCATAAACATAATAAGCCTCCTCATACCTGCCCTGTTCAAAGAGGTAATCAGCTGCGCTTCTCATTTTAGCTATATTCATTCGGTGATTCATAGACAATAAAATATTTATTAAAAAAACAAGATTATGGTAAAAACCTTTTATTGCTATTTAATTATCGTTTGAAACAAAAACAAGTTAATACTTTTTTGACAATCAATTTTGCATTTAAAATCAATTTTTATATTTTTCGAACATTCTATTAAAATGTTTGATTATTATGATTATGAATAATGATAATATCCCATCAAAAAAAGATTTAATACTTAGCACAGCAAGACAAATTCTAGCCAAAAATGGTTACGCTAAAACCACACTAGATGATATTGCAAATGCATTAGGCATGAAAAAATCTTCACTTTATTATTATTATCAAAACAAAGAAGCTTTGCTTGAAGATGTTATTAATAGTGAGCGTGATAAGTATTTTTCATTAATTAATAATGCACTTAGTACAGGTAATACTATTCTGGAAAAAATAATTAGCTATGAAAATAAAAAATTCGAATATGTAACATCTGTAATGAAACTTCAGGATGTTTCTCTTAATGTTTTTTATGAAATCAAAAATAAAATCTATAAAATTATTAAAGAAATCAATGAGAAAGAAATTGATATTTTATCGAAAGTATTAAATGAAGCAATTAAGAAAAAAGAAATAAAAAAATGTGATACAAAACGAATTGCTTGTTTATTACTTACTATATCTGAAGCTCTTCGTCATCGTGAATATTACTTTGCTTCTTTTACAGTTGACAAACAAATCGATTTTTCCAAAGCTCATGATGATATGATTTTTGCAGTTAAGTTAATATTTGAGGGTTTATTAATAAAATAAAATCCGGAGGTAAATAAGTGAAAAAGTTAATTTTATTTATTTTGTCTTTTACTATAATTCTCTCAGCACAACAAAGAGAGAAAATAGTATTAGACCTAAACAGAGCTATAGAACTTGCACTTGAAAAAAATAGTGAAATAAAAGTAGCTCAAATGGAGGTTAATAAATCGAAAGAAAAACTTCGCGAAGCTTTAAGCGGTCTTTATCCAAAACTCGATTTAAGTGCCCAGTATCAGCGTTACATTAAAAAACCCGTAATCTTTTTGCCACCTGGGACACCATTCAGTCCAGGGAATAAACCAGGTATTTTAGAAATTGGTTCTGATAATTCTTATAATGGTTCTGCTTCTCTTTCTGTGCCATTATTTGCATGGTCGCTTTATGAAAGCATTGGTGTTGCTTCGAACTCACTGGATTTATCAACAGAAAGTTATAGGAACACTAAAGTTCAGATTATCGGGAATGTTAAAAAGTCATTTCTTGCCGTATTATTATCCAGAGAAATGAAAAATCTTATGGAACTAAGTTTGAAGAATGCAGAAGATAATTTTGAAAATATTAAAAGACTTAATAAAGCAGGTACTCTTTCAGATTATGATGTTCTTAGAGCAGAAGTTCAAGTAGAAAATCTTAAACCAACTGTTCTTCAAATGGAGAATAATTATAAATTATCTCTTGAAGCTTTGAAGGTAGCAATAGGTTTAGATGCCAGTGAGGATGTCGATGTTGTCGGTGAACTTAATTTTGAAGAACCTTATCAATTGCCATCAGAAGATGAAATTATTCGTGAACTTCTTCAAACAAATCCACAACTTTCAATTCTCGAGCAGCAAGTTAAGCTTTATGAAAAAATGGTTTCTCTTGAAAAATCTTCTTATCTACCAACTTTAGCTGGATTTGGAAGTTATCAATATCAAACTCAAGCAAATGATTTTAATTTTTCTGAGTATCGATGGGTCAAAACTTTTGTTGTTGGTCTTCAAATTCAACTTCCTGTTTTTAATGGATTTAGAACTCAATCAAGGGTAAGTCAAGCAGAAATTAGTTTAAGTCAGGCAAAAGAACAAAAAAGAAATTTGACAGAAGCAATAAAAACACAAGCACTAAGTATTCTTTATCGAGTTCAGCAGGCATTGAAAAGAATTGAAGGTCAAAATAAAACAGTAAAACAAGCCGAAGAAGGTTATAATATTGCAAAAAGAAGACTTGAAAACGGACTTGCTACTCAATTAGAAGTTAATGATGCAGAACTTGCACTTCGTCAGGCAAGAATTAACAGACTTCAAGCAATATATGACCTCAAAGTAGCAGAAGCAGAATTAAATACAGTTCTGGGTAAAAATTAAGTTTAGAATTAAAATCAGGAGATAAATAAATGAACATTACAAAAATTCTATCAGTCATTTTAGTTTCTTTAATTATTATTATTGGCTGTTCAAAGAAAGAAATAAATAATGAAACACAAAAAATAATTCCAGTAGAAGTAAGTGTTGTAAAAAAATCAAGTATTGACAGAAATATTGAATTAGTTGGAACTTTAGCTGCATGGAAAGAAGCAAATCTTGGAGCTCAAACATCAGGAAGGATTCAAAAGATTTATGTTGAAGAAGGCTCAAGAGTAAAAGAAGGTGATTTGCTTTTTGAAATGGATGATACTCAACTTGTACAAGCTAAAATTCAATATCAAATTACAAAAGATAATTACGAAAGGATGAAGCCTCTTTACGAAACTGGTTCGATATCTCAATCGCAATACGACCAAATTAAAGCAGCATATGAAACTGCAGAAAAAAATTATAACTTGCTTTTGACCAATACACAATTCAGAGCACCTTTCTCAGGAATAATTACTGCAAAAAAATTAAATGACGGAGAAGTATTTTTGTTGGCTCCAACTGGAGGTGCTCCAACAATTGTAACTTTAATGCAAATTAATCCATTAAAATTACTCTTAAATGTAAGCGAGAATAATTTTAAGGATATTAAAATTGGTCAAAATGTTGAAATACAATCTGACATTTTCCCAAATGAAATTTTTAAGGGTAATGTAAGTAGAATTAATCCTACCATCAATGCATTAACAAGAACTTTTGAAGTTGAAGTTAAAATTCCAAATCCTCAAGAAAAATTAAGACCAGGAATGTTTGTAAGAGCAAAGATTTTATTAGGTCAAACAGAAGGAATTCTTGTTAACAGAGCTGCAATACTCAAACAAATTGGGACTGCTGCATATTATGCTTTTATCATTAAAAATAATATTGCTAAAAGAGTTGATGTAACTATCGGGAAAGAATTTGATAGTGTAATAGAAATTACAAATGGTTTATCTGAAGGTGATTATTTAGTTACAAATGGTCAGGGAATCTTAAAAGATGGAACACAAGTAGAAATAAAAGCAAAAGCAGAGTAAAGGAGAACAAAAATGCGATTACCAGAAATTTCTGTTAGAAGACCAATTACAACAATCATGTTGTTTGTGGCAATCATTATAATTGGATTTGTATCTTTTCAAAGATTGCCTATAGATTTACTGCCGGAAATTGAACCCCCAATGATAAGCGTTTTAACACAATATCCGGGAGCTAGTGCACAAGATGTTGAAATTAATGTAACCAAAAAAATTGAAAGCGGCTTAAGTTCAATTACAAATTTGAAAAAAATCAGGTCTACTTCTATAGATAATATTTCAGTTGTTGTTTTAGAATTTGAATATGGAACAAATTTAGACGAAGCCTCAAATGACATTCGTTCTGCTTTAGAATTTACAAAAAGAAACTTACCACAAGACGCACTTGACCCATTCATATTTAAATTCAGCACCAACATCTTTCCCGTTGTATTTTTAGCTGTAACTGCTGATGAGAGTTATATTGGTTTAAATAAACTTGCAGAGCAAGAAATTGTAGACCCATTAAAACGTGTTAATGGCGTAGGCACAGTTCAGGCTTTTGGCGGACCAATTAGACAAATATTAGTTCAGGTTGACCCAAAGAAATTAGAAGCTTACAATATTTCTACTCAACAAATTGGACAGGCTCTTCAATCAGAAAACATAAATCTTCCTTCTGGAACAATTAAAATGGGAAATATGGAATATAACCTAAGAGTTCCAGGAGAATTTACTGATGTCAACGAGATAAAAAATCTGGTTGTTAGTCAGCAGGGTGGAAGGATTGTTTATTTAAAAGATGTAGCTAATGTTAAAGATAGCTTAAAAGACAGAACAATTAATGTTAGACTTAATGGTGGCCGTGGATTACAAATAATAGTACAAAAACAATCAGGGGCAAACACTGTTGAAGTAGCAAAAAATGTAAAAGCAAAAATTGAACAAATAAAAAAGAATCTTCCATCTGATGTAAAAATTGATGTTATTGTTGATACATCTGAATACATTGTAAATTCTATTAACAATCTTGCGGAAGCTGTTATTCTTGGAGCAGTTTTTGTATCGATAGTAATACTTTTATTTTTAAGAAAGTGGCGCGCAACATTAATTATTCTTTTTACATTACCTGTTTCATTAATTGGGGCTTTTATTTATTTGTATTTTACAGGAAACACAATAAATATAATTTCACTTTCTTCACTCTCAATAGCAGTAGGAATGGTTGTTGATGACGCAATCGTTATACTCGAAAATATTTCTCATCATGTAGAACGAGGTGCAAGACCAAGAGAAGCAGCAATTTTTGGTTCATCAGAAGTTGGACTTGCTGTTACTGCTTCAACACTTACAATAGTTGCAGTATTCTTCCCGTTAGTATTTATTTCTGGAATTGCAGGAATATTATTTAATCAGCTGGGCTTTTTAGTAACAATAATGATTCTTGTCTCACTATTAGCTGCATTAACATTAATTCCAATGTTATCTGCTCAACTCTTAAAATCTAAAAAGGAAGAAAAACCAATTCAAAATCCTTACCTTAAAAAAATTGATTCATCACTCGCTAAATTTCTTAATAGAATAGATGAATTTTACAAAGGAATATTAAATTGGGCTTTAGACCATAAAAAGACTGTAATTGTAGGAGCAATTTTAATTTTTGCCGGTTCACTTGCATTAATACCAATTGTAGGAACAGAATTTTTCCCGCGTTCAGATTCAGGTAATTTTCAACTAACATTAGAACTGCAACCGGGAATTAGACTTGAAGAAACTATAGAATATGTTAAAAAAGTTGAAGAAATCATTAGAAAAGATTTTCCTGAAATCGAATTTATATCTGGACGTTCTGGTGTAAATGATCAGGGTTTCTCAGCAATATTATTTGGACAAAGAGAAGCTGCAAATATTTCTTCAATTCAAGTAAGAACAGCACCAAAAAGTAAACGACAGAGAACAATTTTTGAAATGGCTGATTTACTTCGTCAAAAACTCGAAGTAATTCCTGGTATAAAGAGCTTTACAATAAATACAAGCGGTTCAATGTCAATGTTGACTGGCGGAACAGGTGCTCCTATTGAAGTTGATATTATTGGTCCAAACATAGATGAAACTTATCAATTAGCTACTCGTATTAAAGAACAGATGACCAAAATCGAAGGTACTCGTGATGTAAGAATTGATATTGGGGATCCAAGACCAGAACTTCAAATTACTCTTCAAAGAGATAAAATGGCACTCAATGGTCTTAATACATCTCTTGTTGCTTCGACTTTAAGAAATTATTACTATGGATTTACACCAACAAAATATCGCGAACTTGGAGATGAGTACGACATCTTCATTAGTCTACCACCTGAAAAGAAAAATTCATTAGCAGATATTGAAAACCTTCCAATTAAAACAATGGCTGGAACAACTGTAAGATTAAAAGATATAGGAAGAGTTACTCAACAATATTCACCACCTGAAATTAAAAGAAAAGAGCAAGAACGAGTTGTTGCAGTGTTATCTGATGTTGAAGGTCGTTCACTTGGTGAAGTAACTAAAGACATTCAAAATTATGTTAATAAATTGCAACTTCCACCAAATGTTTCAATTGAATATGCAGGTCAAATTGAACAACAAGCTGATACTTTTAAGGATTTATCTCTTTTACTTATTCTAAGCATCATATTAGTTTATATGGTAATGGCATCACAATTTGAATCTTTGCTAGACCCATTTATAATTATGTTCTCAGTTCCATTCTCATTCACAGGTGTTTTCATTGCATTATTTATTACCAACACTCCATTCAGTGTAATTGCATTTTTAGGAAGTATTATGCTTATTGGAATTGTTGTAAAAAATGCTATTGTACTTGTTGATTACACAAATATTACAAGAGCTCGAGGTTACGAATTGAGAGAAGCAATTATATATGCCGGTAGGAACAGACTACGTCCCGTTTTGATGACAGCATTAACAACATTGCTTGGATTAATCCCTCTTGCAATTAGTAAAGGGGAGGGTTCTGAAACATGGCAACCACTTGGAATCTCAACAATTGGCGGCTTATTCTTTTCTACAGTGATAACTCTAATAATTGTCCCTGTTCTATATTCTATATTTGAAACCAAAATTAAACAGAAAAAAGAAGTTGATTAAGGAGACAAAATGAAAGCAGTAATGATAGTTTATAATCACGGAATTACTGAAGAAGTTGATGAAGCTCTTCAGAGTTTGAATATAAGAGGCTTTACTCGATTCTTAAATGTTCATGGACAAGGAAGTGAAAAAGGTGAGCCACATTTAGGTACTCACATTTGGCCCAGTCAGAATGCAGTAGTTTTTACTGTAATTAAGGATGATTTAGTTGAACCTTTATTAGAAAAAGTACGGCAAATAAATAAAGAAGCTGAAGAACAAGGGATTCATGCATTTGTTTGGAACATAGAAAAAATGGTTTAATCAATAAAATTGAGGCTGTCAGAAAAAGTTTTTTGAATTACAAAATCTGTGTAAATCAATTAAAATCTGTGTTTTTCAGTGTACATGCTTTAATAACTAACTTTTTCTGACAGCCTCGAATAAAAATTACTTTACTTCTATTTCTATAAGCTCCCCTTTGAACTCACATTTTTTATGAGTTCCGTCGCAAAATGGTTTATTAGAGGATTGTCCACATCTGCAAAGAGCAATTGTCTTCTGAGAAAGAATTTCTTCTTCCCCGTTCTTTATAATTTTTGCTTGGGTAACTTCTATTAAATAAGGACCATTCTCTGCTGCTTTTATTTTCATGCCTAACCTCCTTCTTGAAAATTTTTTAAAAATATTTCACATTAATTTGTTTATTACTAAACAACTTTTCAAGTAATAAAATAATCAAATTAATTTCACAAGCTTTCGAGTACTCTTTTCAGTTTTGCTGATACTTCATTTGCTATTTCTTCTAATTCTTTATTGCCAACGGCTTGCATAGTTTCCATTGGATTAATTGTACTTACCTGCACTTTACCATCTTCTTTTTCCTGAACAATTACATTACATGGCAATAAAACTCCAATATTCTCCTCTTTTGATAATGCTTTATAAGCTAATGGTGGATTGCATGCACCAAATATTTTGTATTTTCTAAAATCAACATCGAGTTTTTTCTTAAGTGTTTCTTTAACATCTATTTCTGTTAAAACACCAAAACCTTCTTTTTTTAATTCTTCAAAAATTTTATTTATTGCTTCATCAAAAGAATATTCAACAATTTTTAAATTATAATATGCCATTTTTCAGTCCTCCATTTATTTGATACACATTTGATTAAAATTCTGCTAATCGGATTCAAGCAAGATTAAACAAAAAATAACCACACAAAAAATGTAACTGTTATGATTCCAAAAAAATTAATAATTAAACCAACTCTTGCCATATCAATTATCTTTAATTTTCTGCTACTAAAAACAATTGCATTTGGAGGAGTTGCCACAGGAAGCATAAAAGCAAATGAAGAAGAGATTGTTGCAGGAATCATTAGCAACAACGGATTTAAATTCAATTCAATTGAAAGTGAAGCTAAAATTGGTAAAATTATTTGAGCAGTTGCCGTATTTGATGTTAACTCAGTAAGAAAAGTCAATACAAAACAAACAGAAACAATTAAAAAAATTGGTTCAACATTTTTCAAAGAAGTAAATTGTTGCCCGATAAGTATTGATAATTTGCTGGCAACAAAACCATCAGCTAATGCAAACCCTCCGCCAAAAAGCAAAATTATATCCCATGGAATTTTTTTTATTGAATTAAAATCGAGAATAAAATTTTGTTCTTTACTTTTTTTAGATACAGGTATTATATAGAGTAAAAATGCCATAGTAATCGCAACCGTTCCATCATCTATAAAATCAGGTTTTAAAAATATTTGAGACCAGCCTGGAATTTTAATAAATCCTAAATCCAGTTCTGCTCTAAAAATCCATAATAAAGAAGTAATTAAAAAAATTATCGCTACTATTTTTTCTTCATAAGTAATTCCACCGAGTTTTAATTTTTCTTCCTTAATTAAATTCATTTCAATTGAAGTAAAATTATAATTTCTGAAAAGAACTTTTGTTAAAAAAAGCCATACGAAAACTATCATTACTAAAGAAATTGGGGCTGCAAATTTCATCCAATCACCAAAGTAAATTTCCGGATTGTTTGGGAAATTTATCTTGTAAATTCTTTGGAATACTAAATTTGGCGGGGTTCCAATTGGCGTAGCTATTCCACCTATCGAGCATGAATAAGCAATCCCAAGCATAAGTGCAATAGCAAATCGTGATGTCTTTTCGTTACCGAATTCTTCTTCTAATTTATAAATTATTGATAAACCAATTGGTAATAACATAACTGCTGTTGCTGTATTTGATATCCACATTGAAATCAATGCAGAAGATGCCATAAATCCTAATATAATTTTTGATGGGGATTTACCTGTTATCTCAATAACATTCAATGCAATTCTTTTATGAAGATTCCATCTTTCCATAGCAATTGCAATTATAAATCCACCCATGAAAAGGAATATAGTAGAATTGATGTAAGATTGTGAAATATCTTTTGAAGAAATAACCCCTGTAATTGGGAACAATATCAATGGTATCAAAGAAGTTACTGCAAGTGGAACTGCTTCAGTTATCCACAGAATTGACATTAATACAGCAATTGATGCCACTATTTGTGCATCTTTATACTTTTCTCCAAAATCAAGAAAATACAACACACATACAGCACAGCAAATTCCAATTCCAAGCCAGATTAATTGACTTACAGTTTTTCTATTCATCTAATTTCATTTTTCTGGATGAATTATGTTATAAAGAGCCGAATAATCTTTATCTGATAAATTTGCATCTACAGATTTTATTAAAATATTTCTTACACATTCAACTAACTGAGTATTTACATTATTGTTTTGAAATTCCTGATAAATCAAATTAATATCTTTCAACATATGTTTTAAAGGAAAGTTAGCTTTATCAAAATCTCTTTTTAACATATTTGGTAATTTTTTATCAAAAGTTGGTGCATAAAGTGCACTCTTTCTAAGGATTTCCATAAAAATATTAATATCAATCCCCTTATTGTTAACATATGCTAACGAAGTTGCAAAAGCTGAAAGTAAAGATGGAATTAATTGATTCAAAGCCAATTTGAGAGCCGAAGCTTTTCCAACATCTCCAACATGAATAACACTATTACCAAAATTTTTTAATATTTTTTTCAATCTGTTAAAAGTTTCTGAATTACCTCCAACCATTACAATCAATTCACCTGATTCTGCTTGTTGAGTGCTACCAAGAACTGGAGCTTCAATATATTCACCGCCTGATTGTTCTATTCTTTCTTTCAACAATAAGCTTTCCTGAGGTGCAATTGTACTCATCTGAATTAAAGTTTTCCCTTTGAAATTTGATTTATTTCTAAAGAGAACCTCAACTATTGCGTTATAATCAGTTAACATTGTAATAATTAATTGAGGTTCTTTAATAGCTTCTTCAGGAGCAGTAAAAATTTTTGCTTGATGTTTTTTTAATCTTTCAGTTTTAGAAATAGTGCGATTAAATACATAAAGATTATAGTTAGCTTTTAATAAGCGAAATGCCATTGGTTCGCCCATTAATCCTGTACCAAGAAATGCAATTTTCATTTTGTATCTCCGTTCTTGATGAAGTTAATTAAATCAAATTCAATTTCTTCTTCGCAAAAGAAAGGTTCTCCGTAATCTTTTCCAATTTTAAATCCATAGACCTTTGCTCTTGCCTCTATGTATTTTAAAAAATTTGGCTGGCTTATAAATGTTTCTGGTTCTGTAGAATTTGGATTATGAAATTGTGAGTCATAAGCTTTTATTGCTTCCATTTTGATTTCGAATGTATCACTTATATCTACGATAAACGTAGGTTTGACCTCATAAGTCTGCATGTAATAAAATAATTTTTTTGGTCTGAATGGTATTTGAATTTTCTCATTTTCTTCTGTAACAATTTTTGGTAAACCAGAAAAAAATATGGCTTCTTTAATTAACTGACCACAATTAGTATGATCTGGATGTCTGTCATTAAAATAAGGAGCAAAAATAATTTTAGGCTGATACTTCCTTATCCTTGAAATTATTTTTAACAAATACTCATCATTTACTTTTATAGAACCGTCTTTTAAACCAAGATTTTCTCTGTGAGTAATTTTCAAGATTTCTGAGGCTTTTTGTGCTTCTTTTAATCTTATTTCTGCTGAACCTCTTGTCCCAAGTTCTCCGCGTGTTAAATCTACTACTCCTAACTTCAATCCACTTTTTATGAGCTTTGCTATTGTCCCTCCCATTGACAATTCTGCATCATCAGGATGAGCAGCAAAAATTAATACATCTAAATACATTTATTCCTCTTTTAAAAAAATTATTAATAAATATGATTATAATTTTTTTGAAAGTAAATTATTTCAGAAAATTTTCTAAGCATCAAATCTTTTTTTGACTGCATAAATATAATCATTTGAGAAATATTTATATTCGTGTAACAAAAAATTTTGAATTACTATGGATCCAAAATACGAAGCTGTTATTGGTTTAGAAGTTCATGCCCAATTATTAACAGATACAAAAATATTTTGTGGATGTTCAACAAAATTTGGTTCGGCTCCCAATACAAATGTTTGTCCTGTATGCTTAGGTCATCCAGGTGTTCTACCGGTGTTAAATAAAAAGGTAGTAGAATTTGCAGTTTTAATGGGTTTAGCTACAAATTGTACGATAAATAAAAAATCAATATTTGCAAGAAAGCATTATTTTTATCCTGACTTGCCAAAGAATTATCAAATATCTCAATATGAAGAACCTATTTGTGAGCATGGATATATAACAATTGAATTAAAAGATGGCACAAAGAAAAAAATTGGTATTACAAGAATTCACATGGAAGAAGATGCCGGGAAATCAATACACGACCAAGGTTTCGATACTCTTATTGATTTGAACAGAACAGGAACACCATTGTTAGAAATTGTAAGTGAACCAGACATTCGTTCTCCTGAGGAAGCTTATTTATACTTAGCAAAACTGAAACAGATTTTAACTTATTTAAATATTTGTGACGGTAATATGGAAGAAGGCTCATTACGATGTGATGCTAATATTTCTGTTAGATTAAAAGGTGAAACTAAGTTTGGTACCAAAACAGAAGTTAAAAACATGAACTCATTTAGAAATGTTGAACGAGCGCTTGCTTTTGAAATCGAAAGACAAATCGATTTACTTGAAGATGGAAAAGAAGTAATTCAACAAACTTTACTCTGGGACGCAGATGCAAATATTGCTTATCCAATGCGAAGCAAAGAAGAAGCTCATGATTACAGATATTTCCCCGAACCAGATTTAATGCCTGTTATTGTAACAGAAGAATGGAAAAATGAAATTTTAAAATTGATGCCTGAACTTCCTGATTCACGTAAAGAAAGATTTATTAATCAATACAATTTACCTGCTTATGATGCGGAAATTTTAACATCGTCTCGTGAACTTGCAGATTATTATGAAAAAATTCTTACTGTAACCAAAGATTATAAATCTGCAAGCAATTGGGTTATGACCGAAGTTCTAAAAGTAATTAACGATGAAAAAATCACGATAAATGAATTTCCTGTAAGTCCTGAAAATCTCGGCAAATTAATTGAGCTGATTAATCGAAATATTATAAGCGGAAAGATTGCAAAAGATGTTTTTCCTGAAATGCTTAAAACGAATAAAGACCCAGAAGAAATTGTAAAAGAAAAAAATCTGGTTCAAATTACGGACACAACAGAAATTGAAAAAGTAATAGAAAAAATACTTTCACAGAATCAAAAACAGGTAGAAGAATATCTGAGCGGCAAAGATAAAGTCTGGGCATTTTTTGTTGGACAAATTATGAGAGAAACAAAAGGGAAAGCCAATCCTCAAATTGTTAATGAATTACTTAAAAGCAAATTGGAGGCAATAAAAAATAAAAGCTTATAGAGAATATTAATTACATAAATTTCATATGCTAGATTGGAACAATAATCGGTAGAAAATTTCAGATTCTTCGATTCTATGCAAGAATAGCTAAATAATTATGTAGTTTCATATTAGGTCATTTATGATGATTAACACCAAGATTTAATCTTTTATCCACTCTAATATTATGATTCAAATCATGAGTTATAAGTATTATTGTAACATTTCTTAACGAATTAATCAATGATATAATTTCAGATTTTTGCACTACATCAATTCCTGTAAATGGTTCATCCAAGATTAACCATTCAGGTTTATGATATAATGCACGCGCAATCAAAATTCGCTGACGTTCTCCACCAGATAATTTTATACTATTTTCCCCTAACATTTGCTTTCCTTTATTAGGGAATTTATCAATCACTTCTTCAAGAAATGTTGTTTTCAACACCGATTCCCATTTGGCATCATCATATTTACGTCCAAGTAGAATATTATCCTGCAATGAACGTGAATATAGATACCCATTCTGCTCAACATAACCAATACGAGAATAATACCAATTTTCATCAATTTTGTTAATTGAAATGTTATTGATAAGCAGTATATCATCATTTAATTTTATTAATTTTAACAGTGCGCGGATCAGTGTTGTTTTCCCACAGCCCGAAGGTCCTGTTATTTCAATCCATTCACCTTTATTAAAATTAAATCGGGGAATTGAAATCCCAATTTTACCTTCTTTATTATAGTAATATATTGTACCATGACATGTAATTGTTTCTATACTTTTTTCCTTCGGTAATAAATTCAAATAAATAGTTTTCATTTCAATCTCTTTTAAAATACTTTTATATGATTCTATTGCATGAATTAATTTTATCATAATGTTTGACATACCTGATAGTGAATTTATAAGAATTGCAAAAAGTCCCCAAAAACCAATAATCTGACCAACAGTAGTTAAGTTATATTGAATAAATATAAAGGCAATAAATATTAAATAAAGTGGAGAAATCAACTGCATTAGGCGGTACAGAGCTTGTTGTTTTGATAATAACAAAAAATAATTTATTTGTTTTAACATCACTTTTTCAAAAGAGTGTTTAATATTTTCTTCCTCATATTGTTTTGTACGATAAATTCTTATTAATGAAATAGTTTGTAGTAATTCAACGATATTACTTAAATGTACTTGCCCTACACTACGATATTTATGATAAAGCTCCTTTAACTCTTTATTCCAAATGATGTGGCTAAATAGAAAAGCAGGTATCAGAACAAAAACAGCTAAAGTTAATTGCCAATTTACATACACTAAAATAATTGAAATAGCAACAATAGTAAGTAAATTGATTACTAATGATATTAAATCCCCTGATAAAAGTGGGAAAATATCATCTAATGTTTTAGTAATTGAATGCGCTTCTTCTTTAGCATTTTTGTTTATCCATTCAATGTAAGATTGTTGTTGTTTTGTTAAAATAATTTTTTGATGTAAAGACACCAAAATATGTTTTCCATGTTTTAATATTTGTACCCTATAAAAATATTCCAACCCTACTACAATTAACAAGATTACAAACCAAGCAGCAAGTATCAATATAGTGTTAAAAAATTTTAATTGTTCTGCTTGTTTCATTTTATCAATCAAATTCATAACAAATAAAGGAATTATAAGTGTTAAAATACGTGCAATTAATAAACTGCCCACTCCCCAATACAAATAAGACCTATTTTCTTTCATTGTAAGCAAGATATTTTTTATTAAAAGAATATTTTCTTTTTTCATAATCTTCTTTTCACATTTAAGTTATGAAATATTAAATAACTGTTTCTTATAAAATGAATAATCCAAACGGCTAAAAGAGAGTTAGTGTATAAAAAAAGCATATATAGCAATAAAGAAAATAACCATAGCTCAAACTCTTGCAAAAGAATAATTTTTTTCTTCCATTCCCAATGAATAAAATAAAACATTAATGAACCTATAATAACAATTAATATATTGGAAATACCTAATATAGTAGCAATAACAACAAATGCACTTCGCCAAATTAATTCTTCTTTGAGAGTTTGAAGAAGAATTTTTATTGTCTTCAAATATTTAGTAACTATAAATTTTATCCAGTTCCAAAAACGATAACGATATGAAACGAAATATTGAAATGAGGGTGAAGTTAATAATACAATCAATGGCAGATAAATAACTGCTATGAAAGGTGAAGTAATAATTATATAAAATCCGCCTATTTTTAT
This sequence comes from Rosettibacter primus, assembly GCF_036860675.1. Lineage (NCBI taxonomy): Bacteria > Pseudomonadati > Ignavibacteriota > Ignavibacteria > Ignavibacteriales > Melioribacteraceae > Rosettibacter > Rosettibacter primus. The sequence continues at coordinate 76,513 of NZ_JAYKGK010000006.1, forward strand.
ATTGTATAATCCAATACTCAGTAAAATAATTTCAAGAAAAGCAAAAATGATTCTTATTAAATAGGAATTTATTAAAAAGGGGGCCCAACGAATTAAATATAAGTGACTTATCGTTTGCATTAGATAATACATAAATAAAATATAATTAGCCCATAACAAAGTATTCATAATGTATTTTTTTTAATCGAACTACAATCAGTATAAAAATGACGACAATATTGCATAATAAAAAAAGCCAAAGTATTGATGGAATTTTTTGTTCTGTAAGTAATGGAGAAAAAATATTAATTGATTGTAGAGTGGGATAATTTTTTATAAATCTCTGGAAATCATCGAGAAGTTGCCCATATACAATGAGCAATAATAATAAATTTGCTGCAGCATTAATTCGTAATACTATTGCAAAAAAAAGATTTAAGAGACTACAGAAAATGTTCAATAGGATTATATAGAATATCTTTCCCGTATCAATTGGCGAACCCCATACATGTATTATGATCATACAAATAAGTACAACCATAATATGCGGAATTAATGTTATAAACCATCGATTTAATATAATTGACGAATATGAATAAGCACGCAAATAATTATTATGAATCATACCAGCATCTTCATCTATTTTCATCAAAAAATATTGATTGAACGAAAAAAATAAAGCAATAAAACCTCCAAGATAAATTTGAACCATGGGTAAAAGATTCACCCCTTCTTTTTTTAAAAATGGAAGTAAAAGAAGCGTTCCCAAAACAACAAAAAATGTAATTATTTTTTGATTTTCTAATCCAATCATCCGTACATGATATGAAGACATTTTTGCATTAAGTTTTTGTAATAATAGGGCATAGAATCCTTTAGGATATTTAACTACAAAATTTTTCTCGTTAAGTTTTTTTGAAAAATTATGTCCCCACACAGTAAAAATACATACCGAAATAAACCACGCAATACCATTTTCAAAATTTTTATACTCAGTTATAACACTAACAAACCATGTGTTATTAAACAGAACTCCATTAGAAAAATTATTTATTAATAACGATAGACCATAAAATAATCCAATCAATAAGAGTGTTCGAAATTCATTACCAGTTTTTACAATAATTATTATGCTAATTATAGTCCAGATTATAACATTTCCGAATATACCGACAAAACAATTTATCATATAATAAAATAAATCTATTTTTTTAGGTGCATAGATTGCTTGCTGAATAAAAGCTATGAAATAGGTAGGAAGAACAAACATAATTGTAAAATAAATAATATATACAATAATCAATCCTTTAAAAAATTCTACACTTGATAAACGAGAAGCAGTTATTTGGTATTTAGCTGGGTGAAATTCATTAGGAAAGTGTGAAACGATATTTAAAATATAATTTAATAGACCTACTGAAAATAACATAAAATTGTATGTTCTTATTATTTTTTCACTGCTATAAATTATATTTGGAGCAAAAAAGGGGCTTGCTAAAAACCAAGCAAATCCCACATAAAGAGCAAATACAATTAGCTGTGAAAATGATATTAGTTGACGAAGATGAAATTTAACAAATGTAATCATAAATTTATTTATTAAGATAATATTTCATCGTACTTATACCTGAACTCAAAAAATTAATAAGATATTTGAAAAGACTATCCCCTAATATTTGATTTACCAGTTACAGTATTTAATAGTATTTTGTAAGACTCTTCTATAGTGGGATTAATTTCTTTTTCACCATTAATTGTTAGCAATCGGGAATCGTAATGAATACAATAAAGGCCATCTTTTTTGCTCAAACTTAAAAAACTACTACCATTTTCATTGAGAGTTAAAAAATCTTTGTAATCAACTAAAGCTTCTCTTATATATTGTTTAGTTTGAATTAAAAGTTCATTTGGTGTTCCATCAAAAATTAATTCACCTTGTGAAAGCACTAATAATTTTGAACATATCGCGGCTAATTCATTTATATGATGACTAACACAAACAATTATTTTTCGTTCTGAAATTGTTGCTAAAAAATTAAAAAAATTAACACGTTGTTCAGGATCCAAATTATTGGTAGGCTCATCTAAAAATACAATATGCGGATTGTGAATAAAAGCTTGAGCTATTGCAACTCTCTGTCGTGTCCCTCCAGAAATATGAGCTAAATATTCATCTTGATAATTTTTCAAGTCAAAAATATTAAGTATTTCTTCAATTCTTTCATTTATATTATACTTATTTTTCCATCGTGACAACAAAAGAATATATTCAAGATATTCTCGAATTTTCATTCTTTCATACATACCAGGCATTTGTGGAAGATAGCCTATAATTTTTTTCCAATGCTGAGAATACAAATCTATTTTTTGCTCATTCCAAATAATCTCACCTGTATCAATTGGCAATAAACCGGTTAATAGTTTTAACAATGTACTTTTTCCTGCACCATTTAACCCAAGTATGCCTGTAATACCTTTGTAAAAACATCCACTAATATTTTTTATTACATGTTTAATTTTAAATTTTTTAGAAATATTAAAGAATTTTAATTGCATCTCTATTCTACTCATTATCTAATTGTTGCAATCTGCTTTTTTGATATTCAATTTGTTTTACAAAATATTCGAACTTGAGTTGGTAAGCAATTCTTTTAGCAGCATCCAAATTTTCTACAATTATGGCAATAATATTTTCAATTATTCTACTATTTGATATCCATTGCTTAAATAGTGGAAGTGATATTTCATCATCACCACAATCACCTATAAAAGCTCTAATTAGATAAGAATAATCAGGTTTTGCAATATCCTTTTTATAATCTTTTGCATCATCAATTAACTGATGTGCAATGTGATATTTAATTATTAGTTCTTCACAGTGTGGTATTTTATTTTTTTGATTATTGAGAATACAAAAAGCAGCATAAGTAATCCCTAACGGATATAATTTCCAGCCTAAATATTTAAGATTTTCTTGTAAAAACATCGTTTTCGAAGAAAGGATACAGTTGTTTTTTTCCCATGCCAAAGCCTCATAATACTTCCGCTCATAATGGAATATATATGAATAAATTTCTTGACCGCATAATTTGAGAAATTGCCCAACAGCAAGTTTATGTAAAATGCGTGAATAACACATTTTTATCAGAACATGCTTATACTCATTTAAAGGTAAATTATATTCATCTAGAACATCATCTTCCCTAAGAAAAAAAGAACCATATAATGTATTTATAACTGCTAATTTTCGAATTATTTCTATGTTGTTTTCATTACCATACCTTACTTGATTAGAATCATCGAATAAAAAGTTATAAGGAAATGTTACAAGCCAGTTGGATGCTCGAAATGTCGAATCATTAGATATATCTAAATAATTATTTAAATAAGGATATGTAGATAAAATATGAAGAACATTAGATTTAAGAACGCGAAGTTCTTTTTCTATATCAACTTTTTGAAACATTTTTTTTACACTAAATTATATATAAATAATTTCTTTGTTGTCCCACTCATCTTTTATTATAGAAATTTATTTAAGAATTTAATTAAAAAGATAAATTAACTATTAAAATAAGCGAAGTAATTAATTATTATTATGATTATTCTACTACAATCAATTAGTAAAAAAAATTTTAAAAAATATATAAATTACTCTTATATCACAGAATCCATATTACTAAAGTTCTGGATTATAAATAACACTAAATGCCTTTACTTTTACATTTGGGATTTCATATATCTTTAATCTATCTCTGCCCCCTTTTACAATAACATTCAATGTACTATCACCGTCAACATCCGCAAGAAATACTTCAGATTGAATACTCCCATTTTTAACTCCTTCTACCACTATAACTTCTTCAATTAATTTACCTCTTTTCCCATCTATTATGCTCAATTTCATTTCATCATTTACAGCAAAGATTTCCGGCACTCTATCCCCTGTTATATCAAACAACGAGACTGGCATTTGATTTTCAAAACCAGTATCATACTCCCAAATTATATCTAAGGTCTGCCCATTAAGACAGTAAATATTATAATCTACAGCTGGAGCAATTAAATCTTCAATTCCGTCATCATTAATATCATAAAACTCAAAATTAGTAATAAGTCCCGCATTATTTTCTTTCCCTTTAAATTGTTCTTTTTTTATTATGGGTTTTCCATCTTCAATTCTTAATTTGATAAGATTTCCAACCCCTGCAGAGACAAATAAAAAATTATTATTTATTTTATATTCATTAATATAATTATCATAAGTACCTACTTTAATTCCAAGCCAATATACATTTGATTTTCCAAAATCATAATACCAAACTGTATGTTTATTTTTTAGGTTGTATGCTGCTAAAACATTATTTCTTGTCTTATAAAATAAAATTCCATTTCGAACAATAGGTCTATCATATTGCACTTCATGATTTCGTTTTATATTTGTCAATAAGATTAACTGAGGGTAAGAATAAATATCTACACCTTCATTATAACTTGCTACAAGAATTTTTTTGTTATCGAATTCTTGAATGTTTATTACTTTATATTGATTTCTGGACAAATTAATAGTATCAAGTTCAAAGGATTTCAAATCTATTGAATATAATTTCGTAGAAAATATATAAAGAGTACTTCCATATTGAAATGTATTAGATACATAAATCTCGTTAGGCAAGCTGTAAATATATTTGTTTTTATCAAATATGGATTCGATAACTAATTTGCTTTTATTTTTACTTTTATTATAAATAATAGTATAAATATAAATTGATGGTGGATTATTCAGATATATTAATGAAAAATCTTTAATGCTTTCTATTTTTTTATCTTTAATAATATCATCAAATAAAACTTGTTTTTCACTTTTTATAATAATATCTGATGAACCTAAAAAGAAAAAATAATTTAATAAAATAATTATTATAGTCATGATATTTCCTTCTATTTTAATAAATGCATAAACACCAAGCACATAGTAATGAAGTTTATGTGAAATCAACACCACATCGGTCTACTTCTTCACAACTGGAGCTATAATCAATATAAGTGCAAATATCTTCTTTTGCCGCTAATTTGCCCTGAAATTCTTCATCATCATTGATTAAAATAATTTCGAAGTTTTCATATTCTTGTGTTACTTGATTATTTTTTTCTTCCATATTATTTCCCTCCTTTTAAGTTTACTTCATTATTAAAGATATTTTTAGCATATAAGATTATTAAGTTATTTTATTTATATGTGCCTGGTGGTTTATGCTCATATTATAGTAAAAACTATTTTCGTTTTATATAATTTTCAAAAAGATATTCTTTATCATCTTTATTAAGTTGGTCGTAAATATAAATTGAAAGTTCAACTCTATATTTTAATTCTTGGCACCAATAATCATTAGACACAAACTTTGTTTTATTATATTGCAAATTTTCGTAAATACATCCCCCACCACAGAAATATCTTGCCCAACAATCGTTACATTGCGAATTTGATAATTCACTATTTTGTATATTGATTATATTATTTTGGGTATTAAAATTAAAAATATTACCTATCAACATTGTCTTATCTCCTACAAAACGATGGCATGGATAAATATCCCCTGAGATAGATATCCCGACCATGTTTCTACCCGCCCCACAGAAATAATGTTTTTTCTTCTTTGTTATTAGATATTTAAGGATTTCTATGAATCGTTTATTATAAATTTGATTTTTTTCTTTTATTGCTTTTATTGTTTCGAGTGCTTGTAGCTTTAAGTCTTTAAGTATATTTATAATATCATTTTTTTGAATTTGATAATCTTTGTTTGTTGGTGCTGAAACTACAGCAGTATAAATATTCTTAAATCCAATTTTAATTAATTCATCATATATTTTCTTCAAATTAGTATTGCGATTTGTAATAGTGGCTCGCCCTATAATTCCTTCCCCTTTCCGCATTCTAATAAAGTTTTCAATCTTAGTTCTAATATAATCATATGAACCTTTTCCGCCTTTGAAAGGACGATTAGCATTTTGCATTTCTTTTGTCCCATCAAAACTAATTACAACACCAAATTCATGTTTGTTCAAAAATTTATTTATCTCTTTATTAAATTTTGTACCATTAGTAGTTATAGAGAAATGTATTTTTTTATTCGCCTTTTTAGATTGAGTAGTTGCATATTTAACTACATCCTTAATCAGACTGAAATTTAATAATGGTTCTCCACCAAAAAAAACTATACTTATATTTTTTCTATCAAGTGATTGTTTAATAAGCCAATCAACAGCCTTAAATGCAGTCTGTTTGTTCATGTATCCCTTTTCGCCATATTCACCATCAATTCCATAACAGTAGATACAATTCAAATTACAAAGCTGCGCAATATTTAGAGAAATACTTGCCACAGGAGATATTTCGGGGTTGATTTTTACTACTTTTTTGGGCAGAGCATCTTCAATAATTCCTAATTTCTCAAGTGCATTTATTATATTTTGAGGTACTATATCAACATTTATTTTATTATAAGGCTGGTAATCTTTTAAGGCAATAAACAATGATTTAGTAATCCGGAATGCAGACATCATTTCTGTATTAAACAAATAATAATTATTCATTACTTTGAATGTGTGATAATCTGATATATACTTAATCATTTTAAACCATTATAAGATGATTAATGTATTCAACAATAAAAAATAAACTTTGTATTATTCAATTAAGCTTTATATATTTTTTGGATTTTTATAGAAACAATGATAAAATGTTTGAATATCTTATCATATATTATAATTAGAGTATTGTCTCTTTAGTAATACATAATATTTTTACTTTATATTAAATTATTATATGTTTTCTCTAGTGTCCCTCATATCATGTTCAATTTTTTAAAGCGTTCATCAATATAATATTATTGAATTATATATTGTTGTATTAATCAGCTCGTAAATTTTAGGGGCTTGTGAATTAACATGATAAAATTCAAATATGAAAAAACTAAATGGAGATTTTAATAGATTTGCAAAGACTTTTTTTAATTTATTATTGATAAGAATTTTTCCCTCAAAATTCATCATTTTTAGTGCCCTCGCAACTATATTAACCTAAATTTACGACTAAAATTTAAGGGGGGGGATTAAATTGTCAAGTAAAATTTTTAATTTTTTTCATTATTATTTGTTTACTTTTTTTCTATATCTCTTTATATCTTATAGCAAGTAAAAATAAAATTTTTAATGCATCATTACTAATTATTCTTATATACTTAATATACTAATGAACTTTTATAATCTTTTCAATTTTTAATTCAGCCTTTAATGTAAAGAAACTTATTATAATTTTATTAATCATTTCTTCCATACAAAAAATTAATTTTATTCCCTTTCAACAAATATCTTACAGAATCTCTTGTGCTTAGAGGACTTATCCCAAACGATTTTAATTTATCTATATTCATTGAAACATCATCAACTTTGTAAGGATAATTTTCTTCTTCCATTGTTGTTTTAATCAAAAGATTTTTATCAAAATTAGCTTCTTCACAAAGAATTTCACCTAAATCATATCGAGATAATCTTTCATTGCCTCCAAAATTTATTATTTCGCCTTTTATTTCTTTCTCAATTAATTCATTAATCATTCTTGCTGCTTCATTTAATTCAAGTGGTGAACGATACTGGTCTGTAAATAATTTTATTGGTTTCCCTATCTTAAGATTTTCATACATCTGATGAAAAAAATTTCTCGAGTGATTTAGTCCAAAACCAATTAACAATGCCATACGAAGTATAACATAATTATCAAATGTTTCTTGAATTTTTACTTCTCCCATTAATTTTGTTTCGGCATAGAATGAAATTGGAATTAGTTTAGAATTTTCATTTAAGAATGAACCACGATAACCAGCATATACAAGGTCAGTGGAAATGTAAATCAACTTTACATTATTCTTTTCACAAATCTGAGCAATATTTTTTGTAGCATTTACATTAATATCATATACAACTTTTTGTGGGAGTCTATCTGCTCTTTCAGCATTTGAAATTGCTGCAGCATGAATAACAACATCCGGGCTAAATTCTTTTATAACTTCCTCAACACTTTTATAATCGGTAATAGATAATTTTATTGAATTGAACTCAGCACAATTTCCAATATGTTCATTATACTGAGTTAATATGTTATGCTTTTTGCTAAGAGATTTATTAAGATATTGACCTAAAAGGCCGCTTCCGCCTGTTATAAAAATTTTCATAATGCACCATTTTACTTTTTTATTAATTATTGTTAATCTTGTTTCAGTTACTCTCAGGTTCTAATATAAATTAAAGAGGATTTAAAATGAAACATTTAATAGGAGCACATACATTTCTTACAAATGGACCATCGTCAGCAATTGACATAGCAGAAAGTCTCGGTTTTACTGCAATCCAAATTTTTACAAAAAGTAATAATCAATATTTTGCAAAAGATCTTACTGAAGAAGAAATAACTAATTTTAAAGATAAACTAAAAAATTCACACATAAAATTTGTTGTTTCTCATGATTCATACTTAATAAATCTTTGTGCAAAAGATAAATCAGGTTTAACAAAATCCCGCGCAGCTTTTATAAAAGAACTTGAAAGATGTGAGCAGCTTGGGATTCCACATTTAAATTTTCACCCCGGGGCTCATGGTGGAGCCGGCGAAGAAGACGGACTTAAATTAATTGCCGAATCACTTAATTATATTCACTCAAAAACAAAAGGATTCAAAGTAAAAAGCATGCTCGAAACTACTGCTGGTCAGGGAACGGCTCTTGGATACACGTTCGAACAATTGAGAAAAATTATCGACATGGTTGAAGAAAAAGAAAGAATGAGTGTATGTATTGATACATGTCATATTTTTGCAGCAGGATATAACATTAAAGATTCAAAAGAATATAAAAAAGTTATTCAAGAATTTGATGAAATAATTGGTTTAGAACTTCTTCAATGCATTCATATGAACGACAGCAAAAAAGAACTAGGTTCGAAAATTGACAGACATGAACACATCGGGAAAGGATTTATTGGACTTGAAGGTTTTGCAAACATTATGAATGATAAAAAATTAGAAAGAGTACCTAAAATATTAGAAACGCCAAAAGAAAAAGACCAGAAAGAAGATTTAGAAAATATAAAAGTTTTATTGAGTTTGATAAAAAACAAAAAATCGAAAGATGATTAAATAATTGTCAATCTAACTACTTGGAAGTGATATCATTAATTCTCAATATCATAATACCAGTTTGCTTTTTGTTTGACTTTATATAATCAGCAAGCGGCTTTTCAGAAATTTGAACTTTATATCCAACATTTGGTGCATGAAGAAGATGGATTCTTCCATCACTCGCTCTGATTGCAATCCCTGTATGTGCAATATCGAGACCTTCTATATTTGTTGTAATTCCAATAATATCTCCATCTTGAATTTTGTCTTCTATAGCTTCAATTTTTTCTTGAGGTATAAAATAAAGTTCTCTTCTAGATATATCCTTTTCAATACGAGAAATTTCCTTCTGAAATTTTATATTATTTTTTAATTGCGGATAAGAATCTAAGTGTGTGGTCATGAAATTAATTTTTTTATTATAGGGAATACCTCCAAGTTCTTTTGTAATATCTTTCCCAATTTTTCTTTTATTCATATCATAAATCCAATCAGAAAAATAATGAAGCCGTGAAGTATAATCTTTCAATTTGCCATTACGATAACGAATATTTTCCAGTTCTTTAATATAATCTTCAAATGTCATTAATCCTTTTTTAATACATCGTGCAAAAACAATTGAACTTTCCAAAAATGTATAACAATCCAAACCTGTTAAATTTATAACCAGTTCTTCTTTATCAGTTTTATCTAATGTATGAGCTTCATAATCGGTTCCAATAAAACTTTTCGCAATTGTGATGAGAATTTCATTTAGTGGTTGAGTTGAAAGATTTTTTTGAAGAGCAATTTGAAATTTTGAATTACATATTTCTACATCTTTTTGAGTATAAACTTGAGAATAAAATTGGGAAGACAAAAAAAACAATTCATAAATACCAAAAAGAAAAAGAGAAATAATTTTTTTTAATTTTTTATTTAACATTATATATAATTCTGTAAAATTAGAAAGGAGGTTCTTCAAGAGCTTTTATGCCTTCTTCGCCAGCTGGAAGCTGTTGTCTGAATCTCTCAAGATTTTCAAATCGTGCATATTCTTTGATGAATTTTAATTTGACTTCTCCAATTGGTCCATTTCTCTGTTTACCGATTATAACTTCTGCAATTCCCTCAGTTGATTCACCTGCCATATCTCCACTCGGGAAATTAGTTATTCCATAAACTTCGGGTCTGTATAAGAAAATAACAACATCGGCATCCTGCTCTATCGAACCTGATTCACGTAAATCTGAAAGCATTGGCTTTTTATCTGACCTCTGTTCTACAGCTCTATTTAGCTGTGATAGAGCTATAACAGGAATATTCAATTCCTTAGCCAAACTTTTAAGAGACCTTGAAATTGTAGAAATTTCTCTTTCACGGCTTTCCATAGACGAAGAAGGATTAATAAGTTGAAGATAATCAACTATAATCATTCCAATATTTTTTTCGTTCTTTAATCTTCTTGCTTTTGCGCGTAGTTCAAGAATTGATATTGCTGGAGTATCATCAATATAAATTGGAGCTTTGCTTAATTTATAAACAGTTCGACTTATTTTAGCTCCATCTTCTGCACGAAATTTACCCGTTCTCACATTATGAGCATTTATCTTAGCTTCTGCAGAAATTAATCTTGTAGCAAGCTGAATTGTGGACATTTCAAGTGAAAATATTCCGATGGGAATATTATGGTCAATAGCAGCATTTCGAGCAGCAGACATGGCAAATGCTGTTTTGCCCATGCTTGGTCGTGCTGCTACAATTATCAAATCAGACTTTTGAAAACCGCCTAAAAGTTCATCTAATTCATAAAAGCCGGAAGGCACAGAAAATGTAGATATCTGTTTAGAATGAATTGCTTCAATAAGTTCAAGTGCTTCTTTGACTGCTTTTTCCATTGGTTTGAAGGATTCTTTAATTCCTTCTTCAGATATCTGGAATATTTTTGCTTCTGCTTCGTCTAGTATATCAAAAACATCATCCTTTGCTTCAAAGGCAAGATTGGCAATTTCAACTGAAGATGTTATGAGTTGTCTTAGTATCCATTTTTCAAGAACAATTCTTGAATGATATTCAATATTTGCTGCAGATGAAATATCCTGTGCAAGTTTACTAATATATGTTGCTCCTCCTGCAGCAGTTGCTTTCCCAGATTTTTTTAATTCTTCATAAACAGAAACTGTATCTATAGGTTCATCAGCTTCGTATAAAGTAGTTATTGCTTCAAAAATTATACGATTCTTCAAATCATAAAAAGCTTCTGGTTTCAAAATTTCAATTGCTTTTGGAACTGCACTTGATTCAATAAGCATTGCCCCTAAAACTGCCTTTTCGACATCTACAGCATTAGGTGGTGTTTTAACTGCTTCTTTTAATTTATCAATATCTGAATTTTCTCTTTTAGCCATATTAATTTTCTAATAATTCATCATATAATTTTTTGAATTTCTTTACATCTTCCCAGCAGCCTCGTTTCCATTGAGGATTTCTTAATAATGCTGCTGGATGATAAGTTACAAGAACTTTTATGCCATTAAATTCATAAATATTTTCTCTAAGCGAAGATAATGATAATTTCTTATTTAATAACCCATTTGCTGCAATTCTTCCAAGACATAAAATTAATTTTGGTTTTATCAAATCAATTTGCTTATGCAAATATGGCATGCATGTTTCCATCTCAGATGGCAAAGGGTCACGATTTCCTGGTGGTCTGCATTTCAAAATATTAGCAATATAAACATCATTTCTTGATAGATTAATTGCTTTTAAAATATCATTTAATAATTTACCTGCTCTCCCAACAAAGGGTTCACCTTGAAGATCTTCGTCAGCACCGGGAGCCTCACCTATTAACATTGCATGTGCATTTGGATTTCCTACACCAAAAACAAATTTTGTTCTTGTCTTTCCAAGAGGACACTTTTGACACTGATTTATCATCGAATCTAATTCTTCAAGACTATTAGCACTCATAAAATTTTCTTGAAAAAGATTTTCATTCAAATTTATTTCTACTTTTTCTGATATTTTTATTTCTGTTTGTTCTACAGGAAGATTTTCATAATTAACTTTCTTAAAAGAGTCGAAGAGGTAATCTCCAAATATTTCTTGTTGTAACTTTAATGATTCAATAATTCTTTTTTTAATTTCGCTATCCAAAGTAATCATCACAAAATTTTGAAATGCACAAAATGAATTTAAGAAATATTTTATAAAGATTTGATGAGGCGAGAAAAAATAATATTTATTTAACAAATCAGCTTTTTAGATTTAGCATTGACAAGTATTTTGAAAAAAATTGCTATCTCTAAAAAGCTGATTAAAAAGTTATGATTTATAACGGTATTCTATACCGTTTTCAACTAATTCTTTGATTGCTTTAATATGTGGTTTTTCTCTCTTTTCAAATTCAAGGGATAATTTTAATTGTTCAGGATTTTCTTTATCCTCAAATTCATCATCGTCACTTGTTATAACTGAACTCAACAAAGTATTGAATTCCAGTTTATAATCATCGTTAATTTTACGTGCTCTGCGTGAAGCAACAACAACTGCCTCATATAAATTAGGGATTCGCTCCTTAATCTTGCGTAAATCAATTGGTTTAAGTGCCATATTATCCTCCTTATGATATTTCTTTTTCTATTATCTTTTTTACTTTTTCTTTTGCATCTTCAAGATTTATGTTTTCAACAACATAATCAAATTTATCTTTGTAACTTAATTCCATTTGTGCTCTTTCAAGTCTTTTTCTTAAATCTTCATCTGTTTCCGTATTTCTCTTTTTTAATCTTTCTTTTAATTCATCAATGCTTGGCGGAACTATAAAAATTAGTACAGCATCAGGATAAACTTTTTTAATGTTTAATGCTCCTTTAACATCCACCTCAAAAATTGTTGTGTAGCCATTGCTTAAATTTTCGTCAATAGTCTTTTTTAATGTTCCGTAATAATAGTCATAAAACTTTTCCCACTCAACAAATTCATTGTTTTCAATTTTTCTTTTAAATTCATCTTCCGTGATAAAGATATAATCAACCCCGTCAATTTCACCAGGTCTTTTTTTTCTTGTTGTTGCAGATACAGAAAATTTAAAATCAGGAAAACTTTTGAGTATATCTTTAACAATTGTAGTTTTTCCTGCACCACTTGGAGCCGAGAATACAAATAATTTTGGTTTTGCCACTTTCTACTCAATATTTTGAATTTGTTCACGTATTTTTTCAATCTCTTCTTTAATTAAAATTCCAGCATGCGAAATTTCAGATGAAACTGCTTTGCTATTTATAGTATTTGCTTCTCGATTCATTTCCTGCAATATAAAATTAAGTTTCCTGCCTGCTTCTTCAGAATTTTCCATTGTATCTAAAAATAATTTTATGTGACTTCTCAAACGAACACACTCTTCTGTTACATCAAATCGTTCTGATAGCAAAGCAAGTTCGGTAATTAATCTTTGTTCATTATCAATAAAACTTGAAACTAATTGTCGAGCTTTGTCTTTAAAGTTTTCAAAATACAATCGCAAATTTTCTTCTTTAATTTTTTCAATTTGATAAACTGCTAATTCTATAATTTCAATTCTTTTTCTAATATCTTTTTCAAGTTCACGACCTTCTGCATTTCGCATTTTATTCATTTCAAAAATTGCATTATCAATTACTTGATTGAGCAATTCCATTTCTTCATTAAATTCATCTGGTTCTGCTTTCAAAAAGAGATGCTGGAATTGAATTAAATCAGTAAATTTTATTTTATCTTTTAGACCTGCTGCTTTTCGGATGTCTTTCAACATTTTCAAAGTTGATTTAACAGCTACAGGGTCATAAATAAATAAATCATCTTCTATATTATTTTTTTTGAAAGTTATGTTTAAAAAAACTTTGCCTCTTTTTATTTGACTTCTAACTCTTTCTCTTATTTCAAATTCTTTATCATATAAAAATTTTGGCAATCGTAAGGAAAGTTCGAGATATCTGCTATTGAGACTTTTAATCTCTGCTTCAATAATTAAATCTCCTTTCTGAGCAATTGCTTTACCATAACCTGTCATGCTTGAAATCATCAAGAAACTCCTAAAAAGTAGCTACAAAATTACTCAAAATTATTTTTATCAACAAAGTTAAAGCTATTCTCTTTTGAGAAGTGACAAAAAAATATCAGAAGGCTTCGCCTATGCCGATATGAAATTGGAGTAAATCATTAAAAAATTTCTTTTTTGAAAAATTTTTTTTATTCATCGGGTCATATAATTTTATTCCAAAATCAAGTCGAATTGGGGCAAAATCCGAGTAATATCTTAAACCAAATCCAGCTGCAACTGCAATCTCATTAATTTTAGCATTTTTATAATCGTTCCATGTATTCCCATAATCAAAAAACAAAACTGAACCAATCTTTCCGAACAAACGATTTCTTGTTTCAATTGAGCCTTCGAGCAGAAAGAATCCACCTGTTGGTGCACCTTTTTCAAGAATTGCTTCTAAATCCTCAAGTGATATTTGATTAATATTTTCTATTGGAAGCAATTCCTGCTGAGGAACTAATTGTCTTGTATTCCATCCTCGAACCGAATTGCTGCCTCCTGCATAAAATCTTTGATTTAATGGAATGTTCGATTTATCTCCTCTAAAAGTAAAAATCTGACCAATCTTAAATTTTGCACCTAAAGAATTTTCGGATGATTTATAAACAGGCAAATAAACCGTTGTGGTAAAAAGAGTTTTTACATATAAAGGTCTTGAAAATTCAGAATGAATTAGTCTTGAAAAAAGGTAAGGAATAGAATTTGCTTCTTCTAATAATAAATTCAATGAATATCCTCTTGTAGGGAAAAAAATATCGTTAGTTTTATTAGCTCCCAGTAAAATTCCGAGAATAGCATTTGTACTTGCAGTTGGAAGTTCTCCACCAAGAACATTATAAACCAAATTTTTTGAAATTGAATCAGCTGCTTCAGGTGTATAATTGTAACGTTGATAATAACGAGTAAGCAGATTAATCAGGTATCTACCTTTATAAGTATATTCTGCTCTTTCGACTGTTAAATATGTATTCAAAGAGTTCAAATAAGTATGAATTGGAAGTTCAAAATCGAAACTGAGTCTTGCTCCATAAAGTAATGAATTGTATTCAAGTTTTCTTTTTTGAGCAGTAACGTAGGATTCAATTTTAGTATTAATTTGTTTTCCGAATAAAAATGGTTGTTCAACACTAATTCTTGCATCGCCATAACCAAATATAGTTGAATCTGCAAAAGATGGATGACGAATAAATTCTGAAACATTTTGAGCTGCAGCAGAGGAATTTATTTTAAATTTTCTAGCATCCCCAAAAAAATTTTTTTTAGTAAATCCTATCCCCAGACCAAGATTAAATGTATTATCCTCATTGTTAA
The DNA here is from genome assembly GCF_036860675.1 of Rosettibacter primus. Lineage (NCBI taxonomy): Bacteria > Pseudomonadati > Ignavibacteriota > Ignavibacteria > Ignavibacteriales > Melioribacteraceae > Rosettibacter > Rosettibacter primus. The sequence continues at coordinate 92,046 of NZ_JAYKGK010000006.1, forward strand.
TAATTAATTCCGGGGACAACTCATGAAGCATTCCAATATCTGCACTTATAATCAAAGGAACTGTATTTCCAGAGGTATCGGATATAATACTGTTAATCACAGATGATGTAAATAAATCTGTTCTATATAATCTAATTTGTCCACGTTGAATATCATAATTACTATAATATTGACCGGGTTTTATTCCAACAATTTCTTTGAGTAAATTATCTTCAACTAAATCTTTGCCGCTTCCTGTCTTTGAAGTATAAATTTCTCGTATTACATATCTTTTACCAGGATTAAAATTTATCTGCACATCAACAATATTTTTCATTGTATCAACAACGATTTCTGGTATATCGCTTACAGCAAGCATGTACCCATTATCACGCAAATAATTAATAACAACATTTTTATAATTTTCAACTAGTTGTTCTTTGTATACTTTATTTGTATCAACTTTAGTTCTGTTAAAAATATATTCTTGAAATTCTTCCGGGAGTGAATTTAGTCCATTTAATTTTAGGGAATGAAATCTTGCTGGCTCACCTTCGTCAATTGTAAAAATTAGAGCTGCAGATTTTTTATCCTCAGATATTATATAATTCGATTTAATCTTTGTTTTAAAAAAACCATTCGATAAATAAAATTGCTTCAAAGCAGAAATATCTGATTGTATTATCAATGAATCAAAATACGAGGGGGCATCTCCAAGACTTGTGAATTTATGCAGAAATTGTGAAATCCAGCCAGGAGATTCTTTCGATAATATTACTGATGATAGCTCAGATTTTGAGAATGAATAATTCCCAATAAATTCAATCTTCTTTAGTTCTATTTCTTTCCCATTTTGAGCAAAAATGCCTATAGTAAAAAACAGAAAAAATATTTTTGTTAATTTAATTCTCAATTGATTTTTTTTAATAAGTGATTTTAACTTTTGTCCCAATTTTTACAACCGAATATAATTCATCAATATTTTTATTGCTTACGGCAATTGAACCGTTTGTCCAATTGAAAGTAAAAGGAAGATTTCTAAAAATAAAATCATATTCGCCAATTCCATGAATACCAATATTAGAACCAAGTTTTGTATCTTTAGGAGGACAATCATTTCTATTAAATGCATCTAAGATTTTTATATATTCATCTTGAGTTATATATCTCTGCTTTAAAGCTTCAGCAGCATCTTTTTCATTTGGATAGTTTATTCTTAAGAACTTATGATATTTTGAATGAATATCAATTTCACAAATCTGATATTCCCCTATTGGAGTTACAAAATCATTAGCAGAAGTTTTTATAATACTATTATTTTTCCCAAAAACAGCTTTATATGTTTTGACAAGAATTTTATCCGAGTAGAGTTCCAGTTTATAATTTCTCCTATCAATCTTTATCCAGGGGTTTTCAAATTTATTAATTCCTTTTCTTTTCATTGCATCGCTCAAATCAATTTCTCTCAAATTAAGAAGGATTCCATAACATAATAATCCAATAAAAAAAATTATTATGCTTGAGCTTATGTATAATATATTTTTAAGCAACTTTAATTATGATTTTATTGGGTGCTGATTATTATTAATCTTTATCCAAATATATTTTAATAAATTAAGAGCGAATCGGGGTGATTCGCTCTTTTAATAATACTGCTAATATATATAATTACTTTGCATTTTCTGCTTCAACAACTGCAATAGCAGAAATATTTATAATATCTCTAACTGTATCTCCTTTCTGAATTACATGAACAGGTTTTTTCATTCCAACAAGTATAGGACCGATAACAATTGCATCAGTTAATCTTTGTAATAATTTGTAAGCTATATTACCAGCATCGAGGTTTGGAAAAATTAAAACATTTGCACCACCTTTAAGATTTGAAAATGGGAATTCTGTTTCAATTTTTTCTGGAACTACAGCAGTATCAGCTTGCATTTCACCATCAATAATTAAATCAGGACATTTTTCTTTTACAATCTTAACAGCTTGAGCAACTTTTTGTGATTGAGGATAAGGAGCACTTCCAAAATTACTGAAAGAAAGCATTGCAATTTTGGGTACAATATCAAACATTTTAACTGCTTCAGCTGTATTTATTGCAATTTCTGCGAGTTGCTCTGCCGTTGGCTCTACATTTACTGTTGTATCAGCAAAGAAAAATATTCTTCTTTTTATTATAACTATATACATTCCTGATACAATTTTGACACCGTCTTTTACGCCAATACACTGAAGTGCCGGTCTAATAGTTTGAGGATAATGAGATGTTAATCCACTAAGCATAGCATCAGCATCCCCGAGCTCAACCATCATAGCACCAAAATAGTTTGGAATTTTTATCATATTTTTTGCATCTCTTTTTGTTACACCTTTTCGCTGACGTTTCTTATAAAATTCTTCTGCATAATAATCTGCTTTAGGAGAATTTTCAGGATCTATTATTTCAAATACATTTTCATCATAATTAAGTTCTTTTATTTTGTTTTTTATAATTTTCTCATTACCAAGTAAAATTGGCACCCCAATATCTTCATCATATACAGAGAATGCAGCATGAATAATTTTCTCTTCTTCTCCTTCGGGATATACAATTCTTTTTGGATTTTTACGAGCTTTATGAACCATAACACGAACAATTTCAGTAGAAAATCCCATTCTTTCTTGAAGTTGATCAATGTAAGCATTCATATCTTCAATTGGTTTTCTTGCAACACCGGTTTCCATAGCAGCTTTAGCTACAGCAGGTGCTACATACCATAAAACTCTCGGGTCAAATGGTTTTGGAATTATGTATTCTGGACCAAAAGAGAATTCTTTTCCACCATATGCATTAATAACAACTTCAGGAACTTTTTCCTTAGCAAGCTGAGCAAGGGCCATTGTAGCTGCCATTTTCATTTCCTGATTAATTTTCCTTGCACGAACATCAAGTGCACCACGAAAGATAAATGGAAATCCTAAAACATTATTTACCTGATTTGGATAATCACTTCTTCCTGTTGCCATTATTATATCTTTTCTTGCATCAACAGCATCTTCATACCTTATCTCCGGGTCAGGATTTGCCATTGCAAAGACAATAGGATTCTTTGCCATTGATTTTACCATTTCTTTTGATAAAATATTTCCAATCGATAAACCTATAAATACATCCGCACCTTTCATTGCATCTGCTAAGTCTTTATAAACAATATCTTGAGCAAATTGAGCTTTGTACTTATTTAAGTCTGTTCTATTTTTATTAATGTGCCCTTTTGTGTCAAACATTGAAATATTTTCTCTTTTTACACCTGCAGCTATATACATATTACAACATGCTATTGCGGAAGCTCCAGCACCTGAAACAACAATGCGAATATCAGATAACTTTTTGCCTGTAATTTCAATAGCATTTATTAGAGCTGCACACGAAATAATTGCAGTGCCATGCTGGTCATCATGAAAAACCGGAATGTTCATTGTTCTAATCAATTCTTCTTCAATCTCAAAACATTCTGGAGCTTTAATATCTTCGAGATTGATTCCGCCAAAAGTTGGTTCCAAAAGTTGAACTGCTCTTATAACTTCTTTTGGATCATGCGTATTTAGTTCAATATCGAAAACATCAATATCCGCAAATCTTTTGAACAAAACACCTTTTCCTTCCATAACTGGTTTCCCAGCGTGAGGTCCAATATCCCCCAAACCTAAAACAGCAGTCCCATTTGATACAACAGCAACTAAATTTCCTTTTGCAGTGTACTTGTAAACATCCTCTTCATTTTTTTCAATTTCTCTACACGGCTCTGCTACCCCAGGGGTGTAGGCTAAAGATAATTCGCGTGCAGTATAACATGGCTTGGTCGGTATTACTTCAATTTTACCTTTACGACCTTCGCTATGATATTTTAGTGCTTCTTCTTTACTAATTAACATTTTAAAACTTCCTTGAATTAATTTGTAAATAATAATTCATGTTCCTTTGGTTCTAAAATATGTATTAACTTTCAAATAAAAAAAGATTTTTATTCCTAAAGAATTAATGATTTTTATATATAATCTTTTTTGAGTCTTTATCAACTTTGATAAAGAAATTTACCTTAAAACTAATTAGCCCATATACTTATAAACTACATTCTGTATTTTTATAAAATTGATTTTAGAACATCAAAAGAATATTTTTGAGACTAAAAGGAAATAAAAATGAAAATTGAAGAGATTATTCGAAGTGTTCCTAAAGTATTGCTTCATGACCATTTAGATGGTGGCCTTCGTCCCCAAACTGTAATCGAATTAGCTAAAGATATTAAGTATAATAAATTACCTACAACTGATCCTGAAGAATTGCGTGAATGGTTTCATAGCGGCGCAAATAAAGGAAATCTTGTTGAATATCTTCAAGGTTTTGAACACACCTGTGCTGTTATGCAAACAAAAGAAGCACTATTTCGTGTAGCTTATGAAATGATGGAAGATATGAAAAATGATGGTGTTTGTTATGTAGAAACTCGATTTGCACCAGTCTTTCATACTCAAAAAGGCTTATACTATGAAGATATACTTAATGCAGTACTCGAAGGTTTGGAAAAGGGAAAGCAAGATTTTGGAGTTGGTTATGGATTAATCCTTTGCGGGATGAGAAATATGAAAAATACTTTAGAGATTGCCGAGCTTGCAGTAAATTTTAGAAACCATGGGGTCGTTGGTTTTGACCTCGCTGGTGAAGAAGGTGGCTATCCTCCTAAAAAACATCTTGAAGCTTTTCAATACATCAAACAAAAAAATTTCAATATAACAATTCATGCAGGAGAAGCATTTGGAAAAGAATCAATATGGCAGGCAATCCAAATTTGTGGCGCACATAGAATCGGTCATGCAACTCGACTAACAGAAGATATTGTATTTGATAAAGATGGAAATGTTGTTGCACTTGGAGAATTAGCTCAATATATTCTTGATACTCGTTTACCACTTGAAATTAATCTATTAAGCAATGTTCACACTGGTGCAGTTGATAGATTAGAAAATCATCCATTCATAAAATTATATAAAGAAAAATTCAGAGTATTTTTAAATACAGACGATAGATTAATGAGCAATACAACTTTAACAAAAGAATACGTCATTGCAAGTGAGTTATTCGGGTTGAATTTGGATGATATTGAAAAACTTAATATAAATGCTATGAAATCATCTTTCATTCCCTATAAAGAGAGATTGCATTATATTTATAATGTAATCAAACCTGGCTTTCAAAAAATGAGAGAAAAACTTCTATCACTAAAGGTATAAGAATTATGGCAAAACAACTTTTCAAGAATTACACTTACCATTTTGACAAGAACGAAAAAAAACTACTGGAAACATTCTGCAAAACTTTATTAAAACAGATGAGTGCTGATGAAAAATTTTATGGTGACATACGTGCATTTAATTCTATATTAAATAAACTAAATGAATCATCGGATGAAATTAGATTCACTAAAGAAGAAAAGACCAAGCTGGTTTTTAGATTAAAGGAAAATGTTGAGCATATAGAAAAGCAATTAAAGAAATCAGGGTTTATCAAAAGATGGCTTTTGAAATCTGTTTTTACACAATATAAAAATTTATTACAAAATCATTTTAATGAATAAACATGTCAACCAGAATTATTAAAGCTCCAGGAGGAAACAAATTAAACTGTAAAGGCTGGATTCAAGAAGCAGCAATGAGAATGCTGATGAATAATCTTGACCCAGAAGTAGCAGAAAAGCCCAATGAATTAATTGTCTACGGTGGTTCAGGAAAAGCAGCACGAAACTGGGAAGCATTTGATGCAATTATTGAATCATTAAAAAATCTTGAATCTGATGAAACACTTTTAGTTCAGTCTGGTAAACCTGTAGCAATCTTCAAAACATATTCTGATGCTCCTCGAATAATAATTTCAAATGCAATGTTAGTACCTGCATGGGCAACATGGGACGAATTCCGTCGTCTCGATGCTCTTGGGTTAACGATGTACGGACAAATGACAGCCGGCAGCTGGATTTATATTGGCACTCAAGGAATTCTTCAAGGCACTTACGAAACATTTGCTGAATGTGCACGTCAGCATTTTAATGGAACTTTAAGCGGAAGATTTTTACTTACTGCCGGTTTAGGCGGTATGGGCGGTGCTCAACCTTTGGCTGCAACAATGAACGGAGCTGCATTCTTAGGAGTTGAAGTTGATCGTTCTCGCATTCAAAAACGAATTGATACAGGTTATCTTGATATTATGACTGAAGATTTAGATGAGGCTCTAAAATTAGTTCTCGGGGCAAAAGAAAAAAAACAACCACTTTCGGTTGGATTACTTGGAAATGCAGGTGAAGTATTGCCAAAAATCTTAGAGAAAAATATTATACCAGATATTGTTACAGACCAAACTTCTGCTCACGATACATTAAACGGATATGTTCCTATGGGAATGACTTTCGAAGAAGCACTTGAACTTAGAAAAACAAATCCTAAAAAATATATTGAACTTGCAAAGAAGACTATAGTTGAACATGTAAAAGCAATTCTCGAATTTCAAGCACGCGGAGCAGTAGCTTTTGACTATGGGAATAATATCCGAGGAGAAGCGAAAGAAAATGGTGTTGAAAATGCATTTGATATCCCTGGATTTGTAGTGGAATACATTCGTCCACTTTTTTGTGATGGCAAAGGTCCTTTCAGATGGGCAGCATTAAGCGGTGAGCCAAATGATATTTATGAAACAGACAAAGCAGTTATTGAAACTTTTCCAGAAAATAAATCACTTGTAAGATGGATTGAGCTTGCTCAAAAGAAAGTTCATTTCCAGGGATTGCCAGCTCGTATTTGCTGGCTTGGATATGGTGAACGAGCTAAGATGGGAAAAATTTTTAATCGCCTTGTTGCAGAAGGAAAAGTAAAAGCTCCAATTGTGATCGGAAGAGACCATCTCGATTGCGGTTCAGTTGCATCTCCAAATCGAGAAACAGAAGGAATGATTGATGGAAGTGATGCAATTGCAGATTGGCCTATTCTAAATGCACTTTTAAATGCAATCGGAGGTGCAAGCTGGGTATCGGTTCATCATGGCGGTGGAGTAGGGATTGGTAAATCAATTCATGCTGGAATGGTTATAGTTGCAGATGGGACTAAAGAAGCTGAAGCTCGGCTCGAAAGAGTATTAAATTATGATCCAGCTATGGGAATAGTTCGTCATGCAGATGCAGGTTACCAAAAAGCAATTGATAATGCAAAAAAATTTGGCATTAAAATTCCAATGATAAAATAAATTAGAGGTAAAAATGAAAGTATTAATAGCTGACAAATTCCCTGAAATTTATATCCAACAATTAAAAGATGCAGGTTTAGAAATAATTTACAATCCTAAATTAGGCGAAAAAGATTTGCCAGAAGTTGCAAAAGATGTTGATTGCTTGGTTGTCCGCTCTACAATTGTAAATGCTGAGACAATTGAAAAATCTGAAAAACTCAATTTAATTATTCGCGCTGGTGCAGGTGTAAATAATATCGACATTCAAGCAGCAAATAAAAAAGGAATTGCAGTTTCAAATTGTCCAGGTAAAAATGCAATTGCAGTAGCTGAACTTGCAATTGGTTTAATTATTTCTCTTGACAGAAGAATTCCACACAATGTTCTTGATTTTAAGCAAGGTAAATGGAACAAAGGTGAATATTCCAATGCTCAAGGAATTTTTGGTAAAACATTAGCAATAATAGGTTATGGAAATATTGGTAAAGAAGTTGCGAAAAGAGCCAAAGCATTTGGAATGAATATTTATGCAAAAGACATTATTAAAATTGAAGACGAGGGTGTTAAACAATTTTCAGAATTTGAAGAAGTTCTTCCAATTGCTGATGTTATTTCTGTTCATTTACCAGCAACTCCAGAAACAAAAAATTTATTTAATGAAAAATTATTCGGATTGATGAAAAACGGAGCAATTTTTATTAATACTTCACGTGCTGATGTTGTTGATGAAGAAGCACTTATAAAAGCCGTAAAAGAAAAAAACTTACGTGTTGGTCTTGATGTATTTAAAGGTGAACCAGAAGAAAAAACTGGTGCAGTTTCTTCTAAGCTTCAAGAATTAGATAATGTTTATGTAACACATCATATTGGGGCTTCGACCGAACAAGCACAAAATGCAGTGGCAGAAGAAACTGTTAGAATAATATTAAGTTACATAAAAGACGGCACAGTTATAAATTGTGTAAGTAGAATTGGAAATTAAGTATAACAATGCTATTTTCTTCCAGTCATTCTGAGGAGTCCCGCCGAAAGGCGACAACGAAGAATCTAATTTCAAGTTTTCATCTTGTTAAGATTCTTCATTTCGCTTCGCACCATTCAGAATGACTGTGTTTTTCTTTCTTATGTCTTTCTCATGAGTTCGCAAAAAGGCTGTCGACTAAGAATCTAAAAACCAATTCTACATTTTTAAGAGATTCTCCCTCGCCTTTGGCAAGTCAGAATGACAATTCAACTTCTCCATTGTCATTCTGAGTGCGCCATTTTTGGCAGACGAAGAATCTAATACTTATTAATTCCTACTTCGTTTTTCTACTCTGGTAATCTTCACAACAAAATCATTTCGTCAGCATCATTTTTTTAACAATAAAATTCTTCCCTGCTTGAAGCGTGTAAAAATATACTCCACTTGAAAGATGATACTCATCAGCCGAAAATTCTACTTTGTAACTGCCTGCATCTTTGTATTCATTTACTAAAGTTGCTACTTCTCTGCCTAATATGTCATATACCTTTAATGTTACAAAATTTTTCTCTAGTAACTGATAACTGATAACCGTTGATGGATTAAATGGATTGGGATAATTCTGGCTTAAAAGGTAATTCTCAATTATGTTACCTTCTTCTATAACATCTGTAGATATTGGGACCAAATTTTTAATTGCATTTTCTAAATCAAACTTGGCTTTATATAAACTATCAGCTGCTGATTCCGAATTTGTATAATTTTTGCTCATAATATTTTTTGCATATGTTAAGGCAGTACTTAATCTTAACCATGAATCAGTTGTATATTCACTTTCCTTTAATGTATTGACAAATGATAAGAGTGAATCTAATGCATTGTAATTTATTCCAACTGAAACCACTGCATAAAATGCTGGCTTACATTTATTTTTACTATCCCATAAAGACGACGACTGATTAGTCTTGAAAGTATATTGGTCGTTTAATCCATCTTTAGAAACACTAATAATTTTGCCTCTGCCTGAGAAATAACTTCTTTCAACAAAGCATTTAAATAATTGAGCATATTGATTAGCTTGTTTCTGTAAAATTGAAGCAGACGGATTTGCATAACCAGTGGTTATATCAAGTTCTGTAATTGCCATTTCATTACATATTGGATAAAATTTATTATATGTAGAAATCCATTGAGAAGCAGTTGGTGAATTTAAATCATCATGTTCTTGCATTCCTATTCCATCTAAGTATCCTGCTTCAAAAATTGGTTTACAAATTTTTACAATTCCATCAGCTTTTGCTGGTAAATGTGTATTGTAATCATTATAGTAAAGTTTAATTTGAGTTTCACCATATTCGATAGTGTATTTGCGAGTTAGTTCAAAGGCTTTCATTATATAGCTATTATCGCCAAATGTTTGATACCATTCACTTTCTGTTCTATCACCTCCGTTATCATTCACTGCTTCATTTACTACATCCATAGCTGACAAAAGACCAGGCCAACCTTCATGCAATAATCTAATTACTTCTTTAATGTAATTTTCCATACGCTGAATCATTTTTTCTTTACTTAATCTGGGACCATTAATATTATAACCTGAACGGAAAAATTCAGCTGGAGTCTGACTATGCCAGATTAATGTATGTCCACGAAATGTAAATCCCTGGCGCTTAGCCCAATTTAATTGAGCAATTATATCACCATTAAACTTTACTATTGGATGAGTATCAGCATAATCTTTGTCTGTTGCTGCTAAATATGCTGAAGCGCTTGCACTAATATCAACAGTATATTGTGGTTTCATATTGTTGCCTGGAGACATGCTATTCATATGATATTTAATTAAATAACCACCGTTGGGGGCAACAACAGATGACTGACCCGGAACATATGGGTCGGCTGGAAATCCTATATGCCGATAAGATAAAAGACAACCAATATAAAAATCTTTTGCAAAAACATTTTTTAATGCTGGCACATTAGTTTCAATTGTATCTGATTGTGCATAAAGTGAGGATATTAAAAATAAAATAACTAATTTGATATAAATTACTGGTAAAATATTCTCCGATAAAATTTTAAATTGTTTTTTCATAATTATTGTCCTTAATTAAAAAAAATGACTGTAACTTAATTTTATTGATGGATTAATTTATCACCCTTTGTTTTATTCATTTATTATTATCATGATAATTTTTCAAATATTCTCCAATATCAATTAAAGGTGCTACCCAAACATCTTTTTCATTTTGTTTAAGATAATATAAAAGTTTACGATGAGCTTCCGATGAAACATTTATTGAGTGCTCTCCACCAACTCCATGAAAAAGAAAAACTAAAAGTGCATTTTCATTCATAACTTTTTTGACAAGCTCAATTAAATCTTCACCTGATTGCCCATTAACCATAAAACATCCAATATTAAACAAGTCAATTTCATCAATTTTTTGTATTACTCCACCAACTCCACGAGCTGCGATAAAATATTTTTTGACTATATTAACAAAAGATGTATCGCCTACTTTCATATCTCCGCAAGTGTAAGCAAAAGTTCTGTTTTTCTTTCCATCAATTGCTTCGAGCAGAACATTAGTCATTTCGATTTCATCAGTTATTCTTTGAAGTGTATATGAGTTCAAATCATATTCAGGCTTGACCCATTCCCTACCTTTCATATTTCCTATGCAAGGATGAAACAAAGTATGATTGCCTAACTCATGACCATTTTTGGAAGCTAATGCCCAATCTTGAATTCTGTTCTTGAATGCTAAAGCATTCCCTGGAATATAAAATGTAGCTCTAAAATTCAAAGAATCTAATAATGGAATTACATTATCGAGATGTACATTCAACGCATCATCATAAGTTAATGCAATTGCACATTTTTTATTATTCCACAATTTTTTCTCCTGAGCATATGATATACTTTGAAGAAAAATCAAAGTGGATAAAAAAATTTGTGTTATCATGAATAAAGAAAAATACTTGCGATTTACTGATTTCATAAACACACCTGAAAATTATTTCTAATTAGAATTAATTATTTTATTATTTTTTAGAAACTCTCGAATTTCTGAAAAACATTTTATTAGAGTTTCTTTATTAAATCCACCGTGTTTTCCACCTTTGACTGTGATTAATTTATTAGGCACTCCATATTTATCCAATGCAACATGTAGTCTAACTGCTTGATTGTAAGGCACGATATCATCCAACTCACCATGAATAGTAATAATTGGTGGTAAATCAGAACGGACATAATTAATTGGGGATAACTGCTCTGCAAGTTCTTTTCTATTTTGTAAACTGCCAAACCATTCAATTGCATAATGTTTGGCATTTTGTCCTTCAAGAAGTTCAGCAACATCTGTAATACCATACCAATTTATAATTGCAGCAACTTTAACTTGAGGTTCAAAAGCACTTTGCCAGCGAGTGCTGTCATGAGTTGCACATTGTTTATCAAAAATAGATTGTGGTGGAAGCATACCTGTAATCAAAGCAAGATGTCCACCAGCAGAACCGCCTGTTAAAACAATTTTAGACAAATCAAAATTGTATTGATTTGCATGATAATAAACCCATCGAAGTGCACATCTGCAGTCTTCTACTGCAGCAGGAGCTAATGAAATTTTTGCAATTCGATATTCAACATTAATTACAGCCCAACCCATAGATAAATATGGAAGAAGTTGCATTACATTTCGTTCTTTTTGTCCTGCAACCCATCCACCTCCATGGAACAGCAATAATGTTGGCAATGGATTAGTACGATTTTTAGGTAAATACAAATCAAGTTTTAGTTCATAATTGTTAGCTACTGTATAGGTGATATTAGGGAAAATGTCATATTCACCAGAAGCATAGTCTACCCAATTTGATGGAACTGATAATTGCTCTTGGCCATAAATTGTGAAAGAAATAAATAATATTGCAATAATCAAAAATGTTCGATGCATAACAGCTCCTATGTGTTAATATTTTATTACAACTTACCAAGCATAAGTTTTAATGAAAGAATTATCACGTTTTTCAGAAAAATAATTTTTACAGTATCATTAACGAAATAAATTTCGCTTTACAAATGTTTCACTATCTTAAAATAATGTATTAGAATTTTCTAATAGACGAATTATTTAATATAAAATCTTATATCTAATTATTCTGATACGAAAGTTGTTATACTTAATGGTTCCAAAGTAAAAGTAAATTTACCGTTTACAACATTAATTACATTTCCTTTCTGGCAATTCTTCTTTTCTGATGTTGTATATGGTGTAAATGAAATTACATTACTGTTTTGTATTCTAAAAACATTTTGTATTTCATTAGTGCTGGAATTTAAAGCAACAATTATTAGTTTAGATGATGAAGGATCTTTATAAGCTGTAACATCAACACTGCTAACAGCAGGAGCAACACTGCTTTCAACTCTATAGAAACCAGGTCGAATAAATCTTGCGAACTGTGACATCACATAACCTTTTTTTGTAACCTCCCCTTTTATTCCACTGTTATTCGTTCCATCACTTATTGGTCCATAAAATCTTACGATATACCACCACACATATGCGCTCATACCAGCTTGCATTACATCAGTTATTTCTTGAGCTACTGGTAAAGCTAAAGACCAGCTTGTTGGATTAGTTGTATTATCACTTCCCGTTAAGTGTTCAGTCATCCAGATTTCTTTTCCTCTTTGTTCAGCTAATGGATAAGGAGCTAAACCACCGCCATAAATATGTCCTGCAACTATATCAAGATTTTTGCTGGCTACTGAATCATTAAGTATCGGGTCAGACATTTGACGCCTGAATTGATATGATTCTGGTGCCATTACCTTAGTTTCTATCAATGAGGCATTTTCTCTTAAGAACTTAACCATTTGTTCCGGAGTCCAATCGCATGATTCATATGTCACTTTAATATCAGGTTCATTTTGTATTGAAACAGCATAAATTGGTACTCCCTGATTTTCCATATATTTCACAAATGCATTAAGATGCTTTGCATAATCATCATAAGCATCCTCTCTCAATTCTCCACCCACAAGATTATTGTTTGTCTTCATTGATGCAGGTGGACTCCAGGGTGATGCAATTATAATTGCTCCTTTTTCATATGCTTTTTTTGCTGTTGAGACATTAGTATACCATAAATTACTATCAGGTTGAATCCTGATTCTTAATATTGTAAAACCAAGTTGTCCTTCTCCTGTACCAAATGCAGTTTCAATTTCAGAATCAGTCATATCTGGTCGCCATTGAACAATATTTGCAGCTCCAAAACCTCTTATAATCTGATAAGTTTTTTCAGGGTTAATTGAAAGAGTAGTAATATAATTTACTGAAAAATTTATTGTAGTATCCCTATTAATTACAATTTTATCATATTCAAGAGGAACTATTATGGGTGTAGTATTTTCACCATTTTGAATTCTCACTTTATATGATGTGCTCTGGAAACTTTTAGATAAATTATTAAAATCAATATTCTTCATAGAAAAAGAATAATTCAATGGCATAAGCCCATTTGCATTTTGAGTAAATATCATTTTCTTAACTTGCGATTCGCCGCCTGCATCAAGCTTATAGAAATAAATACCGTTAGCTACTTTTTGTCCAAAATTATTTCGACCATCCCACACAATATTATAAATACCTCTTGATTGTAAACCAAAATTAAATTTTCGCACAACTCTACCAAGTATATCATAAATTGTAATTTGAACATCAGATTCTTTATTCAAGCCATATGGAATAGAAGTAGAAGTTGAAAAAGGATTGGGATAATTTTGACCAAGAATAAAATCATTGGGAATTTCATTTGGATTATCGATTACAGAAGTAAGTATATCAATTTTATAATTCCCTGAATTATCTGTTAATGTCGTATACTTCTTTGTAGTATCTGAATTATCAATAAAAGTTACTACTGCATCTTTAACTGGAAATCTTGAGGAAGTAATTTTACCATTAATCGATAATGTTTGAGAGTAAAGTGAAATAGAAAAAATGAAACAATTAATTACTAAAAGAATTCGCAATTTAATACTCATATTAATTCCTTCTAAATTTTTGAATAACATTTAAAAAAAGAATTTATTATTTATAAAATTATCTTTGATTCATTAACTTACTTTCAATAATAATTTTTGCTTCTTTTAATCCTTCAGCTTTAGCAGTAATTTTTATTTTGCCATCTTCATTATATTTAGAACGAACAATTGCTAAAGCATATCCATTAAATGCTCTGCGAACATGTAAAGGAAATGGTGTCATGTCTGTTGGGTCTCCATTATCAGTTGCAACTATTTCACCAGGTCCTTCTATCTCAAATTTAATTTCATTTGATGCAGTCGGTACAATAATCCCATTTTTATCTAATACTTTAAGTGTTATAAATGATAAATCTTCTCCATTTGCTTTTATGATTTTTCTATCTGCTTCTAAATTTAATTGAGCGGGTTCTAAAGAAGTTCGAACGATATCTTTAGCCCAAACTTTGCCATTTTTATAAGCAATTACCTTTAATTCACCCGGTTCATATTTTACATCGTCCCAACGCAGACGATATTCATACTGTCCTTTTTTCTTTTTGCCAAGTGATTTGCCATTAAGAAATAATTCTGCTTCGTCACCTGATGTAAAAACATGAACTGGTGTAATTTTTCCAATTCTGTCAGGCCAATTCCAATGCGGTAAAATATGAGCCATTGGGAGTTCGGGTCTCCAATATGATTGATATAAATAGAAACGATCCTTCTTAAATCCCGCTAAGTCAATAATTCCAAAATATGAACTTCGTGATTCATAATAAGGGGTTGGTTCACCAAGATAATCCCAGCCGCTCCATACAAATCCACCGGCTACAAAAGGATGCTGGTCAAGAGTAGCAAAAACCTTATCAGCTGATGAACCGAAATCAGCAGTGTGTAATTCATAAGCACTTACATATCTTTTATTTGAATCCCCTCCTAAACTGTCGCTTACAGGTGCACTGATACCACTATACACTGGGAAAAGATAAGTGCCGCGGCTACTCAATGCTGCTGCATTTTCGCTACTTAGTATAACTTTATCCGAAAATTTTTTGTGAAACGCCAAATAGAGTGGTTCAGTTTTTATTCCTTTTAAATGCAAATATGCTGGTGCATTTCGTATTCCTTCTCCTTGATAATTAAGACTAATTACATCCCATACTTTTGAAAAAGGCATATCTGGTTTTGCATAATTCATTGCAGCGGTTACTGGCCGAGTTGGATCTTCTTCCTTAGCAATATTTCGTAACTTTCGAGCAATAGAAGCACCTTGTTCATCTGTATATTGTTCTCCTACTTCATTTCCTACACTCCAGATAATTACAGAAGGATGATTTCTATCTCTACGAATAAATGCTCTTAAATCCTGCTCATGCCATTCAGGAAAAATAAGATGAAAATCCAGAGGAGTCTTTTTTCTTTCCCAGACATCAAATATTTCATTTATAACTACAAAGCCCATCTTATCAGTTAATTCAAGAAATTCTGGAGCGGGTGGATTGTGAGCAAAACGAATAGCATTGCAACCCATTTCACGAAGTACTTCGAGTTGACGCTCAGCTGCTCGCATATTAAATGCTGCACCTAATGCTCCAAGGTCGTGATGCAGATTTACTCCATTAATTTTTACTTTTTTACCATTTATAAAAATGCCTTTGTCCGGATTGAATTCAATTGAACGTATGCCAAATTTTGTTTCGTAATAATCTACAAGTTTGCTATCTACATATAATTCTGTAACTGCTACATATAAATTTGGTTTTTGGGCTGGAGGTGGCCCCCATAATTTGGGGTTCTTAATTAAAACAGAATCTGAAATTTCAGCTGTTTTGCCTTCAGTAATTTCGAGTTTAACAGGTTTAGAACATGCCACTGCCTTTCCAACTTTTTCTCCTTTTTCATTTAGTGCAAAAATTTTTGTAACTGTTGAAACCGTAACATTATTATCCGAATCATTTTTAATTACCACTTTCAAATGAACTATTGCTGATGAAAGAGATACATTACTGGTTGTTATATAAGTACCCCAATTATTTACATGTATGGGATTAGTTTTAGACAACCATACATTTCTATAAATTCCTCCTCCAGGATACCACCGAGACGAGTTAGGAGGATTATCTAATCGAATTGCAATAATGTTTTCATCACCATAATTGATATAAGGAGTAATATCTAAATACCAGGAAGCATACCCATAAGGCCAGCCGCCTGCAAGATGACCATTTACCCAGACCATTGCATAAGACATAGCACCATCAACTTCAAGAAAGATACGTTTTTCTTTATCTTCTTCTGGAATGAAAATTTTTTTTCTATACCATGCAATACCATGACTTGGTAAACGTCCCATGCCACCACCTACTTCAGCATCCTTTCCTTCTAAAAATGGTCCTTTAATAGCCCAATCATGTGGCAGATTAACTTCTTCCCATGATCTATCATCGTAATTTTTTAATAAAAATGGGAAATCACCACCAGGATTGCCTGCAGGTTTTTTATAATGTTTAGAAGTATCTTTTATAAACTCATTCCCTGTTGGTAATATCCAGGGTTTAAGAACCATTTTATTAACATTCACAATTTGAGCTTCAGTCGGAATTTCATCTGCAGGTTTATTATCATCGTAATTTTTTATATCAGGCCTCACGTCGTATATTAAGCTATCGGCACAATCGAGTGATTCATACTTATAAAAACGCCACCCATTATTAATTAGAATTTTTTGTCGAACTTGATTTATACTTTTATCAAACCGCTGTTGTGAATATGTTGAGGAAAAAATAAATATTGCCAATAAAAGCTGAGAAATAATTTTAGCAACCATTTTAATACAAGTATAGTTTTTTATTTTTATGCTTGAAGTACCAGTTATGAATTGTATTAACTAAAAAACTTTTAGGAATCATAGTACCAAAGAAAATACTTCATTAGTAAATTATTTTTGAATTATTAATTTCCTGTTAAAAATTTTATTGTCTGCTCTTAATTGATAGAAATAAATACCACTTGCAATATTAGAAGCATTAAAAATTATTGAATAGGTACCAGGATTTTTTTGTTCGTTCACGAGAGTTTTAATTTTTCTCCCAAGTAAATCATAAACTGTTAAAGATACATTTACATTTTTATCTATACTATAACGAATTACTGTAGATGAATTAAAAGGATTAGGGTAATTCTGGAATAAATAAAATTCAGTTTTTATAATATTGTCATCAACAGAAAGAATTTTATCTCCAGTAGTAAACTTAACTGCCGTTGTAAATTCACTTTCTCCATATGAATTAATTGCTTTTACACGCCAGTAATAAGAACTGTTTGCTTCAAGCGGTTTTAAATTAATAAGAGTATCTTTAACTAGTGTATCGATTTCTATTCTGATAAAACTATTATACTTAGATACCTGAATTTGATAAGATTCAGCTCTTAAAGATTTTTTCCATATCAATGTTGCATTTCTAAAAACATTAGTAGAGTCAACCGGGGAGAGCAAAATTGGTTGAATTGGAACATTAACATATTGCTTAAGCCACTGCATTGCTGCTCTTTCATCATTGTTTGATAAAATTAAATAAGTATAAGGATGGGCTGACCAGACATCTCCTTGAATATAACCCCAGAATGTTATTCCTTTAACTTGAGGATGAGACCAGAAAATTGGGAAATAAATTTTATATTGTTCAAGCTGGGCCTGGTCATTAAATTCATCAATATCAAATTCTGTAATGTAAATTGGAAGACCTGTAGCAGATAGTCTTTCAAGATTGGATTTTATAGTATTGATGTTATAAACATACTTATTAGTTGTTGCATCTGTTTCGCTACGAAACTCAAAATAATGTCCTTGTATTCCAATGCCGTCAATCAAATTTCGGCTTTTTAATAATTCAATTAATTTAATATAGTTAGTTGTAGTTGTATTATCGTGGAGAACATTATATTCATTCAATAAAAGTTGAGAAGATGAAGAACAATATTTTCTTGCTAATTCAAAAGCACGAATTACCCAATCCCAGCCAGTTGAACCATTTCCACCAAGTGCTTCTTTGTATGAAGGTGGTGCATGAAAAGGTTCATTAACTACATCAACGAGTGCCATTTTAGGATATCTTTCACCAATAGCTTTAATCCAGTTTTCTACTGCCTGACGTTGCTGAGATGTATCGAGAGATTTAATCCATGAAGGTTCCTGCTGTCCCCACACTAAAGTATGTTCTTTAAATAGTAACCCTCTATTTACAGCAAAATTATAAATCTTATCTAAGTTAGTCCAATTATACACTCCACGAATAGGTTCTACTGAACCCCATTTGCCGTCATTTCCAGGAGTAACTTGATTCCAGTATTTATCAAAATTACGCCATATGTAACTGCTGGTTCCAGCACCAAGAAATTTTTCTTTTCCTTCAGCAAGCGGTTGACTTAATATTCTTTGATTAATTATTAAAAAGAAAAATAAAATAAAATTGTTTATTAGGATTTTTTTTGTTCTATATGAAATCATTTTTAATCAATATCAAGTATTAAGTATAAAAGTGAAATTAAAATACAGCCCGCATAGAAGCGGGCTGTATAGATAAAATTAAAAGTTGAAAAGCAAATGATTATTTCATAAGTATCAATTTTTTAACACTTACAAAATCACCAGCTTTCAGTGAATAGAAGTAGACACCAGAAGAAAGATTAGAAGCATCAAAGTTAACTTTGTAATATCCTGCATTCAGATTGTCGTTAACTAATTCAGCAACTTCTCTTCCTAATACATCATAGACAACAAGTTTAACATTTTCATTCTTTGGCAAACCAAATTCAATTGTAGTAGATGGATTGAATGGATTTGGATAATTCTGGCTAAGAACATAATCTGTAGGAATTTCTCCGGCAGCTAATTCTCTTACAGAAACAATCGAATCTGGTACAACAATCGGTGCGCCCATATCAACTTGAACATCATATAGATTAAGTTTAACAGCATTAGCAAGATTACTGAGTGCAAAATTAATGCTGTTTATTTTCTTTACACTGCTCTTATTATCTAAAATAATTCCACCAAAATTATATGAGCCACCTTCTTTACTAATCAAGAAACGAACTTCGGTTTTACCAGATTCTTTTGGCTGGATAGAGAATGCAAAGTTATACATTCCTGCTGTAGCTACAGCGTTCTTTGGTTTTTGACGAATATCTGAAATCACATAATTATCTGCACCAAGAGTTTCGAGCCATGTATTATTAACAATAACTCCTACAGTTCCTTTGCTGGTTCCATCACCCCAGGAAGTCAAATCATTCTTACCACTATGAGGAATAAATAGATAACCAGTGTTGATGGCTTCTGAACCACTCCATTCATATCCATTTTCAGTTTGATTGAGTCTACCTGGATTTGGATTATAAGTTAATCCAATTCTAAGAGATGACCAGCCTTCGAAACCACCGCCGATTAATTCCATTTTACCTGTAACAATCAATGCTTTTTTAGTTGTTAAGTCAATAGGATCATAGAATCCACCTCTTATAGCTGACCAACCAAATGATTTTCTATCACCTGAAATTGTAGCATTCCCAATAACATCACCTGGGGTTAATTTCCAGCCACCTGTTTTTGCACCAATAAATCCCCAGCTCTCAACATAATAAGCCTGCCATGGAGCTTCAGGAACAACTACTGGATCTCCCATATCAACCTGAACATCTTCTAAATACATTCCTGTTATAGGATTACTTGAATTCAAGGAGAAGCATACACCATTAAATGTTGGAGCTATAGTTGTTGTATCAATGAGAGTTCCACCCCACCAATAACTGTTGTCTTCTTTAACAATATAGAATCTTAATTCTTTTGTTCCGTCTGCTTTTGGTTGAACTGAAATTGCAAAATTATACGTCCCTTTGCTAAATCTTGCACCTGATGGTTTTTGGTATACAGGACCTAACGACAAATTATTCCCGAAAGTACTAATCCAGTTACCATTTCTAACAACACCGACATGACCTGCCCCTCCAGCTGCCCAGCTTGGCAGTTCATTAGCATCACTTTGAGGTGTTAACAAATATCCTCTTGCATAATTTTCTCTACCTGTCCAGGATGCATCAGGTGTCCCTTTGTTCTGAAGTGTTTTTGCACTATCATGATAAAAGATACCATATCTCAAAGCACTCCATGTATTGGGGTCAGCTCCTTCAAATCTAATTTTTCCTGTTACAATAACAGCTTTTTTAAGTGTAGCAGTTACAGGTTCTAAGAATCCACCACGAATAGATGACCATACACCACCAGTAGTAATTCCTGAACTACCGGCTTTTGCTTTTATGCCTGCATTACCTACTACATCTCCTGGAACAAATTCTGCTGTTGAACTAAATCTTACAAATTTACCCCAGTTTTCAATGTAGTAAGCCTGCCATGGAGCTTCTGGGACTTCGATTGGAGCGCCCATATCAACCATTACATCTTCCAGGTACATTCCTTTCAGTGGATTATTTTCAGCACCATTTCCACCATTTAATCCAAAGCAAATACCATTAAATGTTGCAGGTATCCAGGTTGTATCAGTAAATGTTCCACCCCACCAGTAGCTATTATCTTCTTTAATAATATAGAATCTTAATTCTTTTGTTCCATTTGCTTTTGGTTGAACTGAAATTGCAAAATTATATGTTCCTGCGTTAAATATTGCCCCTGATGGTTTTTGGGTAACAACACCTAATGATAAATTATTTCCAAAAGTACTAATCCAATTACTATTTCTTACTACACCAAGCATACCTGCACCACCAGCAGCCCAACTCGGTAATTCATTTGCACCGCTATGCGGAATTAATAAGTATCCTTTTGCATATGTTTCTTTTCCAGACCATGCTGCATCTGGAGTATTAGCATTTTGTAAAACACCTGCACTATCGTGCTGGAATAAACCCATTCTCAGACCACTCCATGTACTTGGACCTGCCCCTTCAAATCTAATTTTTCCTTTAACTATAATTGCTTTTGTAAGTGTAGCAGTAATAGGTTCTTTAAATGCACCTCTAATTACAGTCCAACCTTGATTGCTTGGTATTTGACCGCCGTCTTTACCTTTTACACCTGCATTACCTACAACATCCCCTGGAACAAACTCAGCCGTAGGGCTAAATCTTACAAACTTACCCCAATCTTCAAGATAATAAGCCTGCCATGGAGCTTCAGGGACAGTAATTGGATTTCCAAGTTCTACTCTAACTCCATATAATTTGAAAGCTTTCATTTTGGTTGTAATACCATCACCAACACCAAAACATATACCATTAAACTTTGTAGAGACTTTTTCAGAATCAATTACAGTACCACCGAACCAATATTTTTTATCAACATGATACATATACCAACGAATTTCGTTTGTTCCATCTGGTAATGGACGTACAGAGATGGCAAAATCATATTTACCAGCAGCAATTTCAGCAAGGGCAGGTTTTTGAGTAATTATAGCTAAAGGTTTCCCATTATTAGTCCATGTACTGTTCCAACCTCCGCCTCCATTAACTGTCCATATCGTTCCTGCTCCACCAGCTCCATTTGCAATATCAGTACCAGCTGAACGTGGAGTAAATTGATAACCATAATGAACACCAGTACCTGTCCATCTTGCAGAATCAGTATATTGTTTAATTAATTGTCCTTCATCTGTCCAATAAGTTAAAGCATATCTTAAAGGAACATAACTTGCACCTGGACCATCACCCTCATATTCAAATTGGCCAGAAACTACAATTGCCTTTTCGGTTGTAGCTTCAATAGTTCTTCCAAAGCCACCACGAATTGTTGCCCATTTTGGTGGAGGACCATCTGCACCCATACCAGCGTTGCCAGGAGGAGTATCTTGTCTATTTAAAATTGGCCAGCCATCACCTCTTGAAGGTGTTGAACCCCATAATGTTACAAACGATGGATCTGGCATTCTTGTTACTATAATTTTATCAACCCAGATAGTAGTATTATCATTATAAGCACTGCCAAAATGTAATTTTACTTGATTGTCAGGTACATTTTTAGTAGCTGTCATTTCATATGTAAATGTTTGAGGTGTTGTAGTTACATCTGCAGTGTCATTTAGATATTTTGTATAAGGGTCCCCTTTAATTTCAAAAAGTGCATTAATCTTTGCATTTTTACTTGCAACTGCCATAAAAGAAAGAGTATACTTATAACCAGCAACAAGGGGTAAATCAGCTACGCGTTGAACTCTCCACATTTCAACGCCGCCTTTTGTGATAGTAAGTTTGTAAGAATTAGTACCAGAAAGTTTTCCAGTATTATCAATAGCCACAGTTACACTGGTAGTTGCATTATCAATCCAGCCAGTGTTCCACTTACCATCTCCATTATCGAATTCATCAGAAAGCACTACTTCCTGTGCAAGCAGTGCTGATGAAATCCAGAAAGTTGCTAATATTAATAGTTTTAGTTTTTTTAACATATTTTTTCTCCTCCTGATTTTTTAGAGAAATTTTTATTTATTAAATAAAGAACAACAACCTGTATCTTAATTATTTTATTAATACAAGTTTCTTTGTAATCGATACATTTTCAGATTCTAAGCGATACATATAAACACCACTAGATAAATTAGAAGCATCAAATGTAGCTACATAATTACCTGCATTTTGATTACCTTCAAAAATTGTAGCAACTTCCTGTCCTAAAAGATTATATACTTTTAATGTTACAAAACCGGCTTTTGGAATTGAATACTTAATATTTGTTACAGGATTGAATGGATTAGGATAATTTTGATCAAGAACGTAATTATTTGGTAATGCCCCTGGTAATTCTTTTACACTGCTTGGATTAGGAGACCCATAATTAAGCCAGTTATTTATTGTTTCCCACTCTTTTGCACGTTGATTAGCTTTCCATTGTTCATATTTATCCGGGAACCAATTCAAATCTCCGAGCGGATACCCACCCATAGCTGCAGTCAATAGTTCAGAATCCGTATAAGCTAAATTTTCTGGCAATGGCCAAATTTGTTTAAATCCAGCTTCAGGTTCATAAGACCAATCAATATCAGCATTATTCCACCATTTATACATAATGAATTGTTTTGCAGCATCCAAATTAGTTGCAGGCACAATAAAATTAGGGTCTTTGTTATAAATAGTTTGCCAGTCAACATTAATAGTCTTAAATACTTTATTGCCATTTGCATCAACAGAGTCAATAAATCTAATTTCATTTTCACCTAACATTGGGGCAGGATTGAATAACAACATCTGCTCTCTATTTCTTATACGTTCTTTGCTCCAATCACTGCTTTTGTACCAATCAAGCATCCAATCCTGATATGCATAATTAATATTTCCTATAAATATTTTTCTGTCGAAATCTGTGAAATCAACCTGAAAACCAAACGAATCAACAGGTGTAATTCCATTAATTAAACCGCCACCAGGAGAATTACACTTGCCAGCAAGGAAATCATTATATGTCATACCTGAGGGACATACATCATAAGCACGATATCCATACATATAAGGATTAATAAAGAGTGAATTTGTTATTACTGCATTTCTAATCCAACCTGCTGACTGGAATACCCACTCAATTGTATTTAATACAGTGCAATGATTTATATAAACATTATCGCTATATTCATTTCCCTCTTGCATAATAAGTCGACTTAGATTTGTAAAAGTACAATTCTCGAAGAACAGAGTATCATAATGCCAGCCGGAACTCTGATAAGGGAATGATACTGCTCTTCCGTAATATCTAAAATGATTATCTGAATTATTTCTCCAGTAACAATTAGTAAATTTACCCACAAAATGATCAGCTTTGACGCAAATTGCCCCTGCAGATTCAGCACCAATACCTGCATAATCAAAAAGACAGCCATCGAACTCACCTCTTTCAGGATCATTAGCATCATTCTGATTTTCAAAGGTAATTGAGGTCATTATTTTATTACCCAAAAAGTCAGCGTAACGGAACCAGATATTTGATGCTTTAATATCACCATAACTTTGAATTATATAATCTCTAGCAATTCCTTCTTCAGTCCAAACAATTTGAGGTGGAGCACTTTCCTGTGTTTTTCCTGGTTTTGGGGCATACAGTTCCAGATTTTGTCCATGGTCTAAAAAAATACTTCTACTTAATACATATACTTCATATGGTTTTAATTTAAATACTGTGTTATTTATAGTTCCTTTTTGAATTGCATCCTCTATTGCATCATTTAAGGTACCATATTTATTTGTTTCATAGAAACCTGGAACTACTACCGTATCTTTTTTTTGAGCATAAATAAAACTGCTCAAAATAACTATTGATAGTATTAATGTTAATTTTTTCATATTGCACTCCTTTTTAGTGATATGTGATAAGTTATAAATTATATTAAATTCAATATCTTACTCTTATACCAACATTTGCTACTAAACCATAATTTTGAATATTTGTAAACCCACCTATTGATCTTTGAATAGATTGTATATTAGCATTGTTCAAGTTATTGAAGTCTAAGTATAATTCACTATTAAATACAGGTAGTTTTTGACGTGCTGAAAAATCAACTCTGAAATAATCTTTAGCATATGAATCATTTTCTGGATATCTTCCCCCGTTGCCTGTTGTTATCTGGTCATTATAAACAAATGAGAATCTAACAGAAAAATCTTTATAATCAAAACCAATAAATGTATTCAACACATGATTAGGTTGGTCTATTAAACGACCAACAGCAGAACTATCTATCAGAACAGGTATTCTATCTCTACCTACAATTTTAACCTTCACATCATAGAATGGATATCTGGTTTGAGAATATATTCGAGAATAATTTATGCCTAATATTAATCCGTTAAATGGATAAGGCAAATACCAGAATGTATGCTGGAAGTCAAGCTCTAATCCTTTTACAATAGCATCATAAGGATTATTCAATGGACGAAATACAGTAGCATTTGATTTCTTTGTTGTCTGATTAATAATAGGTGTAACTACAAGAGCTCCATCTCGAATAATTTGATAACGTCGCAGAGAATCAATACCTGCACCTTCTGCAGCATCCAATTGATAAGAAGCATTGTAAACAAAATCCTTAATAGTTTTATAGAATCCACCAATAGTTAAAAGACCTATTTGATTGCTATGAAATGTAAAACTGAGATCATGATTAAATGCTCTTGCAGGTTTTAATTCAGGGTTGCCTGTATATATTTGATTATTTTGTGTAATTGTAAACTTTGGACTAATTAAGTGATAATCAGGTCTTGAAAGTGTTTGTGTATATGCGTAACGAACATCCAACCATTTAAGTGGAGTATATTTTGTTTGAACCATCGGGAGAAAGAATTCATTTTGCTTATAAGAAGTAGTATCATACATAATTTGAGCTTGAGCATTTCTCATATCTCTGGCATTGTAAGCGAAGTATTCAGATTTAACTTTTTCATAGCGCACACCGCCAATAACCATAAAATTCAAGAAATTAATTTTCGACATTAAATATGAAGCATAATATTTTTCTTTATAATTATAATCATTTGTTAATTTTTGATATGGCCCATTATACCAACCGCCTTTATCACCCGAACTATAATCTTTATTAGAAGCATCAAATTCTGGTCGTCCAATAATATAATTTAATATATCATTTAATACTCCTTTGTTTGCTACATAAAATATTGAGCCATATTTATTATCAAGAAAAGGATCATAAAGTTTGCTATCATTATCTATAAAGGAACTACCGACTAACTCTCCTCTTGTATTTGTTGAAATACCAAATTCATTTTTGATTGTTCTCATCAAATTAGTTTGAATATCATTATCAGTAGAGTTAGCATTTCCATTAAATCCTAAATATGGAGATTCTTGGTCAGTGCTGTTTTTCTGGTCATAAAAGTACCCACCAAACTTTAACGAACCATTTATGAAATTAAAGAAATTAAAAGGTACTTCTATATCGCCCTTCAAAGAATATTTCTTCTCATTATAGAAATTGCTAAATAGATTACCGCTTCTTAAAACTACTTCATTAGCCCCTTTATATTTTGTTAGAAGATAAGTTAAGTCTTCAGGTTTTACATTATCTCTTTTAACACCAGATTGTAGCGCATCTGTTTGATTAAAATTAAATACAGGAGAATTTTCCAAATTATTTGATGCTGAAGTATAACTGGCTGATAAATCTAAAGTCAAAAAATTCAAATCATAATCTAATTTAATAGAATTCATTTGTTGGTCAATTACATTTTCGCCAGATCTTAATTGCCATTCCATTCTACCATTGTCATAGTTAATAGTTTGTCGGTGTTCAGTAAAATCTGAATTCAATCTGGCAAACATATTAACTAGTTTTAGTGACCCATTTGGTATATTATAATCTAAAATTAAGTTAGCACCATAACGTTGCCTTGTTTCCAAGTGACGATTGAACGTTACAGATGCAACTTTTATTGGACGAAAACCTGTAGTTGGATCTATTTGAGCCTCTTCAGCTGCAAGACTATAACCAGCATTCATATTATCAGAATTTCTATCGTATGCTTCTAAATTTATCAGTGCATAAACACCTAACTTATCATTAAAAAATCTATTACTTGCAGAAGCAACCCCACGATAATTACCATAATATTTACTTTTTGCAGTATAACCTTGCTGCCATAGTACATTCCAGTGAAAGCCAGTAGGAGCTTCTCTTAATTCCATATTAACAGTACCACCAATTGAATTTGCATTCATGTCAGGTGTTAATGATTTATAAACTGCAATTGTTCTTAACATGTAGGGAGATATCATACTTAAATCCACACTACGGTCATTATTTAATCCTCCAGTTTGAACATAGGTATCCGATGTAAGACCAATAGAAGAACTACCAGTAGCTGAAAGTTTTACCCCTTCTACTTCAATTGAATTGTATTTTGGTGATAGACCACGAATAACTACTTTATTATCCTCTCCAGAACTCTTAGTTGTAGTTATTCCAGGTAAACGACTTAAAGCCGCAGCTGCATTAAAGTCAGGTAATTCTTGAATTCTTGCTTCAGAAACAACATTTACAATTTTATCTGATGTAAGCTGTTGATTAATGGCAGCTAATTGTCCCTGTGCTTGTGCTGTAATTATAATATCTTGACCTTCAATTGTTGTTAATTTGAGATAAAAATCTTGAGATAGTGTTCTATTCGCCTGTATTTCTACATTAATAGTTTGTGATTCATAACCTATATAAGAAACAGTAATTGTGTGCTTGCCTGCAGGTATATTTCTTATAACATATTCTCCATCGAGATTACATGCTGCACCAAGTGAGGTTCCTTTAATTAAAACATTTGCCCCTGGCAGTGGTTCTTTAGTATCCTTATCATATACAAAACCTTTAATAGAACCACGACTTTGTGCAACTATGGATTGACTAAAAATCAAAAATATTATCATACAGATTTTAAATAAGCCTATAGTATACTTTCGAAGCATATAGCCTCCTTCTTAATTATATATTATTATTTGATATAGATATAGCCCAAAATAGTTTCGCATAAAATGATTTTTTGATATACATTAACGAATAAAAATCATACAGGATTTTAGAATAAGACTGAAAGCTTGCGAAGTTATTATGAGAGTTATTCTTCAGTAATAAAAGATTAATAAAATTAATTTGCAATAAGTTATCAATTAATAGAGTAATGCTAAGATGGTTTTCTTTAGTAAACTGATTTAAAGTTCTGCACTTATTATTGCTTGCAGTTAAGTGCTTATTTGTTTTTATAATTTTTTTCATTCTTACTTGCCCGAATTTGGGCTCTTATTATAAACTATTATAATTTATATTATTTTTTTTTATTATTCTACGGTTAAATTTGTCTTAAGTAAATCTTCATCTCTTGAAGAATTTCCAACCATAATTTCAAATTCTCCTGGCTCTACTGTGAATTCCATATCAATGTTAGTAAAAGAGAGAAGTTCTGGTGTAATATCAAATATTACAGTTTTCGATTCACCTGGCTGCAATTTAATTTTTTTGAATCCTTTCAATTCTTTTACAGGTCTTGTTACAGAACTAAATATGTCTCTTATATACAATTGTACTACTTCTTCACCAGCCATATCTCCAACATTCTGAACTACAACAGATAATTGAGTAGTTTCACCAAGTTTAATTTTATCTTTAGTAAGTCTATGATTAATAAATTTGAATTTTGTATAACTCATTCCAAAACCAAATGGGAATAAAGGAGTAACATCATCAAATAAATATCCTCTTCTTGCAGATGGTTTATAATTATAATAACAAGGAATATGTCCTGCAGACCTTGGAATAGAAATTGGTAATTTACCACTTGGATTATAATCACCGAACAATACATCAGCAACAGCTTTTCCTGTTTCCTGTCCAAGATACCAGCATTCAAGTATAGCATGAGCATTTTCTTTAATATAATTAATCGAATTAGGTCTACCATTAAAGAGAAGCACAATAACTGGTTTACCTAATTTGAGCATTTCTTCAACTAATTTATTTTGTCTTCCTACAAGGTCGAGATTTGGTCTATCACCAAGATGAGTTTTACTCCAGGCTTCTCTTGATGTTTGTTCATTGCCTCCAATTGCAAGAACAATTACTTCGGATTTCTTTGCCACTTCAATTGCTTCTTTAATGAGTAATTCATCATCTTCAGGTTTTGGTAAAACTACTTCATCTTCGTTCCATGAACCACCAATAGTTATTTTGCATCCTTCACTATAAAGTACTTCAATATTATTATTAGCTTTTTCTTTTATTCCCTGATATACAGATATATAAAATTTTGGGGTCCCATGATATCCACCAAGTAAAACTCTATCAGCATTTGGTCCAATTACAGCTATACTTTTAACATTTCTTAATGGAAGCACATTGTTTTCATTTTTCAGTAATACAATTGTTTCCCTAGCAGCCTGCAGTGCTAATTCTCTATCCTTAATTAATTTTTCTTCAAATTGATTATTTGTTGCTTGAATATATGGATTATCAAATAAACCAAGTTGAAATTTATATCTCAGCATAGGTTCAATTAATTCATCAATATCAGATTCATGAATTATTCCGCTTTTAACTAATTCAACAAGATTCAAATAACAATCAGGATTCGGAAATTCTATATTTACACCCGCTTCAACTGCTAATTTTGCTGCTTCTGCTTTATCCTTTGCTACTGAGTGACTTAAAGCTTCTTCTCTAATATTCAATTCTTTAATTGCATAATAATCAGAAACAACATAGCCTTTAAAATTCCATTCGTCTCTCAAAACCTTTTTCAACAACCATTTATTGGCATGAGAAGGAACTCCATCAATTTCATTATAAGAAGCCATAACACTAACAGCATTAGCTTTTTTAATTACTTCTTTAAATGGATATAAAAATACATCTCTCAAAATTCTCTCAGAAAAATTTGCCGGTGCACAATTTATTCCGGATTCAGGTTGTCCATGCGCAGCAAAATGTTTTAATGTAGCAATAACCTTATTTTGCTCATCAAATTTTCCATCTCCCTGTAATCCTTTAACAGCAGCAATTCCCATTTGAGCAATTAGATATGGGTCTTCGCCAAACGTTTCTTCTACACGTCCCCATCTTGGGTCCCGAGCAACATCTAAAACTGGAGTTAATGCTTGATGAACTCCTCTGGTTCTTGCATCCTCAGCAATTGCAGAAAATATTTTTTCTACCAACTTCGTATTGAAAGTCGAAGCCAAACCAATAGGCACGGGATAGCTTGTAGCTTCTTTAGCAGCTAAACCGTGCAGACATTCTTCATGAAAAATTACAGGTATACCCAATCTTGTTTCTTCTACAAAAAATTTCTGGAGAGTATTTGCCATTTCTACCATTTCTGTTGGGGTTAACCCTCCATTTGTATCGCTCAATCTTGCTATCTGTCCTATTCCATTACTAAGATGTTCCCTAATTTTTTCTAAACTAAAATTTCCATTCTCGTCATAAAAAATAGTTTTTTTATCTTCCCAAATGCATAACATTTGAGCAACTTTCTCTTCAAGAGTCATTCGCTTAATTAAATCAGCTGTTCTTTTTTCAGGTGAGAGTTTTGGATTTTTATAATCAACTATTACTTCTGATTCAATCTGTTTATTATTCGATATTTGTTCCATTAATTATACCCCTTTATTTACATATATAATTTTCAATGACCGATTAGTATAAACAGCTCTGTATAAGATTGGATTATTATAAAAATTAGTAAGTAATGCTTCATCAATTTTTGAATAATTGTATTATCAGTTCAAATTTAATTATACCGTTTCAATAATACAAGAAATTATTTTTTTTATCAATAACATTTTATATTGAATTTTTGAAAACCAGAATGGTTATTAAAATAATTTGAATTTACTCCATAATATTAATTACATTAAATTTCTTCTTAAATAAAAAGATAATTTTGGAATGACTTTATTATCTTTTCATTTGTATTAAATAATTTTAAAGACTGCTATGAGAAAAATTGAATTCATCAAGTCTATATATAAACTTGATGATTTGCCAAAAAGAGAACTTCCGACGGTCATTTTATGCGGCAGGTCTAATGTTGGCAAATCTTCATTTATAAATTCAATTTTTTCACCCTTGAAAGTAGCAAAAACAAGTTCTACGCCAGGCAAAACAAGGTCGTTAAATTATTATCTTGTTGAAGATAAATTTTATATTGTCGATTTACCTGGTTTTGGATATGCAAAAGTATCTCGTAAGGAAAGAATTGAGTGGCAAAAAATAATTGAATCTTTTATCGAGCTGAATAAAAACATCGTTTTAGCTTTTCATTTAATTGACAGCAGATACAATCCCATGCCTCTTGATTTCATGTTAAATGAATACTTGAGAAGCAAAAACATCCCTTATTATGTTATATTCAATAAAATTGACAAACTAAAACAGTCTGAAATTGCTTTGCTGAAAAAAAATATTAATAAGTTTTTTCCTGAATTAATATTTGGCACAAATGCATTTTTATATTCTTCGATAAAAAATACAGGCAAAAAAGAAATTGTAAAACTTCTTTCAATGTTGATGCTTTCATGAAAAATTCACAAAACTTTATTATTATTGAATAAAATTTTGAATTAATTATTTGAATTAATTGGAGAAAGATGGGATTATCTGATAAATATCGAAAAAGATTATTAATTTTTATTTTCATTCCCATCTTAATAGTCATTCCATTTTTAACAGATGATTCACTTCTAAAAATTATTTCCGGCGTTATACTTTTAATTTATGTAGGCTTTATAATTTTTTTAAGGGATACAAAATCAGAAACTTCTGAATATGAAAAATCAGATGAGAGTCCACCAAAAATTAATGAATCAAAAATTGCTTATGAACCTGATGATGGTGAAGAATTTAAAATCATTTCACCTGTAAAGAACATTGAAGTAATAACTGCAGAAAATTTTACTCCCTCAGTAGCAAGAACAAGTAAAGATTTTTTCAAGCCGCCTGATTTCAAAGAAAACTTCGATAAAATTGTTCGCGAAGAACTACCAAAAGATTTAAGTCAAGATGAACAATTTGGTTTTGTATTGGAAAAAATATTGAGTGTAGTAAAAGATGCTTTCATGGCTCATACAGCTGCATTTTTCTGGTATAACAAAAATCGAAAAAGGTTGACACTTGAGAGATATATTTCGAGTTCATCTCAAATTACCAAACAAAAATTTGATTTAGAAGATGATATACTGGGAAAAATTGTTCAAAAAGAAGAACCAGAAATTTTAACAGATATTTCTCCAAATGCAGAAGCTGATGTGATTCGTTATTACAGCGCACCACAAGGAATAAAAAGTTTTGTGGGTGTCCCTTTATTTTACGGAAAAAATTTAACCGGCATTCTGGTTCTTGATTCAAAAGTTAATGATGCTTTTGGTATCGAACAAATTTATTCACTCGGGAAAATTGTTAGAATTATTTCTGTAATAATCAGTCTATTTGATGAAAAATTTTCTGAAACTCAAGCAGAACAAAGACTCAAAGCATTAATCGGAATTCTTGGGACAGATAAAAAATTTGATAACGAAACCGACATTTATTCTGCTCTTGATAATTCCATGAAAGATTTACTCGACTGGGATGTTTTCACATTTGTAGCTTATAGCCCAATCGAACAAAAATTTAAAATTGCAAGGATAAAAAACAAAACTTCACTCAAATATGCTGGAGAAAATCTGGAAGTAGAATTAAGTGGAACACTTGTAGGAAAAGCCATATTAAGTTTTACACCAGTAAAAATTGATGACACTTCGAGCATTGACATCCCACGATTTTCTAAAAACGAAGATGTTAGCTTTGACGGTTCATTCCTTGCAATTCCACTGGTTTATGATGAACAGAATTATGGTGTCCTTTGTTTTGAAAGTCTCAAAAAAAATATTTACACAAATAACGAAGTAACATTTATTAAAAATGCCACAAAGTTTTTTGCGTTCATTCTTCACTCATATTCAACAATAAACATTCTGAAAAGTCTTTTAACATATGACATTGAAACAAAAGCTCTGAATTACGATGCTTTTATTGAAAGATTAACAATAGATCTTGTAAGAAGCAACGAATTAAATTTACCTGGAGCATTAGCTTTAATCAAAATTGATGATTTTCTGGAACAAGAATCTTTATTTGATGGCAATCCTTTTCCTAAAGTCTTAAAAGCCATATCACAAATGATAAAAGATGAAATGACCCCAATGAATTTATGGGGCAGATTAGATGAAAGAATTTTCGCAGTTTACTTTTTCAATACAACACCAAAAGATGTATTTCTATGGGCAGAAAAATTAAGAATAAAAATTGCTCGCAAGCCCATTGCAGTAGTTTCCCGTCAAACTACTTTCACAGTTTCAATTGGAGTTGCTGCAACTACGAATAAAACTGATGTTAAAGAAATACTTTATAATGCAGAACTTGCACTTAAAAAAGCTCTCGAAAAGGGAGGTAATACAGTAAAAAGCATTTAACGAGACTGTGTGAATAATTTTATTGTAATCATACTTGATGGATTAGGCATCGGTGAATTGCCCGATGCTTCAAAATACAACGACGAAGGAAGCAACACTTTATCAAATATGGCAGAATTTGTCGGAGGACTTAGTCTGCCAAATCTTGAAAAACTTGGTCTTGGTAATATTGAATCCATCAAAGGAATTTTACCTCAAGCTAATCCTTTAGCATCATTTGGTAAAATGATTGAAATTTCTGCCGGGAAAGATTCAACCACAGGTCATTGGGAAATTGGAGGATTAAAAATTGAAAAACCTTTTCCACTTTTCCCTAATGGATTTCCAAAAGATATTATTGACAAATTTATAGAAGAAACAAAAGTAGAAGGAATTCTCGGAAATATTCCTGCTTCAGGAACAGAAATTATAATGCAGCTCGGAGATGAACATGTTAAAACAAAATTTCCAATAGTTTACACATCTGCCGATTCAGTTTTTCAAATTGCTGCTCATGAAGATGTTATTCCTGTTAAAAAATTATATGAAATTTGCGAAATTGCAAGAACAAAAGTATTAACTGGTCAAAATGCTGTAGCCAGAGTAATTGCAAGACCATTTGTAGGAACATCAAATAATTATC
This sequence comes from Rosettibacter primus, assembly GCF_036860675.1. Taxonomy (NCBI): domain Bacteria; kingdom Pseudomonadati; phylum Ignavibacteriota; class Ignavibacteria; order Ignavibacteriales; family Melioribacteraceae; genus Rosettibacter; species Rosettibacter primus. Next base: position 125,921 of record NZ_JAYKGK010000006.1, read on the forward strand.
AAAGAACAACTAACAGAAAAGATTTTTCATTAGACCCATTTGATAATACAATCTTAGATTATCTTTATAACGAGAAAATACAAACAATAGCAATTGGCAAAATCAATGACCTTTTTAATTATCGTGGGATAAAAATCCAGATTAAAACCAAATCAAATTCTGAAGGGATTGAAAAAATTTTTTTAACAACTAAAGAAGTATCACATTCTTTTATATTTGTTAATCTTGTTGACTTCGATGTTTACTTTGGTCATAGAAATGATCCTTATGGCTTTGCTAATGCTCTTAAAGAATTTGATAATCATTTACCGAATATATTAGAAAATTTAGATGAGACAGATGCTGTAATTATCACAGCAGACCATGGCAACGACCCAACAACTCCAAGCACAGACCACAGTCGTGAATATGTTCCATTATTATTTTATAGAAAAAATAAAAAAGGTAAAAACTTAGGTATTAGAAAAACATTCGCAGATGTTGCTCAAACAGTTGCACATTTTTTTAAAGTAAATAATTGTCTTTTTGGAAGGAGCTTCTTAAATGAATGAAGAAAATTTATCAAAGTTATTTTCTTTTGAAACGAATATTAATAGTGACGGTTCTATTGGATTACCCACAGAAGAATTTAAAAAACTTTTTAATCAAGGATTTAGAGAAATTAAAATAGACATTTATGGTGCTGCATCACAAGCATTACAAAATTCTAATTTAGATATAAATTTATTCAATCAGATAAAATTAAAACAACAACTGCCCGATATTGTTGTATTGAACTTTCTAAAATCAAAAGGAAGTTTAATTAACTCAGCCATTAAAAAAAGAATTTATACTAAATGAAAAATGAAAAACATTTTTTAATTGAAACTGATATCTTGCTTGAACATTTGCAGCATTATGATAAAAATACTTTATCTGACTTAGAAATTGCAATGATAAGTGGAATTTGTTTTACAACAGTAATTAATTCAGCCGAATTATATTTTGCAGCGGAAAGTCAAAATGAAAAAGAAGCAGTTGATAATCTTATGAAAGCATTAAAAGTACTTGGATTAAATTCCCGTTATAGTTTGAACATTTCAGAATTTTTTAATAAAGTTGCAACCGTTCGTGATGCTTTGTTCTGTACAATTGCTAAAATTAATGATATGATAATTCTTACTAATGACATAGAGAGATACAAAAAAATTAATCTAAAAATTTTACAACCAGAAAATTTAAGAGGGAATAATTGATACTTGGTAAAGTAATTGGTACAGTTTGGTCAACAAAAAAAGATGAAAATCTTGTTGGAGCAAAATTTCTAATTGTTCGACAATTAAATCTCGATTATACACCAAAAGAATCTACTGTTATAGCTGTAGATTCTGTGGGAGCTGGAGTTGGAGAAGTTGTACTTGTTGCTCAGGGCAGTTCAGCACGTCAAACAACTTTTACAAAAAATAAACCTGTTGATGCCGTTATAATGGCAATTGTAGATAAATTAGATATTGCTATTAAAGAGTAATCAAAATGTATCTTGGAAAAATTATAGGGACCATTTGGGCAACACGCAAATATGAATCAATAACAGGCTATAAAATGCAATTGGTTCAACCACTTAATGGTGAATTAGAAAAAGTTTCTTCCCCAATCATCGCTTTAGATACAATTGGTGCTGGACCAGGAGAAATTATTTACTATGTAACTGCAAGCGAAGCAGTAATTCCTCTTGATGTAGATATGGCTCCAGTCGATGCATCAATTGTTGGAATAGTAGATTCAATTTATGTAGAAAAAAAATAGGAGATTTGCCGTGAAGATAACAAAACAATTTACAAATCGTGAAAGTCTATCATTAGACAAATATCTTCAAGAAATTGGCAAAGTAGATCTCTTAACTCCAGATGACGAAATCGAACTTGCAATAAGAATTAAACAGGGAGATGAAAAAGCTCTCGAAAAACTTGTAAAAGCCAATCTGCGTTTTGTAGTTTCAGTAGCAAAACAATATCAAAATCAAGGATTATCACTTGGTGATTTAATAAATGAGGGAAATCTCGGTTTAATCAAAGCTGCTAAAAGATTTGACGAAACCCGCGGTTTTAAATTTATTTCTTATGCAGTATGGTGGATTAGACAATCAATCCTTCAAGCTCTTGCAGAACAATCAAGAATTGTTCGACTTCCTTTGAATAGAGTTGGGGCTTTAAATAAAATCGGGAAAGCTTACAGCAATCTTGAACAGGAATTTGAACGAGAACCAAGTGCTCAGGAATTAGCTCAAGAACTTGACATGGATGTAAGTGAAATTAATGATGCTCTTAGAGTTTCGGGCAGACATGTTTCTATGGATGCACCATTTGCACAGGGAGAAGATAATCGTCTACTTGATGTTCTTTCTAACGAAGAAGTTCCTTCGCCAGATTATCGATTAATGAATGAATCACTTAAAAAAGAAATTGAAAGAGCACTTTCGACTTTAACAGACAGAGAGGCAGAAGTAATAAAACTTTACTTCGGATTAAATGGAGAACATTCTCTTACACTTGAAGAGATTGGAGAAAAATTTAATCTGACAAGAGAAAGAGTTCGTCAAATAAAAGAAAAAGCAATTAGAAGATTACGACATACATCAAGAAGCAAAAATTTAAGAGCTTATCTGGGATAATTATTTCTGTCATGTTCATTAGATTAATAAAATCATTTTTAATAGGAATTATATTTCTAATTTTATTTGAAGGTTGTACCCCATCTTCAAGTACACAAAGATACAATCAATCAAAACATAACAAAGAACAACAAAAAAAATCTATCAGATTCGCATCAAAAGATACATTAAAAAAGCAAATTGAAAAGCCACCCAGAACCAATACAACAAATAATACAGTTTATTCTGATACAACTCAGGATGAATTTGATGAACTCCCGATCGAAGAAAATCCAATCGATAAAGAAAAATTTGTTGCAAACTATAAAAATTATATAAATCCTGACATCCCTCTAACATTTAGAGAAAAAATATTGCTCGAAGTAATAAAATATCTCGATGCACCATATAAATACGGTGGGAACTCTAATGATGGAATTGATTGCTCAGGATTTACAAGACAAATTTTTTTGAATACATTTTCTATTGAACTGCCCCGCTCTGCTAAAGAACAATTTGAAATAGGTGAAAAAGTAGACAGAGATGATTTAGAATTTGGGGATTTAGTTTTTTTCAATACAAGTAGAAGGTCAAAACCAGGGCATGTTGGAATTTATTTAGGGGATAATCAATTTATCCATTCAAGTCGTAAACTTGGTGTTACAATTTCTTCCCTAAATGAAAAATACTATTCAAAAAGATTTTATGGTGCAAGAAGAATCGAAATACCAGCCGAATAATTTTTTATTTATCAAATCATTCTTGCAAATGTAATTTGTAATGATAATATACTTCATCAAATATGCATCAAAAAATGTAGCCACTTTCCTACTTATTGAAATTCATAATTCATTAATCTAATTTGAGATATAAAATAATAACACTATCAATAACATAAACGAGGTTTAATTATGGAATACAGAATTGAAACTGATAGCATGGGAGAAGTAAAAGTGCCCGCAGATAAGTATTACGGAGCACAAACTGCTCGTTCACTTATGAATTTTAAGATTGGGGGTGAACGTTTTCCATTTGAATTGATAAGAGCTCTTGCAATAGTTAAGAAAGCAGCTGCAATTACAAACAATGAACTGGGATTGTTATCCGATGAAAAACGAGAATTAATTGTTAAAGCAGCAGAAGAAGTAATTGAAGGAAAACTTAATGAACATTTTCCTCTTGTTGTCTGGCAAACCGGCAGTGGTACTCAAACAAATATGAATGTGAACGAAGTAATTTCAAATCGTGCTATTGAAATGGCAGGCGGTATATTAGGAAGCAAAAAACCAATTCATCCAAATGATGATGTCAACAAAGCTCAATCAACCAATGATGCATTTCCAACAGCAATTCATATAGCAGCTGTCGAAGAAATTCATCGCAGATTAATTCCAATGGTTACTAAACTTCGTGATGCACTTGAAGCTAAATCCAAAGAATTCAAAAATATTATAAAAATTGGAAGAACCCATTTAATGGATGCAACACCATTAACATTAGGACAGGAATTCTCTGGTTATGCACAACAATTAACTAATGGCCTTGCAAGAATTAATGATGCATTGAAAAGACTTTATGAAATCCCGCTTGGTGGAACAGCAGTTGGAACAGGATTAAATACACATCCGGATTATGCAGTTAAAGCAGCTGAAAAAATTTCTGAAATCACTGGCAAACCATTTAAGACAGCACCAAACAAATTTGAAGCAATGGCAGGTAAAGATGCATTAGTTGAAATGAGCGGAGTATTAAAAACTTTAGCTGCTTCACTAATGAAAATTGCAAATGATATTCGATGGTTAGGTTCAGGACCAAGATGTGGAATTGGAGAAATATCACTCCCTGAAAATGAACCCGGCAGCTCAATTATGCCTGGGAAAGTTAATCCGACACAATCAGAAGCTATGACAATGGTTTGTGCTCAGGTATTTGGTAATGATGTTACAATTAATATCGCTGGCGCAAGTGGAAATTTTGAATTGAATGTTTTCATGCCTGTAATTGCATATAACATTTTACAATCAATCAGATTATTGGCTGATGCTTGTGAAAGCTTTACTGATAATTGTGTTGTAGGAATTGTTGCAAATGAAAACAATATTAAAAAACATCTTGAAAATTCTTTAATGCTTGTCACTGCATTAAATCCAGTAATCGGATATGATAACGCAGCTAAAGTTGCTAAGAAAGCTCACAAAGAAAACAAAACACTAAAAGAAGCTGCTGTTGAACTTGGATTATTAACAGCTGAACAATTTGATGAGGTAGTAAGACCTGAAAAGATGATTGGACCAAGAAATTAAAAAAAGTCGGGGTTGTCTATAAAGTAAAGCTTTTAGAAAAAATTTAACACTGAAAACACAGATTTGAAAGATATTTACAGTTTATAAAACTGAAAAATTACTTTTTAGACAACCCCTATATTACAACAAAGATTTAATTTAATTAAGCAGATTTTTCTTCTACAACTTCTTTCTTTTCTTCAACAACTGGTGTTTCTTTTTCAACTTTTTCTTTCTTTTCCGGTTTTGGCTTTACTAATCCGCTATAATCAACCAGTTCAATTATAGCCAATTCAGCACCATCCCCTTTTCTTTGACCTAATTTAACAACTCTTGTATAACCACCGGGTCTATCGCCTATTTTTGGAATAATTTCTGTAAAAAGTTCTTTCACAACACTTTTGTCTTTAATCTCAGCAGCAACATATCTTCTTGAAGCAACTGAATCAACTTTTGCTTTTGTAATTAAGGGTTCTACAAAAGTGCGAAGTTCTTTTGCTTTTGCAACTGTTGTTTTAATCTTTTTATGTTTTAAAAGAGAAGTTGCAAGATTTCTGAGTATTGCAAGTCTATGCTCAGAAGTTCTTTTTAATTTTCTTCCTTTAACTCTGTGTCTCATTATTCAACCTTAGCTATTTTTTTTCTAATTTATCTACAAGATATTTATCGACGTCCATTCCAAAGTGGAGTCCAAAATTTTCTACAATTTCTTTCAATTCAGCTAAAGATTTTCTACCAAAATTTCTGAACTTGAGCATTTCATTCTCGTCTCTTCTTACTAAATCTGCAATAGTTTTAATGTTTGCAGATTTTAGACAGTTATGCGAACGAACACTGAGTTCAAGATCTTCAACATTTGTTAATAGAATCTTTCTAATTCTTTCCGTTTCTGCATCAACTTTAGTTTCAACTTTTTCTTCTTCAGGTTCAACATCAAAGTTGATAAATAACTGAATATGGTCCCTCAATATTTTTCCAGAAGTAGATAGAGCTTCTTCTGGGGTAATTGAGCCATCAGTTGTAATTTCTAAAGTTAATTTTTCATAATCATTTCTTTCACCAATACGAACATTTTCAACATCGTATCTAACATTAACAATTGGAGTGTAAATAGAATCTATAGGAATCGTGCCAATTGTCATGTCAGGTGTTTTTTGTTCTTCTGCAGGGACATAACCTTTACCAATACCAAAGCGTATTTCCATATTTAACTTTGCATCTGCATTAAGTTTTGCAATATGTAGGTCTGGATTAAGAATTTGTATATCTGGACAAGCATTTTGAATATCGGCAGCTTTAAATTCTGCCGCCCCAGCAATTGATACTTGACATGATGTTGCTTTCTTGTCAAGAATCTTGAGTCTTACTTTTTTAAGATTTAGAATGATTTCTGTAACATCTTCCAGAACACCTGGAATTGTAGAGAATTCATGAAGGACACCTTCAATTTTGACTGCAGTTATAGCTGCGCCAGGAAGAGAGGATAGTAATACCCTTCTTAACGAATTACCTAATGTTACTCCAAATCCTCGTTCTAATGGTTGAATAATAAATCTTCCAAATGTAGCACTTTTTGAGGATTCGTCTTGAACAACGCCATCGGGCATTTTAATAAACGGATAGCTCATGTAAATTATCCTCTATATTAAATTTATAAAATTACTTAGAATATAATTCTACAATCAATTGTTCATTAGCATTAAGTGGAATTTCTTCTCTTTCAGGAATATTCATGAATGTTCCTGATAGAGTTGCTTTGTCAACAGACAACCAACCGTAGACATTATCTTTTGTTCTTCGTAAAGAATTATGAATTACATCAAGTTTTTTACTTTTTTCTCTTACTGCAACAACATCACCTGGTGAAAGTAAATAAGATGGAACATTAACAATACGATTGTTGACAGTAAAATGTCTGTGCAAAATTAATTGACGTGCTGCTTTTCTTGAAGGAGCAAAACCGAGACGATAAACAACATTATCAAGTCTTCTCTCAAGTAATTTAATTAAGTTAGCACCAGTCACACCCTTTTGTCTCATTGCTCTATCGAAGTAGATACGGAACTGAGTTTCTTGCAACCCATAAATTCTTTTTACTTTTTGTTTTTCTCTTAATTGAACTCCATATTCAGAAAATTTTGCACGTCGTGTTAAACCGTGTTGTCCCGGTGCATAATTTCTTTTTTCAAGAGGACATTTTTCGGTATAACACTTTGTTCCTTTTAAAAATAATTTTTGTCTTTCTCTTCTGCATAATTTGCAACTTGGACCAATATATCTTGCCATCTAAATTTTCTCCTGTTATACTCTTCTACGTTTTGGTGGTCTACAACCATTATGTGGAATTGGAGTATTATCTTTAATTGATAATATTTCCAATCCAGCTGTATTTAATGCTCTGATAGCTGCCTCTCTGCCTGCACCTGGACCTTTGATTATAACATCAACTTTTCGAAGTCCAAGGTCATAAGCTTCTTTAGCAGCAGCTTCAGCAGTAACCTGTGCTGCAAATGGTGTATTTTTTCTTGAACCTTTAAAACCATTCTTTCCTGCTGAAGACCATGAAATTGTATTTCCATAGATATCTGTAATAGTAACAATCACGTTGTTGAAAGAAGCTTTAATATGAGCTACTCCAACTGAATCAACGTGAACTTTTTTCTTTGCTTTTTTAACTGCCTTAGCCAATTTAACTCCTCAATTATTTATTACTTCTTAGCCGGTGCTTTTTTCTTTCCAGCAACAGTTTTACGTTTTCCTTTTCTTGTTCTTGCATTTGTTCTTGTTCTTTGACCTCTTACAGGCAATCCTCTTCTATGACGCAAACCGCGATAACATCCAATATCCATAAGTCTTTTAATATTCTGCTGAACTTCACTTCTTAAAGCACCTTCAACTTTATATTCAGCAGTCATTATAGAGCGGATTCTTGCAACTTCTTCTTCTGTAAGTTCTCCAATTCTTTTATCAGGATTTACCTCGGCTTTTTGAAGAATGTCCATAGCACTCTTTCTGCCGATACCATAAATATAGGTCAATCCTATAAATGCTTTTTTTTGTTTTGGTAAATCAATTCCTGCTATACGAGCCAATCTTTTTCCTCCTAAATTTTAACCTTGTCTTTGTTTATGTTTGGGATTTTTACAAATTACCCTTACAACTCCTTTACGTTTTATAATCTTACAATGTTCACACATTTTTTTTACAGATGCTCTTACTTTCATAAATTCCCCGTTATTTATATCTATATGTAATTCTTCCTTTATTTAAATCGTATGGCGAAAGCTCTACTGCAACTTTATCTCCAACTAATATTTTTATAAAATGCATTCTCATCTTTCCTGAAATATGAGCAAGGATTTCATGCCCATTTTCAAGTCGAACCTTGAAATGAGCATTTGGTAATGTTTCAGTAACTATTCCATCTACTTTTATTGGTCCTTGCTTTGCCATACTTTTTAATTCAACATATTGTTAAAATTTCTGGTTTACCATCAATTACTGCTATTGTATGTTCAAAATGTGCAGATGGCAAACCATCCATTGTTTTTACAGTCCAGCCATCTTCGTCTACAAAAACTTTATATGAACCCATATTAATCATGGGTTCGATTGCTAAGGTCATTCCATTTTTAATTAAAGCTCCTGTTCCCCTTTTCCCGTAATTCGGGATTTGCGGATCTTCGTGCAAGTGTTTTCCAACACCGTGTCCACACAAATCTCTTACAACAGAGAAACCAAAAGATTCAACATAAGTTTGTATTGCATTCCCAATATCACCAATTCTATTGCCTGCAACAGCCTGCTCAATTCCCAGATAAAGAGATTTTTCAGTTACATCCATCAGTTTCTTTTTTTCTTCAGACATTTTACCAATCGCAATACTTATTGCAGCATCTCCATAATAATTATTTTTTTCAACACCTACATCAATTGAAAGAATTTCACCTTCTTTAAGAACACGGTTGCCTGGAATTCCATGAACAACCTCATCATCAATTGAAGAACAAATTGAGCTCGGATAATCAAAAGAACCTGATTGTGAATATCCTTTGAAAGCAGCTCTTGCATTATTACTTAGAATATAATCTTCAGCAATTTTATCGAGCTCAAGTGTCGTTATGCCAGGTTTAGCATAACGCTTCATTAATTGTAAAACTTCCGCAACAATTCGACAGCTTTCTCTTATATAATCAATTTCTTTTTTTGTTTTTATTAAAATCACAATAAGCTGTCGTTAACTAAATTAAAATCTTCTTCCTCTAATTTTACCAGATTTCATAAAGCCATCATAATGGCGCATCAACAAATGAGATTCTATTTGCTGCAAAGTATCAAGTGCAACACCTACAACTATCAGTAAACTTGTTCCTCCGAAGAATGAAGCAAAACTGCCAGATACTCCAATTTTTGAAACGAATGCTGGCAATATTGCTATGATAGCTAAAAAGATTGAACCTGGTAAAGTAATTTTAGTTAGAATATTATCTATAAATTCAGCGGTTTGTTTGCCTGGTCTAATTCCCGGAATAAAACCGCCTTGCTTTTTCATTGTCTCTGCAACATCCTGCGGATTAAACGCAATTGCAGTATAAAAATATGTAAAGAAAATTATCATCAAAGCATAAATAAAAGAATATGTAAATGATTGATAAGTAAAATAACCAGCAATTGATGCTATAAATTCATTATTCGGGAAAAATGAGAACAATGTACTTGGAATAAACATAATTGATTGAGCAAAAATTATAGGCATAACACCAGCAGTGTTAACTCTAAGTGGAATATACTGAGTTACACCACCATAAACTTTTCTGCCAACTACTCTTTTTGCATATTGAACAGGAATTCTTCTTGTCCCCTGAGTAACAAGAACAACTCCAGCAATTACAAGAACCATAAATGCCAGAATTACAATTTCGATAACTAAATTTCTCTGCCCAGCTGCAAGCAATCGATATTCATCGAGAACTGCAAATGGGAAGCGGTCAATAATGCCGATGAAAATTATCAATGAAATTCCGTTACCAATTCCCTTTTCTGTAATTTGCTCACCCATCCACATAATAAACATTGTTCCAGCAACAAGAAATACAATAGTTGAAAGAGACCAACCAATACCTCTTACTTCTTCTGGAACGATAGGAGCATTATTATAACGAATGTTTAATAAGTGAATTGTAACACCCCATGCCTGGAAAGCAGAAATAATTACAGTACCATAACGGGTCCATTGCGTAATTTTCTTTCTTCCTTCTTCTCCTTCTCTTTGCAGTTTTTGAATATAGGGGATTACTGCACCTGCTAATTGTAAAATAATTGAAGCAGAAATATAAGGCATAATCCCGAGAGCAAATAAAGCTGCGTTTCTAAAGGCACCGCCTACAAATAAATCATACAAGCCAAAAAGATTATCAGATGTGGAATTGGTCATAGCTGAATTAAGAAGATATGAATCAATTCCAGGCAATGTTACATGTGCACCAATTCTAACTATTATGAGCAAGGCAAGAGTGTAAAGTATTCTTTGCCTCAGCTCGTGAATTTTAAATATGTTCCGAAAAGTTTCTTGAAAAGTTGCCATTAAGCTTTAATCTCTTTTATGGTTCCACCAAGTGATTCTATTTTTTCTTTAGCTGAAGCACTAAAAGCGTGTGCTTCAATATTTATTTTTGATTTTAATTCTCCATTACCGAGAATTTTATAAGGTGCTGCAGCTTTTGAAATTAATCCATTCTTATAAAGTGTAACAGCATTGATAATGCCATCTTCAATTTTTTTGTTATCAATTAATTTTTGAATACTTCCAATATTAACAACCTGATACTCAATTTTAAATGGATTACGAAAACCTCTCTTAGGCAATCTTCTTTGAAGAGGCATTTGACCACCTTCAAACCAGATTTTGAATTTAGCACCTGAACGAGAACGTTGACCATTCATACCACGAGTTGCAGTTCCACCATGTCCACTACCTTCACCTCGGCCAATTCTTTTTTCTCTTTTGTGTGAACCTTTTGCTGGTTTCAAATTACTAAGTATATCCATTTAATCACCTATTCTTCTATTTCTTCTACTTTTACTAAATGTGATACTTTTCTAATCATTCCTCTTATTTGAGGAGTATCATTATGAATTACTTGATAATTAGGTCTTCCCAAACCGAGTGCTTTAATAGTAAGTTTCTGTGGTTTAGGTCTATCAATTATACTTTTCGTTTGTATTATTTTTAATTTTTTAGCCATTATTAAAACCTCACTATAAACTGAATAACTCGCTTACTTTCATTCCACGTTTATAAGCCATAGTTCTTGCATCAATTAAATTAAGCAGAGCTTTCAAAGTTGCTTTAACTTGATTATGTGGATTTGAAGAACCTAATGATTTTGTAAGAACATCTTGAACACCTGCTGCCTCTAAAACGGCACGGACTCCACCACCAGCAATTAATCCTGTACCTGGAGAAGCTGGTTTTAAGAGCACTTTGCCTGCTCCAAACTTGCCTATAATTTCATGTGGTATTGTGCCTTTAATAACAGGTACTTTATAAACATTTTTCTTAGCATCGTCGATTCCTTTAGCGATAGCATCGGTAACTTCATTTGCTTTCCCAAGTCCAACTCCCACGTGACCATTACCATCACCTACTACGACAATGGCATTAAAGCTGAATCGACGGCCACCTTTAACTACTTTTGCAACTCTGTTAATATGGACTATTTTTTCTTTTAAGTTTTCTAAACCAGTAACTTTTTTGTGCTTGAAGTTCACTTTAACTCCTATCTTTCATCAATTTCAAAATTTTCTTTAGAGCTGCCGGAGGAGGATTCGAACCTCCACATACGGCTCCAAAGGCCGCTGTCCTGCCATTAGACGATCCGGCAAGAAACTATTTTTCTTGCAATTGGCAGGATTAAAACTTTAATCCGCCTTCTCTTGCTCCTTCTGCAATTGCTTTTACTTTACCATGATATGGATAACCACTTCTGTCAAATACTACAGTGGTTATTCCTTTTTCTAATGCTTTTTGAGCTAATAATTTCCCAACTAATTTTGCTTTAGGTATTTTACCGCTTAAATTTTTTACTTCCTCTGCAATTTCCTTTGAAAGTGTTGATGCAAATGCTAATGTATGACCTTTATCATCATCAATTAATTGGGCATAAATGTGTTTCAAACTTTTATAAACACAGAGTCTTGGCTTTAAAGCAGTGCCATGAATTTTTTTTCTTATCCTGATTTTTTTTCTTAATCTTCTTTTATAATCTTTCAAAAACATTGTCACATTCTCCTAAGTGGATTATTTACCAGCTGTCTTACCAGCTTTTCTGATAATTACTTCATTAGAATATCTTATACCTTTGCCTTTATAAGGTTCAGGTTTTCTAAATGACCTAATTTTTGCTGCTACTATTCCAACCAATTCTTTATTAATCCCGGAAATTTTAATCTGTGTAGGTGTTGGAACTTCAATTTTAATTCCTTCCGGCGGAATAAAATAAATTGGGTGCGAATAACCAATTGTAATTAAAATATTATTTCCTTTTAATTCTGCTTTGTAACCAACACCTACAATTTCAAGTGTTTTGGTATAACCTTCGGTTACACCTTTTATCATATTATTAATCAAAGCTCTTGTTAATCCATGAAGAGCTCTGTTTTCTTTTGTATCGTCCGGTCTTTTAACAATAATTTCATCCTTTGTTATATCCACGGTGATATTAGGATGAATTTTCATCTCTAATTCACCGAGTTTACCTTTAACCTTAATTATATTATCGGTTTTGGTTACTGTTACATCTTTAATTGGTATTGGTTTTCTTCCTATACGTGACACTTTTTAACCTCTCAATTTTTACCAAACATGGCAGATAACTTCTCCGCCAACAGATTCTTTTCTTGCTTGTTTATCAGTTAATAAACCTTTTGATGTTGATATAATTGCAATTCCCAATCCATTAAGTACACGGGGAATATGGTCTTTATCAACATACAAATGTAAACCTGGAGTACTGATTCTTTTTAATCCTGTAATTGAAGAAACTCCATTAATATACTGAAGGTGAATTCTCAGTATATTTTGCTTATTATCTTCAATGATATTATAATCTTTAATAAACTTATTGTTCTTTAAAATCTCAGCAATAGCTACCTTCATTTTTGATGAAGGAACGTCAACATATTTTTTCCTTGCTTTAACAGCATTTCTAATTCTTGTTAAGAAATCTGCAATCGGATCTGTTACTGGCATTTAATATTCTCCTTCTATTACCAACTTGATTTTTTTAAGCCGGGGATTTCTCCACGTAAAGCCATTTCTCTAAGCACCAATCTCGAAACACCAAATTTTCTGTAATAACCTCTGGGTCTTCCAGTAATCATACATCTATTATGAAGACGAGTTGGTGAAGAATTACGGGGCAAAAGCTGTAATGCTTCATAATCCCCTTTTTCTTTCAGTTCTTTTCTTTTAGCAGCATATTTTTCATATAATTTTGCTCTTTTTATTTCCCGAGCTATTAAACTTTTTCTTGCCATAATTTTCCTTTAATTAGTTTCTTTTTTTCTAAATGGCATTCCAAATGCACTAAGCAATTCATAAGCTTCCTTGTCGGTCTTAGCAGTAGTAACAAAAGTAATATCCATTCCCAAAATTTTATTTACCTTATCAACATTAATTTCAGGAAAAATAATTTGTTCTTTTATTCCAAGAGTATAATTTCCTCTGCCGTCAAATGATTTATCAGAAATTCCTCTAAAGTCACGAACTCTTGGAAGAGCTATTGTAATTAATCTATCAAGGAATTCATACATTCGTTCTCTTCTTAAAGTAACTTTTGCACCAATTTTCATACCTTCACGCAATTTAAAATTTGATATAGACTTCTTAGCTGTTCTAATAGATGGTTTCTGTCCAGTAATTGTTTCTAAATCTTTTACAGCTTCTTCAAGAATTTTGGGGTCCTGAACTGCCTGGCCTACTCCCATATTTATAACAATTTTTTCAAGTCTTGGAACCTGCATTACATTTTTGTAACCAAATTGTTCCTTTAATTTTGGAACAATTTCTTTGAAATATTTTACTTTCAATCTTGCAGGCACTTTTTCTTCAACTACAGTTGCAGTAGTTTCTTCCGCTGCTTTAGTTTTCTTTTCTTTTTGTTGTTGAACTTGTTCTTTTTGTTTTCCCATTGCTATTATAAACCCTTAATTTTATACGAGCATTTCGCCACTTGCTTTACTAATTCTAACACTTTTCTTTTTACCTGTTTTTTCATCTATAATAATTTTTGAACCAATACGAGTAGGTTCATTTGTTTTTGGATCAAGAATCATAACATTAGAAACATGTATAGGAGCTTCTTTTTCAATTATTCCACCTTGTGGATTTTTCTGATTCGGTTTTGTATGACGTTTACGAATATTAACGCCTTCAACAATAATTCTATTTTTTTCAGGAAATACTTTTAAAACTTTTCCTGTTTTACCTTTATAGTTGCCGGCAATTACAATTACCGTATCGTTCTTCTTAATTTTCATTTTATCTATTCCTTATAAAACTTCTGGAGCTAAAGAAATTATTTTCATAAATTTTTTATCGCGAAGTTCTCTTGCAACAGGTCCAAATATACGGGTACCTCTTGGTTCACCTTGATTATTGAGAAGAACAGCTGCATTTTCATCAAATCTAATATAAGAGCCATCGCTTCTTCGAACTTCTTTTTTAGTTCTGACTATAACAGCACGTGCCACCTCGCCTTTTTTGACAGACCCACCTGGTATTGCAGATTTTACACTCACAACTATAACATCACCAACCGTAGCATAACGTCTATTACTTCCTCCTAGAACACGAATACAGCGAACTTTTTTGGCTCCTGAATTATCTGCTACCACTAAATTTGTTTCTTCTTGTATCATGATTATCTGCTCCTCATCAAACTTTATTATTTAACTTTTTCGATAATTTCAACTAAACGCCATCTTTTTCTTTTGCTCAAAGGACGTGTTTCCATAATTTTGACAACATCACCTATACTGCATTCATTATTTTCATCATGTGCCATCAACTTTGTTGTTCTTTTATAATACTTTTTATAAAGCGGATGTGCTACACGTCTTTCGATTGCAACTACAATGCTTTTGTTCATTTTATTGCTAATAACAGTGCCAATCCTAACTTTTCTTGTATTTCTTGTCTGCATGGAAGAACAATTGCTCCTTATTTATTTTCCTTTGAGTTTTTTGCTTCTTGCATTTCACGTTCTTTAAGAACTGTTTTCATTCTTGCAATATCTTTTTTAGTAAGACGCAATTTAGCTGTATTAGTCAAATTTTTTAGTTCATGTTGAAATCTCAAGTCCACAAGATTCTTTTGTTCTTCAAGAATTCTCTTTTTAATTTCTTCGGTGGACATTTCTCTTATTTGATATATCTTCATAGCGTCAAATCCTCTTAAGCTTCTAAATCAATACGTTGAACAATCTTTGTTTTAATTGGCAATTTATGTGCAGCAAGTGTAAGAGCTTCATGAGCAGTGGTTTTGTCAATACCACCAACTTCAAAAAGGATTCTACCTGGTTTAACAACGGCAACCCAGAATTCTGGAGCACCTTTTCCTTTACCCATTCTTGTTTCAAGTGGTTTTTTAGAAACAGGTTTATCTGGAAAAATTCTTATCCAAACTTTACCATCTCTTTTCATTTTACGAGAAAGAGCAACACGACATGCTTCTATTTGTCTACTTGTAATCCAAGCAGGTTCAAGAGCTTTTAACCCAAAGTCTCCAAAATTTACTATATGACCTCGAGTTGCTTTTCCTTTTCTTCTTCCTCTTTGCGCTTTACGATATTTTACTCTTTTTGGCATTAACATGAGAAAAACTCCCAAAGATTATTCAGTTGAACGTTTACCTAAAATTTCTCCACGGCAAATCCAAACTTTTACACCAATGGAGCCGTAAATAGTTTGAGCAGTAGCTTGCGCATAATCAATATCTGCTCTAATTGTATGAAGCGGTATCCTTCCTTCTTTGTATTGTTCTGTTCTTGCCATTTCAGCACCGCCTAATCTGCCAGAGCACATAACTCTTATTCCTTCTGCACCCATTCTCATAGCAGCTGTTATTGCACTTTTCATTGCTCTTCTAAAAGAAATCCTTCCTTCAATTTGCTTTGCAATATTTTCTGCAACTAAGTAAGCATCAAGTTCTGGTCTTTTAATTTCTGTTATCTGAACTTTTACTTCTTTGTTTGTAATTTTCTTTAATTCTTCTTCAATTTGAGCAATTTCTTTCCCGCTTTTGCCAATAACAACTCCAGGGCGGGAAGTATGAATTGTCACTATTACATTTTTGGAAGTTCTATCAATTTTAATTGCAGAAACACCAGCATTTTGCAATCTCTTTCTAATGTAAAGTCTGAGCTTGTAATCCTCAATTAACTTTGGTGCATAACTTTTATTTTCGAACCAGTTCGATTCCCAGCCTCTTATTATTCCGACTCTAAAGCCAATTGGATTTGTCTTTTGACCCAAAACTTCCTCCGATTACTTTTTAGTTGCTACTACAATTGTTAAATGATTAGAACGTTTTCTTATTCTATAAGCTCTCCCCATTGGAGCGGGAGTAATTCTTTTTAATGTTGGTCCCTGATTAACATAAACTTCTTTTACATATAAATCTGAAATCTCATGCTTAACATTTTCATCTTTATTCATCAAATTGGAAACTGCTGACCTCAAAACTTTTTCTGCTGATTTAGAAGCATGTTTTGGAGAAAAGTGAAGAATTTCAATTGCCTGATCAACAGATTTACCTCTAATCATATCAATAACCAAGCGCATTTTTCTTGGCGATGAACCGATATATTTATGTGTCGCTTTAGCTTCCATTATTTTCTACCTCAATTTCCATTATTTAACTTTTGATGCTTTTTCAGCTTTTGTGCCTGGATGACCTCTAAAAATTCTTGTTGGTGCAAATTCACCAAGTTTATGTCCGACCATATTTTCAGTAATATAAACAGGAATCATTTTATTACCATTATGAACAGCTATTGTATGTCCAACAAATTCAGGTGAAATTGTACTTGCACGAGACCATGTTTTAATAATTTTTTTCTGATTTGTCTCGTTAAGTTTACGAATTTTTCTTAACAACTTAACATCAATGTAAGGACCTTTTTTAACTGATCTTGGCATATGCTACTCTAATTATTTTCTTCTTTTAATAATATATTTATTAGAAGGTTTATTTCTCTTTCTTGTTTTCAATCCTTTAGACTTTTGACCCCATGGAGATACAGGATGTCCGCCACCAGATGTTTTACCTTCTCCTCCACCCATTGGATGGTCAACAGGGTTCATTGCAACACCTCTTGTATGAGGTCGAATTCCAAGCCATCTGCTTCTACCTGCTTTTCCAAGACTAATATTTTCATGGTCAGCATTTCCTACTACTCCATAAGTTGCCATACATTCAACACTCACCATTCGAACTTCGCCAGATGGTAATTTTAACTGTGCATACTTTCCTTCTTTTGCTAAAAGTTGTAATGATGTACCTGCAGCTCTTCCTAATTGTCCGCCTTTCTTAGGTTTCAATTCAACATTATGAACAAAGCTGCCAACCGGAATTTCTTTTAATGGTAATGCATTTCCTACTTTTATTTCAGAACCAGGTCCCGACATTAGAACTTCTCCAACCTTTAATCCATCTGGAGCTAATATGTATCTTTTTTCGCCGTCTGCATAATGCAACAGTGCTATTCTTGCAGAACGATTTGGGTCATACTCAATAGAAAATACTTTTGCTGGAATTCCAAATTTATCTCTTTTAAAATCAATGATTCTATATTGACGTTTATGTCCACCACCTCTATGACGAGCAGTTACTCTTCCTAAATTATTTCTACCACCAGATTTTTTTAGTGGAGCAAGTAGAGATTTTTCTGGTGTAGTTTTAGTTATCTCCTCAAATGTGGAGATACTCATAAATCTCGTACCAGGTGTTATCGGTTTTAATTTTCTAATTCCCATTGAATCTCCAATTCAATCGATTTATACTTGACCAAAGATGTCGATTGTTTGACCTTCTTTCAAAGTTACAATAGCTTTTTTGAATTTTGGTGTTCTGCCTGTAAAACGACCTCTTCTTGTAAACTGTGTTTTTGTTTTCCCTTTATATCTAATAGTATTTACCGAAACTACATCAACATTAAATTTTTCTTTAATAGCTTTAGCAATTTCGATTTTATTAGCATCAATATTCACAATAAAGCCATATTTATTAGGATGCTTCTCGCTAATTTTTGTCATTTTCTCTGTAATCAAAGGTCTAATTAAAATTGTTTTCATTTTCTTACCTGATTAATTAAATGTACTTTCAAGAAGAGTAAGTGCACTTTTTTGTAAAATTAGAACTTGATTGTTCAGTAATTCATAGGCAGAAGCTTTGTTAGCTTCGAGTATATTTACTCTTTCAATATTTCTTCCTGATTTATAAACATTTTCAAGTGTTCCATTTGTCAACAGCAATGTCTTCTTACCATCTATGTTCAATGCTTTAAGAATATTTACAAAATCTTTTGTCTTTGGTTTTTCAAAATTAAAATCTTCAAGCACAATTATTTGATTATTCTTAGCTTTATAAGATAAAGCGGATTTGCGAGCTAATGCATTAACTTTTTTATTCAACTTTTGTCTATAATCTCTTGGTTTAGGGCCAAAAATTGTACCGCCACCTATCCAGAGAGGAGAACGAATCGAACCAGCTCTTGCACCACCTCTTCCTTTTTGACGCCATGGTTTTTTTCCACCACCACGAACTTCACTTCTTTCTTTTGTTTTATGTGTCCCCTGTCTTTGATTAGCTAAATAAGCTTTAACAGCTAAATACAGAGCGTGGTCATTAGGTTCGATTTCAAAAATATCTTTTGAAAGCTCGACTTGTTCGCCTGTTTTTGTTCCGTCTATTTTATAAACATCTAATTTCATTTTCTATCAACAATTATTTATTAATTGCAACTATTGAATTAATTGAGCCAGGTACAGCTCCTTTTACCATTATAATATTTTTTTCTGGAATTACTTTTACAACTTTCAAATTTCTGATTGTTACATTTTCATAACCCATTCTTCCCGCCATTCTCTGTCCTTTAAAAACTCTGGACGGGAAAGAACTTGCACCTATAGAACCTGGGGCACGTACTCTATCACTTTGTCCGTGAGTAGTTGAACCAACCCCACCAAATCCATGACGTTTTACAACACCTTGGAATCCTTTACCTTTACTTTTTCCAGAAACTTTAACCTTATCCCCTTCCTGGAAAATATCAACTTTAATTTCATCACCAATTTTATAGTTCTCTATTTCAAAATTTCTAAATTCTTTTAGAACTCTTGGTGGTTTCAAACCAAGTTTTTGAAACACTGCTAACTGTGGTTTATTTACATGCTTTTCTTTTCTTTCGCCGAAGCCTAATTGAAGTGATTCATAGCCGTCTTTTTCTTTTGTTTTAACTGCATAAACAATGCAAGGACCAGCTTCAAGAACAGTCACTGGGATTATTTTCCCATCTTCGGCAAAAATATTTGTCATTCCCAATTTTTTAGCTAACAAACCTGGCATTTTATTCTTCCTATAACTTTATCTCAATATCAACGCCGGCAGGTATTTCTAACTTGCTCAGCGCATCAACAGTTTTATTATTAGAATTATGAATATCAATAATTCTTTTATGAGCCCTAATCTCAAATTGTTCACGTGATTTTTTATCTACGTGCGGCGACCTTAAAACTGTAAAAACAGTTCTTTTTGTTGGCAAAGGAATTGGTCCAGAGACAACCGCACCTGTACTTTTTACAGTCTTGATAATTTTTTCAGTTGACTTATCAATCAAAATATGATCGTATGATTTCAACTTAATTCTAATTTTTTGACCGGGCACTTTTTATAATCTCCTTTTTCAAACAAAAATAAAGGGAAAGAAAATTCTTTCCCTCAAATAATTTATTTATTCAATAATTTTGGTTACAACTCCAGCACCTACAGTTCTACCACCTTCACGGATAGCAAAACGCAAACCTTCTTCCATAGCAATTTCTGCAATTAATTCAACTTTCAATCTTACATTATCACCTGGCATAACCATTTCAGTTCCTTCTGGTAATGTTGCAACTCCAGTTACATCTGTTGTTCTGAAATAGAACTGTGGACGATATCCGTTAAAGAATGGTGTATGACGTCCACCTTCTTCTTTTGAGAGCACATAAACTTCACCTTCAAAAACTTTATGCGGTGTAATGGAACCTGGTTTTGCAACAACCATTCCTCTTTCAATTTCTTTTTTATCAATACCTCTTAATAACAATCCAGCATTGTCGCCAGCTATTGCTTCATCGAGTTCTTTACGGAACATTTCAATACCGGTGACAACTGTTTTCTTATGCTGGCCTAAGCCAATTAATTCAACTTCTTCGTTTAATTTAATTCTGCCTCTTTCAACTCTGCCTGTTGCAACTGTACCACGACCTGTAATTGAGAAAACATCTTCAACTGGCATTAAGAATGGTTTATCAATACTTCTTTCTGGAATTGGTATATAGCTATCAACTGCATCCATTAATTCCCAGATACATTTATATCTCTCGTCTGTAATTGGTGCACCTGCCATACCAGCTTCCATAGCTTTCAAAGCAGAACCTCTAATGATTGGAATTTCATTTCCAGGGAATTCATATTTTGATAACAACTCTCTTACTTCCATTTCTACAAGATCAATCAATTCAGGGTCATCAACCATATCAACTTTGTTTAAGAATACTACGATTCTGGGAACACCAACCTGACGAGCTAAAAGAATATGTTCTCTTGTTTGAGGCATTGGACCATCGGTTGCTGCAACAACAAGAATAGCACCGTCCATTTGAGCAGCACCAGTAATCATGTTCTTTACATAGTCTGCGTGACCTGGACAGTCAACATGAGCATAGTGTCTTTTTTCTGTAGAATATTCTACGTGTGCAGTAGCAATTGTGATACCTCTTTCTCTTTCCTCCGGAGCATTATCGATACTGTCGAATGTTCTAACCTGTGATAATCCTTTTTGAGCTAATGCCATGGTGATGGCAGCTGTAAGAGTAGTTTTACCATGGTCTACGTGTCCAATAGTACCTATATTAACATGAGGTTTACTACGATCAAATTTTTCTTTTGCCATCGAGTTACTCTCCTTGTTATTTATTTTCTAATTAATTTGTTTATTATTCTAAAATTGTTCAACTGATGATTTTTTCAATTGTGATTTTTCAGTAATTTCTTCAGCAACCGACTTAGGAACCTCTGCATAATGAGAAAATTGCATTGTAAAGATTGCTCGTCCTTGAGTCATAGATCTTAAAGTAGTTGCATAACCAAACATTTCAGCAAGTGGAACCTGAGCTTTAATTACCTGAGCATCCTTTCGCATTGTAAATCCTTCAATTTTTCCTCTTCTTGAGTTCAAATCACCCATAACATCGCCAAGATATTCTTCTGGTGTAATTACTTCAACATTCATAATCGGTTCAAGCAAAATCGGGTCTGCCTTTAGCGCACCTTGCTTGAAAGCAATTGAAGCTGCAACTTTAAATGAAATTTCATCAGAGTCAACTTCATGATAAGAACCATCAAATAATTTAACTTTTACATCTACAACAGGATAACCAGCAAGTACTCCATTCCTCATTGCATCCTGAATACCATGAATAATTGGATTAATATATTCTTTAGGCACAACACCGCCAACTATTGCATTTTCAAATTCGAAACCTTTACCCGGTTCATTTGGTGAAAGCTCAAGCCAGACATGACCATATTTACCTCGTCCACCAGTTTGTTTAATAAATTTACCTTCAGCTTGGACTGTTTTTGTAATTGTTTCTCTATAAGCTACTTGAGGTTTACCAACATTAGCTTCAACTTTAAATTCTCTTTTCATTCTATCAACTAAAATTTCGAGATGAAGTTCACCCATTCCACTAATCAATGTCTGTCCTGTTTCCTCGTCAACAAAAACTTTGAAAGTTGGATCCTCATCAGATAGCTTAGAAAGAGCATCTGATAATTTATCTTGGTCTGCTTTAGTTTTTGGTTCAATTGCAATCTGAATAACTGGTTCAGGGAATGCCATTCTTTCAAGAATTATTGGGTCGTCTTCGGTACATAAAGTGTCGCCAGTTCTTGTAAATTTCAAACCAACAAGTGCTGCAATATCACCAGCTCTAACTTCATCCATATCTTCTCTATGATTAGCATGCATTAAAAGAACTCTTCCTACTCTTTCTTTTTTATCTGCGACAGAATTATAAACATAAGAACCTGCTTTCAATGTGCCAGTGTAAACTCTAATAAATGTCAATTTACCTACATAGGGGTCTGTCATAATTTTAAATGCAAGAGCAGTAAACTTTTCATTAGGGTCAATTTTTCTTTCAACATGGTCTTTTTTATGAACATGATGTGCAACTAAGTTGCCTAAATCCAAAGGCGAAGGTAAGAAATCAACAACAGCATCAAGAAGCATTTGAACGCCTTTATTTTTAAATGAAGAACCGCATAGTACAGGAACAATTTTTAATTGAATAGTTGCCTGACGCAAAACTTTTTTAATTTCTTCAGCTGAAATTTCTTTACCTTCGAGATATTTTTCAAGAAGAGTATCATCAATCTCTGATACTGCTTCAAGCATTTGAGTTCTATATTTTTGAGCTAATGGCATTAAATCAGCAGGTATATCAACATCCTCGTATGTAGTTCCAAGAGTTTCTTCGTGATACATACGAGCTTTCATTGTCATTAAATCAATAATACCACTAAACAAGTCACCATCACCCACAGGCAAAGCAATAGGAACTGCATTTGCACCAAGTCTGTCCTTCATCATCTGCACTGCATTATAAAAATCTGCTCCAACTCTATCCATTTTATTCACAAAAGCAATTCTTGGTACTCCATATTTATCAGCCTGTCTCCAGACAGTTTCTGATTGAGGTTCTACTCCTCCAACTGCACAGAACAGTGCAATTGCACCATCTAAAACTCTTAAAGAACGCTCAACTTCTACTGTAAAGTCAACATGCCCAGGAGTATCAATAATATTTATTTGATGATTGTTCCACATTGTTGTTGTAGCAGCACTGGTTATAGTTATTCCTCTTTCCTTTTCCTGTTCCATCCAGTCCATTGTAGCAGAACCATTATGAACTTCACCCATGCGATGAACTTTGCCGGTATAATAAAGAATTCGTTCTGTTGTAGTTGTTTTACCGGCATCAATATGAGCCATAATACCAATATTTCTAACCCTACTTATGTCAACTCTATTAGACATTATAAATAATTACTCCTTTCTCATTACCACTTAAAATGAGCAAAAGCCTTATTAGCTTCCGCCATTCTATGTGTATCATCTTTTTTCTTTATTGCATTTCCTTCATTATTAGCAGCTGCAATTAGTTCTGCAGCTAATTTCAATGCCATAGATTTATCTTTTCTTTCACGAGCATAAGTTCTAAGCCATCTTAGTGCAAGAGCAGTTCTTCTTTCAGGACGAACTTCCATAGGGACCTGATATGTAGCTCCACCTACTCTACGGCTTCTTACTTCGACCATAGGAGATACATTTTGAACTGCTTTTTTAAAAACTTCTAAAGCCGGTTTCTTTGTTCTTTGCTCAATAATATCGAAACTTTCGTAAACTATTTTTCTGGCAATGGTTTTTTTACCATCCCACATTAAGTAATTAATAAATTTAGCAACCAAAACATCGTTATACTTTGGGTCCGGCTTAATAAATCTTTTTTCTGCTCTTTTCTTTCTCATAAACTATTTTGCTTTTGGTTTTTTAGTTCCGTATTTAGATCTACCTTTTTTTCTATCTTCAACTCCGCTTGCGTCGAGAGTTCCTCTTATAATATGATAACGTACACCAGGCAAATCTTTAACTCTCCCACCTCTAATTAATACTATAGAGTGTTCCTGTAAATTATGACCTTCTCCAGGAATATATGCCGTAACTTCTATTCCATTAGTCAATCTAACTCTCGCAACTTTTCTAAGAGCTGAATTAGGTTTTTTAGGAGTAGTAGTATAAACTCTTGTACATACACCACGTTTCTGAGGATTACCTTCCAGAGCTGGTGCTTTATTCTTAGCTTTTACTACTTCTCTTCCTTTTCTTACCAACTGATTAATTGTTGGCACTAATATTCCTCCAAATTTTTTCTTTTAAGTAAAAATTCAGACTCAAAATTTATTGATTATCAACCCAATTGTCAAGAAATCAATTTATATTTTTGAATTTTTTAAGCAGATTCTTCTTCAACTCCTTCCTTTGGAATAGCCTCTTTTGCTTCTACTTCTTCTTCTGTCAGAATAATATTTTTATATTTTTTCAGGCCAGTACCTGCAGGGATTAAATGTCCCATAACAACATTTTCTTTAAGTCCAATTAGATAATCAGTTCTTGCTTCAGTTGCTGCATTTGTAAGAACTTTTGTTGTTTCCTGGAATGACGCAGCAGAAATAAAGCTTTCTGTAGATAAAGCAGCATGTGTTATACCTAATAATATATTCTCAAATGTAGCAGGTTCTGCATCTCTTACTTTCATAGGTTTTTTGCCTTTACGAGTTAAATCCGCATTAATTTCTCTGTATTTTGAACGAGGTATTAATTGACCTGCTTTATATTTAGATTGTCCTGGGTCAATTATATAAACCATATTTTTAATGCGTTCATTCTCTTCAAGTAATCTATTTCTGTCAACCAAATCTTCTTCAATAAAATTAGTGTCGCCTGCAGAAATTATTTTCAGTTTTTGCAACATTTGACGAACAATGATTTCTATATGCTTATCATTAATTTTTACACCCTGTAAACGATACACATCTTGAATTTCATTTACAAGATATTCTTGAACGGCATTAGGACCTTTAATCTTTAAGATATCATGAGGATTAATTGGTCCATCTGTAATTTTTTCTCCAGCTGGAATTTCGTCACCTTCCTGAACAAGTATATGCTTTCCATAAGGAACAGAATATACTTTTTGAATTGAACCATCTAGTGATTCTATAATTATATCTCTTGCACCTTTTTTACGCGGTCCAAATTTTACTCTCCCTTCAATTTCTGAAACTATTGCTGGGTCATGCGGACTTCTTGCTTCAAATAATTCTGTTACTCTTGGCAATCCGCCTGTAATATCTCTCGTTTTAGCAGTTGCCTTTGAAATTTTTGCCAATACGGTTCCTGGCTGTATAACCTCACCTTCTTCAACTGATAAATATGCTCGTGTTGGAATATTAAATATCTTTTCATTTCCATTATCATCTTTAATTAAAATGCTTGGTGTAAGATTTTTGTCTTTTGATTCTATAACAACTTTCTGAACATGCCCTGTTTGTTCATCTGCAACCTGTTGATAAGTAACATTATCAACTAAATCAACAAAGCTAACTTTTCCACCAATGTCAGAAACAATTACAGAGTTATATGGATCGTGATTATAAAGTGGCTGACCTTTAACAACTTTTTGACCATCTTCAACCATTAACTCTGCGCCGTAAGGTATTTCATATTTTTTAATTTGTCTATCATCTTCATCAAAAATACCAATTGAACCTCTTCTTCCTATTACAACTTTTACTTTTCCGAATACATCATTCTTTTCTACATAAGAAATTCTTTCGAATTTTATGGTTCCAGCTACATTGGTTTCAACTTGAGATTGACTTGCAATACGAGATGAAGTTCCACCAAAGTGGAAGGTTCTAAGAGTTAACTGAGTGCCTGGTTCTCCAATTGATTGAGCAGCTATGATACCAACTGCTTCACCAATTTCTACTAATTGACCTGTAGTTAAATTTCTGCCATAGCATTTTGCACATACTCCATGTTTAGCTTCACAGGTCAATACTGTTCTTATATAAACTTGATCAATATTAGCTTCATCTATTTTTTCTGCAATTTCTTCTGTTATTAATTGTCCAGCTTCTACTATTAGTTCATCTGTTTTAGGGTCATATACATCTTCCTGAGCAACACGACCAATAATTCTTTCAGCAAGTGGTTCTCTTTCTAATTCTACATCTTTAAGGGCTGTTACATAAATACCGCGGATAGTGCCACAATCTTCTTCTGTTACAATTACATCTTGCGCTACATCGCATAATCTTCTTGTTAAGTAGCCAGCATCAGCTGTTTTCAATGCGGTATCAGCAAGACCTTTACGAGCACCGTGTGTAGAAATAAAATATTCAAGAACTGATAGCCCTTCTTTAAAGTTGGCTACAATTGGATTTTCAATAATTTCACCAGATTGACCAGTTAAGCTCTTTTGTGGTTTTTGCATAAGACCTCGCATACCGGCAAGCTGACGTACTTGTTCTTGAGACCCTCTTGCACCTGAATCAACCATCATATGAAGTGAATTAAATCCATTCTGGTCATTTTTCAATCTTTCCATTAATGATTTTGCAACATTATTTGTTGTAAATGTCCATACGTCAATAATTTTATTATATCTTTCAGCATCGGTTATCAAGCCTTGTTCATGTTCATTCAAAATACTGTTTACCTTTTTATTTGCTTCTTCAATTAATTTTACTTTTTCATCCGGAATAACCATATCACTAAAACTAATTGAAATACCTGCAGCAGTTGCATATCTATAACCTAATTCTTTAACATCATCAAGGAATTTAGCAGTCACTTCATTGCCTAATTTCATAAACATTTTATAAATCAATCCACTAAATGTTTTCTTAACTAGCAATTCATTTATGAATCCCATTTCTTTGGGAACTATTTGATTAAATATTACACGGCCAACAGTAGTTTCTAACAATTTATCTTCATATTTTACTTTAATACGAGCATGCAAATCAACTGCTTTGGAATTATATGCAATTATAACTTCTTCCATACTGCTAAAGATTTTGCCTTCTCCTTTTGCACCAGGTCTAACCTTAGTTAAATAATAGCAACCTAAAACTATATCCTGAGTTGGTATTACTATAGGCATTCCATTTTGAGGAGAAAGAATATTATGAGAACTAAGCATTAAAATTGAAGCTTCAAGTTGTGCCTCATAAGAAAGGGGCACATGAACTGCCATTTGATCACCATCAAAGTCAGCATTAAATGCGGTACATACCATAGGATGTAACTGAATAGCTTTACTATCTATTAATCTTGGCTGGAATGCTTGAATACCGAGACGGTGCAATGTTGGAGCTCTATTAAGTAGAACTGGATGACCATCAATTAATTTTTCAAGAATTTCCCAAATGATTGGGTCTTTTCTATCTACAGCTTTGCGAGCACTTTTAACTGTTTTGTAATGTCCTCTTTCAATCAGCTTTCTTATAATAAAAGGTTTGAACAGTTCAACTGCCATATCCTTAGGCAATCCACATTCATGCAATTTAAGTTCAGGACCGACAACAATCACAGAGCGGCCTGAATAATCCACACGTTTACCTAGCAAGTTTTGACGGAATCTTCCTTGCTTACCTTTAAGCATATCACTCAATGATTTAAGAGGACGATTACCATCACTTCTTACTGCACTTGCCCGTCGTGAATTGTCAAATAAAGCATCAACTGCTTCCTGAAGCATTCTTTTTTCATTTCGAAGAATTACTTCAGGTGCTTTAATTTCTATTAATCTTTTAAGACGATTATTCCTTATAATGACACGGCGATACAAATCATTTAAATCACTTGTTGCAAAACGCCCACCTTCAAGAGGTACAAGTGGTCTAAGTTCAGGAGGAATTACTGGAATAGCAGTTAATACCATCCACTCAGGTTTATTTTGAACTTTCCCTTCTTTTTCTCTGAAAGCTTCCAATACACGAAGACGTTTTAATATATCACTTCTTTTTTGTTGAGAAGTTTCATTTACAAGTTGAGCTTTTAATTCCTGAAATGTTTTTTCAATATCTGTATTTTTAAGCAGTTCTTTAATAGCTTCGCCACCTATTTTAGCAACAAATTTTTTGGGGTCGTTATCTTCAAGTGCATCATTATCATGAGGAAGAGATTGAACAATTTCATAATATTGTTCTTCTGAAATCAAGTCTTTTTTATTCAAACCAGTTGGACCCGGATTAATAACCACATAAGATTCATAATAAATTATTCTTTCAAGTTCTTTTGTGGTCATTCCAATAATATTGCCAATTTTGGAAGGGAGTGCTTTAAAAAACCAGATATGAACAACAGGAACAGCAAGTGCAATATGGCCCATTCTTTCGCGGCGAACACTCTTAAGTGTAATTTCAACACCACATCTGTCGCATACAATTCCTTTATAACGAATACCTTTGTATTTGCCGCATGCACATTCCCAATCTTTAACGGGTCCAAATATTTTTTCGCAGAACAAGCCATCTTTTTCGGGTCTGAATGATCTATAATTAATTGTTTCGGGTTTAGTAACTTCGCCTTTCGATCTATTAAGAATATCATCAGGGCTTGCAAGGCTGATAGTTAACTTTTCAATTGTCTTAGCTTTTGTATCTTGAGTTTTAGTTCGCATAATTTTTCTCCTTAATTTTTATACGCTTATGCGGCTTCTAACGGTTAATTAATTTTTATCTCAAGGCCTAAACCTTGAAGTTCTTTAATCATAACGTTAAAGGCTTCTGGAACATTTGGTTCCGGTATATTTTCGCCTTTAACAATAGCCTCGTATGTCTTAGCTCTTCCTGCAACATCGTCACTTTTAACCGTTAAGATTTCCTGTAATGTATGAGCCGCACCATAACCTTCTAGAGCCCAAACTTCCATTTCACCAAATCTTTGTCCACCAAACTGAGCTTTTCCACCAAGTGGTTGTTGAGTAATCAATGAATATGGTCCTATTGAGCGAGCATGAATTTTGTCGTCAACCATATGACCAAGTTTCATCATATAGATATATCCACATGTAACTTTTTGATGGAATCTTTCTCCAGTTCTTCCATCATAAAGCCATGTTTTACTGCCTTCATCAAGTTCAGCTTGTCTTAACCATTCTTCGACATCTTTAACACCTGCTCCATCAAAAATTGGCGTTTCAAATTTTACTCCTAATTTTTTACCTACCCAGCCTAATGCAGTTTCATAAAGCTGACCAAGATTCATACGGGATGGAACTCCAAGTGGATTTAATACAATGTCAACAGGAGTGCCATCTTCATGATATGGCATATCTTCAACTGGAACTACTTTAGCAACTACACCTTTATTACCATGTCTTCCTGCCATTTTATCGCCAACCTGGATTTTTCTTTTCTTAGCCACATACACTTTAGCTAATTGCGTTATTCCAGGAGGCAATTCGTCACCTGATTGTATTTTCAGTTTTTCTCTCTTATAATTTTCCTCAATTTCAGCTACAACTTTGAAATAATTAGAATATAATTTTCTAATCAATTCATTTGTATGTTTTCTTTCGAACCAATCTTTGGTATAATCAAGTCTTGTTACATCTTCAATATCAGCAAAGGTTGAGTCTTTAATCACTGTTCCACTTCTTAGAACAACAGTTCCATCAAGGTTGCGAATACCAGTTGTAGTTTTTCCTGAAGTTATTTTAGTTAACTTTTCGACAAGTTTTTTATAATAATTTTCTTGTTGTTTTTTATAAGAATTTTCTAATTCATCTAATTGTTTTTTCTCGAGCTTTTTAGCTTCTGCATCTTTTTTCTTTCTGCTAAATAATCTTGTTTTGATTACAACTCCTTTTAATCCTGGAGGAGCTTTTAATGATGCATCTTTAACATCTCCAGCTTTATCACCAAATATTGCTTTGAGTAATTTTTCTTCTGGAGTAGGGTCTGATTCACCTTTGGGCGTAATCTTTCCTATTAAAATATCACCTTCTTTTACTTCTGCACCTTCACGAACAATTCCATTTTCATCTAAATCTTTTGTAGCTTCTTCACTTACATTGGGAATATCTCTTGTTAATTCTTCTTCGCCCCGTTTTGTTTCTCTAACTTGAAGTTCAAATTCTTCTATATGAATTGAAGTAAATACATCTTCTGCTACCAATCGTTCACTTATTACAATTGCATCTTCAAAATTATATCCATTCCATGGCATGAATGCAACAGAGATATTTCTACCAAGTGCAAGTTCTCCCTTATCCATAGATGGACCATCAGCAAGTACATCTCCCTTCTTAACTTTTTGTCCTGTGACTACAACTGGACGTTGTGAAAAACAAGTTTCTTGATTAGTTCCAGCAAACTTTGTTAAGTTGTATTCGACTCGTCGTTCATCGTCAAAACTTACAAGTGCTTCTTCGGAATCAAGATTCATGTTGTATCTTACAATAATTTTTCTCGCATCTGCATACTCTACAACACCATCATCTTCTGCTAAGATAAGAAGTCGTGAATCTCTTGCTACTTTATATTCCATTCCTGTTCCAACAATTGGTGCTTCGGGAACTAAAAGAGGGACTGCCTGTCGTTGCATGTTAGAACCCATAAGCGCACGGTTTGCATCATCATGTTCAAGGAATGGAATTAATGCCGCAGCTGCACTTACAATTTGAGCAGGTGCAACATCCATGTAATCAACTTCTGAAGGAGGAACAATTGGGAATTCGCCTTTATGACGGCATTTTACTCTATCGAGAACAAATCTTCCTTGTTCATCAAGAGGAGCATTTGCCTGAGCAATAATGTATTCATCTTCCTGATCTGCACTTAAATATTCAATTGTATTTGTTACCCTACCATCTTTAACTTTTCTATATGGTGTTTCTAAAAATCCATATTGATTGACGCGTGCATAAATTGTAAGAGAAGATATAAGACCGATATTAGGACCTTCTGGAGTTTCAATCGGGCAAAGTCTTCCATAATGAGAATGATGAACGTCACGCACTTCGAATCCTGCTCTTTCACGAGTTAATCCTCCTGGACCTAAAGCTGAAATTCTTCTTTTATGTGTTAACTCAGAAAGTGGATTCGTTTGATCCATAAATTGTGAAAGTTGATTTGTACCAAAGAATGCATTAATAACACTGGTTATAGTTCTTGCATTTACCAAATCCTGTGGCTGCATATTTTCATTATCACGCATATTCATTCTTTCTTTAATAGTGCGAGCCATTCTTGCCAATCCAACATTGTACTGCTGCATCAATTGTTCGCCAACAGTTCTAACTCTTCTATTCCCAAGATGGTCAATATCATCAACGCTCACATTTCCATTTTTAAGCATGATAATATTTTTCATAATAGCAATAATATCTTCAACTGTTAGAACATGAATATTTTCATCAACATCCAGACCCAATTTATCATTCATTCTAAATCGGCCAACTTCGCCAAGGTCATATCTTTTATCATTAAAGAATAATTTATCAAGTAATGCAATTGCAGTTTCTAAATCTGGAGCTTCTCCAGAACGAAGCTGACGATAAATTGCATAGAGAGCTTCTTCTTTAGTTTTAGATGTATCTTTTTTAAGTGTATTTATAATTAAATCCTGCTCGTAGGATGTTTCTGCACTAATTAATTGAATTTTATTGAGTGATGATTTTTTAATGTTGTCTATAATTTCTTCTGTAAGCTGAGCATCTTTTGAAACATAAATTTCACCTGTTTGCAAATCAATAATATCATTAGCAGCAATTCTTCCTGAATGTTTTTCAGCATCTAAATGTTTAACGGGTACTTCTTCTATTAAATTGAATAAGTTAAGAATCTGTTCGTCGGTTTCGTAACCTAATGCTCTAAGCAAAGTAGTAGATGGAAACTTTTTTCTTCTATCGATATACACATATAAAACATTATTAATATCGGTAGCAAATTCTACCCAGGAACCTTTAAATGGAATTATTCTTGCCGAGTAAATTGGTGTTCCATTTGGATGAAATGTTTGTGCAAATGCTACTCCAGGCGAACGATGCAATTGGCTTACTATTACTCTTTCGGCACCATTTATAATGAAGGTGCCTCTTTCAGTCATATAAGGAAGATTGCCAAGATAAACTTCCTGTTCAACTGTATTGATATACTCGCCTGTTTCATCATCTTTTGTAGAAAGGCGTAATTTTGCTTTTAATGGTGCTGAATAAGTTAATCCTCTTTCTTCACACTCAGCTATAGAAAAGCGAGGTTTTTCAATATAATATTCAATAAAATCAAGGCGATAAAATTCTTTATTATCAAGAATCGGGAAATTCTGATTAAATACTGCCTGCAATCCTTTATTTTCTCGCTGTGAAGGCGGCACTTTTGCTTGCAGGAATTCCTCAAATGATTCAAGCTGAATATTCAATAAATCCGGGACCTTCAACACATTGGTAATCTTCGCAAAGGATATTCTCCCTGTGCTTTTGTTAATTTTTTGTTTTTCCAAAGCCTAACCTCCAATGATTTTATTAAATTCTTTCATTTTTATAATGAAAGAAAGTGGTAAAACGGAAATTCCATTTTACCACTTTAGATTTATCAAAAAATTAGTTGATAAAAATTATTTAATTGTTACAGTAGCGCCAGCTTCTTCTAATTCTTTTTTAATCTTCTCAGCTTCTTCTTTAGATATACCTTCTTTAACTGGTTTTGGGGCACCATCAACTAAATCTTTAGCTTCTTTAAGTCCAAGTCCTGTATGAGCACGAACTACTTTAATAACATTAATTTTAGTTGCACCAGCATTTTCGAGAATTACATCAAATTCGGTTTTCTCTTCAGCAGGTGCAGCTGCAGCACCAGCAGCTGGAGCTCCAGCCATTACAACAGGAGCAGCAGCTGTAACTCCAAATTCATCTTCTAATGCTTTTTTTAATTCTGCAGCTTCTACTAATGTAAGAGCTTTAATTTTTTCTACAATTTCAGCAATTTTTTCTGACATTTTATTTCTCCTATTAATTAATATTTCCTAAAAAAATTTTAAGCCGCTTTTTTCTTTGAGATTTCATCAATAACACTTACTAAATCTCTCATAACAGCATTAATTGCTCCAACAATGCCTGAAGAAGGTGAAGCAATACTTCCGATTATACCGGCAATAATTTCTTCTTTTGTTGGCATCGTAGCAATTGCATCTAACTGGTCAGAGCCATAATATGTTGATTCGAGATAACACCCTTTAAATGCAAATTTACCGGTATCGTCAAAATATTTTTTGATGATTTTAGCAGGTGCAACAAAATTATCTTTTGCAAATGCTACACCTGTCATCCCCGTAAGATGACCATAAAATTTATCATACCCTCCAATTTCTTCGAGGGCTTTTCTTAATAAGGTATTTTTAAAGACTTTGTAAGTAACTCCTTCCTTCTTGAAATTTGCGCGGAGTTTATTGATATCAGCAACATTTACTCCTTTATAGTCTACAAGAAACATTGCTGAAGAATCTTTTACAAGTTCTTTAATTTGTTGAAGTACTTCTACTTTTTTAGCTTTTTTCATTATTCTCCCGTATCAGTTATTTTAACAACTGTTCGGCTTTTGAAGCATTTTTAACCTTGATATAGCAAAGCTAAAATCAAGGCAGAGTGCGTAATTTTTATTTTGTAGCCAGGGCTGCTTCGTCTTTTGTTATTTTTAATCCTGGTCCCATTGTGGAAGATAGGTAAATACTTTTAATGTATTGACCTTTAGCCGAAGCTGGTTTCAGTTTTACAATTGTCTGCAAAAATGTTCTTACATTTTCTGCTAATTGTTCAACTGTAAAATTTAATTTACCTAATGAAGCATGAACAATTCCAGCTTTTTCAACACGGAATTCTATTTTACCAGCTTTTACTTCTTTAACTGCTTTTGTTACATCCTGTGTTACAGTTCCACTTTTAGGATTTGGCATTAAGCCTTTAGGACCAAGAACACGACCAAGTTTTCCTACTTCTCCCATAGTATCGGGAGTTGCAATGATTACATCAACATCTGCCCAGCCATTTTTTATTTTTTCAAGATATTCTTCAAAACCTGCATATTCAGCGCCAGCTTTTAATGCTTCTTCTGCTAAAGAACCTTTAGCTATTACAAGAACTCTAACCTGTTTACCAGTTCCGTGAGGTAATGAAACTGTACCTCTAACCATTTGGTCAGCATGTCGCGGGTCAACGCCAAGACGAACAGCACAATCAAGCGATTCTGTAAATTTAACTTTTGAATTTTCTTTAAGAACTTTAATCGCTTCTTCAATTGTATATTCTTTTTTTGTATCTACATTCTTTCTTATTGCTTGAACTCTTTTTGATACTCTCATTTTATTATACCATTATTTTATTCTTCAACTGTAATTCCCATACTGCGCGCAGTGCCAGCAATCATACTCATTGCATGTTCAATATCATGAGCATTTAAATCTGGCATTTTTAATTGTGCTATTTCTCTAAGTTGCTCTTTGGTTATTTTTCCAACCTTTGTTTTATTTGGTTCAGAAGAACCTTTTTCAATTTTTAGAGCTTTTTTTAATAAAACAGCAGCAGGGGGTGTTTTTGTAATAAATGTAAATGATTTATCGGAATAAACAGTAATAACAACGGGAATTATTAATCCCTGTTTATCTGCAGTTCTTGCATTAAACTGTTTGCAGAACTCCATGATATTAACACCTTTTTGACCCAATGCAGGTCCAACTGGAGGTGAAGGATTAGCCTGACCGCCTGGTATCTGAAGTTTAATATAACCTTCTATTTTCTTTGCCATAATTTTAACCTGATAATTTATTTCTCTAATTCTGCTTGTACAAAGTCAATTTCGACAGGTGTTTTTCTTCCAAAAATTGAAACCATAACTTTTATTTTCATTTTTTCTTCGTTCACTTCTTCAACAACACCAGTGAAATTATTGAATGGTCCATCAATAATTTTAACAAAATCACCTGCACGAAATACAGTCTCAGTTCTTTCTGCTTCTTCACCCTGAGAAATTCTGCCAACAATTCTTTTAACTTCATCAGGGAGTAATGGTAATGGATTTTTTGGATTACCCAAAAATCCCATCACAGAGGGAGTGTTTAATATAAAGTCCTTTACTTTCAAGTCTAAGTCCGCACAAATTAAAATATATCCCGGGAAAAAATTTTTCTTCTTTGTTTTCTTTTTCCCATCTTTAATCTCAAGTACTTTTTCGGTTGGCACTAATACTTCAAAGATTCTTGAACGTAATTCTTCATTATCTTTCAGTTCATTTTCGATTAAAGTCTTCACTTTATTTTCATGCCCCGAAAAAGTACGAACCACATACCATTTACCGTTTCCAGATTCCAATTTTAAAAAATCCCTTTAAATATTTGGCTAATACTCATGTCGATGATATAAGTAAACAAAGCAAGAATAAGACATACAACAATAACAATTGTAGTTGATTCTTTTAATTCGTCTTTAGAAGGCCATGTAACCTTCTTCATTTCTTTGACGACATCGTTTACAAAATTGATTATTTTTTCTTTCATATAATTTTTAATTTTGATTGCACGTCAGGAGGGACTTGAACCCCCAGCCTGCGGTTTTGGAGACCGCTGCTCTGCCAATTGAGCTACTGACGTGTTTACTTAGTTTCCTTAAAAATCACATGTTTTCTTACAATAGGGTCATATTTTTTATATTCAACACGACCGGGGTGATTTCTTTTGTTTTTTGTTGTAGTGTAGCGATAACCTGTTCCAGCAGAGCTTTCCAGTGTTATAATTTGTCTTACATTTTTAGATTTAGCCATTATAAATCCTCTTAACTAAATTGGAGCGGGAGACGGGACTCGAACCCGCGACCAACAGCTTGGAAGGCTGTGACTCTGCCAACTGAGTTACTCCCGCTTAAAATTTCACAACAAAATATTTATGAACTAATTTCTTGTTATAACTCTGTTTAATCAGAATTTTAGAAGTAAATTGTTAATTATGGTGAATAATATCGTATGAGCTGATGACCGGGATTGAACCGGTGACCTCTTCCTTACCAAGGAAGTGCTCTACCAACTGAGCTACATCAGCTTAATCAATATATAAAGAACTGTGGGCGGCGAGGGATTCGAACCCCCAAAGGCATTCGCCAACGGATTTACAGTCCGCCCCGGCTCTCCAACTCCGGCGTCCGCCCGGACAAATTTCACCCATAAACTTAAAAAACGAGCATCAAATATAGAAGCATAGAATAAAAAAAGCAAGAATGATGAAATAATTTCTTTAACTTCCTATAAGTTAAAAATAAAACCTGCTCTTAAAATTTATCCATATTTAATAAAAAGCAAAAATTCTTATTTTTGCACTTACTATTTTAATCAAAAGAGGATTAAATGAAAATAGCAATAATTGGTTGCGGCAATATGGGATTAACTTATGCACGCTCGTTTATTCAATATCATAAATCTTCCAAGAACGATTTATATCTTGTTGCTAAAAATGAAGAACACGCAAAACGACTTGAAGAGCTAAATCTTGGAACAGTTGTTATTAACCCTAATAATGATGTCCTTAATTCTGATGTTCTAATCTTAGCAGTAAAACCTCAAGATTTTTTATCTGTAGCTAATATTCTTTCAAGTAAAATTAACAAAGAAACACTTGTAATCTCAATTCTTGCAGGAATAAAATTGGAATTACTTTGCAAAACTCTTAATCATGATATTGTGGTTCGCGCAATGCCAAATATGCCTGCCCAATATGGTATGGGAATTACAGTTTATATTCCATCAGAGAAAACAACCATTCATCATTTATCAACAGTAGAAAATTTATTAAGCACTACTGGTAGAGCTTTTATGATAGAAGACGAAAATCTTATGGATGGAGTAACGGCGCTAAGTGGCAGTGGACCAGCTTATTTCTATTACATTGTAATGACAATGATTGATACAGCAAAAAAAATGGGTTTTGATGAAAGCTTAGCAAGTTTATTAGTTAAACATACTATGCATGGTGCTTTCCATGTTATTAATAATTCGGATTCAGATTTAGAGACTTTAATTAAAAAAGTAGCATCAAAGGGTGGAACTACTGAAGCAGCATTCGAAGTTCTAAAGAAAAATAATTTTGCTGAAATATTTTCACAAGCAATACTAAGAGCTGAAGAAAGGTCAAAAGAGCTATCACATTTAAATGGATTACAGCAGAAGGGATGATAAAAAGTGAAGATTGCTTTTATATCATCCCATTTTAAAATTAGGTTTTAGTTAATTCTTGTTTGCTTTTATACTTTTTAAATAAGCAATAATTAATACTGTCGCTCAAAGCTTTAAAACTTGCTTCGATTATGTTTGTTGAAACTCCTACAGTTCCCCATGTATCGTTTCCATCACTTGATTCAATCATTACTCTAACTTTAGCACCTGTTCCCTCTTTTTCGTCAAGCACGCGTACTTTATAATCTACTAATTTTATATTAGCAATTTCAGGATAAAATCTTAGTAATGCTTTTCTAAGTGCAGTATCCAACGCATTAACAGGGCCATTACCATCAGCGGCTGTATGTTCAATTTCGTTATTAACTTCAATTTTTAGAACTGCTTCTGACGAAGTATGGCCATCAGAATCATAAAATACATTTACCTTTGCATCAATCAATTTAAAGAATGGAGAAAATTCATTTGTCTCTGTCCTGAATAACAATTCAAAAGAAGCTTCTGCCCCATCAAACTGATAACCATCATACTCAAGAGATTTTATGTAGTTAACTAATCTTTTACTTAATTCTTTGTCTTCCGAAATATCTATGCCCACTTCTTTTGCTTTATATTTTATATTGCTCTGACCTGACAAGTCAGATATTAAAACTCTTTGTTTGTTACCAACCAATTCAGGCTGGATATGTTCATACATTTTGCTGTCCTTCATTACTGCGCTAACATGAACTCCGCCTTTATGAGCAAAAGCAGATTTTCCTGTATAAGCTGCTCTTGTATTAGGATGAATATTCATCAATTCGTAAACATAATTTGAAAGTGATGTTAAATGCTGCAGAGTATTTTTTTGATTTGTTTCATGATGTAATTTCAAAAGTAAATTAGGAATTATGCTGCACAAATTTGCATTCCCGCATCTTTCACCTACGCCATTAATTGTGCCATGAACATGAGTTGCTCCTGCATTTACTGCAGCTAAAGAATTTGCAACTGCTAATTCACCATCATTATGAGCATGAATTCCAATAGTTAAATTAAATTTTTTCTTAATCTCTTCTACAATATTATATACCTCGTCAGGTAATGAACCACCATTAGTATCACATAAAACTAAAGTATCAGCACCGCCTTCATATGCAGCCTGCAACATTTTAATAGCAAATTCTGCATTATGTTTGTATCCATCAAAGAAATGTTCTGCATCGAAAATTACTCTGTCTACATGTGCTTTTAGAAATTTTACAGATTTATAAATTAATTCTGCATTTTCCTCATCAGTCAATCCCAGCCCTTTTTGAGAATGCAGCTGCCATGTTTTCCCAAAGATTGTAACTATTGGGGTTTCAGATTTAAGTAAAGTATTTAGATTATAATCTCCTTCAACATCTTTAACTGATCTTGCAGTAGAACCAAACGAAGTTAGTTTTGCATGGGATAATTTCAAATGTTTTGCTTGATTAAAAAATTCTTCGTCTTTAGGGTTACTTCCAGGCCAGCCTCCTTCAATAATGTCAATTCCAAATTCATCAAGCTTTTTAGCAATTAACAATTTATCTTGAACAGATAGGCTGATGCCTTCACCCTGAGTGCCGTCTCTTAAAGTTGTATCAAAAATTTCTACAAACATTTTCTTTACCTCTCTATTTGTTATTTAATCCAGTGCTTATCATATCATATTATTCTGACGAGCATATTCAAAAATATTTCCTGCTTCGATAATCGGTAAAATATCACCTAATGGTTTTAAATTGTATTCAGAATCTGTGGTAATATTTTTTAATTTATTATTAATCAAGTCGATTTCTAATTCATCATTAGTTTTTATTTTATCATTCAACTTAATTGGAGTTTCATAAGGAATAGCAAAACCGCCATCAACACAATTTCTAAAAAATATCCTTGCATATGATTCAGCTACAATTACTTTAACACCAGCAACTTGCAATGCAAAAGGGGCATGTTCTCTTGATGAACCACAACCAAAATTAGAACCAGCAATTATAATATTATATTTTGATTGGAAATTCTCACCTTCAATAAAAGGTATACCACCATCAGGCAAACCAGAATTCTTTAGTGGTACACCAGATAATGCAAATCTTCCATATTTTTTTGATTCTTCAGGGTCACTTAAACTATAGACCAGATGTTCAGCTGGAATAATCTGGTCGGTATCAATATTATCACCCAGTACAAAAGCTTTTCCACGAATTATTTTTTCCATAAAATTAATTCCTGATTATTTTACAAAAATTCTCTTGGGTCTGTAATTACTCCAGTCACTGCCGAAGCAGCAACTGTGAATGGAGAAGCAAGATAAACTTCTGATTTTTTGCTGCCCATTCTTCCTGGGAAATTTCTATTTGTAGTTGAAATAATTACTTCGCCATCTGTAGCTCTTCCAACTGTATCAGATGGACCGCCAAGACATGCAGCACAAGAAGATTGAGCAATTACACAACCTGCTTTTTCAAATATTTCTTTTAGAGTTATTCCATTTATTGTTTCAACTTCTAATTGATGA
The DNA here is from genome assembly GCF_036860675.1 of Rosettibacter primus. Classification (NCBI taxonomy): domain Bacteria; kingdom Pseudomonadati; phylum Ignavibacteriota; class Ignavibacteria; order Ignavibacteriales; family Melioribacteraceae; genus Rosettibacter; species Rosettibacter primus. The sequence continues at coordinate 165,475 of NZ_JAYKGK010000006.1, forward strand.
GCAACATATGTACTTGCAGGAACTATAAATGTTGGCACTTTAACTTGATGCCCAAAAATAATTTTTGCTGCATTAATAAAATCGCGGAGTTTACCTCCTGTGCATGAACCTATATAACACTTTGTAAGTTTTGTGCCTTGAACATTTCTAACTGTATCGCGATTATCCGGACTATGAGGTTTTGCAACAAGCGGTTCTATTTTAGAAACATCGTATCTAAATATTTCTCTATAATTTGCATCAGGGTCACTTTCAAAAATTTCATAAGGTGCATTAGTTCTTTCTCTTACATATTTTTCTGTTAACTTATCTGCTTTAATAATGCCGTTCATTGCTCCTGCTTCAATAGCCATATTTGTTAATGTCATTCTCTCATCCATTTCCATAGAAAAAATTGCTTCACCGTCAAATTCTAATGCGCGATAAGTCCCACCTTCTGTTGTAATATCTCCGAGCACCTGAAGTATTAAATCCTTTGCAGTAAGATAATCTGGAAGTTGACCTTCAAATATAAATTTCATTGACTCAGGTACTTTTTCCCAAATTTTTCCTGTACCAAGAATAAACGCTGCATCTGTATTTCCAACTCCGGTAGAAAACATTCCAAAAGCACCTGAAGTGCATGTATGAGAATCAGTCCCAAATAAAACTGTTCCTGGCAAATTATAACCTTCTTCTGCGAGGGCTATGTGACAAACTCCTTTGTATCGTTCAGTACCAACATCATAATAATTTGGCAAATCATATTCTGCTGCAAATTCACGGAGAATATTTACATTACGATTTGCTTGTAGATTTTTTGTAAAAATATAATGGTCGGGAAATATTACAACTTTTTTCTTATCCCATATTTTTGCTTTATCTCCAAATTCTCTTTTCCAGATTTCTATTGTTGGCGGACCGCAAACATCGTGTGTCATCAATACATCTACATTAAGCCAGATATTTTCTCCGGGTTCAACTTTTCTTCTTCCGGAAGCTTTAGCAAGAATTTTTTCTGTAATTGTCATTCCCATTTATTAAATCCTTTATATTACTTCAGAAATTTTTTCATTATTATTTACTAATTGTTCTTCTTTAATAGATTGTTCTTTTTGATTAAGTGCATTTAAGTAGGCTTTTGCACTCGCTTCGATTATGTCTGTTGAAATTCCTCTGCCAGTAAAAGACTTATTTCCACTTCTAATTCTAACAAGAACTTCTCCCATAGCTTCCCTTCCTGCCGTTACCGACCTGACCTGATATGATTCTAATTCAGATTTAATAGATAAAGCTCTTTCAATTGAATTGAAAACAGCATCAACAGGTCCATCTCCAGTAGCAGTTTCTTCTATTATTTTCTCGCCTATTTTAATTCTCACAACTGCATTAGGAACCAGGTTTGTCCCTGCGTTTATATGTAAGTATTCAAGTTGATAAACTTCATCTTGTTTTTGAATTTCATCACCCATTAACATTCTTAAATCATCATCAAATACCTCTTTCTTTTTATCTGCAAGTTCTATGAAAGCATCATAAATTTTTTGAAGTTCTTCTTCAGTAACAGTATAACCAAGTTCTTGAAGTCTTGCTTTTAAACCATGTCTTCCTGAATGTCTTCCCAATACAATTTTATTTTCAGGGATTCCAACGCTTTCCGGAGTCATAATTTCATAAGTTTGACGATTTTTAAGAACCCCATCCTGATGAATTCCAGATTCATGAGCAAATGCATTTTCGCCAACAATTGCTTTGTTTCTTTGAACAAGTAACCCTGTAAACGCAGATACCATTTTGCTTGTGTTGTATATTTCCTTTGTATTTACATTTGTATAATAATTCAATAAATCTTTTCGAACATTTAATGTCATTACAATCTCTTCAAGAGAAGCATTGCCGGCTCGTTCACCAATTCCATTAATTGTGCATTCAACCTGACGAGCACCATTCATAATTGCTGCAAGAGAATTTGCAACTGCAAGTCCAAGGTCATTATGGCAATGAACACTGATGATAACATTATCTATATTTTTTACTCTTTTTTTCAATTCAGCAATTTTATTCCCAAATTCAAAAGGTAATGTGTAACCTGTTGTATCGGGTATATTAATTGTAGTTGCACCTGCTTCGATAGCAGCTTCCACAACTTCTGCAAGGTAGCCTATGTCGGTTCTTCCTGCATCTTCGGCAGAAAATTCAACATCATCTGTAAAAGTTTTTGCATAAGCTACGGAATCATAGGACATTTTTAATATCGTTTTTCTTTTTTCTTCAAGAGTTTTTCCATAGCGTTCATGACCAAACTTACCGAGAATATGATAATCTGAAGTGCTTGCAAAAGTATGAATTCTTTTACGAGGAGCAGCTGATAATGCATCTGCTGCAGCTTTAATATCTTTTTCATTCGCTCTTGCTAGTGCAGCAATAATGCAATCAACTTCTGCAGCAATTCTTTTTACTGCTTCGAATTGTGCTGGAGATGAAATAGGAAAACCAGCTTCTATTATATCTACATTCAGTTTTGCAAGCTGATGAGCGATTTCTAATTTTTCATGAACATTTAATGAAGCACCTGGTGATTGTTCTCCATCTCTTAATGTAGTATCAAAAATCAAAATCCTTGTTGGTTCCATAATTACCTCTATAATTAATTCATAGTTCTACAAATAAATTTTTTTGCAATTCATATCTAAACTTTAACTTCATTTAAAGTGTAAATACATTCAAAGCTTCTTTAGCAAAAAGTTTTTCAAACTCTTCAATTATTTTTTCTGTCATTTCATCAGTCGATACAAGTGTATCTCCATCTTTATAAATATCTTTTGTTCTGAATCCTTTTAATAAAACATTTTCGATTGCATTCTCAATTAAATCAGCTGCTTTATCCATCTGAAAAGAATATTTCAACATCATAGCTGCGGAAGAAATTGCTGCAATTGGATTTGCAATATTTTTTCCTGCAATGTCAGGAGCACTTCCGTGAACTGGTTCGTATAATGCATATTTTTCTCCCAAACTTGCAGATGGAAGCATACCAAGGCTTCCAGTTATCATTGCTGCAATATCACTTAGAATATCACCAAATAAATTAGAAGTAAGTACAACATCAAATTGTTTTGGATATCTTACAAGCTGCATAGCTGCATTATCAACATACATATGATTTAGTTCTATATCTGGATAATTTTTATGAACTTCTATAACAACTTTTCTCCAGAATTGTGATACTTCAAGAACATTTGCTTTATCAACTGATGTAACTTTTCTATTTCTTACTTTTGCAAGTTCAAAGGCTGTTTTTGCAATTCTTTCAACTTCTTCTTTTGTATAAATCATTGTGTTGAAGCCTTTGTTCTCATCATAACCACGAGGTTCACCAAAATAAATTCCTCCGGTTAATTCTCTTACAATTAATACATCAGTTCCTTTTAATACATCTTCTTTTAATGATGAATAAGAAAGCATTGGTGTATAAACTTTAGCTGGTCGTAAATTAGCATATAAACCCAATGCTTTTCTTAGTTTTAGCAAAGCAGCTTCTGGTTTTAAGTGATGAGGAAGATTTTCCCATTTAGGACCACCTACGGCACCAAGAAATACAGCATCAGAACTGTAGCAAACACCAAGAGCTTCATCAGTAAGAGGAGTAGAATATTTATCGTAAGAAGCGCCGCCAATTAATTCTGTTGCGAATTCGAATTCAGTATTAAATTTTTCACCAGCTACTTTAAGAACTTTTACAGCAGCATTGGTAACTTCTGGTCCAATTCCATCTCCGGGTAAAAGAGTAATTTTATACATTTTCTTCTCCATACTTTCACTCGTTTTATTTATTGACTAACCAGCTCATCATGCTTCTTAATTGAGCACCAACTTTTTCAATCAAATGATTTTTAGTTTCTTCTCTTAATTTTTTTAGAACTGGTTGACCATTTTTATTTTCGTTAATCCATTCCTCTGCAAATCTTCCAGATTGAATGTCATCAAGTATTTGTTTCATTACTTTTTTTGTTTCTGCATTTATTACTTTTGGTCCTCTTGTCATTCCACCATATTCTGCAGTATCGCTTACAGAATAATTCATTCTGGTTAATCCACCTTCATAATAAAGATCTACAATTAATTTCAGTTCATGCATACATTCGAAGTAAGCTAATTCAGGAGGATAACCAGCTTCTACCAGAGTTTCGAAACCTGCTTTAACTAATTCAGCAGAGCCTCCACAAAGTACTGCCTGTTCTCCAAATAAATCTGTTTCTGTTTCATCTTTAAAAGTTGTTTCTATTACACCGGCACGAGTTCCGCCAATTCCTTTTGCCCATGCAAGCGCAATATCTTTAGCTTTACCTGTATAATCCTGATGAATTGCAATTAAACATGGTGTTCCGCTTCCATTTTGAAAAGTTCTGCGCACTAAATGTCCAGGACTTTTAGGAGCAATCATAATTACATCAACATCGCTTGGTGGGATAACCTGCTTATATAAAATATTAAATCCATGAGCAAATGCTAAAGCTTTACCTGGTTTTAGGTGAGGTTTAATTTCATTTTCATAAACTTCTTTATGATTCTGGTCGGGCAATAAAATCATAATTACATCACCCCATTCTGAGGCTTCGTCTACTGTAAAAACTTTTAAGCCAGCTTCTTCTGCTTCTTTCCAGCGGGGACTTGTTTTTCTTAATCCAACGCCTACTTCCATTCCGCTATCTTTTAAGTTCAATGCATGAGCATGGCCCTGACTACCAAAACCAATGACAGATAAATTTTTCCCTTTAAGCAAATCTAAATTTGCATCTGCATCATAATAAATTTTCATTTTAATTCTCCCACTTTATTTGTTTCAATTTCTGCTTTAGTATTTTTTCGAGATTGTTCTCCACGACGCAAGGCAACAAGACCTGACCTTGCAATTTCTTTTATACCATAAGGTTCAAGAACATTAATTGCAGCATCAATTTTTTCTGGTGGTCCTGTAATTTCAAGCATTAGTGTTTTATTATTTATGTCAACAACATTACCACGGAATATTTCACAGATATCAATTATTTCAGACCTAGTGCCCTTTTGATAACCAACAGAAATCAATAGAAGTTCTCTTTGAACTTTTGGTTGATAAGTCAAATCAACTATTTTGATTGTATCAATCAACCGATTGAGCTGTTTTACAATCTGTTCAATTACTTTATCTTCTCCTTCAGTAACAATTGTCATTCTTGAAATTGTTGGGTCTTCAGTTTCTCCAATAGAAATTGAGTGAATGTTATAACCTTTAGCGCTGAACATTGTAACTACACGATTGAACGCGCCAAATTTATTTTCGACTAAAGCTGATATTACATGTAACATATTACATCATCTCCTTTGGGTCTAATCTTCGAATTATCATATCACTTATTGAGGCTCCTGCAGGAACGATTGGGAAGACCATATCTTCCTTTACAACTTTAAAGTCAACTAAAATTGGTCCATCATTATATTCTAATGCTTCTTTTAAAACTGGTTCGACATCACTGATATTACTTACAGAATATGCTTTAATATCAAATGCTTCTGCCAATTTCACAAAATCTGGATTACTATCCGATAAATCTGTAAAGCTATATTTTTCTGCATGGAATAATTCCTGCCATTGGCGAACCATTCCAAGGAAAGAATTATTTATTATAAAAATTTTTATTGGAAGTTTGTTATAAGCTGCAGTTGCTAATTCCTGCATATTCATCTGAAAGCCACCATCGCCAGTAATACACAAAATAGGTTTATCTTTAACAGCGAAAGCAGCTCCAATTGCTGCTGGTAAAGCAAATCCCATTGTCCCGAGTCCTCCACTTGTAATATTAGTTCTGGGATGATTAAACTTATAATATTGAGCAACCCACATTTGATGCTGACCAACATCTGTGACCACTACTGCATCACCGTGAGTTAATTCAGAAAGTTTTTCAATTATGTATTGTGCTCTTAATCTTCCATCGGACATATCATACTCAAGCGGGCATTCTTCTTTCCATTCTTCTATTTGTTCCCACCATTCTTTTAAGTCAGGTTTTTCAGAAATTTCGGCTGCGAGTTCTGCCATAACGTGTTTAACATCACCAACAATTGGCAAATCAACGATAACATTTTTATCAATGCAAGTTGGGTCAATATCAACATGAATTTTATATGCATTCTTCGCAAAAGTATCTATCTTACCTGTAACTCTATCATCGAATCTTGCACCAAGAGATATAAGTAAGTCACAATTATTCACTGCTTGATTTGCCCAATAAGTTCCATGCATTCCAAGCATGCCAAGTGATTGTGGTTCTGTTCCTGGGAAAGCACCCAAACCCTGAAGTGTCATAGTTACAGGAAGATTATTTTCTTTTGCCAGGAGATATAATTCACGATGACCCCCTGACATAATAACTCCACCTCCGACATAAAGTAATGGTCTCTTCGATTTTTGAATCATCATTGCTGCTTTTTTAATTTGGTTCTGGTGGCCAAATATTCTTGGTTTATATCCTCTAAGCTCAACTTTTTCAGGATAATGAAATTCTGCGATGCTATTAATTACATTTTTAGGTAAATCAACAACAACTGGTCCTGGTCTTCCTGTTGATGCAATATAAAAAGCTTGTTTGATTGTTGATGCTAATTCTGAGATATCACGAACAAGAAAATTATGTTTTGTTATAGGTCTGGTAATTCCACAAATATCGGCTTCTTGAAAAGCATCATTGCCAATTAAATGAGTTGGTACCTGACCTGTAAAAACAACAATTGGAACAGAATCCATATATGCATCAGCAATTCCTGTAACAGTGTTTGTAGCACCAGGGCCCGAAGTTACAAGAACAACTCCGACTTTACCTGTGGCTTTAGCATAACCTTCAGCCATATGAGTTGCACCTTGTTCATGACGAACAAGTATATGTTTAAGAAAATCCACATCATAAAGTTTTTCATAAATTTTTAAGACTGCGCCTCCCGGATAACCAAAAATGTATTCAACTCCTTCTCTACGGAGGCATTCGAAAAATATATCGGCACCTGTCATTTGTTTTTTCTTTGTATTCATAATAAATCCTTTTTGTTTATTCTGGTAAACTTAAAATTGCTCCTGTGTAAGCTGAAGTAACCATTTTTGTATAGCGAGCTAAATAACCTTTAGTAATTTTTGGTTTGAATTTTGGTACCTCAGATAATCTTCTTTGAATTTCCTCATCAGTTAATTCCACATTAAGAGAGCAATTAGGAATATCAATTGAAATTATATCCCCATCTTTAAGAGCAGCAATAGGACCTCTTTCAGCAGCTTCAGGTGAAACATGACCAATGCAAGCTCCACGAGTACCACCTGAAAATCTACCGTCAGTAATTAAGGCAACTTTATCACCCAATCCCATTCCCATAATTTCACTTGTTGGAGCTAACATTTCAGGCATACCTGGACCACCTTTAGGCCCTTCATAACGAATTACAACAACATCTCCTGCTTTAACTTTTCCACCTCTTATTCCCTCAATAGCTTCATCCTGTGAATTATATATAACTGCTGGACCTCTAAAGACAAGCATATTTTCATCAACCGCACCTGATTTTACTATAGCACCTTTTGGGGCTAAGTTACCAAAGAGAATTGTAAGTCCTCCGGTTTTTCTAAAAGGTTGTTCAACACTTCTAATCACATTTCTATCTTTTATTTCCGCATCTTTTATATTTTCTCCCAATGTCTTGCCAGTAACTGTTGGTCTGGATAAATCTAGAACACCATCAAGCTTTGATAGTTCTTTGAGAATAGCAGAAATTCCACCTGCTCTATCAACATCCTCGATATGTACATTTTTAACAGCTGGAGAAACTTTACATATATATGGGACTTTTTCAGAAAGCTTATTTATTTCTTCTAATTTGAAATCTACACCTGCTTCGTTTGCAATTGCAAGTGTATGAAGTACAGTATTTGTACTTCCACCCATTGCCATATCAAGAGCGAAAGCATTTAAGATTGATTCACGAGTAATTATATCTCTTGGTTTTAAGTCAAGTTGAATTAACTCCATTATTTTACGAGCAGCTGCTCTTGCAAGTTCATGTCGTTTTGAATCTATAGCGAGAATTGTACCATTTCCAGGAAGAGCTATTCCCAAAGCTTCCATTAAACAATTCATAGAATTAGCTGTGAACATACCGGAACATGAACCACAAGTTGGACATGCAAAATCTTCCAATTCTTTTAATTTTTTTTCATTTATTTCACCTGTTGAAAATTTTCCTACACCCTCAAAAACAGAAATTAGATCCACAACTTCACCAGATGGAGTCAAACCAGATTTCATCGGACCACCAGAAATAAAAATTGTAGGGATGTTTACTCTTACTGCTCCCATCAACATACCAGGCACAATCTTATCACAATTAGGGATACAGATAAGTGCATCAAGTCGATGAGCTTCGGCAACTGTTTCTAAACTATCCGCAATTAATTCTCTACTTGCAAGAGAATAACGCATTCCGATGTGTCCCATTGCAATTCCGTCATCCACTCCTATCGTATTAAACTCAAATGGGACCCCTCCAGCTTTACGAACTTCCTCTTTTATAATTTTACCAAATTCCTGCAAGTGAACATGGCCGGGAATTAAATCGATATAAGAATTGCAGATTCCAATAAATGGCTTATTGAAATCATCATCTGATTTAATTACTCCCGTTGCTTTTAACAAACTCCTGTGTGGAGCTTTATCAAATCCTTTTTTGATAAGATCAGATCTCATAAGACCTCGAAAATTATTTATAAAAATTATACATCTTTAGATATACCTCATGGGTTTAGTCAATCCCTAATTTATTTTTTGGTAAAAATGTAGGGATTGACTACTATTAGCCTAGAATAATTAGGTTAATAATTAGAATAGTAATCCCAAGGAGGAGAATATCTAAAGATGTGTTAAATGCAAAATTTATACGGTCGAATGCTAAGAGCTTTTGCTGCCCATTTAATTTTTGATACGTAACGATATGTTTTCTATTGTCAACCATAACTTGGTTGCAATTATAAGGTATAAAAAACTTTATGTCAAGTCTTATAAAAAAATTTTTTGCATAATTATTCATATTAATGAATAATTAGATTATTCAATTGTGTTTTTGTGAACAATTTTATTTTATGAATTTGTAATTGAATAATATTCACTTTCCTTAAGCAAACTAATAATTGCAGGATAAGTATATGAGATTAACATCTTTTTTTAATGCTTAAATACCGCTTGATTTTTCCCTAATAAAATGTTCGCATATAACTTTTCTTCATGAAAAAGATTTTAATTCACTAACAAAAATTTCATCTCTGTAAAATAATTTGTATTTCGTTCTTACTTTACAGGATAATATGCACCTACATAATTCTTAATATTTTTAGTTTGTCCTGTTAATTTTTTTATTTCATCCGGTAATTTCATGCCAGAATTTGCATCAGGAAATGATTGTAGCAATCTGTAATCTTTTAGCTCTGCACATTTGAATAATGGTAAATTAAATTCAGAGTAATACTTACTATGAATTTCAAATTGAGGATATAAAGTTCGAAGCTCATCTAACGATTTAAATGCTGCTTGGCATTTTTCATTATTAATAGGGCTCCATAAGATTAAAGTATTATAATCTGATTGTGTTACATAAAAATTATAATCAAGAGATTTTAATTGAGGTTGAGTAAGTTTTTGACAAAGTGATGCAGGCTGCCAGACATAGAATAATGGTCTTTTAAAATCTTTATCGCCGAATAATAAATTGTTAATGAAGATATGACCTTCGCGTTTATCAACATCTGGACCTGTGCTTGCATGCCAGCCAAAATGGTCACCAGCTGCCACGCGGGCGTTTCTTGAAATGCAAGCTGTACTGTTAATAAATGTATTGTTATAAATTTGCACATTAGAACTATTCAATATCCATATTCCATGGTCACAATTAACAAATACATTATTTGCACATATTGCACCTTTAGATATTTCAAAGAAAAATCCATTATCACTTGGCCATGGCTGATTAATATTTAATTCAGTCCTGTTATTCCCAACATTTTCTATCCAATTATTTATAAATACTCCGTCAACATTCCCGACATCATACCAAATCCCATTTGAATATGGCAGGTCAATTACTAGATTATCATTGCATGTAACACGATGACATTGATTGAAAATTTTTACAGCTGCTGGATAATATCCAGTAATTCTTTCGATGTTATTACGGGTAAAAATATTTTTTTCAAGCAGAACATCATTTGAACTAATGATATAAATTCCTTCTGTGCTTGTATCACTAATCTTGCAATGTCTAATTGTCAAACTATCTCCCCTTATGTATCCAGCCACTCTTGAGCAAAATGATATTTCACAATTTTCTATTAATGTTCCTACAACATCTTTCCCAAAAGTTTTTTCATCAGCAAGTCCTTCTGGTTCAGTGCCTTCTATTTCAATTGCACGATATGCATATTGAGTAAATTTAATTCCTCGAATAACTGGACCTTTTCTATCTGCCACTTTTCCATTAACATCTTTTGTCGTTCTAATTAAAGCTCCATCAAATGCTGTAATTTCAACAAGTTTATTTGTTGGGTCAGTACCAATGTAAACTGTTTTAGTATCATAATCGATATAAAAAGAATTTTCATCTACTTCTCCTTCCCATCCTGCTGATTGCAAAAATTTTCCATTTATAAAAACCATATCATTATTAAATCTATGCAGTGGAGTTTTCTTTCCTTCTCTATCACGCATCCACCAGTCGGCAGGTTTTGACGGAAATAATTTTTCCCATTTAGTTACCCAAAGACCATTTCCTAAACTTTTCCAGTTATCAGCAATATAAGTTCCTTTAAAAATTGGTTGTTCATCTTTATAAGGTTGAATTATAATTCCTTGATTAAAAATTAGATTTCCAGTTCTATAAATACCGCCTCTTAAAATTATTGCATCACCAGTTTTTACCTTTTGAATAGCAGATTCAATTGTGGTAGGATTAATGATTGATTCTCCGGAATTCTCAGGTTTGCCATCTGGTGAAACATAATAAATTTTTCCAGAGATTTTTGGAATTTCATAAACTTGATAAATTGGCCCATATGGACCGCCAGAAGGTTGTGCAATTATTTTTAGTGAAGAAAGCAAGATTAAAAAATAGCACAAAATAAACGTGTATGATTTCAAATTATTTTTATGAATTACTCCCACATTAAAATTCATCTTTGAGGTTATGTTATATCTCATAATTTTTTCCTTTAATAATTTAATATCATTGATTGAATATAATAATTTTGTTAATAAATTAAATCTCAATGCCCCCAAAGTTCTCTGTCCAAAGCTCTGTATTGAATGGCTTCACTGATATGCTGCGGAAGTATGTTTTCAGAATTTTCAAGGTCAGCAATAGTTCTGCTGACTTTAATTATTCTATCATAAGCTCTTGCAGAAAGTCCTAATCTAGTCATTGCCATTTTTAATAGTTCTTCGGATTGGCTATCGAGTTTGCAAAACTTACGAATTTCTTTTGTGCCCATGTGTGCATTACAATAAATATTTTTTAATCCCTCAAATCTTTTCAATTGAATCTGACGGGCAGCAACAACTCTTTTTCTAATTTCTTCTGATTTTTCTCCAGTTGATGCAGAAGAGAGTTCCTTAAATTTTACAGGCGGAACTTCGATGTGAATATCAATTCGGTCCAATAAAGGACCGGAAATTTTTGACATATATTTTTGAATTTGTGCAGTTGTGCATGTGCATTCTTTAGACGGGTCAGTAAAATATCCACAAGGACAGGGATTCATTGCTGCAGCAAGCATAAATTTAGCAGGAAATTCTAAAGACATTTTAGAACGACTGATAGTAACTTTCGAATCTTCGAGAGGTTGACGAAGAACTTCCAGCACATTTTTTTTGAATTCTGGCAATTCATCTAAGAACAAAACTCCATTATGAGCAAAAGAAACTTCACCGGGACGAGGGATACTACCACCTCCAATCAATGCTGCATCACTTACGGTATGATGAGGACTGCGGAATGGTCTTTCTGTTATTAATGCTTTATCTTTTGGTAATATTCCAGCAACAGAATGAATCTTAGTTGTTTCGAGAGCTTCTTCAAATGTAAGAGGCGGTAAAATAGTAGGTAATCTTTTAGCAAGCATTGTTTTGCCGGAACCTGGCGGTCCAATCATTATTATATTGTGTCCGCCTGCAGCAGCAATTTCTAAAGCACGTTTTGCATTTTCCTGTCCTTTAACATCGGAAAAATCAATGTGATAATTATTTACTTCTGCAAATACTTCATTTTTATCAGTATAAACAGGTTCAAAATGATTTTCACCATTTAGAAATTGAATTACTTCGTTTAAAGTTTCAAAGCCATAAACATTTATTCCATCAACAATAGAAGCTTCTTTTACAGATTCTTTTGGAAGAATGATATTTTTTATTCCTAATCTTTTTGCTTCAACTGCAATTGGGAGTCCTCCTTTAACTTTTCTTAAAGAACCATCGAGAGAAAGTTCTCCCAATATCATGGTTTCTTCGAGCAAATTTTGGCTAATTAAATCATTAGATGCGAGGATACCAATTGCAATAGGCAAATCAAAAGCACTTCCTTCTTTTTTGATGTCGGCAGGAGCTAAATTTACTGTAATTTTTTTTAGAGAAATATCAATCCCAGAATTTTTTAGGGCAGCAGTAACTCGTTCTTTGCTTTCTTTTACTGCGTTATCGGGCAATCCAACAATTGTTATGGAAGGAAGTTGTTTTTCGCTGTGAGTTTCAACTTCGACTTTGTATGCATCAATTCCAAATGTAGAAGCTGAAATAATTTTGGAAAACATTATTGTTGATGAATTAATTATTAATAAAGTAATAAAAAAAATAATTTAACAAAATAGCCCTCGATATAATTACAACAAATCACCTTCTTTTAAAATTATTGCACCATCTCTACCTGAATACATCCTTTTATTGTCTGAGTTAAATTCATACTTAACATCAAGAGAAAGTTTTTCTATAGATAATATTTTATAATGTTTACACTTATAGATATGATTTTGCTTTCTTTCACCTGCAACATAAATTGCATAAGATAATAAAAAATGAGTTGCATCATGTATTACCTTAAATTCATTTGAGGGAGAAAAGTAAAAACTCCTCTGATTCGTTCTAATATTCTTAATATTATAGGTTTTACATTCTAAATAATATGGATTATTATTATACCAAAAAATAATATCAGGATAACCAGTTGATTTTTTCCGCCCATTTTCACTTTCTGGTGTTTCAGCATTCAACCCCTGAGAATTTAATGCCTCTTTAACAAAAGGCTCAATATCATTCCCAACTTCATTCGGGCGTGATCTTAATATACCTTTCTTATTAATCATTCGTCCAGCATTAATAGCAGCTTTTTCCAATAAATCTAAAACCCTTTTATGGTCATTATTGTTGAAGTCGAAAAAAATAACTTTCTTACCTGTCATTGCTTCAATAACAAGATTAAAAGGAATATCTTTCAAAGGCTGTAACATTTGTTTTACAATATTTTCAAGCCATTTAGTATAATCTTCTTTATTCATTATTTCTACCTTCTTCAAATATTTTTAAAATCTCTTCATATCTTCTTTTAGCCTCTTCAATAATTTCATTATAACTTTTTAAATAAATAGTAACTTTTCCTTGAATTGTAGGTTCTTTACTCATTGACGAATCATATTTTTTACCAATAAGATAACAGTCTAATTTTTCAGAATTTGGGAAGTTATTTTTTAATATATTGTTATATAACATAACTTGTGGGTAATCTTTTATTGTTATATTATATGAAGGACGTTTTAATTCAATTACTAAATAGCGATCTAATAAATTCTTGCATATCAAGTCAGGTCTCGCTCTAATACGTTTATTTTTATCTAAAAGTTTATGTTTATTTTTATCCAAAAGTTCTTTTTGTAAAATTGTTTTCAATTGTTGATTACTTGAATAGAGTTTATAATTATCATCTAATATCCATAAGTTTTTTTCTAAAATTTTATGAATATTTGGAAATTCTTTAGTTGACGAGCTATTTATCATTTCATTAATCTTTTTTATCACTTCCAATCTATTTTTGATAAGATTTGATAATGCAGTTATTTCATAAATGCCCCATTCTTCCAATAATTTTGAGAGATTTTCAATATCTCTTGCACTAGCTTTATTTAAGCTTTCTAAAATTTGCAACATAGATTCCGTCTCGGCTAAACGAGCAATAAATTCTATAATAGTATTTGCATTATCGTCCGATAAATTATTTAATCTAGGTATTATTGTCTTTATAGCATCTTCAAATTTTTCTCTAAGTGGTTTGGGTAAGTTTTTAAGTATTCTTTGAATATTTGGGTTTTGATTTATTCTTTTAATCCTTTCATCAGCTTGTTTTTTTTCTAATTCCCGAGAAATTTTAATTAGTAAATTTTCTACCCAAGTTTTATATTTTTGATATTTTGGATGACTTTTATTAAAACTATCTCTACTTGTAGATATAATAAAATTATCTATCGTCATCTCAGGATTGTCAGGATCCAAAAAATCTGCATTGATTTCTCCAATAATTCTATTAGCAACATTAAAATAATGTGACGGAGTATTTATATCATATAAAGTTGGTCCCTCTATTGCTCTCCCTCTAACATATGTAATTATCCCTGGTTTTTTTACATCCTTTAATATTTCGGCTATAACTATTTTACCACTTATAACACCCAACCCCTCTATTTTATCCTTTATTTCTCTTCTTTCCCCTTTTATATCAAGCGGTGAAAGTTTTTGCTTATTTACATAAATATAAAAATTATCTGTAAGACCAAACTCCTTAATCAAAAATTCTCTTAACCCTGATGTATCCAATTCTAATGCATGTTCTAGCATATTAATTAAATAAATTTTTGTACCACATTTTGTTTTATCAACATCATAATTTATTTCTAATGGGAACTCAAGTAAATTTAAATCTTTTTTATCTTCAAAATAATTTCTAGAAATTTCTAAAATTGATTTGATACCTTCTTTAAAAGTAATTACTTTCATAATTTTTGCTATACCTAATCCAGCTAATTTACCGATACCTTTATTACCAATAGGCTTTCTTTTATACTTAGGTGTTTCTTGAATAATATTTCTTTTGTTATAACCAAGAGATAAATAAATATTTTTAACTTCCTCTGGTAACATCCCACACCCATTATCTTCAATAATAATTTCCTTTATTTTTTTGTTTTCATCTACTTTAATATCAATAAATACTTCTGAAGCATCAGCATCATAACAATTAGCAACTAATTCTGAAATTGCCTTAGGGATACTATTATACATAGCTAAACCAATGTTATCCAATAAACGAGGAAAAATTCTAAATTTTACCTTTTCCATTTTAATCTATATATTCTATTTATTCGAACTTTTTAAAAATCAATATATTTTCTTTTTTCATTACATTATATAAACCAAATATCAACTTTAAAATATTTTTTTCTAGTTTAAAACCAATCTTAGTCATATAGTCTATTGTGAATTCAACGGTTTTTATTTCTTGTCCCTGATATGTAGCATTTCCTATAACAATTACTGCATATTTATTAGGTTTAAGTATTCTGTACATTTCATCATAAGACTTTTTCATATCCTCATTATATAATTCCACTCTATTTTTACTATTTCCTCTAACACCAATAAATTCATTTCGCATTCTCAAAATATCATACCCTAAATCCTTTAGTGAATGTTCATCGTTTTGTACATAATCGAGTGCAATAGAGTAAGGCGGTGATGTAATAATTCCATCAATTGAATTTTCTGGCAAATTTATATTCCTTGAATCACCTCTTTTTATTTCAACATCACCTAAAGTTAAATTCAAAATTTTATAAAGATCTCTATAATCCTTTACAGATTCTATCATTAAATTAAGATTCTTAATAAATGATTGTTCAAATTCCCTTCCTCTTCTAGCATTATCACTAACTGCTAACAACCTTGCCAGTTTATAAAAGTCTCTAACATCTTCGTTTGGAATTTTATCTATCACATTATAAAAATCTTCTTCGTAATTAAACAAGTTTGTCCTGAGTTTTGATAAAATGATTTCTTTAGATTCTATAATTTCATCTAATACATAAAGTGCTTTTGTTTTAACTTTACCTTGTAAAACACATAAAGGGGAAATATCAATGCCTATGAAATTAATACCCAAAAGTTGTGCCTCAAGTGCAGTTGTTCCACTCCCAGAAAATGGATCACAAACATATTCACCTTCTTTTAATCTAATTATATTTAATAATGCTCTTATCATTTGTGGATGAAACTTACCTTTATAAGGATATATCCAATGAGTTAAATATTGATTCACTGAACGTGTTTGGTTTTTTTGTATAATGTGAAAATAATCTGTGTATTCGCCAAAAACAGTTTTAAAGTATGACCCTCTTTTTTTAATAAGTCTAATAATATCATCTGATTTGTTCAAAATCCTAAATTCTCTTAAGCCATTAGTAATTTCATATTCAACCCCCAATGCTTCTAATTCTAATTCTGCTAAAGATAATTCATAAATAAATTGCACATTGTCCAACAAAACTAAATCTTTTTTTTCTAAATCATCTTCAATTTGATAAGCCCAAAATTGAGTCTCTGCTCTTTCTAACATTGTTTCGCCTTTGCTTTTAATTTTATTGATTTCCATCAATTTCTACCCTAATTCACTTTTAATAAATATTCATAGATTTATTTAAATCTCCTCAAGAACTCAATTCTATCTCTAAGTTTTTCAACGGGGACAAGCAATTTATCTTTCCCAAATATTGCATCTTCTCGATTTGTAAAAACTAATTCATAATCTTTGCTCATTACAATTGCTTCTTCTGGACAAACTTCTTCGCAGAATCCACAAAAGATGCATCTTAACATATTTATCTCAAATTTCTCTGGATATCTTTCTTTTTCTAATTCTGTTTCTGCAGGCTGAACTTCAATTGCTAAAGCAGGACATACTCTCGAACACAATCCACATGCAACACACCTTTCTACTCCATTTTCTTCTAATACTAATACAGGTCTTCCACGATATGATGCAGGCGGTTCAAATTTTACTTCTGGATATTCCATAGTAAATTTGGGACGAAACATGTTTTTCAATGTCAATATCATCCCTTTAATAATTTCTACTATATAAATTCTCTCAAAAAAATTTAAATCCTTTTTCCTTTTCTTGACTGCCATATTAATCCTTTCTCCTTTAAAGAAGAATTTCTAAAACTATAATTTGAAAATCATAATTAATAATGCAACCCATACAATATTAATTAGTGATAATGGAAACATAACTTTCCATCCTAAATTCATCAACTGGTCATATCGAAATCTCGGTATACTCCATCTTACCCAGATAAATACAAAAAGCATGAATGCTACTTTAAATAAAAATGCTCCTATTTGTAAAATTGTTGTTAAACTTGAGCTCAACCCTAATTTATCAATATAAGGAATTTGCCAGCCGCCAAGATAAAGAGTAACAATTAAACAGCTTGCAATTATCATATTAGCATATTCTGCTAAGAAAAATCCAGCAAACTTGAAAGAACTGTATTCCGTATGATAACCTCCAACAAGTTCAGGTTCGGCTTCTGGTAAATCAAATGGAAGACGGTTTGTTTCTGCAAATGCAGATACTACAAAAGTAATAAATCCAATTGGTTGAAGAATTGCATTCCACATCCAGCCATGCTGTGCATTTACAATATCAATTGGTCTTAATGATTCTGAAAACAACAATACTCCTGCTATTGAAAAGCCCATTGATACTTCATAAGAAATCATTTGAGCAGAGGAACGAATTCCTCCAAGCAAAGAATATTTACTGCCTGATGACCATCCTGCAAGTGTAATCCCATAAACTCCAAGTGATGTTAATGCAAGAACGTAAAGAATTCCAATATTTACATCAGCTGTAACTAATTTAATTTCATAACCAAATAAATTTATTGTTGGACCAATTGGTATTACTGCATAAGTAGCAAATGCAACAAAAAGTGAAATTGCAGGAGCCAATGTATGCAGAGTTCTATTTGCAGCTTGAGGAACAATATCTTCTTTTAGTAATAATTTGAAAACATCTGCAAATGGTTGAAGAAGACCTTTGTAACCAACTCGATTTGGACCTATGCGATTTTGTGCCCATGCACTAATTTTTCTTTCAAAGTACACCATATATGCTACGGACAATAATAAAGTTGTAAGTGCAATTATAATCTTGATTATTGTTATGATTATAATTTCCCAGATATTCATTTAAAGGCACTCCAATATTTAATAGAAAATTTAGTCTTAGTATTAGACTTTCTTTTTCGCTCAATTTAGCTTTGGCGTAGACTATTTATTTCACTGTCATTCAGAGCCTGCCAAAGTGAACGAAGAATTTAAAATCATTCTAATCTTTCAAAGAAATTCTCCAATTTAAGAATGAGTATAAGTTGCTAAGCAAAATTTTTTTTCATTAAATGCAGTAAAAATATTTCTTTTTACAATAAGCGATATAAATCCTGCATTACAATTTTTATCTTGCACACTAATAAATTCAAATAAATTTTCTTCATTTAGATATTTCAATTATCTCACTTTTTAACTGAACTCCCATCTCACCAATTTTATCGTAATCCAAATCTTTAAAAGCTTCAATCGAATTTGCAAGATCTTCAAAAACTTCTTCAGCCATTTCATATTTAATTTTGAAACCGAGTTTAGCAGCAATGAGTGCTAAAATTTTCCAGCTTGGTTTTGCATCAAATTTGTGACCCTGCATCCATCTGTCGAATGGTGTGCCAAATTTATCCCATCGGCTCATGCTCATTCCATCAAGTGCTCTGTCTAATTCAACCGTAGCAACTGCAGGCTTAATTCTTTGAACTCTTCCCAGAAAATTTACAAATGTTCCATGCTTTTCCGCATAAGTTGCAGCAGGAAAAACAATATGAGCAATCTCTGTAGCTTTATTTTTATTAGTAGCATGAACGATTAATAACTCAAGTTTTTTTAGAATTGATTCAACTTCGCTGTCTGATTCATTATTCGCAAATATTACATCAACATCATCTTCCATTAAATAAAGTGCTTTGATTTTTCTTTCTTTTATTTCATTAATAATTTCTTCTTTATAAAATTTATCAAGTGGAATTAAACCAATTAATTCTGCCCCAAGTGAATTTGGTGTTTTATCTTCTCGAATTAAGATATCATCCTGGTCACCTTGTTTGATATGTTTTGCAAAATACATTTTTGTAATTCCAAAAGCTTTTGCAAATTTTTTCAAAACAAAATTATCTTCGCATGTTGCATATGGGGAACCTATAAAACAAATTTCGTTTGATTTGAATTTCTTTAACTCATTGGCTGCTTGGTTTAATGCTTCGTCCCATGAAACTTTTTGCAAATTTTGATTTTTGCGAATAAATGTTCCATCAATTCTTGTTTCAGAGTTTACATGTTTAAAAGTATTTAATCTTCCATTGTCACACATCCAGTAGCTATTAACTTCTTCGTTGTGACGAGGAGTTAATCTCAAGATTTGATTATTACGAACCCAGATTTCGATATTGCACCCGCGTGCACAGCCAATACATATAGAATTAGTTTTAGACATTTCCCACACACGGGTTTTAAATCTAAAATCTTGATTTGTTAATGCACCAACTGGACAAATATCTGTAGTATTCAAAGTATAAGGATTATCAAAAGATTCGCCGGGGAAAGTTGTGATTGTAACTCTATCACCTCTTTTAATAAATGTAAGTTGATGTGATTTAGCAATTTCATCTGTAAATCTTATACATCTCGAACAAGAAATGCACCGTTCAGCATCAAATTTTATGTAAGGTCCAAGTTGAACTCGTTTTTCTTTTCGAATTTTCATTTCTTCAAAACGGCTTTCTCCTTTTCCGTGTGCATAAGCATATTCCTGAAGTTTGCATTCACCAGCTTCGTCACAAATTGGACAATCGAGAGGATGATTGATTAATAGAAATTCCATAACAGCATTTCTTGCTTCGAGTGCTCTCGGTGATTTTGTATGAACAACCATTCCTTCGGAAGCTAATGTAGCACACGAGATAACAAGTTTGGGCATTTGTTCAACTTCAACCAGACAAACTCTGCAATTACCAGATACAGATAATTTAGGATGCCAGCAAAAATGAGGAATATCAATTTTTGCATCTCTTGCTGCTTCGATTATTGTTTGTCCAGGTTTAAATTCTATTTCTTGACCATCTACAATTATTTTTGGCATAATTTACCTTTCGTTATGCTGCTTTTTCTAATAATAAATTTTTTGGACTTAATATTACTCTTGTCAATGAATCATTATCAAATAATTCATTGGACAATTCTAAAATTTCTTCTCGAGTTACTGATTTTATTTTTTTAATTGTTTCTTCAACTGATTTAATTTTACCAAAATAAATTACTGATTGTGCAATTCTATGCATTCTGTTTGTTGTGCTTTCAAGACTCATCAAAATATTCCCGATTAAATATTCTTTTGCTCTGTCGAGTTCTTTTGTATCAACTTTTTTTTGTTTTAATTTTTTTATTTCATCAAAGATTAGATTTTGTGCTTTAAAAATTGATTTAGCATTTGTCGAAAGATAAACTCCAAAAGTCGAAACATCAAAAAAAGAGTTTAAGAAAGTATTTATTTGATAAGCAATTCCATTTTCTTCTCTTAATTTTTGAAATAATCTCGAACTGCTTCCTTCGCCTAAAATTTGAGAAAGTACTGCAACAGACATTCTTTTTTTATCTTTGAAACCATAAGTAGGTCTTCCGATAATAAAATGAATCTGTTGAGTTTCCTTTTCTACATGAAGGTCGTGTGTTTGCTGCAAAATCAAATTTCTTTTTTTGTTGTTTGTTTGCTTAAAATCTTTTTTTATATACTTCTCAGTAAACTTAATCAGTTTGTTGTGGTCAACATTTCCAGATGCAACAATATAAAATCTATCAAGCGTGTAATTATCATTTACATATTCAAATAAATCTTTTTGTTTGAATGAACGTAAATTTTTTTCTGTGCCAATTATTGGCATACCAAGAGAATTACCATTAAATACATTGCTTTCAAATTTGTCGAAAATTAGTTCTTCTGGAGAATCTTCAATATCATAAAGTTCATCGATAACCACTTTTGATTCTTTTTGAATTTCTTTAGGATCAAAAGTGGAATTTTGAATCATATCTGCCAGTACTTCAAAAGTTTGTTCGATATGTTCGCTCAAACCGCGGCCATAGTAGCATGTGTGTTCTTTTGAAGTAAATGCATTAAGGTAACCACCGAGTGATTCTATATCTTCTGCAATTTTTTTAGCAGACCTTTTTCTGGTTCCCTTGAAAAACATGTGTTCGAGAAAATGACTTATGCCATTATTTTCCGGTAGTTCATCTCTTGAACCTACATTGAACCAGAATCCAAGCGAGAAAGATTTTACATAATTTATTTTCTCGGAAACTATTGTGATGCCGTTTGATAATCTCGTTATGTTCAAAGAAGATTTTGCCACTAATTATCTTAAAAGTTTAGAACAAATATAGATAAAGCAACAAAGCTTTTCAAAAACAATTACAGTTCAAAAATAAAACCCTTCTCTTTTAATCTTTCATAATTTCTTTTGTCAAATTTATAAAGAAAGGCTGGGCGTCTTTTACCATTTGTGCTTGTTTTTTTAAATCTTATTAAAAGATTCATATTCATCAGTTTTTTTCTGAAATTTCTTTTATCGAGTTTCTTCCCCAAAATTACTTCATACAATGTTTGAAGTTGTGGAAGTGTAAATTTTTCAGGCAATAATTCAAATCCAATCGGACGATATCTAATTCTTGTCCTTAGTTTTTCCAGAGCAACTTTTACGATTTCATTATGGTCAAAAGGCAATTTTGGAATTTCTGATAATTTGAACCATTTTACTTCGGAAGTATCAACCCCGGAAGATAATTTATAATGTTCGGGTTTAACAAGAGCAAAATGGCCAATTGTGAAAACTCTTCTTAAAGGATATCTGTCAATTGCATCAAATATAGTAATTTCTTCAAGGTAAATATTTTTAATTCCTGTTGTCTCCTCAAGAATTCTTTGTGCAGCTTCTTTAACTAATTCATTCTTCTTAATAAATCCACCCGGGAGTGCCCATTTGCCTTTTTCGGGATTGATAGCTCGCTTAACCAGTAGAACTTCCAGGGATGAATTTTCAAATCCAAAAATCACACAATCAATAGAAATATTTTTTATAACATCTTTAAGAATGTGAGACATTATTTTATTCCTGATTAATTTATTCTTTCAGCCTCAAATTTAAAAAATAATTTATCCATAACCTTAAAATATTTTTAGTGACTTTTTATTTCTTTAAGTGTATTTTATACACATAATTTTCAGAATAATAGGAGGTAAAATTGTATTCCATTGGATATGACATTGGAAGCTCATCAATTAAATGTTCAATCCTGGATATTGAAAAAGGCAAAGCTATAATTCAAGGTTATTATCCTGAACAGGAAATGCAAATCAATTCGCCCAAACCCGGCTGGGCAGAGCAGAATCCAGAAACATGGTGGGAGTATGTTAAAATATTAACCAGGCAATTAATTCAAAAAGCAAATATTGATGCACAACTGATAAAATCTATTGGCATTTCTTATCAAATGCACGGTTTGGTTGTAGTTGATAAAAATAAAAATGTGTTGAGACCATCAATAATCTGGTGTGACAGCCGAGCAGTTGAAATTGGAAATAATGCTTTTCAAAAAATTGGAGAAGATTATTGCTTAAATAATTTATTGAATTCACCGGGTAATTTTACGGCTTCAAAATTAAGATGGATTAAAGAAAATGAACCTGATATTTACAAAAAAATTTATAAAATAATGCTTCCCGGTGATTTCATTGCAATGAAATTAACTGATGAAATAAACACTACGGTTTCAGGTTTATCAGAAGGAATTTTCTGGGATTTTAAATCAAATTCTATCTCAAAGGAAATTCTTAAATACTATGAAATAGACGAATCACTGCTACCTGATGTAGTTCCAACTTTTTCAGTTCAAGGGAAATTAACTAAATCAGCTGCTGAAGAATTAGGTCTAAAAGAAGGAGTAGTTGTTTCTTATCGTGCAGGTGATCAGCCAAATAATGCATTTTCACTTAATGTGCTCAACCCTGGTGAAATTGCCGCAACAGCAGGCACATCCGGAGTTGTTTATGCTGTAATTGACAAATTAAATTACGACAAAAAATCACGAGTGAATCAGTTCGCTCATGTAAATCATTCTTCTGAACAAACTCGAATTGGTGTTTTGCTTTGTATTAATGGAACAGGAATTCTTAATTCTTTTATTAGAAAAAATATGGCTCCCGAACTTTCCTACAACGAAATGAATAATCTTGCAGAAAAAATTGATATTGGGTGTGATGGATTAACAATTCTGCCTTTCGGCAATGGTGCAGAAAGAATGTTTGAAAACAAAAACATATGGAGCCATTTCCTTAATGTCGATTTTAATCGTCATACAAAAGCTCATTTCTTCCGAGCAGTTCAGGAAGGAATCGCATTCTCATTCAAATATGGAATTGAAATAATAAATGAAATGGGTTTGAATATAAACATAATTCGAGCAGGTAATTCTAATTTATTTTTAAGTCCAATATTTAGAGAAACATTAGCAAATTTAACACAGGCAACTATTGAACTATATGATACTGATGGTGCTCAGGGTGCTGCTCGAGGAGCTGCTTATGGTGCAAATTATTATAAATCTTTCGAAGAAGCATTCAGAAATTTAGAAAAGATTAAAGTTATTAATCACAAAGTAGAATTAATTGAAAAAACCATGAATGCATACAATAACTGGAATGAACAATTAAAAAAATTTCTATAAATCATTAACAAAAAAAGGTGAACAATATGGGAGTACTAATCGGTAACAAAGAATATTTCAAAGGAATCAACAAAATTCAATATGAAGGAAAAGATTCCAAAAATCCATTAGCTTTTAAGTGGTATGACGAAAATCGAATTGTTTTCGGAAAAACCATGAAAGAATACTTCAGATTTTCTGCTGCATACTGGCATAGCTTCTGTTCAGAATTATCTGACCCATTTGGAAGAGGTACAAAAAAACTTCCCTGGAATGAGGAAAAAGATCCCATATCAAGAGGCAAAGCAAAAATGGATGCAGCTTTCGAATTTATCACAAAATTAGGATTACCATTTTATTGCTTCCACGATTTCGATTTAGTTGAAGAAGGAGATACAATCGAAGAATCTGATAAAAGGCTTCAGATAATGATTGACTATGCAAAAGAAAAACAAAAAGCTTCTGGCGTTAAATTACTCTGGGGTACTGCAAATTTATTTTCACATCCTCGTTACATGAACGGTGCTGCAACTAACCCAGATTTTCAGGTAGTTACATATGCTGCCACACAAGTCAAAAGAGCAATTGATGCTACAATAGAACTGGGCGGCGAAAATTATGTATTCTGGGGAGGTCGAGAAGGTTACCTAACTCTCCTTAATACAAATATGAAAAGAGAAAAAGAACACATGGCTAAATTCCTTGAATTAGCAAAAGATTATGGACGTAAGCAAGGTTTCAAAGGAACATTTTTAATTGAGCCTAAACCTATGGAACCTTCAAAACATCAATATGATTATGATGTTGAAACAGTAATTGGATTTCTTAGATATTTTGGATTAGATAAAGATTTCAAACTAAATATTGAAGTTAATCATGCTACATTAGCAGGACATACATTCCAGCATGAAATTCAATGTGCAGTTGATGCAGGACTTTTCGGAAGCATTGATGCAAATCGCGGAGATTATCAAAATGGATGGGATACAGACCAGTTCCCAATCAATATTTATGAATTAGTTGAAGCTATGCTTGTAATAGCAGAAGCTGGTGGTTTTGGAACTGGTGGTGTAAACTTCGATGCAAAAGTTAGAAGAAACTCTACAGATATTGAAGATATTTTTATTGCTCACATAGCTGGAATGGATGCATTTGCAAGAGCATTGATTGTAGCAGAAAAAATATTAAACGAATCTGATTACAAAAAAATACGTAAAGAAAGATATGCCTCATTTGACAGCGGTGATGGTGCAAAATTCGAAAAAGGTGAACTAACACTTGAAGATTTAAGAGAACTTGCAATTAAATATGGTGAGCCGAAATTAATTAGTGGTAAGCAGGAATTATTAGAGCAAATGATAAATATGTATATCTAATTTTTCACCTTTTAAACTAAAAAAGGCTTTAGCTTCTTTTAATGCTAAAGCCTTTTTATTATAAATATCCAGCTTTATTTAACATAAACTTCCATATACTTTTCATGAAAAGAAGCAATTAATTTATATGCTTTTTCTAATAAATTTTCTGGTGGTAGAAATACTATACGGAAATGATTAGTACCTGGCACTTGTCCAAAACCACTTCCTGGTACAACAACCACACCTGTTTCTTTTATTAATTCTGTAGTCCAATGAACATCATCGGAAATATTATGAATTCTGGGAAATGCATAAAAAGCTCCTTTCGGTTCAACACAAGATATACCGGGAATTGAATTAAGCATTTCAACTGTTAAATTTCTTCGGCTTGTTAATTTATGAACAGCGACTTCGAGATGCGACTGGTCGCCCAGTAAAGATGGAGCAATTCCAAACTGTTCAGGATGATTTGCACATAATCTTGCTCTTAATAATTTATTAATTGCTTCAATATAGTCTTTAAGAACTGATTTATTTCCGCTTACAATACCCCAGCCAATTCTAAAACCTGGAACCATATAATTTTTTGATAGGCCTCCAAATGTAACCACAGGAACCTCAGAATTTATTGAAGCTATTGAAATGTGTTCTTCTCCATCCATTAAAAGTTTGTCATAAATTTCATCAGAAAAAATTACCAGATTATGTTCAATCGCTAAATCCACAATTTGTTTTAAAGTGTCATATGAATTATTAGCACCAGTAGGATTATTTGGATTAATGATAATAATAGCTTTTGTTTTATCATTTATTTTACTTTTAATGTCATCAATATTTGGTTGCCAGCCATTATTTTCATCGAGGTAATATGGATTTTCGATTAATTGCAGTTTACTTTGAATTGCTGTATAAAGAGGATAACCTGGGGTTGGAGTTAGAATATTTTCTCCTTCATTGACAAGTGCAGTTAAACAAATATCAATAGCCTCGCTTGCACCAGTAGTAATAAAAATATCCTGGATATTTTTAATTCCTTTTCTTTCGGCTTCTTTTTCTATCGCATCGATTGCAGGCTTAATTCCTGAGGACGGGGCATAACCATTAAAATTTTTCAGCATTGCCTTATAAGTTTCTTCAATCAAATGTCTTGGTGGTTCAAAATCAAAGAGATTTGGGTCCCCAATGTTGAGATATAACATTTCTTTGCCAGTCTTTTCTACCTCTTTTGCAATAACTACAATATCTCTTACAGCATATGCAACATTTTCTATTCTTTTAGCAGGTTTAATTATAAAGTTATTCATTATTGCCTCAATAAATATTTAACAAAAATAAATTAGCTGTGTATTGAAATATACGAAGTTATAACAGAAAATATTATATGAAGATAAAATTAAGGAAAGCATAATATTTCAGGGTTGACCAAAAAGTATAACCATCAAGATAAATTTAGTATCATTAACATTGTTTTAATAAACCAATTTTTAATTTTTTGGTCAACCCTAACAAATTTATTAAACAAGTCCTTGATCAATCATTGCATCAGCAACTTTAATAAATCCACCAATATTAGCACCATTAACATAATTTCCAGGAGTTCCATATTTTTCTGCAATATCAACACAGGTTTTATGAATATTTTTCATTATTAATCTTAGACGATTATCTACTTCGTCTCTTGTCCATGAAAATCTCATACTATTTTGAGCCATTTCTAATCCAGAAGTAGCTACTCCACCAGCATTAGCAGCTTTACCCGGTCCATAAAGAATTTTTGCATCGATAAATTGGTCTATTGCTTCTGGTGTAGAAGGCATGTTAGCACCTTCACAAACAAGGTATACACCATTTCTCAATAAATTAGCTGCATCATTACCATTTATTTCATTTTGAGTGGCTGATGGAAAAGCGCAATCTGCTTTATGATTCCATAGTGGATTATAATTAAGATTTGGGTCAAATGGAGTATAAATTGCACTTTTATATTTTTCTGCATATTCTTTAATTCGTCCTCTGCGGTTATTTTTGAGGTCCATAACAAATTGTAACTTTTCAAAATCAATTCCTGCTTCATCATAAATATATCCGTTTGAATCTGAAAGCGTCAAAACTTTTCCACCGAGTTGTAAAATTTTTTCTACTGTATATTGAGCTACGTTGCCACTACCAGAAACCAAACATTTTTTTCCTTCCAGAGTTTGTCCTCTTGTAGCCAGCATTTCGGCAGCAAAGTAAACTGCACCATATCCTGTTGCTTCAGGTCTAATAAGAGAGCCACCCCAGTTTAATCCTTTACCAGTAAGAACTCCGGTAAATTCATTCATTAATTTTTTGTATTGTCCAAATAAGTACCCAATTTCTCTACTGCCTACACCAATATCACCTGCAGGTACATCTGTGTCTGGACCTATGTGTCTAAACAATTCATTCATAAAACTTTGGCAAAAGCGCATAACTTCTGCATCACTTTTACCTTTAGGGTCAAAATCAGAACCACCTTTTGCACCGCCCATTGGTAAAGTTGTAAGACTATTTTTAAAAACCTGTTCGAAAGCTAAAAATTTTAGCAAACCTAAATAAACCGATGGGTGAAATCTTAAACCACCTTTGTAAGGACCAATTGCACTATTCATCTGAACTCTAAATCCTCTGTTAATTTGAATTTCTCCCTGATCATCAACCCAAGGAACTCTAAACATAATCACTCTTTCTGGTTCAATAATTCTTTCAATAATTTTTTCTTTCCTATACTCAGGATGTTTTTCTACAACTAATGATAAAGATGATACAACTTCATAAACTGCTTGATGGAACTCAGGTTCATTTGGATTTTTTGACTTCACTAAATCCATAATATAACTGACAAAGTCCGACATTTTGATACTCCATTATTTAGTTTGATAATTGAATTTAATGAATTAATATCATGTAATATTAAAAATAAGTGCATAATTATGCAATACTATTTATAATTATTCATAAAAATTTTTTATTATTTTAGACATAATATCAATTTATTTTAGTTAATAGATTGTTAGTAAATTTAGAAAATGAGTGTCCAGAGGATATAATCTAAGATTAGAATTAATGCAGAACTTAACACGAAAGAACGGATTGTAGATAATCCAACCCCTTCAGCCCCTCCTTCAGTCTTAAAGCCAATATGACAACCAAGTAAAGAAGTTACAGCACCAAATACCATTCCTTTGAATAAACCAAACATGAAATCAGCAAAAATAAAATATCTTCTTACCGATTCAAAAAATACACTATAAGAAACTCCTAGAAAAAAATTTGAAATAAAATAAGCCCCAATAGTTGCAATCACATTCGCAAATATTACAAGGATTGGCATCATAATAATTGATGCAAAGAATCGAGGTGTTGCTAAAAATCTAACTGGACTAATACCCATAGTTTCAAGTGCATCAATCTGTTCTGTAACTTTCATTGAACCAAGTTCTGCTGCTATTGACGCACCTACTCTTCCGGCAATTACAATCGCAGTAAGAACTGGACCAAGTTCTGTTATAATAGCTCTACTTGTTGCAGCTCCTAAAAATGAAAGTGGCGCTAATCCTTTCAATTGATATGCAGCCTGCCAGGCAGATACAGCGCCAGTAAAAATTGCAATGATAAAAACAAGCGGTAACGAATTTACTCCAATATGTTCCATTTGATATACAAAATTCTTTCTTCCTTTAATTAACGATGGGGCATAAAACAATATTTCTCCAAGTAATTTAAATACCTGTCCACTCTCTTGAAAAAAATATAGTGTAGTCTTTCCTATTTTTTGAAATAAATTTAGTATCATAGATAAATTTTCATTTTAACAAAACTAATAAAGTTGTTTGATTTTAGAAATTACTTCATCTGCATCTTCACAATTAATTAATTCTTCTATAAAATTTTTGTTACTGAATTTTGCGGCTATTTCAGAAAGTAATTCAAGCTGCATTTCAGGTTTATTTTCCGGTGTAATTAAAAGTATTATTAATCTGGCTGGTAAATTATCAATAGAATCAAAATCAATACCTCTTTTATGAATTGCAAGAGCTGCAAGAGGAGCTTGAATATTCATTCTTGCATGAGGAACTGCTAAATGACTTTCTAAGCCGGTTGAAATTTGATTTTCGCGTTCGATAACACGACTAATTAATTTTTCACAGTTAATTTTGTTATTAATTTGGCAAATATGCCGGCAAAGTTGTTTTATCAATTCTTCCTTTTTGTCTACATCAGTAAATATTATGTTTTGAGGTTTTAATAAATCTGACAATTTCAATAACATTTTACTTCTCTTAATAAAAATGCTCATTAAAGGTGCACTTGTAAGAGTTGTAATAAGTGCCATAATTATCAATGCGACATAAACTTTTTCACTAATCAATCCTGATTCATATGCAACCATTCCCAAAACAATCTCTATTGTACCATGAGCATTCAATCCAAATGCTACTGTTAAAGATTCATATTTATTAAATCCTGATAGAAATGCTCCTGAATAAGTTCCAATTATCTTTCCAATAAGAGATAATGATAAGAATATACAGACAAGCACAAAATCAAAGTTTTGAATAAAATTAATTTTCAACCCAATCGAAACAAAAAATAATGGAGCAAAAATATTTGTAACTAACTGATTAATCATTTCTTTAATATTTTCAGTAATGTATACTGAATCACCTATTGCAATACCAATGATAAATGCACCAAAAATTGCATGGATACCAATAAATTCTGTAAATGCAGCACCTAAAAATCCAAGTATAAAAATTATATTCAGTATTGCCCCTGGACTTGAAAGGTATTTTTTTGAAAAACTTATTGTCTTATCAATAAATTTTTTCAAAAACAAAAATACAAATAGAGTAAATGCAACAAGAATTACAATTACTTCATATACTTCAAAATTATTTGCTTGATTTTTGCCGAGAACCCCCAATAACACTGAAAAGATTAACCAGCCTGACAAATCAATTAGCATTGCAGATGTAATAATAGAAAATCCAATTTCTGTCTTAAAAATATTTAATTCCATTAATGTTCTTGCAACAACAGGTAAAGCAGTAACTGATAGAGTTGTCCCTATAAACAAAGAATAAACAATATGTAAATTTGAATTGGCCAATCCTAATCGAGAAGGGAAAAAATATGCAGTTAAAAATCCCAACATAAATGGGCATAAAATTCCTAATAGACTTATTAAAAAAGATTTTCGTCCCTGTTTAATCATAACTGATATATCAATTTCAATTCCTGTGACTATTAAAAGCATGATAATTCCAAGAATTGAAATTCCATGAAGAGCAATTGCAACAGAATCATACTGATTAAAAATTTTATCATAAATTTCAGGGAAAAGAGAGCCGAAAATTGTAGGACCTATAACAATTCCAGCAATTATTTCTCCAATTACAATTGGTTGTTTAATTAATCGTAATAATTCACCCAAGCCTCTTGCGAAAAAAAGAATTATACTTATGCTGATTAGAAAAATTGTAATTTCAGTGGATGATAAGTTCATAAATAATTTTTCAGGAACGAATTATTAATAATGAACAAGGGAGTTGATTCAAAATAAATTCAATATCATGCTGAAAAATTTTGTCGAACAATTTTAATTTTCTTTGAGGCATAGCTAGAACAAGTAAGTCACTTTTTGAATTAACTGCATATTGCTTAAGTTCCCAGCCCTGCTTTCCATACAAACATACTCTTTTAATATCTAATTCTGTTAGACCTAACTCATCTGAAAAGATTTTTAATTTTTCTTCTTCTTCTTTTTGAACCTCCAATCTTGTTTTTTCAGCTTTGTCTGTTTCTCCCCCATCATAAATTGTAATTGCAAGTCCCGGAATTTGAAATTCTCTTACAAGAACGAATTCTTTTGCGTTTTCTAATTTTGCAAATTCATATGCTTTTTTTACTGCAATCTCATTAAGTTGTGAGTAATCTACATTTACACAAAATCTTTGAAATGAATCTGTGATATTCCCTGGATTTACAATTACTAATAATGAACAAGGTGTTTCATGCATTAATTTTCTTGCAACTGAACCGATGTAATATTTCAATAAACTTTCTTTTTCCAAAGCCCCGGAAATTAATAAGTCAATTTTCTTTTCTTCACATACACTTGAAATAATTTTTGAAGCTTCACCTTCTTTGATAATTATATTATAAGAATTATCTGGAATATCAACCTCATTAATTACTTTGGTAATTTTTTCAAGAACTCCTTTTGATTCTTCTCCAGCATGAATAACAAATAATTCTGATTGAAACAATTTTTGAAGTCGGTGTGCAATTTTTAATAGTGCCAATGCATTCGGTGAAAAAGTAAATGCTAAGCCTAATTTGTTAAATAACATTTTACTTCACACTTTTTATTTTTCAAATTAAACAAAACTTTTCTTATTGCCAATTACTAATTATTTTCATATATATTGCAAAGAAGAGAAACAATAATTATTTAATTTCTTTTTTAACAAATAAAAAATAACACTAAAAGAAAAATCAACAAAAGATGGTGATAAAATGGAAGACATTATTATTGAAAAAGTTGAACGAAAGTCAAAAATAGAACTGCCTGATAATTTAGTGTTTGGTAAAATTTTTACAGACCATGTATTTGAAATGGATTATGATGCATCAAAAGGAGGCTGGCAAAAACCTACAATAAAAAAATTTGAAAACCTTAGTATAAGTCCAGCTGCAATGGTTTTTCATTATGGTCAGGCAATTTTTGAAGGATTAAAAGCTTATAAGCAAGTAGATGGCAGAATTGCATTATTTAGACCTGAAAAAAATGTAGAAAGATTAAATCGTTCTGCAAAACGTTTATGTATTCCTGAAGTTAATCCTGATTTAGCACTCAAAGCAATTATAGAGCTGATTAAAGTAGATAAAGATTGGATACCATCAAAACCTGGTTTCTCACTTTATATAAGACCATTTATTATTGCTACAGAACCATGTTTTGGTGTTCGTCCAGCGGATAATTATAAGTTTATGATTATTCTTAGTCCTGTAGGTCCTTATTATCCTGAAGGATTTTTACCGGTTCCAATTATGGTAACAGATAAATATGTTCGAGCAGTCAAAAAAGGCACTGGAGATTGTAAAGCTGCAGGGAATTATGCTGCAGGTCTTTTAGCTCAAGCAGAAGCAAAAAAAGAGGGTTATTCTCAAATTTTATGGCTTGATGCTATTGAACAAAAATATATTGAAGAAGTTGGTGCAATGAATATTTTCGTTCGTTTTAAAAATGAAGTTGCAACCCCAATGCTCAGCGGTTCTATTTTACCAGGAATTACTAGGATGTCTGTTATTCAATTATTGAAAGATTGGGGCTACAATGTTTCCGAAAGATTAATTTCAATCCAAGAAATTATTGATGCTTATGATAAAGGTGAATTAATCGAAATATTTGGAACTGGCACTGCTGCTGTAATTTCTTCTGTAAGTAGATTGAAATATAATGACAAAGTTTTGCAATTCAGCGATACAACTTCAGGTGAGTTGGCTACAAAATTATATGAAGAACTAACTGGTATTCAATATGGACGAATAGAAGACCGTTACGGCTGGATTACTTTTGTTGAATAAATAATTCTCTTTCTTATGATAAAAAAATTCTTTTTTGTGTTGATGGTCGTGGTTGTATTTACTGCGACCATTTTCCCTCAATATAAATCTAAACCTAAAAATATTATACTTTTAATTGGAGATGGTTTCGGTCTATCACAAGTATCTGCTTCAGTCCTTTCATTAAAAAACGATCAATTTAAAAAATTCCATTCAATTGGTTTAGTTAACACTTGTTCAGCAGATAATCTTATAACCGATTCCGCTGCAGGTGCGACTGCTTATGCAACTGGTTATCAAACTAAAAATGGAAGAATCAGTATTGACGTGAATGGAGACAAACTTGAAACAATAATTGAAATTGCTCAGAAGAAAAAAATGTCAACTGGCATAATTGCTACTTCATCAGTTACAAATGCCACCCCAGCAGCTTTTATTTCTCATTCTGTAAAACGACAATATGAATTTGATATAGCAGAACAAATTGTCAAAAGCAAAATTGATATTTTATTTGGTGCGGGTACGGATTTTTTTCTCCCTAAAGAACTTGGAGGAAAAAGAGAAGATTCAAAAAATCTGATTGATACGATGAAAATTCTTGGTTATGATTATATCACAGAACCTGATGAACTTAATTCAAAAAAATTATCAAAGAAAACTTTTGGGCTTTTTGGAGGTTATTCTTTACCTCATGCAGATAAAAGAAATTATCCCTTAGGATTACTCACAAAAGCAGCAATAAATTATTTAAGTAACGACAAAGATGGATTCTTTTTAATGATAGAAGGTTCACAAATAGATTGGGCAGCTGAACAAAATGACAGCGATTATCTTTTTGCAGAAATTTCAGATTTTAATTCTGCTATTGAAGAGGCATTTCGATTTGCAGAAAAAGATAAAAATACATTAGTAATAGTAACATCAGACCACGATACTGGAAGTGCTGGCATTACTAATTTTGATAAAGAAAAAAATCAGTTAATCTTAAACTGGGCTACAAAACATCATACGGCAAATTTTGTAGGAATTTTTTCATACGGACCTTCCTCAAATTTATTTAATGGTTTTCTTAATAATTATGAAATCGGAAGGAAAATTATTAACCTCATAAATCCCTTAAAAAAATTTTAAAATTATCACAAATTTTTCTTGACACCTGAACATTTGTTCACTATATTTGCGCAGTGAACAAATGAGCACTAAAAATGGGAAAAGAAAATATTACAACCCGTCAAAAAGAAATTCTTGATTTTATTAAAGATTATGTTGATTTAAATGGTTACCCTCCAACATATCGTGAAATTGGAAGACAATTCAATATATCTAGCACATTCGGCGTCAAACGACATATTGATGCTTTAGTTAAAAAAGGATATTTAACAAACGAAAACCGTTCAAGTCGTACTTTATCTTTAATTATTAACAACTCTCCCATCAAAGAAAATAATATAATCGAAATTCCTATTGTTGGACGTGTTGCTGCTGGTGTTCCTATTTTTTCTGAAGAAAATATTGAAGGGAATCTTGCACTGGATAAAAATTTAATTGGGAATAGAACAGAATGCTTTGGCTTAAAAGTTAGAGGAGATAGCATGATTAATGCAGGAATTCTTGAAGGCGACCTTGTTATTATTCAACCTCAAAGAGAAGCACAAAATGGAGATATAATTGTTGCTCTCATAGGTGATGAAGCTACAATGAAACGATTAATTATAGATGATGGAAAAATTTATCTAGTTCCTGAAAATGAAAATTATGAACCCATCATAA
Organism: Rosettibacter primus; assembly: GCF_036860675.1. Classification (NCBI taxonomy): domain Bacteria; kingdom Pseudomonadati; phylum Ignavibacteriota; class Ignavibacteria; order Ignavibacteriales; family Melioribacteraceae; genus Rosettibacter; species Rosettibacter primus. The sequence continues at coordinate 200,144 of NZ_JAYKGK010000006.1, forward strand.
TTGAAAATCAAGAAGAATTTACGATAATAGGTAAAGTAGTTGGTGTATTCAGAAGTTATACTTAATAAAAGGAGTTTATATATGAAAAGTTTAATTTTCAAATCAGCTATCATTAATAGAAACAGAATTAAATTTTTATACGGATTAAAAGAAGTAATTGTAGAACCTTACTACATCACAAAAAATAAAAGAGGAAAAAAAGTTTTATATGGTAAAGTAAGTGGCACAAATCAAATTAAGTGCTTTGAGTATGAAAAAATTTCTAATATCAAAACATTGAACTACGAAAGATTTTCACCGATTATTCCAATAATTCCATTATACAGTTAATTTATTTATTTATTAGAAAAAATGATAAAGAGCCAGATAAAAAAAATAAGAGTGGAAAAATTAGTCGACCATCTTTTGAGTCGAGGATATACTACCTTAAGCAGAAAATATAGCAAATATTTACCTCCTCCTCAGCCAATTTATGGTTTTGATGTTGATGTTGTTGCAAAATATGATGAACCAAAATTCAACCATTTTAGATATGAAAGAAAAGTTGCTATAGGAATTACCTTATCAGAAGAGGATTTAAATAATCCAAAACTATTAGATAAACTAATTCAACTTACAAAAGTTCATACAAAATATAACAGAAAAGTAACAGTATTTGTGGGAGTGCCAAGCAATCAAATAATTAAAGCAGATATGCTAATTGCAGCTCTCGATGAAGAAGTTAAAAACAAAATTAAACTAATTCCCCTCTCTGAATAAATCTTTCCAATAAGTATTTATATTTAATTAACAAAATTACTCGGTATTGTTTTTTATTATCAAAGTATTTTTCTTTTACCAATAAAATGAATCATAACGAAAGAATTGCAAAAAAATTTTTATGAAAATTATGTTATATTTTTTTATAACCCAAAGATAAAATTGCCACTTAATGTATAATAAGTTTTTGGATTATCAACAGTATAGAACAATGTATTCAATTTCATCTCAATTGATAAACCCAAATTTGAGCTCATCATATTCTTAATTCCCACCCCTATTCCTGCACCAAATAAACTTTTACTCATATATTTTTTTGATGCCTGATCCGCATAGAATGAAATTACTTTTTTATTTTCTTCATCAAGCATAATTACATTTTTATAACCATAATATTTTAGATAATTATAACCAAGTTCTGAATTAAGATATATATGAAATGCATTAATTGATTTTAAATTCCAATTAACACCAAAATAAAAAGGATATAAAACATGGTCACTTTCAGAATATGAAGAATAGGGTTTACCATATCCTGTTGCTATAGAAATTATATTCTTGTCCCACAATAAAATTCCAGTATGAAAATAAAGAGAACGCTTTTCTGATAATTTATAATTTAATTGAATGTTACCGGATAAACCTCTATCAGCATTGTTAGGAATAAGCAACCCGCCGCCAACTTGAACCGAGTATAGTGATTGTCCTAAGTAATTAATATGGGAAATGAAAATTAAAGAAAAAATTATGATTAATAACTTTTTCATTTTAGCCCCGAGTTAAATTAAAAAATATTTATTATAGAAAGCTTCCGATGCTAAATTGAACTGAATTAAATTTTGCTTGAAAATAATCATTTTTTACTACTTTTAAAAGAAAATCATTGAAACGAAATTCAAAAAATAATTTACCATTCAAGATATTTTTAGGTTGTAATCCTAAACCAAAACCATATCCAAATAAATATTTTTCTACATAATTGTTGAGAATTAACTGGTCTCTATTTTTTAACATATAGTTGAAAGAAAATGATATAATTCCAAACAAACAAAGATTATCATTTTCATATTTGGGCTGGAAAGCTAAATTCAAAGAAATAAAATCATAAGCGTGATCAATAACTACAAATTCTCCAGTTCCATCAGGATTTTCTGAGTTAGTTACTGGAATTTTATCTTCTGCTCCTTCCTGACGATAACCAAGCTCGGCTTCTAAACGATAATATTTTGAATTAAAAAAATAAGCAAAGACACTATAAGAACCACTGAAACGAGAATCTTTATATAAGTTCCAATAATAATTGTTAACTTTTACATCCGCAGCTTTTGAGGAAATAAGCCCAATTTTAATTCCATAGTTTGACATGATTTGGGAGTAAGAAAAAATAGGAAGAAATAACAATAAAAAGAATGAAGATTTTTTAGCCATTTTCATATCCAGTTTAGTATTTGATATAAAATTTATTCAATATTCTGAGCACAGTTGTGCAATTGTTTTTAGAATATCAAACTGTGCTCATTTTTTAAAATTAATTATGCTGGAACTGGACGTAAATTAATAGTTATAGTAGCTGCATTTTTAATTTCTGGTTTTGCCTCTTCTGCACCTTTTTTCTTGGAAATAAGAGCCTGTTGTTGAACACTCATAAAACGAACAACTGGTTTATTCTCAACAATTTTAAATTCTGCCTGAAAAGAAATTGAAACATCGGAAGCAATAAATGCCAATGGTTCTTTTGACCTTTTTGCATTTTCTGAAATTGTATTATTAGCCTTTGCAAAAGAATTAGAAAGAGTTTCAACAACTTTTTCAAGTCCAATAAAATTTTCTTCTTCTTTTTTAACTGCCATATTACCTCACATTTATCCCTCTAATGTTACAACGGGAACTATTGTGCAACTAATTTCAAGTCCCCAATGACTTTTGTAATCCACTGTAATTTTTTCTTTAATGCTTAAGCGCCAGATATTAAGTGACACATTTGTTTCGCTCTGAACAGAAAAATCTGCTGAGATATTTACTTTGAAAGTAAATTCTTTAATTGCCATTGGGTCTGCACCAGTGCTCATAATTGCCTGAGCAGCTCGTGCGGATGCTGCCATAGAAACTATATATACGCTAAGTTCAACTGGATTTGCTACTGCCATTACTCGCCTCCTTCTTTTAATTTTTTATTGTTGCATAAACTATTAAATGCAACATAATGACAAATATTTTTTGAAAAGAGGATTATGATATTAATTAAATTTTATTAACCCTCATATATAATAATATTTGCAATTCTGAAATGAACTTAATTAATATTAAACTACTTATCAAGTAAATTATAAAATTCATTCTTTAAGAAGTATGGAATAGAATAACATTTATTAACTATAAATGTTTTCAATAAACTTCACACACGCTTCTGCAGTTTTTTCACCATCAATTGCTGATGAAACAATTCCACCAGCATAACCGGCGCCTTCACCGCATGGAAATAATCCTTCTATTTCAATATGCATAAGAGATTCTGAATTGCGGGGAATTCTAATTGGCGAGCTTGTTCGAGTTTCTGCAGCTAATAATTGTGCTTCTTCAGTTATATATCCTTTCATTTTTTTATCAAATATCTTCAGTGCTTTTCTAATTCCATTGACTATATTAAGAGGAAGAATTTCATGTAAAGGAGCACTTTTTACTCCAGGGATGTAAGATGTTGAAGGCAATGTCGAAGATAATTTTTTATTTATAAAATCTGTAACTCTTTGAGCGGGAGCTCTTTGAGTTCTTCCTCCAAATTCAAATGCAGTCCTTTCAATTTCTTTCTGAAATTCTAAACCAGCGAAAACTCCAAATGATTTATATTCCTCCCAATCTCTTTCATCAACAGAGACTACCAACCCAGAATTAGCAAATGGAGAATCACGTCTTGATACACTCATACCATTTAAAACAAGTTCTTCTGGTGATGTAGATGCCGGGATAATTATTCCGCCAGGACACATACAAAAGGAATAAACTCCATGTTCATCAACTTGACATGCTAAATTATAACTTGCTGCAGGTAAATTTGGATGCCTTATTTTTGAATGATATTGAATTTCATCAATCAAGCTTTGAGGATGCTCAATTCGAACTCCAACCGCAAATGGTTTTGATTCTAATTTAATTCCTTTTTGATGAAGTAAATAATAAATATCTCTTGCTGAATGTCCTACTGCAAGTATCACAGCATCACCAATATACTCTACATCATTATTCACAATTACACCAATAATTTTTTTGTTTTCAATTATTAAATCTGTTACTCTTGAGTTGAAATGAACTTCGCCACCACAATTTAAAATTGTCTCTCGTATATTAAAAACAACATGAGGTAACTTATTAGAGCCAATGTGTGGATGTGAATCAATTAAAATTTCTTCCTTTGCACCGTGTTGGACAAGAATTGATAAAATTCTTTTTACATCCCCTCTTTTAGTTGAACGTGTGTAGAGTTTTCCATCACTATAAGTTCCTGCTCCCCCTTCACCAAAACAATAATTTGAATCAGGATTTACAATTCCATGTCTTTGAATTGCTCTTAAATCTCTTCTTCGGCTGCGAACATCTTTACCTCTTTCAAGTATTATTGGTCTTATACCTAACTCAATTAACTTCAATGCTGCAAACATTCCAGCTGGACCAAAACCAACAATAATTACTTTTCTATTATTTTTTACAGTATTAAATTTTATCGGATTAAACAATGCCTGAGGTTCTTCATTCACATATACAATAATCTTTAATTTATAAACAGGATTAATCTTTCTTGCATCAATAGATTTTTTAATAATTTGAACAGAAGTAATTTCTTCTAAATTTACTTTTAAAATTCTGGAAGATTTTTCTCTCAGATATTCGTAATCAAAAATATAATCAGGAGGAATTGTAAGTTCAATTTCTTTTTTCATTTTATAAAATAAAGAAAATCAAGGATTATTTACTGGAATAAATTATCTGGCTATAAAAAATAATAACAACAAATAAACATTACATTCAAAAGTTATTATAAAAATTTTCTAAAATTATCTCTTTGTCATGTCAAATTTCAGAATTAGATTTTTGCTGAATCATTTTAATAAGTTGCTTTAATGATTCCACCATCTACTGCTATGGTAGAACCAGTAATATAGCCAGCTTGTTCAGATGCAAGATATAAAATTAAAGATGCTACTTCGTCGGGGCGTGCTAATCTTTTCATCGGAACTTCATTTGCCATTGAAGCTAAAACTTCTTCATGTGAAATACCACTTTGCTTGGCTTTAACTACAGCTAATTCATAAATTCTGGATGTTAATGTATAGCCTGGAGCGACATTATTAATCGTTATATTATATTTCCCAATTTGATTACTGAGTGTTTTTGCAAATGCTGTTACAGCACTTCTAAGAGAGTTTGATAAAATCAAGTTATCTACTGGTTGTTTAACAGCAAGTGAAGTAACATTAATAATTCTACCCCAGTTTTTTTCTTTCATTCCTGGTAACACAAGTCGAGTAAATCTTACAGCACTCATCAAAATTTGTTTGAATGCAAAATCCCAATCGTCATCATTTAGTTCATCAAAAAATCCTGCACGTGGGCCCCCACAATTATTAACAAGTATATCAATATTCCCGAAAGCTTCAGTCACAATCTTTACTGTGTTTTCGATATCTTCTAATTTGTTTATATCGCATACTACCCATAGTGGTTCTATATTATATAATGATTTCACTTCCTTAACAGTTTTTAATAAATTTTCCTGACTTCTCGAGCAAATTGCAACATTACAACCTTCTTTTATAAATTGTTCTGCAGCAGCTCTTCCAATTCCCATACTTGCTGCTGTTACCAAAACATTTTTCCCTGTTAAATTTAGTTCCATATTGCACCTATTTTTATAAAAGAAGTAAAAATTATAGAGTGATGCAAAAACAAAAAAGCTGTCTCTTCATTCAAATAAGAGACAGCCTGATTTTACATTTCTGGATTATAATTGATTGCAGCCAAACCGGGGAAAATTGCAGTTGTGTCAAGTTCTTCTTCAATTCTCAAAAGTTGATTATATTTTGCAATTCTGTCTGTTCTACTTGCAGAACCTGTTTTTATTTGTCCTACATTAGTTGCAACTGCAATATCAGCAATTGTTGTATCTTCAGTTTCACCAGAACGATGACTAATAACAGAAGTATAACCAGCTCTCTTAGCCATTTCAATAGCTTCAAGAGTTTCGGTTAATGTACCTATCTGATTTACTTTGATAAGAATAGAATTTGCAACCCCTTTTTCTATTCCTTTTGCAAGAAATTCTGTATTTGTAACAAAGAGGTCGTCTCCAACTAACTGAATTTTATCCCCTAATTTATCAGTTAATAATTTCCAGCCATCCCAATCAAATTCTGCCATACCATCTTCAAGAGAAATAATTGGATATTTATTTACCCAGTTTACCCAGAAGTCAACCATTTTTTCTGGTGAGATATAATCTTTTGTTGACTTAAAGAAATAATAAGCTTTCTTATCATCATCCCACATTTCACTAGATGCTGGGTCTAATGCAATATAAATATCTTTTCCTGCTTTATAACCTGCTTTTTCAATTGCTTCGAGAATTACTTCTATTGCTTCTTCATTAGATTTTAAGTTTGGTGCAAACCCTCCTTCATCACCTACAGCAGTATTATATCCTTTTTTATGAAGAACAGATTTCAAACTGTGAAAAGTTTCAACACCCATACGCAGTGCTTCAGAAAAACTTGGAGCTCCTGCAGGCATAACCATGAATTCCTGAAAGTCAACATTATTATCTGCATGTTTACCGCCATTCAAAATATTCATCATTGGGACAGGAAGTGTTCTTGCATTAGTTCCACCAATATAACGATATAAAGGTAAACCAAGAGCTTCGGCAGCAGCTTTAGCACATGCCAACGAAACACCAAGGATTGCATTAGCACCAAGTTCCGATTTATTTGGCGTCCCATCAAGCTCACAAAGTAAATTATCAATAGCTACTTGTTCTGTAGCATCAAAATCAATTATTTCATCGGCTATTCTGTTATTTACATTTTCAACTGCTTTTTTAACACCTTTACCTAAATATCTCGACTTGTCTCCATCTCTTAATTCAACTGCTTCATTTTCTCCGGTAGAGGCACCGCTTGGAACAGCAGCTCTTCCAACTACTCCGCATTCTAATGTTACTTCTACTTCAATTGTGGGATTACCTCTTGAGTCAAGGATTTCTCTTCCCCAAACATCAACTATTGTAGTCATTTCTTAGCTCCTATTATTTTGTGAATTTCAATTACAAAAATAACTAAAAGATTGAAGTAATATCAATTCGAACTCTATTTTATTAAGTAAAATGTAAATAGAATTTTTCTTGGAACAACTTGCTAATCATTTATGAGTGGTAAAATTTTTATATTTGCAAAGTAAAATAAAAATCTTGCCCCCGTAGCTCAGTATGGATAGAGCAGGAGTTTCCTAAACTCTTGGTCGGAGGTTCGAGTCCTCTCGGGGGTACTGATATTTTTTTACTTCAATTCTTCTTTTTTATTTATTAGCTCAGTATGGATAGAGCAGTCCGCCAAACGGCGGATTGGTCGGAGGTTCGAGTCCTCTCGGGGGTACTGATATTTTTTTACTTCAATTCT
>NZ_JAYKGK010000007.1:0-163549 GCF_036860675.1 Rosettibacter primus
GGACGATAAAAGTAATTAATCCTGATGGCAAGTCTTCAAATGTGTTTAGTTTTTCGACAAGCATAGATAACCCACCAAATATCACTTTATTTAATGTAGGGCCTAAACAGGTTAATGTTGGAGCTACTATAACAATAAGTTATACAGTAACAGATGATGTTGGATTAAAGAGGGTTGAACTATGGCGAACTACTGATATATATAATTCCCCCAATATGAATAATTGGAGTCAAATTAAAATCGTTAATTTATCCAACCAAAAAATATACTCGGGTTCATTTTCTGATTCTTTAATAACACCTGGAAATTTTTGGTATGGTATTCATGTTATTGATTTTAGAGAACAACAGAAAACTGAGCAAGAAGTTGGTTTAGGTCCTATTAAAGTTACAATAATAACATTGACTTCATTTAAAATTGGTTCACGTATAATGGCAATAGTAGATGGTGCTACTGTGTGTGATGAAAATCTATTGACAATACTTTTTAATCAAGAGGGGGGTGTTCACGGAACTATTATTGATGGACCTAAGTTTGCTACGGCAGGAAACCTATCATACACAGGTAATTGGTGGAAAATTCAATGGGACTCAGAACCACCAAATTTAAATGGCAAAAATGGTTGGACAGCTGAATCAAGAATTCAACAGGCCCCAGTAAATGGTGATATAGACAAACCTGATTTTACAAAAAGTTTTTATACTACTTATAATATTTTTTGGCAAAATGGATACGCACCTGCTTCTACAGCTCCGCCGAATCCTAAACTTGGTATTGCATTAGGTAATTGTACATGGTATGTACATGGTAGATTAAAAGAACTGGGTTATAATGAAGTCCAGCTTAACGCTTTGACTGGAAATGCTAGTGACTGGGACAGCCAAGCATTGGTAAAGGGTATATTAATTAATTCTTCTCCATCAGTTGGTTCTATAGCCCAGATAGATAATGTCGCGCAGGGTCTTGGACATGTAGCTGTAGTTGAAAGCATAAATAGCGATGGAACTATTACAGTTACTGAATCTAGTTATTCAGAAGATGTTAGTAGCTTATGGAATTTTATATGGCGTCATAGAACTGTATATCCTTCAAAGTTTACAAACTATATTCATATAACAAAAGAAAATCCAACAAATTTTTTATCAGTTGATTTCACTTGTGATGTAAATTCGGGTCAAGCTCCCCTTGTAGTTAATTTTAAGATTAATGTCATAAATACTAGTCATAACTTATTAAGTTATTATTTATGGTGGAACTGCAATAATGAAAGTATAAATCTAACTGAATTGATTTATACTTGTGGTGATCCTAGTAATTCAATTATTGGTTTAAAATACGAGAATATTAATGAAAGTAGTAAATCTATATCTTATATTTTTGATAAACCAGGTATATATAACGTTAAATTATTAGTTAAAAGTAGTAATTCTATATTTTTTACAAAATCAATTCGAATTAATGTGAACACACCAAATTATTTTGATTATAATTCATATTTAAAAGAGGCTTCTATTAAATATAAAATTCCATTTAATTTGTTAAAAGCAATAGCTTTTGTAGAAAGTCAATTGAATCAAAATCCTATACCACCAAGTCGTGATGGTGGTGTTGGGGTAATGCAACTAACTGGTTCAACTTTAGATAACGCAGCTAGATTGCTTGGGGTTACAAAAGATATGCTGGCTGAGAATACACCTGAAGGAGCAAGATTAAATATTTTAGGTGGGGCTGCAGTCTTACGAGATTATGTATGCTGGGCTAGTCCTAGGGTTTATTCCAAAACAGATTATAATAATTGTTATCAAAATATACCTCCATATGCATTAATTGGTGATGAAGAAGATAAACTTGAAAATACCATTGAGCCATGGTGGTGGCCAATATGTATGTATAATGGAGGTGGTGTTGATAGTATGATCTCAACTTCAAATTATCCATTTAGAGTTTGGGATAAATTAAAAAATGAATTGGGGATTATTAATATTTCATACCCACCTTTATCTTATATTCAATATCTGTGTTCAGGAGAGGTATTACCGGATAGTAATAAAGTTGTAGTATATAATGTTGATAAAGAAATAGCAAACTCTGATGATTCACTTTATCCAAAACCAGAAGATTTGGGTAAATTACCTTCAAAATGTATAAGGTGGGTAAAAGGTAGTTTCAATCCATTTCAAGATATAGTTCTTCATAAAAATGATGGGACAGTATATAATCAAATTGATCCTATCCCAATTGTTAGAATATCATCTCCATTAGATAAACAAATATTTAATCAATCGGAAATTACGGTAAGTGGAATAGCAAGTGACCAGCAACCTGGAGAAGTTGTTTTAGTTGAAATTAAGTTAAATAATGGAAATTGGGAATCTGTTAGTGGGACAGTAACTTGGTATAAAAAATTAAACTTAGTAGTAGGAGAAAATACAATAACTGTAAGGGCAAAAGATAATACGAATCAATATTCCGAGCTTACCTCAATAACAGTAACATACACTCCAAATGAATCATGTGTTACCGTTTTATTGCCATATATTGAAACAAGTGTGGGAAGCTTGATAAAGATTCCTCTAACTGTTAATAATATTAAGAACAAAAATATTTTTTCTTTTTCATTCAAAGTGAAATATAATAGTTCAATTATTTCTATAAAAAATCCTTATATTGAAATTTCTGAGTCTATTTCTAATAATTGGCAAGTAATTATAAACACAAATTTTCCTGGGGAAATAATAGTTGGTGGTGTTGGTACAACAACATTAGCAACTGATGGCATATTGTTAAAATTAATATTTGAAGTAGTAGGTAAGCCAGGGGAAAGTACAATACTCTTATTTGATAATTTTTTATTTAATAGCGGAAACCCTTGTGTTACAACATCTCAAGGGAAAGTTGATATAGCTGATTACATATGTGGCGATGCAAATGGAGATTATTATTCTAATGCATATGATGCAGCTTTAGTACTTCAATGTAGTATTGGGTTAAAAAATGATTGTAATAAAAGCACCGATGTTGATATGGATGGCAATATAACCGCTTTTGATGCTGCATTAATTTTAATGCATTCAGTTGGCTTACTTTTACCTGTTAATACATGCTTTGATAAAAACAACGGATTATTAAAGATAAAAAATTATTCTATAAATGATATTGATATATTATCAGTAGATATAAAGAAATCTGCTATTTTGGAATTTAAATTATTATCAAATGATATTATTCAAAAAAATCAAGTCTATTCTGTTGAGTTCGAAATTGAATTAGGAGATAGTAACTCAAGTTTATTTATAAAAACATTAACTGAAGGGTATATGTATATTTCCCAAAAAGTAGATAAAGCAAAATATAAAGTAGCTATTATTAATCATAGTGGAATAATGTTGGATGATATTATATTATATATAATTAATTTTAATAAAAATAGGAAATTTATTATTAGTAAAATCAAAATAAATGGTTTAAATAATGATATTATTTTAACTGATAATGAAAATGATTTCCTTGATATAATGAATTATAATATTTATGAAGCCTACCCTAACCCATTCAACCCAGCTACGAAAATAAAATATTCTATACCTAAAACAAGTTTTGTAAACATTACTGTTTATGATGTGCTAGGAAGAGAAATAAAAACACTTATTAATGAAGAAAAAACCCCAGGTAATTATGAATTGGAATTCAATGCTTCCGGTTTACCAAGCGGAGTTTATTTCTGCAGAATGCAGGCGGGTAGTTTTAGTGAAATAAAAAAATTGTTACTAATGAAATAAAATCAAATTACTAGAGGAGAAAACTAAATAATAGTAAATAATAAGTTAAAAAGGACAAAATCAAAAGAAACAATAAGGGGAAAGGAAACATAAACTAGAAAGCAAATAGTCTCCCTTAAAATAATAAAGTAAAATTCAATTAGAGTTTTCAGAGAGCATTCAAATTTTCTGTTGCTTTTTTCATTTCAAATTTAGTGAGAATTTAACCCGGTCATTTACTCTTAATTTTGCTTGACATAGTTCTAATAGTGTTTGTCCATTTCTATACTTTCTGCTTCCTCTAAAGTCTGTATAAGGTTTCATTCTAAAATAATTAAATAAGAATTAAATAATTCCTCACATTATCAAATTTCTCAAATGCTTCTTCCAAAGGAATGGATAGACGGATTGTTTACAATCTTCTATTGATTTGTCGATTTGTATTCTCTGCATTATTATTCGTCTTTGAAATTTTATTGTTACTCTGTTGCATTAAAATAACTTCTTTAATAATCTCTAAATACATATCTCAGAGTTAATCTTTTAATCTTGGTTTCTGTCCCTATAAAATACAACTCCCTTTTAACATTCTTTTTTGTCGAAATGCTATTACAATATAGACATCTCATCCGGCTTTGCCTTTCGGTTGTTTTTTCATTTTTATACCATTAACAAAACCGTAGCTTTGTTAATTGACATAATTTATTATTTCTCAATATTTATATCAATATCAGCAAAAACCGAAAAGTGTAATGCTTATAAATCATTTTATGTTTTATTTTTGTTTTATTTCCATTCAAGAATTTTTAATTCATCATTGATGCGGATTATTCCTTCTCCTTCGTGTAAAAGATTTTGACCGAACATTACCTTGTTGTTAATTGCACGATAAGTTGATAATGTCTTTAATGGCTCATCAGATTTTTCTGCTGTGTCATGATTTATTGTTGTGATTACACAGCGTGAACATGGCTTGACAGGATAAAAAGCAACATCACCGATTTTAAAACTTTTCCATTTATCTTCGTCATAAGCATTTCCACCTGTAAAAACAAAATTTGGACGGAAGCGATTCATTGGTAATTTTTCTTTTAGTCTCGAATTTAAATCGTTGAGAGATTCCTGTCCAATTATTAAAAAGGGGAATGCATCGGCAAAACTAACTATTTCATTCCTTGTAGCATACTTTTTATCAACATTCCTTTTAACATTATCAGGCATATAAACAAGTTTACATTTTAAATTTAGTACATTACTAAACCATTCATCTGCCTCTTCGGAAAAATGAAGAGCTGTTACATAGTCATCCCAAATTGCAACGTTTTTTAATTTTCCATCTTCAATTTCAATCGGTATCTTGAATTGAAGTTCATTATTTAATTTATGAGTAAAAATTAATAAATCATTCTCTAAATCAACTTTGATTAATGCCATTTTAGGATATTTTCGTTGAGTAATAAACATATTATTTTGATCGATAAGCATCCAACGTCGATCATATTTTAATCCTCTTTCGGTTACTTCTGATTTTTGTAAACTAATTCCACTTAGCGATTTAACTGGATAAATATAAATTTCAGATAAAATATAATTCATGATTATCAGTTGGTTATTAACTTAAATTTTTCTGAATTTGTTCTTTCTTTCAACCAATTATTTAATTTTCTTCTATCATTATTAGAAACCGATGTTGGAAATTTTGCATAAGCAATTGTAACAGTATCTAATTGATTAGTTCTGAAGTTCATAACGTAGGAACGATGAACTGATAATTCTATGAGATTATTAAATAAAACTTTGGCTTCTTTTGCGATTTCCTCTATGTTATATTGATTTAGTGAAAGTAGAGCAAGCTGACTTTCAAGTAGTTGAATTTGTTTATCTTTATTTTTTATTATCTCCTCATTCTTATGATAAAGTTCTTCGATAACACCAGCTCTGAGAGCGCTTATATCAATTTTACTTTCTCCTGCTACTGCTTGTCTTACTATGAGTTTAGCATCTTTCAGTTTGTATTTTGTTAATCTTTGTTTTGCAATTTCAATTAGATTCGGTTCGACAGCAGAACCAAAAAGAAATACTTCTATTTGAACACTACTTGAATCAAAATTTATTTTTTTACTCACTATCTGAGTGTTGGGAAAACTTAACTCGTTTGTAATAAACTTCTGCACATTTTTTTCAATAAATGTTCTGCTTACGATATTGTAAGCCATAATTATACTGGGAATAACAGTAATTAATACAATAACTACAATTGAACGTTTAACACGTAGCTCTTTTTTAGGGTCAAGGAAATCTTTTTTCTGGAATTTCATAAACCGAACAATTACATATGTAGCAAGACTTATAAAAACACTGTTGATAAAGAAAAGATAAAATGCGCCGAAGAAATAAGATAAATTTCCTGTTGCCAATCCAAATCCTGCCGTACATAATGGTGGCATTAATGCAGTTGCAATTGCAACTCCGGGAATTACATTGCTTATGCTTTTTCGTGTTGCAGCAACAATTCCAGCCAATCCACCAAATAATGCAATGAATACATCCCAGATTGTCGGGGTTGTTCGTGCAAGTAATTCTGATTGGGCATCACTTAATGGAGTAATTAAAAAATATATAGTTGATGTTAATACGCTTATCAAAACGGCAACACCAAGATTTTTATAAGATTTTTTTATCAATTCGAAATCATTTATGCCAATTCCCAAACCAATACCCATAATTGGACCCATTAAAGGAGAAATTAACATCGCGCCAATTATCACAGCGGTTGAGTTTACATTTAGACCGATCGAAGCAATAAATATTGCAAAGATGAGAACCCAAAGATTCATTCCCTTAAACTCAATCCCTTTTTTAACATTTTCAATAATCTCATCTTCATTTGCTTTATCTTCTTCAAGATTAAATCTATCGTGAATGATCTCTCTTAGTAAAACAATAAGACGAAGTTTTTTATTTACTTTCATAACTCAAATTCCTTTTCAAATAGTTTTTAAAGCTTTTTTGTTAGTTTTAAGATAAGTGATAATTTTATTCAGAAACATTTTCATATTGTCGTAGTGAGTCCCTCTCCAGTATAAATTTTTACAATCTTTACAAATAAAAAACCGATTTTGCGATTCTTTTACTTTTTCAGGCAGCAACTCAAAGTTACTTATCTTTTTTCTGGAGATTCTTATTAATTTCCCACCACATTCTAAACATAAGGTCAATGGTTTAATTAATTTAATCAGGTCAAATCTATTAATTATTTCAACGAGTTGTTTTTCTGGATTTTCTTCGCGGACAAAATAACCGCGAGTAACCTCTTTCCTCTTCAGAATTCCTAAATCTCTTGTTAATATTGTTCTTTTTTGATTTAGAGAAATTTTTATTATTTGTTCATCACTCAAATTATTTTCATAATATACATCGAACCCAAACATTCTTAAACTTCTTGCAAGTTTTCCGAGGTGAACATCGCAAATAAATTTTGGATTTCGTAATGGTTTGGCTCTAAGTTTTTGAATATTGCTTATATCGATTGATTCAAATTCGGGGTAGACAGAAATTCTATCTTTATCTTTTACAAGATAGTTAAAGTTAACTGACCTGCCATTTACCAGAATCAGGTCAACTTCTGTATGAGGCACACCAAGAGATTCAATCAAATCTTTGATTGATGGTTGTCCCCAGAACTGATGTTTAAATTGTTTTTTTCTTTTTTCTTCTGGTAGAAAATCATTAAGTTCTTCATAAAATCTTAAAGTAGCAGTGTTCATAACTTTCCTTTAAATGCTTTGATATAATTTTTAGAGAATTCAGAAACTACAAGTCTGCCACTAATTTCTGCTCTTTCTTCGAGTAGTTCTTCCCAGTCTTCTGTTCCTTTCCAGAAAATTTTTTTCAATTGTTCAATTGCTTCAGGATTGTAGCTTGCAAGTTTTTTAGCTAAAGATGAAACAGCTTCATCAAGTTCATGATTATTAGCAAATACTTTTGTATACAATCCATTTTGTTTAGCCCAGAATGCATCGTGCCATTCTGCATCAATTGACATTGTGATAAAAGCAGTTTTACCGATTTTTCTTTCAATGGGAGGTCCAGCTACGAATGGACCAATTCCCAGCAGAATTTCACTCAATCTAACGGAGGCTTCGTTTGATGCAAGTGTGTAATCGGCAGAAGCAGCTAAACCCACGCCACCACCTACAGCCTTTCCATGGACTCGTGCAATAATAAACTTTGGACATTTTCTCATTGCATTGAACAATCGAGCAAAACCCATAAAAAATTCTTTGCCGCTTTTGAAATCTTTTATTGCAAGCAGTTCGTCAAAAGCTGCCCCCGCACAAAAAGTTTTGTTCCCCTCGCTTCTTAAGATTATTACATTAGCACTTTTGTCACTTGCAATTTTATTTATTGCATCTGTGAGCTCCTTCAGCATTGGCATGGGAAGTATATTACTTTTAGGATGGTAAAAATTAATAGTTGCTATTCCATTGATAATATTTACTGTAACTTTTCCTTTTTCCATAACTCCTCCCCTCTTTCATTTTTTCAAAACTTGCCATTTACAATGTTGACAACATCAAAAATTTTATTTGCAATAAAATCTGGATTCGATTTTTTAAGTTCTTCTAATTTTCTGTAACCGTAAGTTACTGCGCATGTAATAGCATTGGCATTTTTGCCGCACATTACATCTAATTCAGAATCACCTACAATCATTGTTTTTTTTGTATCGATTTTTAATTCATTACAAATGTAAAGCAATGGTTCAGCAGAAGGTTTATGTTGAATGCCTTGTCTTCTTCCCATAACATAATCAAATTTATCATAAATGTTAAAGTGTTTTAAAATTAACTCTGCCTGTTCCTGTGATTTTGTTGTTAGTAAGGAAATCTTAATACCAAGCAGATGGATTTTATCTAAAGCGGTTTCGACATCATCATATAGATATGAATAATTGATGTAGTCAAAATATATAGATTTATAAATTTCTATGAACTCGTTGAAATCAGGAACATTCATATCAAATTCATCAAATATATCTTCAAAGTGTAAACCTATGCGGTTGTAAAATTTTTCTTCTATTAATTTATTATGAATGTTCAATTTATTTAATGTATGAACTGTAGCTTTATAAATTGTCTCGTGTGAACTTACAAGTGTACCGTCAAGGTCAAATACAATTAGTTTGATGTTCATAATTTTCTTATGTTTAGTTTTTTATTTAATGCCAGGCACCAAGTATAATTCCAAAAATTAAAAGCACAATGAAATGAAAACCGCCGTCAATTAAAAACTGTGCAAATTTTTTTCCTTCATTAATAAAAGTAACGGTAGTTGTAGTTGCTACAAAGCCGAGCCATGCCATAAAAGCAACTCGAATTCCTTCTTGAGGTGTTGAAGTCCCAAGATAACTCATTAATCTTGCAAGAATGTATGCCATTACAAGCTGTGCAAAAAAGCAAGTAATGCAAATTTTTGATTTGTTAATTGTTTCCTCTTCGTCAGATTTTTCAGAAGATGTAATCCAGATTTTTCCTAATAGCAATGGACTGTAATAAACAAAATCGAGTGCCATTGCAATCAGGCCACACACAAATACTGCCCAAAAATTTATTGGGTAAACAGGCTCCATCTTACCCTCCATGATTTATTTTGTTTTCATAGATTGATATTAATTTATGTTAAAAAGAAAAATTTTATATAAAACCATATTGAACGATTTGTAGTAAAATAATAATCTGCAGTAAGTATGAGTGATATTATTCTTCTTTGTAAATCTTTATATTGATTTTTTCATCACTTAGTAAGTATCCTCTGAACATCCCATCTGTATTGAAAGTTATAGCTATATTCCCACTTTTATCAATTGCAATTACTCCTCCTGTTCCACCAATTTGAGTAAGTTTGTTTATTACTTCTTTTACAGCATCTGAAAGAGAAAGATTTTTATATTCCATCAGAGAAGAAATGTCTCTTGCAATTCCAAGACGAATGAAGTATTCACCATGACCGGTTCCGGATACAGCACAAGTATTGTTGTTTGCATAAGTTCCTGCTCCAATAATTGGAGAATCTCCAACCCGCCCAAATTTTTTCATCATCATTCCACCGGTAGAAGTTCCTGCAGCAAGATTTCCATATTTATCTAAAGCTACTGCCCCAACAGTTCCATGTTTTTCAACATCTTTTTTTTCATATTCCTGTTTCATTTTTAAATATTGATTCCATCTTTCATTTGTAATAAAATAACTTGAATCAACAAGTTCTATATTGAAAAGTTTGCCAAATTCTTCGGCTCCGTTTCCAATCATCATTACATGAGGAGATTTTTCCATAATAAGGCGGGCTAGATTAATTGGATTTTTCACATGATGAACACCTGCTACAGCACCAGCCATCAAAGTTTTTCCATCCATAATTGAAGCATCAAGTTCTGCAATTCCATTTTCAGTTAGCACCGCACCTTTGCCAGCATTAAATAAAGGTGAATCTTCGAGAATATTAATTGCTTTTGTCACTGCATCAAGTGATGAACCTCCACTTTCTAAAATTTTGTAACCAGCCTCGATGGCTTCTGACAATTTTGAAATATATTCTTTTTCTTTATCAGGTGGTAAATTTTTTATAACACCTGCACCACCGTGAACAACAATGCCATATTTTGCACTCTGTGCAATTGTCGATATGGAAAGCAAAATAAAGAATAGAATACGAATTAGAATTCGCATTTTAATTTCCCAAATAAAATTATCTGAAAGTGAAATTATGTTTAGATAGAATTAAAATCAATCAATAAATGAAAAACAAATTATTTAGAAAAATAAATTATACGGTGGGCTGGAAATATATTCATCCGTGTAAATCTATAGGATGAGAATCTTTTTTTATTGATTTACACGGATTTAATTTTGTTAAATTTATTTTTTCATTTCCCCAGAAAGATTTTAGACATCACTTTACTTACTTTGAGTTATACTCATCAATTGCCATTTTCTCTAATTTCTTTTTCATTTCTTTTGGTAGAGTAATGGTTTCATAGTATTTGCCATCTTTCCCTTTTTCGTTAGGAGAAGAAATAAATAAACCTTTATCTCCCATAACAACTCGGAATCCTTTAATTTTTATTCCCTCATCAGTTTCAATATCAAAAAAAGCTGCAGTTTTGCCTGTTCCGTTCTGAATTTTGTTCATGCGTGTAATTTTCATATTTACCCCCTTTAATTAGTGATTGGATTTTGTTAATTATATACCCCCATGAAGCAGAAAATTTTTAATAAATAGGAATTTATTAAAATCAGGAAAAGAAATTTTATAATAAATAGTTATCTGCCATTGCGGGCAATTTAAGTTTTGTAATTATCTTAAGTTAATTAAATATACATTCATTCTTTTTGTTTAGAACAACTTTTGACAACATCAACAATAAGAATTAAAATTGCCAGTGCACCTAATATTGCAGGAATAATGTAGACTTCTTTATAAGCAAGACCTTCGAACCATTTCCCGAATACTGGGGTGCCAAGCCATGCACCTATCCATGCAATTATTACTTTTGATAAATAGGAAGTGAAGCCCGGAATTATGTAGTATTTAAATCCAAAGTGTAAAACTGCTGCTACAATTGCAGCGATAATTAGTAATATTAAGAAGCTAATAAAGTCCATTCCGAACATGCTTTAGTCACCTCCTTTTTTGCCCGCAATAAGCAGATAACTTATAGAATCTATTAAATCCCTCACAGATAAATTTTTGTTTACTGTTAATCATAAAAAATCAAAAATTTATTGTCAATATCAGAAATAAAATAAAAAAAATATTTCCTATGATTATCAGGAGGATTATTTTAATGTTATCAATAAAATTTTGTGGTGGAGAATTGAAATGAAAAGAATAACAGAAGTTCAGAAGTTAATAATTGTTCTCATTTTAATCCCATTTGTATTTTATGCTCAGGGAAAGAAAAAGAGCGATAAAAAAGAACAGTATGAATTTACAATGATTTATCAGGTTAAAACCACACCAGTAAAAAATCAAGCAAAAACAGGTACATGCTGGTCTTTTGCAACTACTTCTTTTATTGAAACAGAGTTAATTAGAATGGGAAAAGGAGAACATATTTTATCTCCAATGTGGAATGTTAGATTTACATACCCAAAGAAAGCACAAAATTATATTCGTTATAATGGGTTAACTAATTTTGGAATGGGAGGACAAGCACACGATGTTTTAAATGTTATTAGAGAATATGGATTAGTACCTGAAGAAATTTATAAAGGAATGAACATACAAGAAGAAGAACATAATCATGGTGAAATGGATGCAGTTTTGAAATCAATAGTTGATGCTGTATCAAAAAAGAAAGGAGGAAAAATTACGCCAGTCTGGCAAAAAGTAATTGAATCTACGCTGGATATTTATTTGGGCATTCCACCAAAAGAATTTAACTACAAAGGAAAAAATTATACACCCAAAAGTTTTGTAGATTCTTTAGGGTTCAATCCAGATGATTATGTAGAATTGACTTCATTTACACATCATCCATTTTATACAAAGTTTGATTTGGAAATACCTGATAACTGGAGTAAAGATTTATACTATAATGTTCCAATTGATGATTTAATGAGAATTATGGATTATGCATTGGAACATGGTTATTCAATTGCATGGGATGGAGACGTAAGTGAAAAAACATTTGATAAGAAAAAATGTATTGCAGTAATTCCCGCTGATTCATCAGAAGAGCCGGACGAAGAAAAAAACAACAGTGATGAAGATAAAAATGATGTTCCAGTAAAAGAAAAAACAATTACGCAAGAGATGCGTCAAGAAACATTTGATAATCAAACGACAACTGATGACCATTTAATGCATATTGTAGGATTAGCAAAAGATCAGAACGGAACTAAATTTTATTACACAAAAAATTCCTGGGGCACAAAGAATAAAAAGTATAATGGTTACTGGTATATGTCTGAATCTTATGCAAGATTAAAAGTGATTGCAATAATGGTTCATAAAGATGCTATACCTCAGGATATTAAAATTAAACTCGGGCTATAATTTTTTAAGGGGACCTGTTTAATAGCAGGTCTCTGCATTACTGGAATTTACTTTTAGTTTAATATTATCTTAAAACTCAATAAAAGATTCTTATCTGAATTACGGAAATAAATAAAAATTGTAAACTTTGATTTCATCTTTTTAGAATTAGCATTTCAATTTTAACACACCTTAAAATGCATCATACTTTTATAACTCTCTCATTTTGAAACATTCCCAAAATGTGGTAATGGTATAATCCTTTGTTTTTAAGCTAAAATTAAGTTTTTTATTCTGGCATTTGCATTGAGCTAAAACAAGCAGGTATTAAAATCAATTTATCAGGAGGAAAAGTGATTAATCAGCCGAAACTATTTTTAAGAGTTTTGATTTTACTGTCTCTTATTTTCGGATTTACAATTTATTCTTTTGCTCAAAGCAAAGGAATTAAACAAGTAACAAATTATACCAGCATTGCTCAAGTGTCTGGAACAGCTGAGGGGAAAACAATTTATTATACAAATCCATATACAAATCAAAGCACAAGTAATTTTGCAGGAACTTTAAAAGGAACATTAAATTCTCAATCTGTAAAATTTTACTGCATTGATGTACAGCATAGCTTGGTTTACAATCAAGATTACTGGGATGAAGATGCTACGCCATCAGAAATAACTTATATTCTTAATAATTATTATCCTTATAAAAATAATTATCCGGGTCAACTTTCTGACATTAACAAAGAAGCTGCTGCAATTCAAATGGCAATCTGGCACTTCAGTGATGGTGTAAATGCTAATTCAATTTCAAATGATAATACAGTAAAGACAAGAGCGCTTGCAATTATTGCTGATGCTAATGCAAATCATAATGGTCAAGCACCACTTCAAACATTATTAATAATTCCGAATCATCAATCCTTAATCCAGAATACCCCTGCCACATTTGATGTTTTTGCTTATGATATTAATGGAAATCCTGTTGAAGGGGTTTCTTTGCAAATTTCTTCAACTCTTGGAACATTGAGTTCAAATACAGGAGTGACAGATATTAATGGTCATGCCGGGCCATTTACATTAACTTATAATGGAATTGGAACTGCAACAATAAGTATAATAGCGCAAGTAGAAATTCCGCAGGGAACTAGATATGTTCACAAATCAAAACCAAGTGAGAAACAGAAATTAGTTTTAGCCACACCATCTTTCGATACAAAAGAAGTTAATGCAACTGTTGAATGGTATACACCAACTGATTGCGATTTAAAAGGCTATATAACTTTTACTCAAGGCGGCTGGGGAAGTCCTTCAAATAGCACACCCGGCAAAATTAGAGATTTATATTTTAACTCAGTTTTCCCAACTGGAATGACTGTAGGGGGCAATTATAAAATTACATTTACATCGGCTACAGCTATTAAAAATTATTTACCTGATGGTGGAACTCCTTCAGTTCTAACACAGAATTATACTAATCCTACAGCAGACATAAGTGTTCTGGCTGGTCAGATTACAGCTCTCAAATTAAATGTTTATTACAGTGCAGCAGGATATCTTGGAACTAATTCAACTCCATTAGGAAACTTAATAATTGTAAGCGGGCCATTTGCAAATTACTCTGTAAATCAATTTTTGAATTTTGCAGAACAGGTTTTAGGCGGTGGCAATCTAAATGGTTTTACTTTATCTGAAATTAATAATGCTGCAACTGCAATCAATGAAAACTTTGATAATGGAACTGTTGACAAAGGATTTCTAACATGTAAACAACCTGTATCTATTGGGGATAAAGTTTGGGAAGACCTAAATAAAAATGGAATTCAGGATTCTAATGAACCAGGGATATCAAATGTTTCTGTGAAATTATATGATTGCAATGATAACTTAATATCGATAACAACAACTAATTCATCTGGTAATTATTTATTCTTAAATCTTGAACCTGGTGATTATTATGTTCAATTTATTCCTCCTGCAGGTTATGTATTTACAACTCAAGATGCTAGCAACGATGATAACAAAGATTCTGATGCAAATATTAATACAGGTAAGACAATCTGTACAACTTTAACATCGGGTGAAAATGACCTTTCTTGGGATGCTGGACTTTATAAAGAAGTTGTTTGCACAAACAAAATTGGCAACTTTGTTTGGCACGATAAAAATGTAAATGGAATTCAAGATTCGAATGAACCGGGAATTTTTGGCGTTGTTGTCGAACTCTGGCAAAATAATCAATTGATTGCAGTAGATACAACTGATTCAAATGGTAAATATGAATTTAATAATTTATTGAACGGAACTTATACAATAAAATTAGCTTCATCTAATTTCATTAGTGGCGGTGTTTTAGAAAGCACATTAAAAACAAAATGGTATTCTACAAAGAAAAATCAAGGTAATGATGACAGTAAAGACAGCGATGCAAATATTAATGAATCTGTTACAGTAGAACTTAATTGTGCTGATAATTTAACAATTGATTTTGGATTTTATAAGACTTGTGTTAGTGTAACAAAAACTGCAAATAAACAAACTGCAAAGCCCGGCGATATTATCACTTATACATTCACTGTTGAAAATTGCGGGGATATAACACTGAGCGGCGGCGTTGATTTTTATGATGCTTTATTAAATCCAAATGGCGACCACAAAATCAAGAACATTACACCAGTTCTGCCTGGTGAAACAAAATCATTCACAAAAACTTATACAGTTACAGAAAATGATTGCGGTGAATTGATTAATACAGTTAAAGCTGTAGGCCATCCAGTTGATGGTTCTACTAATGTAGAAGATGAAGCATCTGCCACTGTTCAAATTGAGTGTGAATTATCGTGTGTAACTGATTGGACTGCAACACTCGGTCCTGATTCTGCAATTTGTGAATATGACCCTAAACCAATTACAATTAATGGAAGTGTTCATTTAACTCCAAATCCAAGCAAAGCATATTTACAATTATCATGGAGGATTGTATATCCAAACGATGGAAGTGTGGATAATTCAACTCATTATCAAACAATATTAATTACTAAGGATACAACATTTTCAATAACAGCTCAATGGCCAGGAATTCGTCCAGATGACCAGATTGTTGAAATTCATTATGGTGTAAATGTATTAGACTGCAATGGAAATCCAATTAAAAATGGAATAGGCAGAGATTTGTATTGGTATCCTTGGGTATGTCCACCACCACAGGAAGAACCAGCTGACGTAAGAATTGAAAAATCTGTTGATAATCCAAATCCACAATGTGATGAGAATGTTACATTTACAATAAAAGTAACTAATGATGGACCAAATAAAGCAAAAGGAATTCAAGTTTCAGATTTAATTCCCCAAGGTTTGATACTAGTATCCAGTTCCACTTCACAGGGGGTATATGATTCAAATACGGGAATTTGGATGGTAGGTGATCTGAATTCCCAGGAATTTGCAACTCTAACTATAATTGCAAAAGTAAGCTGCGACCAATTAAATAATTCGATATTCGATTTAGGTCCAGCAAAACATTATAATCTGTTTGTAATTTATGATGTGAATCAGCCTTCATCGGATACACAAGGCAAAGCTGCAGTTGGTCGTGATGCTTACTTTGCAAATTATAGTATTGGCGACCAATTACCTCCTAACAGTGGAGATGTATTAATCGTTGGCAGAGATCTTACTTTCATTAGCGGTGCTGTCAATGGAAATGTTGTTTATGGAAACACAACTAATTTGCCGCAGCCTTCTGTAAGTATTAATGGAACTTTACGTCAGGATAACCCTATTAATTTTGCTGCTGCAAAAATTTATCTCGAAAATCTTTCAACTACACTATCAAATTACACTGTAAATGGAACAGTTAATTTTCAATATGGCGGCTTAACTTTAACAGGTAGTGACCCATTCTTAAATGTATTCAAAGTTAATGGTGCTGATTTATCTTCTGCAAATAATGTAACAATTAATGCTCCTAATGGTTCTGTAGTTCTTGTTAATATTGATGGAACAAATGTAAGCTGGACTGGTGGTTTAACAGTAAATGGCACAAGCATAACAAATGTATTATACAATTTCTATCAAGCTACACAATTAACTATTCAGGGCATTGATATAAGAGGTTCATTATTAGCTCCATTTGCAGATGTAAACTTTGTAAGCGGTGTAATCAATGGTCAGATGATTTGCAAATCATTAAGTGGAATGGGTCAAATGAATCTTGCACAATTCATTGGTAATATCCCATTTGAAAAAGAAATTACCAATATTGCAACAATAACTTCAACAGTTACAACAGACCCGAATCCAAATAATAATTCAGCAAGTGCAACAATAACAGTTTCAAATATTGAACAGGGCAATAACAATGGCTCAGAAAATCAAAACAACTGGCAGTATGTAAATGGATTCTCCAATGGTGAAATTGTATATGCTATGGCTTATGATGAATCAGGAAATATTTATGCAGGAACCTGGGGAGGAAATATTTATAAATCTAGTAATGGTGGTCAAACATGGTTAAAAATAAATAACAATATGAATGTTGGATTCATCTGGGCTTTGAATATTCATAACGGTTATATCTTTGCAGCAACTGAATTAGGTGTATTCAAATATGATGGTTCTGCTTGGAGTTTAACTTCACTTTCAAATATTGATGTTCATGCACTTGCATCTGATAATGGTGTTCTTTATGCTGGAACATGGGGATTGGGTGTTTACAAATCAACCGACAATGGAACAACCTGGAATGAAATGAATAATGGGCTTGGTTATAATCTAATTATTAATGCATTAACAGTTCATTCAAACATACTTTATGCTGCAAGTTACGGTGGAGGAGTATTCAAATATCAAAATTCAACATGGACAAAATTAAATGTTGGATATGATTTCGTATGGTCATTAGCTTCCAATTCAAATGGATTGTATGCTGGAACATATGGAGATGGACTCTATCGTTCACTTGATAATGGAACAACATGGACTAAAGTAAATAATTTGAATGCTTCATTCATTTATTCGATAGCAGTTAATTTGAGTGATAAAATTTATGTTGCTTCCTGGACAAGTGGTGTATTTGAATCAACTGATAATGGAAATACATGGAACTCAATTGGTATGGGTGGATTTGGTGTTAGTGCATTAATTGTAACAAAGAACTCGGATAATGTTTTTGTTGGAACTAAAGAAGGAAAGATTTATTTGAGCAAGAGAGTTGCATCTGTTACATCTGTTGAATCAGAAGAAATTCCAACAAAATTCGAGTTAAGTCAAAATTACCCGAATCCATTCAATCCAGTAACAACAATTAAATTTGCAGTCCCAGAAAAAGGAAGATACACATTGAAAGTATATGACATACTTGGACAGGAAGTAGCAACATTATTTGATGACGAAATGAATGCAGGTATACAAAAGCTTACATTTAATGGAAGCAATTTATCATCAGGAATTTACATCTACAGATTGATTGGAAACAATGTAAATATTAGTAAGAAGATGATATTGATGAAGTAATAAAGCTAAATTACAAATAGCTTCTGAATCCCGGCAGTTAGCAAAACTTTCTGCCGGGATTTTTTTTGTAACTACAAGCATAGCTTCGTGAAAAATAAGATGAAACTTATATCAAAAAATTTCTGATTGGACAAAAAAAATATAATAACAGTCATACTAAGTCTGCTGCAGGCGGACGAAGTATCTCAACAAAAAAGAATAATACAGTCATTCTGAATGGAGTGAAGCGAAATGAAGAATCTCTTAAAAACAAAAAGCTGTGATTAGATTCTTCGTCGTCCACATAACGGCAGCCTCCTCAGAATGACAGGGAAAAGAGTAGCCGCGGTCTCCTTAGAACAACAGAGAAAGTAGTATTGTCATTCTGAGTCCGCCATTTAGGCGGACGAAGAATCTCTTAAAAACAAAAAATTGAGATTAGATTCTTCGTTATCCACCTTTCGGTGGGATTCCTCAGAACGACAAAATAAATTTCACGCAAATAACTCGGATTGTCGCAGATATTCGCAGATGATAAAATGCCATTTCCTTGTTATACTCATAGATTTTTCAAAAGAGATTCTTCTAAGTAACATGAAGTGAAGCTTAGTTAATTAAACATTCTCATTTCTCAATTCTTGAAAGTTCTTGATTTTTTTTTGACATTTAATAAAATTGTTCAGAGAAATTTCCAGGGCTGATTTCTTCTTACAGTATATAAGTTCATCACATTTTTCAGAGGGTGGAAAACAAGCAAGTAAAATAAATTTCTGTTCACTTCAGTTAAAAGAATTATTCCTTCAGCCAAATGCTGATGAGCCTCTGGCTCAGATTGTAATTTTATCAAGTATATCATTGGAGGTATAGAATGAAAAAGAAGTTTCCTCATAAAATGGTAACTCCATAAAAATTAAAATCAGTTAATAAAGGTGAAAATTATGAATAGTATGAATTTAATAATAGCTTTATTCATTCTGTTATTTACAAATGTTTATGCACAATGGGAAGTACAGAATAGCAAAGTAAAAGTAGATCTAAATGATGTTTGTTTTGTAGATACATTATATGGGTGGGCAGTAGGAGATAGTTCAACAATAATTAACACAACTGATGGAGGCTTAAATTGGTATAAACAAATTTGTCCTGTAGAAAACATTAAGTTAAGAAAACTACAATTCGTAAGTTATTATGTTGGATATATTTTAGGCTCGAATGGCAAAATACTGTCTACAAAAGATGGAGGGAAAACGTGGATAATATGTGAAAGCGGATTAGAGGAGGGTTTCAATTTGACCGATTTATCATTTGTCAATGAAGATGAAGGTTGGTTAACTGGATATAAAACTTATTTTGATCATGGTATTGGCTTAATTATTCATACAGTTGATGGTGGAAAATCATGGAATAAGCAATTAGAAATTAAATCTTATGATCAGTTTAGTGCTAAATTATTTACAGCTGTAAAATTTCAGAATAATAATACTGGCTGGGCATTTGCAGGTGACTATGTCGATAGCTTTTCCGAGACCTTTGTTTATAAAACTTCTGATGGGGGAACTTCCTGGGTAAATGTTGGAATAGTTAAAGCCACTCCATTACGTATACTAAGAATTGCAGGAAAAGATACACTTTGGGGAGGAGGATTAAAGTTTGTAACATCAGTAGATGGTGGTTATAACTGGAATTATTTTGAAAATGAATTTGGGAATGCTTCTTCACTTGCCCCTATTGATGGCTTAAAAGGATGGGTTTATTTTTCTAATATTTTTATGCAAAAAAAACAAGTTCTTTATACTACAAATGCTGGTAAAACATGGTCTGAGGAATTTAGCCTACCAGATGGATTTATTGTGGGAATGAATTATATAAATGGAAATTTATGGGTTGTAGGTAACAATGGTCTAATTATGAAAAAAAAATCGGTGATTACTTCTATTAATACGAAAAAACCTGAAATATCTGGAGAATTTAAACTCAATCAAAATTACCCAAATCCATTTAATTCTCGAACAGCTATATCGTATGAATTAGCTAATGAATCAGATGTAGAATTAAAAATATATGATATGATGGGAAGATCAATAAAAACAATAAGATATTGTTCCCAGCCAGTTGGAGCTCATACTATTTTATGGGATGGTACTAATGACATTGGCCATTTAGTTTCGAGTGGAGTATACATATATAACTTGATTTCGAGCTCAAAAACAGGGAAGAATTTTTTTAGTTCATCTAAAATGATTTTTTTGAAATAAAATTTAATAGGAATGAATATGAAAAAATTAATCATTACAATAATAATTATATTTATTGATTTAACTTTTGTAAATAATATTTCGCATGCATCGGATATGAAATATTATAACTTTGTTGAATTAATAAACAAGAGCGATCTTATAGTACTTGCAAGGTAATCTCTATAAAGTCCTATCAAAAAGAAAAAGGCCGAATTTATAGTGATATAACATTTCGAGTAAAAAGAATTTATAAGGGACAATACAATGATATCGAAGATATAACTTTTACATATTTAGGTGGAACCCTTGATGGTATTACTACAATAGTACTTGAATATCCACAGTTTATTAAAAACCAAGAATCAATTCTTTTTTTAAATAAGAATTCTCAAAAAAACAATAAACAAAACAAATATACTATTACCGCATTATCACAAGGTAAGTTTAATATATATCCTGATTATAAAAACAATTTTTATGTGATTAGGGATAGATTTGCTGATTATACTCTTGAAATTATCAAAGAAGGTAATAGAGTCTATCTTAATAATAGAAATAATATTCCACTCAATGATTTTATAAGATATTTAAATGAGTGTATTAATAAATAAATTAATAACTAAATTCATGAGTTTTGAAAATGAAAACAAAAGTTATTTTACATATACTTTATTTAATTATGCTTTTGTCCATAACTTTTTTATTTAGCGGAGAAACTTATATAGATTTAATGGGAAATGGTCCTACTTATGAAGCCTATTGGGTATCAAAAGGATCAAACAATATTGTTTATTGGCAATATCATCATATTGATTGGTATCTTGAAGAAAATGGAGCTGGCGATGGTTTTACTTATCAACAAACACAAGCATTAATTAATTCGGCTTATAATACATGGGAAAATGTTACAACTAGCGATATGACATTTAATTATGCAGGTTCTGTTTCAGGAACATATGGTAATGATGGTAAAAATGGACATTACTGGATTTATTACGGCGACCCATTATTTAATGAAGGCGAAGTATTTGACTCTACATATAACGCTTCCGCTGTGACAATTCTAACTTGTAATTCAAATAATCAATTGTTAGATGTTGATATTGTTTATAATGGAGAGAAAGTATGGTATGATAATAATGATGCTTGGAATGACATACAATCAGTAGCAACACATGAAATTGGTCATCAGATAGGATTGGGTCATACATTTTATTCCACAATACCTTATCCTGTTATGAATACACCAAACAACCCTGCAAATAATAGAAGACTCCTCAAATTTGAAGATGAAGAAGGAATATCGTTCTTATATGCCGGTAATCTAATTGATAATGAAACATTTTCTGGAACAAATTATTTTAATTGGAATTTGACAGTCCCCCAAGGTAAAACACTAACAATCCAATCAGGTTCTACTATTTATTTCCAAAATAACTCATCATTAACAATTAATGGCACATTAAATATTGGGAATAATGTACGATTGTATTTTTCTAATGGTAGCTCTCTTATAATAAACGGCACACTCAATGCACTTGGCAGCTCTGATAATAGAATTACATTTGATAGATTAGGCAATAGCGGCAACTGGGTTGGTATTCGCTTCAATAATGGAAAAGCAGCGGTACAATCAATTATGCAAATATTCTAAATGCAAATTTTGGAGTTTATTTTAACAGTACAGGTTATAATTACATTACAATATCAAACAGCACTATTCAAAATAATAATGGTTATGGAATATATTGTTATAACTCATCACCAACAATTAACAATAACCAAATACTGAATAACGGCTCGTATGGAATTTATTGTTATTATTATTCAAATCCTTACGTGGTCAATAATATAATAAAAGGTCATACTACAACAGGAATTAAATCCACTTACTATTCAGCACCAACGGGAGCTTTGTATTATTATGGACCAGGAAATAATGTTATAAAAGATAATACTGGCTATGGATTGCAGGCAGATTATAACGGAAACATTAACTTTGGAAGTACTGGCGGCGGGGGTTCAAACAGTATATATAATAATTCATCATACGAAGCCTGTGCAATATACGGTGCAACAATATGGGCACAATATAACTGGTGGGGTTCATACCCGCCAAACATCAATGAGTTTTATTCATACCAATCAACAATTCACAATGAAAATCCATTGAGCAGCGACCCAAATAGTGGGAGGGGATTAATATTAGAAGAGAACAATGGACAATTAAAAGGAATTAGTTTGAAGAAAACAACAAGTATGATAGAAAAAGGGACAGACCCCAATAAAGAAATTGAATACTATCTTAATATATTAAGAAACGAAGGAAACACTTTATTAGGCAGATATGCATTGATAAAACTTGAAGATGCATATAATAAATCAAAAAGAGAAGGCTTTGAAGAATTAATAAACAAAGAAATATTTTCGAGGGGAGGAATGAAAGATGAGCTAACGGTTATGGGTTATGAACTAATTAATCATGGTTTATTGAATAAAGGTGATTTTAAAGGAGTAATTAAAAATCTTGAAAAAATTAGATTTGAGCTTACATTAAATGAACATATCGAAAAAAATACATTGTTTGCACTTGGTTCAGTATATCTAAATTGTTTGAATGATAAAGAAAAAGCAAATGAATATTTTAGTGAACTAAAATCAAAATATCCGGAAGACTTATTGGTATATGACAGCGAAAAGTTATTGGGAAATAATCGAGGATTATTTAGAGTAGCAGAAAAAAATAGGGTAGAGAAAAATGAAGATGATATATTAACATTGCTAAGCAATTATCCTAATCCATTTAATCCATCAACGATTATCAGTTATCAGTTGCCAGAGAAAAATTTTGTTACAATAAAAGTATATGACATATTAGGCAGAGAAGTAGCAACTTTAGTAAATGAATACAAAGATGCAGGCACTTACAAAGTAGAATTTTCAGCTGATGAGTATCAACTTTCGAGCGGAGTATATTTTTACACGCTTCAAGCAGGGAAGAATTATATAGTTAAAAAGATGATGCTGGCGAAATGATTCTGTCAATATTACCAAGATTACAAGAGTAGTAAAACGAAACATAGTTTCGTGAGAACAAGACAAAAATTATAACAAAAAATTCTGATAAGGAAATAACATAATAATAGTCATACTGAGTTCGCTGCAGGCGGACGAAGTATCTCAACAAAAAAGAATAATACAGTCATTCTGAATGGAACGAAGCGGGATGAAGAATCTCATTAAAACAAAAAATTTGGACTAGATTCTTCGTAGTCCACCTAACGGTGGTCGCCTCAGAATGACAGAAAAATATATATCATTTTGATGAATTATTTTATGTTATTAAAAAAATTAAAGAAAATATTCAGGAAGTAAAGATTCTGAGGCTTAAAGTCCCTCTCTTTTTAAGAGAGGGAGTTAGGGAGAGTTCTTTATAATGATTAATTGTGATAAAGTCTAAAATCGAAGAATCTCTTTGAAATGTAATATTGGTATTATGATTTTTTGCATGTTTTTACAAATGATGCAGTAATATAAAAAGTCATTCTGAATGGAGTGAAGCGAAATGAAGAATCTCATTAAAACAAAAAATTGAGATTAGATTCTTCGTCGTCCACCTATTAGCGGTCTCTTCAGAATGACAGGGAAGAAAATAACGGCGGTTTCCTAAGAATGTCAGTAAGAATTTAGTAACACAGATACGAATTACAAAAATTTTCACAAATGGAAATTTGTAGCACAAAGCAAAACATTGTAGAAAAAGGATAATTTTATATTGCTAAGTAGATAGTGATTTAATTGAATTGTTAATTTTTTCTATTAACTCTTCTCTTGAAATATGTTCGAATTTAATTTTTGCTGTTTTAATAAATACTTCCGGTGGGTCTCCCTCGCCTTTCATATAACGATATAAATTAAATCCAAGTCGGTATCTTTCATTCATTATAGGTATATATTCTTTTAATGATTCGGCAATATTGTAACATTTCTTTTCAAGCGAATCTTCTGGAAATAGTTTTGTTGCCGGCGGTGGTAATGTTGTCATTTCTCAATCTCATTATTTTTTCTGTCGAAAAATAATTAAGAATGAACTTACTTCCAACCAGAACTTTGAATGCTAAAATTTATTATCTAATTTTTGGTTCAAAATTATTTATTGTTAAGAAAAAATTTGAAAAGAATATTAGTAATTCGGTTAAGCTCGCTTGGAGATGTGTTACTCACAACTCCAATTATACGCGCATTGAAAAAAAAATATTCGAATTCTCAAATTGATTTTCTCGTAAGAAGTCAGTATGCAGATGTTTTAAAATATAACCAGTATCTGGAAAAAGTTTACGAGTTTAATACAGAACATATTGAAGAATTGTTAAATGAACTTAAACAAAACAAATACAACTTTATTCTTGATTTACAAAATAATTTTAGAAGCAGAAAAGTAACATTTAATTTAAAAGCTCCGGTTTACCGCTTTAACAAACACTCCGTAAAAAAATTTTTACTTGTTAATTTCAAAATAAATTTATTACGAAAATCAAAAACAATTGTTGAAAGATATGCAAATTCATTTCCTGATATTCAATTAGATAGTGATGGTCTGGAAATATTTATTCCAGAAGAAATTGAAAATAAAATTTTTGATTTTAAGAATGAATCCATTATAGGTTTTTGTCCGGGTTCAAAACATTTTACTAAAAGATGGTTGCCTGAATATTTTATTGAACTTGGGAAAAAACTTTCGAGAGAAGGGTTTATTGTACTAATTTTTGGTGGGAAAGATGATGAAACAATATGCTCTGAGATAAGCAAACAAATTCCAAATAGTATTAATCTGCAGAACAATGATGAAATTCTTGTAACTGCTGCTTATATGAAAAAATGCAAATTGATAGTAACAAATGATTCGGGATTAATGCACACAGCTGCTGCAGTGAATACACCAGTTGTAGTAATATTTGGTTCAAGTGTGAAAGAATTTGGATTTGTACCATACAAAATAAAGAATTTGATACTCGAGAATGAATTATTAATTTGCAGACCTTGCAGTCATATTGGAAAAGAAAAATGCCCAGAAAATCATTTTAAATGTATGAAAGATTTAACCCCTGATTTTGTTTTTCATAACGTAATAAACTTTCTAAATGAATTATGAGAATAATCTGGTATTTGCTTTATAATATTTTTTATTATCCTGCATTATATGCCTTAGTTTTAATTTCTCCTTTTCTTAATGAAAAAATCAGAATTAGTATACAGGATAGAAAAAATCTTTTTTCGAATCTTGAGAAAGACCTTTCAAAAATTGACAGAAAGAAGAAAAGTATCTGGGTTCATTCTTCTTCTATGGGTGAATTTGAACAGGCAAAGCCAATAATTGAAAAAATAAAATCAGAAAAAGATGTCAATATAATTGTTACTTTTTTTTCTCCCTCTGGTTATCGTAATTCACTTAAATATCCTTATGCGGATGTAATTTGTTATATGCCCTTTGATATTCCAAAACATGCAGAAAAATTTTTGGAAATGATAGACCCAGTTCTTGCAATATTTATGCGATACGATATATGGCCAAATATGATTTGGCAACTAAAAAATAAAAAGATTCCTTTTTTTATTGTAGATGCTACAATGCGAAATAATAATAAACGTTATTTACCAGTAATAAAAAATTTTCATAAACATATATATTCATGTGCAGAAAAAATTCTTGCTGTTTCTGAAAATGATGTGAAAAACTTTTTAATGTTTGGAGTTAATCCAGAAAGAATAAAAGCTGTAGGAGATACCCGATTTGACAGGGTTTATCAAAAAAGTCTTCAGGCAAAAGAAAAAAAATTGTTCCGCGAAGGAATTTTTGAAGGGAAAAAAATTTTAGTATTGGGAAGCACATGGGAGAGCGATGAGGAAGTAATATTTCCAGCAGTAACTAATTTATTAAAATATGATAAAGATGTTGTTGTGATAATTGTTCCCCACGAACCGACACTCATTCACCTTGAGAAGATAGAAAATTATTTTTACAAAAAATATAAAACTATAAGATTTTCATTCATGAATAATTATAATAATGAACAAATTATTATTGTGGATTCAATTGGAATATTGCTTACACTGTATTACTATGCAGATGTTGCTTATGTAGGAGGAAGCTTTAAGCAAATTCATAATGTTCTTGAGCCGGCTGTATATGGAATTCCTGTGATTTATGGTCCTAAACACGAAAACAGTCAAGAAGCAATTAAGTTAAGAGAAATTGGAGGAGGATTAGTTATTCATAATAAAAAATCTGCATATAAAACTTTGCGAAAACTCTTTTCTGATGAATTATACAGAAAAAATATTGGCCAAATTTGTGGCAAGTTTGTAAGAGACAACATCGGAGCTTCAGAAAGTATAGTAAAAGAAATTTATTCTTTTCTATAATAATATTTCTTGTTGTTTATTGACATATCATATAAAAGTCCACATTATAAAGTAAAATTCGTTTTTTTGACTTTCAATTGTAGATTAACAAATTTTATGAATTTATGAAATTAAACTGGAAGTATATAGCAATTTCAAAGTCATTGTTTCATTAATGTTAATAGTCTTTCTTAAAATCTTTCTGCTGTAGAAAAGTAAACAAACCAGTTGATGAGAATATTAAGTAATCAAGTTCACTACAATTGTGAAAAGTGAGACTCAAAAATTCTTTTAACCCCATGCTTTATGAAAAACAACTTTTATGCAAATGGTTTTTCATTTATGAATGATTCATGATTGTTAACTATTATAATTTTTAAATCAATCTTTATTAAGTTATAAAGCAGGCAAACTTTGATTAAGAACAAATTTCAAATCGGTTTTTATCAAAACTTTTCTAATTCATCAAATCTTTTTCAACTCAATTATGTTCGTTTAGAATTTATTCATTATTTTTAAGATAAAGATTATGGAGTTATGTAATGGAAAGAATTTCTTCTTTCAAAGCTTATGATATAAGGGGAGTAGTTCCCCAGGAATTAAATTCTGAATTAGTTTACAAAATAGGGAGAGCACTTGCTGTTTATTTAAATGCAAAACTTGTTGTTATTGGAAGAGATGTAAGAAAATCATCCTTAGAGTTATCTCAAGCACTTGCAAATGGATTAAATGATGCAGGATGTGATGTTATTGATATAGGATTATGTGGAACGGAAATGATTTATTTTGGGACTCCATTCTTGAATGCAGATGGTGGAGTTATGATTACAGCAAGTCACAATCCACCTCAATATAACGGATTAAAATTTGTTAAGCGAGGTTCCGTTCCTTTGGGTTACGATTCAGGTCTTAATGAAATTGAAAAAATGATTTTAAATGATAATCTTGGAAGTGAAGCTTCTCAAAAGGGGAAAACTTACCAGAAAAATATAATGAATGATTTCATTTCCAATCTGAATAAATTTTATGACTCACAAAAAATTAAGCCATTTAAAGTTGTTCTTAATGCGGGGAATGGTTGTGTTGGTCCTGCATTGAATGAATTAGAAAAATTTCTTCCGATTAATATGGTCAAAGTATTTTTTGAGCCCGACTCAAATTTCCCGAATGGGGTACCAAATCCATTGCTTCCAGAAAATAGAAAGTCTACAATTGATGCAATAATAGAACATAATGCTGATTTGGGAGTAGCATGGGACGGTGATTACGACCGCTGTTTCTTTTTTGATGAAAAAGGAAATTTTATTGAAGGTTATTATATAGTTGGACTGCTTGCAAAATCAATATTAAAAAATCATCCTGGAGAAAAAATAGTTTATGACCCAAGATTAACATGGAATACTATAGATGTGGTTACTAAAGCAGGTGGTATACCTGTGATTTCTAAGAGTGGACATGCTTTTATAAAACAAAAGATGAGAGAAGTTAATGCAATCTATGGTGGAGAAATGTCTGCACATCATTACTTTCGAGATAATTCATATTCAGATAGTGGTATAATTCCGTTTTTATTGATACTTCAACTTTTATCGGAAGAAAATGCAAAACTTTCTGAACTTGTTGAAGGAATGATAAAAGCATATCCATGTTCAGGTGAAATTAATTCAACAGTTGAAAATCCGAAGGCAAAACTTCTTGCAATAAAAGAAAAATATAGTGATGGAAAAATTGATGAATTAGATGGAGTTAGTGTTGAATATTTTGATTGGCGTTTTAATGTGAGAATGAGCAATACCGAACCGCTTTTGCGTTTAAATGTTGAATCAAGAGGAAACGAAAAATTAATGAAAGAAAAAACAGAAGAGTTGTTGAATTTTATTCGCAGCTGAAATTTTCCCAACTAAGCACATTTGTATTCGTCTAATCAAACGAAAAAATAAAAGGAGACAATAAAATGGCAGAACAGGATAAAACCTTAGATGTTGATAAACTTTTGAAAAACAAACTTAAAAATGTGAGCATTGGTACACTTGAGAATGCAATTGCAAAAGTTGTTAGCGATTTGGTTGGTGAAGATTATAAATGCACAATCAGTGAAGTTAAATATACATTATTCAGCGGTGCAGATTTTCATGTAAAAGTTGAATTGACTTATAATCCGAACGAATAGAAAGAACTTATAATTACTCTATCTTTTTAATGATTTCATTGAGATTTTCAAGAACACAATCAATTTCTTCTTTTGTATTATAAAAATGCGGTGAGAAACGAATCATTCCTTCTCGAACCGCACAATAAATTTTTTGTTTCTCTAATTCGTCAAAAATCTTTTTTGATTTGTTGTGTTTGAATGTAATTATACCCGCTCTGTTTTCAGGGGATACATTTTTTAATATGGGATTCAAACCTAATTCTGATAATTTTTCTATAAAGTAATTTGTGTTATCTAAAATACAACTTTCAATATTTTCCATTCCAAATTCAATAAAAAGATTTAATACGGCATCAAAAATTGCTACTCCAAGTGCATTAATAGTTCCAGTTTGAAAGCGGTCTGCATTCTTTCTTAATTTTAAATTGTAATCGAGTAAATTCCATGCGTTTTCTACCGATATCCAACCAACATACTTTTGCTCAATTTGCTCTTGAAGTTCTTCTGTAATAAAAATGTAAGATAAGCCTTGAGAAGACATTAACCACTTTTGAGTTCCGCCTGCTAAAAAATCAATTTTAGATTTTTGGACATCAATCTGAACAACTCCAGCTGCCTGAATAGCATCTACACAAAATATTATGTTATGCTTTTTGCACAGTTCGCCAATGGCATCAATATTTGCTCTGTAACCTGTCAAAAATTGCACATAACTGATTGAGATTAATTTTGTCTTTGGTGTTATTGCTTTTTCAATATCTTCAATATCAACAATTCCATTACGATTTTTTATGAATTCAATCTCCACACCATGTTTTTTTAAATTCATAAAAGGATAAACATTGGAAGGAAATTCAATATCGTTTAGAATAATTTTATCTCCAGAATTCCACTTCAAACCCTGAGCTAATAAGTTTAATCCATTTGAAACATTATCAATCCATGCAATTCTATCGGGTGTTGTTCCTATTAACTTTCCGAGTTTTTCTTTTGCACTTAAATTCCATTTAAGAAAATATTCATAATTTTCAATTTTTTCGCCGCTTCTTTGAAGAGCATATTCATTAATTCTTTTTAATGCTAAATCGCACCAAGGACCGAGTGATGCATGATTGAAATAAATTTGTTCAGTTTTTAAGTGAGGGAAAAGTTTTCTTGCTTCTTTGATTGTCATAAATTTTTAACTGTAAACATTTAATTAAAAAATACGATAATAAAACTGGAAAAGGAGTATTAGGTAAAATGAACAAGCTTTTAGAATTAGCCGCTGCTTTTTATGGAATATTAATTCCGAGAAGATATATAAAAGAATTCTGCCGTTTAGTGATTGAATATCTCGACGAAAAATATTCCATAGAAACAGCAATTGGTTTAGCATTGCGCAAGTTAAAGCTGAATTAATTAAGTAAAATTCAGTTAATAAATAAGACTTGCAAAGAGCTCTAGTAAGCAAAATCAAAAAATGAATTTGGTTAACTGTTATTATTATAAAAAATTTACTTTTTAGACAGTTCCAATGATTTTATTTTTGTTTGTTAATTATCTCTTCTATCATATCCATTACCTTATTCATCTTTTCCATTGTTAAATCAAATGCTTCCGATGAGAGCGGGTCAAGTCCAGCCTTTTTAATTAATTCTATTGGATAGTCTGAACTGCCGCCTTTTAAAATGCTATAAAATTTATCTACTGCAGGCTGACCTTCTTTCAATATTTTTTCTGCAAATGCAGTTGCATAAATCAAAGAAGTAGAATATTGATAAACATAATAAGTATAATTTACAAAATGAGGAATATAAGCCCATTCATAAGCAATGTAATCATCAACTATGCAAATGCCTTCATTGTGACCATAATATTTTTTTACAATGTCATAATAAATTCTGCTTAAATCTTCACCAGTAAGCGGTTCGCCATTTTCAATTCGCTTATGAATTTCCAGTTCAAACTCGGCAAATGATGTTTGACGGAATATTGTTGTTCTCAATAAATCGAGATAAGAACCAAGCAAGTATAATTTTTCTTCATCGGTTTTTACATTGTTAACCATGTAATGGTTGAGTAATGTTTCATTGATTGTGGATGCAATTTCAGCTACAAAAATTGAATATTGAGAATTAACAAATGGTTGATGCTTATTAGAAAAATAACTATGCATTGTGTGACCAAGTTCATGAGCAAGTGTTGAAACTGATTCATAATCATCAGTCCAGTTCATAAGAATATAAGGATGATATTCATAAGCAGCTCCGGATGAATAAGCGCCGCTTCTTTTTCCTGCTGTTGGAAGATAATCAATCCATCTTTCTTCGAAAGCCTTTTTAACTGTGTTGACATATTCTTCACCCATAGGGTTGAAAACTTCGAGTAAAAGTTTTTGTCCCTCTTCAATACTGAATTTAAATTCGACTGATTTTACAAGCGGAGTATAAAGGTCATAATAATGAAGTTGTTCAACCCCGAGCATTTTTGATTTTAACCTTAAAAAACGATGAAGTGTAGGTAAATTTTTATTTATCTGATTAATTAAATTTTCGTAAACAGAAACAGGTATATTGTTAACATTAAGAGAGCTTTCAAGAACAGTTTTATATTTTCTATTCTTTGCATAGAAATAATCAGCTCTCAGTTTTCCAGCAAGATTAGCTCCTATGGTATTTTGAAATCTTTTATAATTTTCAAATGTAGATTTCATTACAAGTTCTCTATCTGCACGATTAGGAACAGTTCTATATTTAGTGTAAGCAGCAGATGTAAGTTCAACTTCTTCGCCAGTCGATAATTTTACTTTTGGATTTGGTTTTTCTGCATTGTCAAAAATTCCATAGACTTCGCTTGGTGTAGAAGTAATTAGTCCAGCACTTGCGAGTATTTCCTCTTCTCGTGCCGATAGAGTATGTTCTCGCAATCTCAAAATATCATTTACATAAAATCGGAACTCATCAAGTTCTTTTTTCTCGTCAAAGAATCTTTTAATTTTTTCTGGTTCGGCTTTTAAGATTTCTGGATTAATAAAAGATGAAGCCTCGTTTAGTTTTGTTCCAAGTGTAGTTGCCTGCTGATTTAATGCTTGATGTTCACTGATTCTCAAGTCTTCATCTGCAAGTCTGAAAGCATAGTCGGATAGTTTATAATATTTTTTTAATGTCTCAAAGTAGAGTTTTAGAGCATCATAAAATGTATTGGCATTTTCACAGAGTTTATTTTGATATGTTTTTATTTTTTCAATTTGATTTTCAATTTCAATTTTTTCTTGGTTCCATTCATCAAGATTTTTGTAAAGAACAGAATTATCCCACTTATATTTTTCTGGGACATCTTTTCTTTCTTTATTTTGTGTGAATATTGTTTCCTGCATAGTTAACACCAGAATTATTACTGTAAAAAATATTTTTGTTTTCATCTTCATATTCCAGAAATATAGTATTTAATTTTAAAAAGCATAAAATTTTTTAACAGGCAAAAGTAAAAAATTCTTTAATCAGCAAGAGAACCGTAATTATTCTTTATTATTGATTCGAAATGAATCCCATATCATATAAGCTGAAATTAATGTAAACATAATGAGAGCGAGCAATTCAGCGGTGTTCGATTCCTGCCATTCAAGATTAACCCAATTGTAACCTGCATATCTTAGTATAGCACTTATCACACCGAAGAGAGCGCCGCCAGCAATAAAGCCAGAAGCAATTAATGTCCCGCGTTCTCTTCTTGAATTGTTAATTGTTTCATCTTTACTTCTTGTTGATACGAAATGGGCAATTAAGCCTCCAACTAAGAGCGGTGTATTTAATTCTAATGGGATGTACATCCCAAGAGCAAATGGAAGTGCCGGCACTTTAATTATTGTAAGAATTAATGCAAAGAAAGCACCTGCTAAGTAAAGCATCCATGGTGCAGGCTGATTTGACATTAATGGTTTAATGACTGCTGCCATTGCATTTGCCTGAGGAGCTACAAGTGCATTCTCGCCTCTGAAACCATAGGTCTCGTTTAATACCATGATTATCCATGCTACAGTAGCAGCAGAAAAGATTGTTCCAACAAATTTCCATCTTTCTTGTTTATAAGGTGATGAACCAAGCCAGTAACCAATTTTCAAATCAGTAATAAATGCACCTGCTTGAGATAAAGCTGTACAAACTACTCCACCTATAATTAATGCAGAAATCATTCCTGAGGTTCCTGTTAAGCCAACTGATACTAACACAGCAGATGATAAAATTAAAGTCATTAAAGTCATGCCTGAGACAGGATTAGTACCTACAATTGCTATTGCTGTAGCCGCAACTGTGGTAAACAGGAATGAAATTATTAGCACAATTAACAAACCAACGAGAGCCTGAAACAAATTGTTTACAACACCAAATAAAAAGAAAATAAATATTAGAATAGCAGTTAATAAAATACCACCGAATATAATTTTCATTGGGAGATCTCTTTGTGTTCTTTCTCCGGTTTCATTTGTTTTTTTACCAAATAGTTCTTGAAATCCAAGAGAGAAAGCTTTTTTAATTATTCCAGATGAACGAATGATTCCAATAAATCCAGCCATTGCAATCCCACCAATGCCAATGTGTCGAACATATGCTCGGAAAATTTGTTCGGGTGACATATCTTTAATTAGAAGAGATACATTAGCTCCAATAGGTGTAGTAATATAATCTCCGAAATAGGCTATAACGGGAATAAGAACAAACCATGATAGAAATGAACCAGCAGCAATAATTGAAGAATATTTTAATCCAATAATATAACCTAATCCAAGAATGGCTGAACTTACACTTAATCGAAGTTCTAATTTAATTTTTTCTGCTATTGTTTGACCAATTGGAATAACTTTAGTTGTAAATAATTCACTCCACCATCCAAAGGTTGCAACAACAAAGTCATAAATTCCTCCTATTAATCCACTTATGACCAATACTAACGCTTGTTTCCCTCCTTTTTCACCTGCTACAAGAACTTCAGTTGTAGCTGTAGCTTCTGGAAATGGAAATTTACCATGCATTTCCGAAACAAAATATTTACGAAAAGGAATTAAAAAAAGTATTCCTAAAAACCCACCAAGAAGAGATGCAAAAAATATTTTATAAAAATCTGCTTGAAGTTCAAGAATGTAAAGAGCAGGAATTGTAAAAATAGCACCAGCGACAATCGTCCCTGAAGTTGCACCAATTGATTGAATAATTACATTTTGTCCAAGTGCTCCTTTCTTTTTTAATGAAGCAGATAAACCAACCGCAAGAATTGCAATTGGAATTGCAGCTTCGAAGACCTGACCGATTTTTAATCCAAGATAAGCCGCAGCAGCTGTGAATATTACAGCCATTATTATTCCTGTAATGACAGAATATGGAGTTACTTCAGGATATTCCTTGTCGGGCAGCATGATTGGAATATATTTTTCTCCGGGTTTAAGTTCAGTATAAGCATTTGGTGGGAGTCCTTGCGAAATATTGTTTTCTAATTGATTCATAAATTTATCTCCAATTATCTAAGGAATCTATTTTGATTTGGCACTTTTGTAGTTCCCCTGAATTTCTCAATTTTCGAACATGATTATTAAAATTAGCTTATCATTGTTTTCATTTTGTATTAAACTTGCTGTAATCTAATTCAGAACCAAGCACGCTGTGAGGGATTAAGTAAACAATTAACATTATAATTGATGCAAATAAAATCCACCTTTTTGGATTATCTGATTTATTAATTTTATAAAATGCAACGAGCCATCCAATCATTGCAATTAAAGTTTTATTATCTGTTAAATCAAAACCAAAAGGAATACCTGTCCAGAATTCACCAAATGCATAGTATTGCATTAAAGGACCAAGTATAAATCCACCAATAAACAAAGTAATAATTGTAGAACATGTATAGAATTTTAATTTAGGTTGATTACTAAAAAATTCAAATGCTGCACGTGTTGAAAATAACATTGAAGTGAACATAATTAAAATGTGTGGAATTAATATCCATGCAGGTACATCTCCCTTAAAACGAATAACAACAGTTCTATTTTCTGGAATAAAAATTTTTTTGTCATCTTTTTTTAATTCAATAAAGTATTCAAGTTTTCCTGCAGGAGGTTGTTTAGGAAGCTCAGCACTTAGTATTTTATTTCCTGTCATTTCAATTCTGTTGTAATCTTTGTCAAATTTATATCTCCTCCAGTATAAAATACCTCTAATATTTTCATCTTCAGTTTTGATATTTATTGTATAATTTTGATTGGAAGAATGACTTCTTTCTAACTTATAATTAATTGTTTTATTCTCAAATTTTATCTCGCCTCTAAGGGGGTAAGTAGGACCTGTAATTCTTTGATAAATTGCAGATGAAATTGTTATTAGTAATGCTAAGAACCAGAATAGAAAACTTTTTGTTTTAGTCATACAATAATTGTCTAAAATTTAACTGCAACTTAAAAAATGTTAGTGTATAGAACAATTTTTATTATAGACGTATTCAAGGCTTTCTATCTAAAATCCCGATAAGCATTTGTTGTTTTTATTGTTATATTTTTTGAAATATTTACACCATACTGCCAATTCTTTTCTGCATGCTCCAACTGCTGATGGTTTTCCAAACGAGGCATATTTACATGAATAATCGCAGAATACAGGGAAATTAAAATTATTTTTTTTCGAAGATTTCCTGTTCATACTTAAAACCTATTTTGTTTATAGAATGATAATAAACTTTCTTATCTTTGAAAAGAAATTTAGAGGCAATTATGATAGAAAAAGAAAAATTTTTTTCTGATTCGTTAAGAGAAAGTGCAGAAACAAAATTAAACATAGAGAAATTCTGTAGAGATGAGGTTCTTAAAGCAGTCGAAATAATTTCTGATGCATACAGAAAAGGCAAAAAGGTTTTATTATGTGGCAATGGAGGAAGTGCAGCTGATGCACAGCACATTGCAACTGAATTAATGATAAGATTAAGTCATAAAATAAATCGTCCTGCTTTACCAGCAATTGCATTAACAACAGATTCATCAAATCTGACAGCTGGAAGTAATGATATTGGTTTCGAAAATGTTTTTGCAAGAAGTATTGAAGGACTTGGAAATGAGGGGGATGTTTTAATTGCAATTTCTACAAGCGGTAATTCGTTAAATATTATTAATGCAGTAGAAAAAGCTAAAGAAAAAAAATTATTTG
Source organism: Rosettibacter primus (assembly GCF_036860675.1). Taxonomy (NCBI): domain Bacteria; kingdom Pseudomonadati; phylum Ignavibacteriota; class Ignavibacteria; order Ignavibacteriales; family Melioribacteraceae; genus Rosettibacter; species Rosettibacter primus. The sequence goes on from NZ_JAYKGK010000007.1 coordinate 36,247, forward strand.
TGATTGGTTTGCTTGGAGGAGATGGAGGAAAATTAAAAAATAAAGTTGATTTGCAAATAGTTGTACCTTCTTCAAATGTTCAAAGAATTCAAGAGGGTCATATTACAATTGCCCATATAATTTGTGAATTAGTAGAAACAGAATTATACGGGTAATAGATTTTTTTCTTAATATTTTCTGATACAGCTTTAATTACTTCCAAAACACAATCTAAAATTTTTTATCTTTGCATTGAATTTTATTAAAGAGGAGGATATGACAGAAAATTTTGACATGATAAAGAAAGTATATGCAGGATTCAGAAAGAAGGTTAGAGATGCCCGTAAGGTGGTTGGCAGACCGTTGACTTATGCAGAAAAAATTCTTTACGCACATCTCTGGAATCCTGTAAAGCAAGAATTCATACGCGGAAAAGATTTTGCTGAATTTGCACCTGACCGCGTAGCCATGCAGGATGCAACAGCTCAAATGGCAATGCTTCAATTTATGCACGCCGGAAGAAAAACATCTGCGGTTCCTGCTACTGCTCATGCCGACCATTTAATTGTTGCTCAAAGCGGTTCAAAAGAAGATCTTGAAAGAGCTATCGAGGAAAACAAAGAAGTTTATGAATTTCTCGAAAGTATATGCAAAAAATATGGTGTTGGTTTCTGGAGACCTGGTGCTGGCATAATTCATCAGGTTATTCTGGAAAATTATGCATTCCCGGGCGGAATGATGATTGGTTCTGATTCTCATACTCCAAATGCTGGTGGACTTGGAATGATTGCAATCGGTGTTGGCGGTGCAGATGTTGTTGATGTAATGGCTGGCATGCCTTGGGAATTAAAATGGCCTAAACTTATCGGCGTTAAGTTATCAGGAAATCTTTCAGGCTGGACCTCACCAAAAGATGTTATTTTGAAAATTGCAGGTATTTTGACTGTTAAAGGCGGCACAGGTTCAATTATTGAATATTTTGGTGAAGGAACAAAATCTATTTCATGCACAGGAAAAGCTACAATTTGTAATATGGGGGCTGAAGTTGGAGCCACCACTTCAATTTTCCCATTTGACGAAAAAATGGCTAATTACTTGAGAAAGACTAATCGTTCTGATGTTGCTGAACTTGCTGAAAAATTAGCAGATGAACTTAAAGCTGATGACGAAGTTTATGCAGAACCAGAAAAGTATTTTGACCAGATTATTGAAATTAACCTTAATGAACTTGAACCGCATATCAATGGACCATTTACACCTGACCTTGCTCATCCAATTTCAAAGATGAAAGAAGCTGTTTTAGAAAATAATTACCCGGACAAAATAAGTGTTGCTTTAATTGGAAGTTGTACTAACTCAAGTTATGAAGATATTGACCGCGCAACAAATATTGCACGACAGGCACGTGCTAAAGGTCTGAAAGCTAAAACACAATTTACTATTACTCCGGGTTCAGAACAGGTAAGAGCTACAATTGAGAGAGATGGCCAGCTTCAGGTGCTTACTGAATTTGGAGGGACAGTTCTTGCAAATGCTTGTGGACCTTGCATTGGCATGTGGAAGAGAATGGATATAAAAACCGGTGAAAAAAATACAATCATAAATTCATTTAATAGAAATTTTGCAAAAAGAAATGATAATAATCCCGAGACTTATTCATTCATTGCAAGTCCAGAAATTGTAACAGCACTTGCAATTGCTGGAAGTTTGTCTTTCAATCCCGAGACAGATTATTTAACTAACGAGAATGGAGAGCAGGTTAAACTTGACCCTCCATATGGTGATGAACTTCCTGAAAAAGGTTTTGAAAAAGATACATTAGGGTATTTAGCTCCTTCGCCTGAAGGATATAAAACAGAAGTAAAAATAGACCCGAACAGTGAACGCCTTCAATTTCTTGAACGCTTTGAACCATGGGATGGAAATGATTTTATTGATTTACCACTTCTGTTAAAAGTAAAAGGTAAATGTACTACTGACCATATTTCACCTGCTGGTTCATGGCTTAAATATCGCGGTCACCTTGATAATATTTCTAAGAATATGTTTTTGGGTGCAATAAATGCATTTACAGGAAATGCAGGTCAAGCAAAAAATATTTTTACAGGTGAATATAAACAGGTTCATGAAGTTGCAAGGGATTACAAAGCAAGAGGATTGGGCTGGATTGTAGTTGGTGATGAAAATTATGGAGAAGGTTCATCCCGTGAACATGCAGCAATGGAACCCAGGTATCTTGGCGGAAAAGCAATAATAGCAAAAAGTTTTGCACGAATTCATGAAACAAATCTTAAGAAACAGGGAATGCTTCCATTGACTTTTGTTAATCCTGAAGATTATGATAAAATTCAGGAAGATGATAGATTGAGTTTGGTCGGACTTAAAAACTTTGCACCAGAAAAACAATTAAAGTTGATTGTAAAGCATAGTGATGGGTCAATAGATGAAATCTGGCTCAATCATTCTTTTAGTGCTTCACAAATTGAATGGTTTAAAGCAGGAAGCGCGCTTAATCTAATAGCTGAAAGCCAGAAGAAGATTAAAGAGAAGAAGAAAACTGCTGTCATAAAAAAAGCTGCTAAGCCAGAGAAAAAAGCAAAGATGAAATCAAAATTGGTTCAAAAGAAGACAGTTAAGAAGAGTGTAAAAACACAGAAAAAGAAAAAAGTTACTAAACCTGTAGCTAAGAAGAAAACTAAAACAAAAAAATCAACGCTAAGGAAAACATCTGTAAAATCAAAAAGCAGAACAAAGAAAAAATAAATTTAATTTAGAATAACCCTCTGTGAAATATCGCAGAGGGTTATTTAATCTCTTCGCCATACAATTTTGTCACCTTCCTTAATTCCAAATTTATCAGTGTATCCAGCATTTACTTCAACTACAAATTTTGATGGTTTAATCGAAGAATATGATTGTTCGGAATAAGGAGTGGTATTTTTATGAATTTTTACAATTTCCAGTTTAGAATTAATAAAAATCATATCAAGTGGAATCATTGTATTTTTCATCCAGAATGCTTGAGGTGCTTCATATGGAAAGATGAACAACATTCCTTGATTTTCTTCCATATTATCACGAAACATTAAACCTGTCATTCTTTGTTCATCATCATCTGCAATCTCAATATCAAGTTTTGAAATCATTTCACCATTGTGATTAACAAAAGTAAGTTCTCCTTCTTTTGTAAATGAATATGCTGCTTTGGCTGTCATAGCTTTTTCTAACTCTGGATTTACTTTTTCTTTGTTAAATGCAATATTCGATATGATTAAATAAACAGCAAAAGATAAAATTAACAATACTACTACAATCTGAAATATTAAATTTTTTTTCTTCTTCTTCATTTTATTTCCTGGTTTGTGCTTAAAAATATTTTATAATTTTAATCTCATCAATTTATTGGCTTTCTGAAATATCAAAAAGATAGTTTTATAATCTTCAATATTTATCTTTAATTCTATAACATTTTTACCCTGCTTAATTTTAGTTTTCAAAAGAGGTTCATCATTACTTTTTTCTGTTTCTCCTTTTACAATAATTTCATCATCTGATTCAGAATAAATTATTATCTCTGAATAATTGTTTGACTTTTTAATGAGTGCTGGTTTTAAAAACTGATTATTGAAAGAAGAAAAATTTTCTATGGGAGTAATGTCTTCAAATTCATTGTTTTCATGCTTGTAAATATTTTCTGCTTTGGTTGTTGTAAGGTTATTCTTGGTTGATTCAAATTTTGTTATTAAGGTATTATCATTAAATGCGAGGAATTTATAATCCTTGATGTTTGAATATCGGAAAAATGCCACACCATCAGCACCAATCTTTCTTGAATATTCAATCATTCTTTCTATTTCATTTTTGACCGCATCTTTAAATGCACCTATTCCAATTATAACTTTTTTGCCGTAAGAATTTTCAACCCAGTCCTTGGCAAGAATATCGAATTGATATTTATCATCAAAAGACCAATAAATTTGTGGTGTTATATAATCAATAATTCCTTTTTTAAGCCAGTCTTTAGTATCCTGATAAACTTCATAAAATCCTTCCCATCCATTCATTCCTTTGTGATTTTTGTAAATACCAATTGGTGTAGCTCCAAGCTGAATGTTTGGTTTGACAGCTTTGATTTTTTTATTGATTAATGAAATTAAATCCGTAATATTTTTTCTTCTCCATTCATCTCTGGATAAATTTTTTCCATATAATTTGAAAGTTGAATCATCATTAAAATTTTTTCCCGGATAACGAATATAATCCAGATGAACTCCATCAACATCATAATTTTCAACAAGTTCTTTTATCAGATTGGAAAGATATTCTCTTACTTCTAACAAACCTGGATTTAACCAGTATGACTTTGAATTATTTTTAATGTCTTCAACAATCCATTCAGGCTTATTTTGAATAATGTGATTTGGATTATTTATTACATTTAACTCACTTCCTGCAAAAACCTGCACAGTATTTATCCATGCATGAATTTCAAGACCTCTTTTATGTGCCTCTTCTATAGCAAATTGAAGCGGGTCATAAGGCATTCCACCTTTTCCATCAATATATAAAGAGAAAGGTTCGAAAGAAGATTTGAATAAAACTGTTCCATTACTTCTTACCTGAAAATAAATTGTATTTAGATTTTTTGATTTAGCGCTGTCAAAAATTTCTTTTAATGCTTCTTTCTGAACCTCAATATTAAAAGTTGGAGGTGGCCAGTCCAGTCTGTGATTAGTTGCTATCCAAACAGCTCTTATTTCATTAACCTGTGAATGAATTGCAATAAAGCTTAAGAAAAAAAGTAAGATTGTTGAAATGGAAATTTTTTTTATCAACATAAACTAAGCTTTGTAATATTGAATTCCATTATTCAATGCATAGATAACATCTTCTTTGTTGGCTTCAACATCTATGACTAATTGACCTGCTTTTTTCAACAGCACAAATTTAATCTTGGCATCCTTGTTCTTTTTGTCTCGTTTCATGATATCATAAAGTTTGTTTGGATTATATTTTTGGATATCAATTGAATCAGAAAATTTGATAAGCAGAGGGAGGTACGCTTCAAGCCTGAAATCATTGAGAAGATTTAATTTGTTTGAAAGATGAAGCGCACAGGCAAGTCCAACAATTACAGCCTGTCCGTGTTTTATATTGTGTTTTTGTTCAATTTCAATTGCATGAGCAAAAGTATGACCAAGATTTAAAATTTTTCTTAAACCCGATTTTTCTTTTTCATCATTTTTTACAATGTCACCTTTGAATTGAACACATTTTTTAATTACATCTTCAATAACATTGTTGTTAATATCAACAAGTTTTTGAAGTTTATTTTTTATTTCATTATAAAAGTCATCGTCGATTAGTAAACCATATTTTACAATTTCTCCCAATCCACAAATTATTTCATCACGAGGAAGAGTTTTTAGAAAATTTGTATCAATCAATACTAATTCTGGCTGATAAAATGAACCAATAATATTTTTTGTGTTGCCGAAATTAATTCCGGTTTTTCCTCCAACAGAACTGTCTACCATAGATAGCAAAGTTGTTGGCACCTGAATGTATTTTATTCCTCTTGAATAAGTTGATGCAGCAAACGAAGCAATGTCGCCGGTTATTCCTCCGCCAATTGAAATCAATAATGTATCTCTTCCAAAATTATTTTTAATTAATTGAGAAAAAATTTTTTTAAGTGAGTTAAAAGATTTGTTTTCTTCTGTTGCTTCGTATACATGAAGAAATTTTTTGCCATTAAGTTTTTCATAAAATAAAGAAATAATTTCTTGATGGTTCAGATAAAGGTTTTTATCAACAACAAGAAAAAAATTTTTATTGGCTTTTATAATTTCAAAATCAGCAAGTTTATTGAAGATACCGCTGCCAATGAAAACTTGATAAGGATTGTTCGGAATTTTTATATCAATCTTTTTCATTTATTATTCTCATTATTTTTTTTGCAATATTATCTACGGTTATTCCAATTGGTGTTAAATTGGTTTCAATTATTAAATCTGCTTTTTCGTAAAATGGTTTTCTTTTTTCGAGCAGTTCGTTAATTCTTTTTATGAATTCTTCTTTTGGAGTTTCGTTTAATACAAATTCACGGAATAATGGTCTGTCGGTTTTACTCTTAAGTCTTTTGTAAATTTCTTCAGGAGAAACTTTAAGATAAACAATTTTGCCAGTGTTTTTCATTAGTTCATAATTTTGAGGAAATGTTATAGTTCCTCCTCCAAGAGAAATCACAACATTGTCTTTTTGAATTAACTTTTTGAGAATCTCGCTTTCGAGATTTCGGAAATAAGGTTCTCCTTTTTTTTCAAATATTTCTACGATAGTAGATTTCTCGTGTTCTTCAATTTCCTGGTCAAGGTCGTAATAATCTAATCCAAGCACATTGGAGAGTATTGGTCCAATTGTGCTTTTTCCACTTGCCATAAATCCTGTTAAATAAATGCGCATACTTTTTACAAAAATTTATTGGCAAATATAAATAAACTTATCTTACCTTACATTAATTGAAATTAAAGACGAAAACCAATCCCGATTGAAAAAGTAATTCCATCAACATTAACTTTTGTAGTAAAATTTTGTGAGTGAATGTAATAAGTTCTGTTTTTGTATGTAAAAGAATTGCTTGAATATTTGCTGTTCAATTCAATTTCAGGGTCGCGAAATCTCATTTGAGTTCTTATAAAAAGAAAATCATAAATTAGATATTCCATTAAAACAGAAACTTGAATGCCGTAGCCAATATTAGCTCCATCATTTATTGCCGAGATATTTTCGAACTGACGAAGACTTTTACCAAAATAAAATCCAAATCCTCCTCCCATATAAAATTTGAATTTTTCTGTTGAAAAAGGAAGAAAATAATATAGACTTAATTCTAAAGGAATTATCCGGTATCCATCATTGATGTCAATGCTTATGCTTCCAAGATTAAAATTTTTGTTGGTAAAAGTTTTTTTCATTGTTTCTAACCATAAGCCTGTGTAAAGGGATTCAAAAATTTGAAAACGAACTTCCCCGGAAAAACTATAAATGTCCTCCAATTCATTATAAGTTGTCCTAACAATTAAATCAGAAGATTTGGGTTGTAGAAATAATTTTGAAGTGTTTGTGTAATTGTAATTAATCGTAAAATCGAATTTCGAAATTACTTGTGAACAAATTAATGTAGATGATAAACAAAGTATTATCAGGCTCTTATTAAGCATAATCAGGTTAACAGCTGAAATTATTTTTCTTAAATGTAATTATTTTTTTATTTGAGGGAAATGGTAAAGAGAATAATAAAAAAGCCGTGAGTTTTAGTCACGGCTTTGAATTTAGGTGTTATAATTTTTATCGATAAAACAGATGTCGGTTATCTACAATGTTGGCTTGTTTTTTAATTTCCTGTAGCCAAAGATTAAGCAAATAAGCTTTTTTGTTCTGTGCAAGTTCTCTTCTTATTGCAAGTTTTTGAAGTTCATAAGTATTGGTGTCAAATTTTGTTCTGTATCTTACATTTATTAAATAAACCCCCATATTTCCTTTAACTGGCTGTGACCATTTATTTAGTTCGCCCTTTAGAGCATAATCTGCAAATGCATATTCAATCCCAAGATTTGGAATTGAGCCTGCTGATGTAAATTCAGCTGTAGAATCAACGCGTGCTTTATCCCATACGGTTAAGGCTAATTGTTTATCGCCGTTATCACCTAATTTTGCTCGAATTTGTTTTGCTATAGAAAGAGCTTTTTCAAATCTTTTTTCCTGAAGCACTTTTGCTCTTACAATATTTTTAACTTCATTAAAGTCTTTAAATCCGGCTTTTGTAACATCAGAGATTTTGACCACTACATAACCTGCTGGAACTTTGAATACATCACTTACTTCGCCAAGTCCGTTTTCGAATGCCCATTTAACCAGAGCTTTGTTTACACCCAAGCCTGGAATTGCAATAGCATCTTCTGTAAAAGGTGGAGTTTCAATTACATCATACTTCATCAGTTTTGCTTCTGATTCAAAACCATTTTCTTTTGCTACATATGCAAAATCTGATGCATCCTGATAAAGTTTATCTAATGTTGAGCCAGAGATTTGAATTTTGTTCACAATTTTTTCGATTACGAAATCTTCATTTAATTTGCCTGTAACTTTTATAATATGATAGCCATAAACAGTTTTAACAGGTTTTTGAATCACTCCAATATTTCCTTTAAAGCAGGCTTCTTCGAATTCTTTAACCATCTGACCTTTTGTGAACCAGCCCAAATCGCCTCCGTTTGAAGCAGAACCCGGGTCATTCGATTTTGATTTTGCGACAGTAGCAAAATCAGCTCCTTTTATTAATTCATTATAAATTTGATTTGCTTTATCAAGATCTTCTTTGTCATTTCCTGTTGAACGAACTAAAATATGTGAAGCTCGAACAGCTTCGTTTTTGGATTTTACTCTGTCAATTAATTTATAAACTACATATCCTTCATAAGTAGCAATTGGTCCAATTACATCGCCTTTATTGGATTTAAGAAGAATATCTCTAGCTTCAACAGGAAGAGCGGTAATTGAAATTGTATCTCTTCTATAAGGCTGGTCAGAATAAATCTGGACATATGACTTAAATGAAGCAGTATCGCTTTTAATTTTTGCGACAATTGCTTCGAGATTATTTTTTATTCCGATTGAATCACTCTTTGACGGCAGGCGACGGAAAAGAACATATTTAAGTTTTCTAGAAGGTTCTATTTTATAATCTTCCTTGTGAGCATTATAATATTTTTTTAATTCGTCTTCAGAAATTTTAATTTCATTTTCTGGAATTGTATTGACATTTACAAGAACATAATCTGCTCGCATTTTGATGTTTTGTCTGATAAAATGTTCTTTTACTTCTTCATCACCGACTACGACCGAAGCAAATAAATATTCCTGAAGCTTTTGTTGCTGCAGTTGTTCTCTAATTAAATCTTCATAATAGAGAACAATTTGTTTATTTCTGGGGTCTCTAAGAGCTTGTTCATAAAGTTGTCTATTAAAAACACCAGCAGAATCTGTAAATTGACGCCTTAATTCTTCCGGGGGATTAGGACCAAGTAAAGCTTCTCTTACTTCATCATCTGTAACAACAATTCCAAATTCTTTAATTTTTTTCTGAAGTAATTTTTGAGTAACAATTGCATCCCAGACTTGGTCTCTAAAGAAATCCATTTGACTTTCGTCAATTTGCTGGCCTGTCATTCTTTCCTGATTTTCTTTAGCTCTTTCGACCATATTGGAGAAATCCTGATAAGAAATCTCCTCTCCCTCAATAGAACCAACATTCTGAGAACGCTGTCCTAAAAATTCCAGAACTCTTGAATCTGAAATAACCATGAAAAGAACAAATAAACCACCAACGAGTAGAATGAACCACGGAGCTAAACTCCTCATTCTGGCCATCATCGCCATATAAATCAACCTCCGTTTAAAGAAAACATTAAATTTTAGGAAGTTAATTTAGATACACTGCTTATTAAATGCAATTAAGAGTAAACTTTATTTTCATTTATGGGGGAAATAATATGCATCTTTCTATTGAACTATAAACATAGATTTTATTTGCGTATAAAATTTTAGCCTCCTAATTTGGCATACAAAATTTTTAGGTTTTACAGCATGCCTACATTTTTTAATTCCTGGCTGCCTTTCATTTATCTATATGTCGGAGGCGGAATTTTTTTTGTGGCGGGTTTAATATTAATCCGCAAAACAAAAGCACTTGATATGAGATTGAAACGACACCGCTTCTGGTGGAAAGTATTAATATTTGGATATTTTTACTTCATGGCACTTCATGCATTTCTAATAATTGCTGCACTTTACTTGTGAGATTAATATGGCACAATTAAATAATATTGGTACACAACTCGACTGGATAGTTCTTGTTATCTACATGATAACAATGCTTTTATTCGGTTCTTATTTTGCAAAATATAATAAAGACACAAATGATTTTTTCTTTGGTGGTAGAAGATTCAGCTGGTGGCTTATTGCTATGTCTATTGTTGCAACAGGCATTAGCAGTCATAGTTTTGTGAAATATTCTGCTATGGGATTTAAATATGGTTTTTCATCTTCGATGTCATATATAAATGACTGGTTCTTTGTTCCTTTCTTTATGTTTGGTTGGTTACCAATCATAGTTTATTCAAAAATACGTTCTATTCCTGAGTATTTTGAAAGGAGATTTTCTCCTTCGGCCAGATTTCTTGTTACCATTCTTCAATTGTTATATTTAATCGGTTATGTTGGAATAGGATTTCTTACAATGGGGAAAGCAATCCTTCCACTTATGCCTGAAAGTTTTACAATCTTTGGTGTTCAAGTTCATGTCACTTTAATGGGCTTAATCTGGGTTACTGCACTAATTACTGGAATTTATATAACTTTTGGTGGGCAAACAGCCGTCATCTTTACTGATTTAGTTCAAGGCACAATTTTGCTCGCAGCTGGATTATTGGTATTCTTTCTGGGCATATCGTATGTAGGCGGTTGGTCTTCGTTCTGGCATTTGCTTCCCACAAGCTGGAAACTTCCTTTTGCAGGGTTCAATTCACCTGCTGAATTTAATTCTGTAGGAACATTCTGGGAAGATGCTATTGCAGGTTCAGTTGGATTTCTGTTTATGAATATGGGACTAATAATGAGATTTATGGCAACAAAAAATGTTCATGAAGGAAGGAAAGCAGCAGCTGTAAATATTCTTTTTATGCTTCCAATTTCTGCTATTGTAGTTGGCGGCGGTGGATGGGTAGCAAAAGCAATTTCTGTTATGAACCCTGAAATTATTCCTCCTGATGTAAATCCAGATTCAATTTTTATTGTAGTTGCGAATATACTTACCGGTCCAGGAGTATTTGGTTTTGTGGTAGCAGCTATTGCGGCCGCTTTGATGTCAACAGTAAGTACTCTTGTTAATGCTGCCTCTGCAATCTATGTTAATGATGTAGATAGACCAATTAGAATATGGCTTAAAAAGTTAAGCAGAAGTGAACGACTTCAGGAAAAAAAAGCAATGCTAATTGCAAGAATTTCTACAATTGGAATTACACTGCTTGGAGTATTGGCTGTTTATGCATTCGCATCATATCCAACTGTTTATCAAGCTCATGCATTCTTTCATGCAACATTAACGCCTCCATTAATGGTTGCAATTTTCTTTGGTGCATTCTGGAAAAAATTTACACCTGCTGGACTGATAACAACTGTTATAGGCGGAATTTCATTAATGCTTTTGGGAAATAGATTTCCTTATGAGTTAATTAGACCTATTGCACACGGAACACCTTATGACCCCGTACATCCATACACTTATATGAGTGCTCTTTATAATCTAATTGTTTGTGTCTCTCTTGCTGTACTTGCCACAATTTTTCAGCGACAATTAAGAAAACTTTCAGATGTAATAATTAATTCTAAAAGACATTTTATAATGTATCCTGTAATAGCATTTACGGCAATTGTCTTTATAATTGATATTTTGGTTGCTGTTTTAAGACTGGAAACTTTTTCACTTGGATTTTTAATGACATCAACTATAATTGCATCGTTCTTTGTTGCTCTTATTTCAACTCATTATGTTAAATATAACGCAGAAAGGCAAACAGAAGGTCTTACAATCTGGTCTATTCATAAAGCTAAAGAATATTTCAAAGGAAGAAAATTAAATGAACGCGAAGGTGAAGTTGTAAAAGTTCACTGGAAGTTAGTTAAAGATGACAATGATGATATATTGAATTTTTCAAAAAGAGATATGCATAAAATGGCTGCAGAACCCGGTGACCTTGTTTATCTTTCTGATGCACGTAAATATCTGGGAGGTTTAAAATCCGTTCACTCAATTTATGGAGAACCTCATAATGAAGATGGGATTGTTTATATTAGAAAGAGACATTTAGAACACGGTCTGTTTGTTGAAGGTAAGCTACTTGTTGCAGAGAAAGAAATGTAGGGGATAGATTTGTTTATGAGTAGTCGAGTTGTTGAAATATTTTATGATGAAAAACTTGTTAAAAAGATAAAAATAAATTGCCCTTTATGTTTCAATTAGCAGAACTGGAAAGTTCAAGAGCTGAAAAAGTTGGAATGGAAGTAGGAATTTTAGATAATGAATAAAAGAAAAAATGGCACTAAAACAAGTAAATTTGGCTCTCCAGGAAGAATAAATCATGACTCGACAATGTTTTATTCAAGCAAACTTTACGAAGGAGTGCCTAAAGAAGAAAATGTAAAATATGTAGAATCTCCAATATCTAATGATAATTTGGATAAGATATTTTGTAAATCAAGTGTGTGTATGAAAGAATTACCTGATAATAGCATTCATTTAATGATTACATCCCCGCCCTATAATGTGGGTAAAGAATATGATGAAAATCTCACTTTAGATGAGTATAGGGAATTTCTTAAAAAAGTTTGGGAAGAAGTAAGAAGAGTACTTGTTCCTGGAGGACGAGCATGTATCAACATTGCTAATTTAGGACGAAAACCTTACATACCACTTCATGCTTTTATAATTGAAGACATGTTAAGTTTAGGTTTTTTAATGAGAGGGGAAGTTATCTGGAATAAAGCTTCGAGTGGTAGCCCATCTACAGCATGGGGAAGTTGGCTTTCAGCCAAAAATCCTACTTTAAGAGATATACATGAATATATTTTAATTTTTTCGAAAGGTAGTTTTTCAAGAGAAAATTTTGGCAGGGAAAGTACTATTTCAAAAGAAGAATTTCTTGAATTTACTAAAAGCGTGTGGACTTTTTCAGCTGAACCTGCTACTAAAATTGGTCATCCTGCACCTTTTCCTGTAGAGTTGCCTTATCGACTTATACAGCTTTATACTTTCAAAGATGAAGTGGTATTAGACCCATTCATGGGAAGTGGACAAACAGCTATCGCAGCTATTAAATCGTTCAGACATTTTATTGGTTATGAAATAAATAAGAATTATGTGAAGTTATCAGAAAAAAGAATTAAAGAATTTTTATTGAATTTTGATGTTCCTGAGTTATTTAATTCATCATACCAGATGAAAATAGTTTAGATTATTAGCCGAAAAATTTTTAATAACCAAATTTCTCTTTTAATTTTTTTTCTACAATTGGCGGAACAAATTCTGACACATTGCCATGAAACTGAGCAAGGTTTCTAACAATTGTGGAATTTAAGTAAGTGTATTTATCATGCGGCATCAATAAAATTGTGGTAATATCTCCAGCTAATTTTCTGTTCATTAATGCCATTTGAAATTCATATTCAAAATCGCTTACTGCTCTTAATCCTCTTATTATCCCAATTGCCCCCACTTGTTTTGCATGGTCAACTACAAGTCCATCGAAAGAATCAACAATAACATTCTTAAAATCTTTCAGGCTTTCTTTCAGCATTTCTAATCTTTCTTCGACTGTAAACAACGCTGTTTTCATTGGATTGCGAGCTACAGTTACAACAACCTCGTCAAAAAGTTCACTCGCTCTTTTTACGATATCTATGTGACCATTAGTTACTGGATCAAATGTTCCCGGATAAATTACTTTTGCCATAATAATCTCTCTAAATGTTTGAAAAATTTTTATTATGATTTATTTATGAATAAGTAAATTAAACTGTCTCCAATTTTTTTGAAAGGTTCGCATTGAAAGTTCTCAATATCTTTTTCTTTGGTCTGGATAGACCTTTCAACTAATAAAATTCCATTTTCACTTAAAAAGTTTCGTTCGAGTAAATTCTGAACTACAGAGTGAATGTCGTCTTTAAAGAATGGAGGGTCTGCTAAAATTAAATTGTATCTTTCATGATTTTTCATTTTCGAAAATCTTAATGCTTCAGTTTTGAATATCTTGCATTTATTTTTCGCATCAAGGGAAGAAATATTTTCTTTCAAAACTTTGACAACAAAAAAATCTTTTTCAACAAAATGAACTTCTTCTGCACCTCGACTCAAAGCTTCTAATCCGAGCGAACCTGAACCCGCGTAAATATCACATACTTTTATTCCCTCAAAGTCTATTTGATTATTCAAGTAGTTAAATAAAGATTCTTTGACTTTATCTGTTGTAGGACGCACAAGTTTTGAGTTGGGAAATTTTATTGTTCGTCCTTTATATATTCCAGATATTATTCTCATATAACTCTTAATGCCATTCCAGCTGCAGCTGTGAATGAGTTGAATTGTGATGTATAAAAAGGATTTTTCTTTAAGGATTCCTCAATTTTCAATCTCTCAAAAGGATTAATTTTTTTTAATTTCTGGTTAAACTTTTCTTCCAGTTTTAAAATTGCTTCGTCAGTAATACTTTGTCCACAAATTATTATTTGATTTGCAGAATCGTATGTAATACCATATTTCGAAAGTTGTGAAAATATTTCATCAATACTATTCGGTATTTTCAATGTATCAATTACTTTGAAGTAAAATGGAAATTTATTTTCTATTGCAGCAAATGAAGAATAATTTTGGTCAATATAAAAGCTGAATGTAATATTTTCTTCGGTTGTATTTTCTAATAAATGCAAGAAAGCAGTTGAAGAAAGATGAGCATTGTCAATGTATTTTAACTGGAGGTTGTTTGATTTGCAAAATTTATTTATTGCATTTACGATTTTTTTATTTAGTGAAAAAACAATAGCATATTCTTCCCGGCGAATAGATGTTTTATTTACTTCAATATGTTGTATGAGATATTCATTGCTATCTAAGTATGGAAACAAAACTGAAAATTCCCACTTGAAATGCTCAATTAAATCTTTTCTGGTTAGAATTGGGTCGAATGGAATTTCAAAAATAATAAAGAACTCATCTGGCAGTGAGAATGAAACATATTTTGAAACAGGATTTTTTTTTGAAATGACTTTATTGAAAGATTCTTGGAGATTTGTAAAGAGCCTCGATTCATTATCAGAATTTAAGCCCTTCATAAAAGAAGGGCTTAAATTTTCTTTGAAAATTATCTGGTCTACATTTTCCAGATAAAATGAATTTTGTTTATAGCTTACCTCTACAAGTTGAAATTTGGTTTCAGTTAAATTTATGCCAATATGATTTTCAAACACATTGACTCAAACAATTTTATTCCCATGATGCAGTATTTTTCAGAGCATCGCTTCTAAGGTCGCCTATTGTTCCATAACCATCAGGACATTGAATAAAATATCTTTGTCCAATTGTTTTAATTGAATCAATCTTAATTATTCTGCCGCGTCTATCAATTATTGTATCTGCACTAACTGAGGTATCTACCATAACTATATAAGGTTTACCTGATTTTGGTGAGTGTGTAATAGAATCCCACACTAAATTGCCATCAGATAATTTAACAAATGGGTTTGTTGATTTACCTGTTACTGTGTCGACTCCTTCTATAGCTTTTTTTACACTTGGGTCATTCTTTAGAAAATTAATCAGGTCATTAAGATTGTCTGTAAATTTTCCATACTTTGCTTCCCATAATTTTTCTGCTGCACGGAGATTAGACATTCTTAGTCTTGATTCTTGTTTGTAATATTTTTCTTTTTCGATAATTTCATTTGGATCTATGTATGCAACCTTAATTAATACATACACCAAAACAGCAATTATTACATATAAGATAGCGTGAATATACCATGGTTCTGACTTTGGGTTCATTATTTTTCCTCCAAAAAGATTTACTTAAATGTGATTCTGCTTTTTATTTTATCTAATTTTGATTTACCGATGCCTTTAATTTTCAGCAAATCATTTATGTTATTAAATGCTCCACTATTTTTTCTGTAGTTAATAATTTCAATAGCTGTTTTTTCACCAATTCCCGGTAAACTTATTAGCTCTGAAAAATTTGCCGAGTTAATATTTACTAACTTAAAAGTATCTTTTTTTTCTTTATTTATATTTTCTTTTAATTTTTCGTTGCTAAAATCTAAAAGTTCCCATTGATAATCAACTCCCAGATTTACATATTTTTCCGTAGAGTCATTTTGAGAAAGTTGATAGCCAAAAAAAAGACTATCGTCTTTTGAATAATTATATTCGAGAAAATTTTTATTTCTACTGTTTTTTAAAAAGTTTATTGCAGCACCAACAAAGAGCGCAATCAAAAGAAATAAAATTACTTTTGATTCTAATTCAGTAAAGCCAAATTTTCTTGATATTTTTTTGAAAAGGTCGATAGTTTACCTCGCCTATTCAAAGATTGGGAAAAAATTTATTCGCCCACTTTTATATTTGGCATTTTCTGAAGTTCTTTGAGCAATTCTCTTTCTTTTGCAGTTATATTTTTAGGAACATGAATATTAATTTTTACAAGTTGGTCCCCAGCACCATGGCTGTTGAGATGTTGAATTCCTTTTTCGCGCATCTTGAGATATTTTCCTGGTTGAGTTCCCGGTTCAATTTTTAATTTTGCTTTTCCTGTTAAAGTTGGAACTTCAACTTCAGTGCCTAATACAGCTTCTGGAAAGCTTATGAATAATTCATAAATTACATTGTCTCCATCTCTTGTAAAATATTGATGAGGAAGTTCCTGGAACACAACGATTATATCACCAGCTGGTCCACCATTTTTGCCTGCATTGCCTTCACCTCTTAAAGTCATATAACTGCCGTCGTGAACTCCTGCAGGCACATTGATTTTGATAGTAGTTTCACCATAAACTCTTCCATCACCTGAACAAGTTGGGCAGGGTTCTGAAATTACTTTACCAGTTCCACCACAATTTTTACATGTAGTGATATTTACAAACTGTCCAAAGATAGACCTCGATACTTGTCTGATTTCACCTGTCCCATTGCACATTGTACAGGTTTTATAACCAGAAGAAGCTCGAGCTCCAGTTCCACCACATGTATCACATTTTATATATTTTTTAATTTTGACTTTCTTTGTAGTCCCTGTTGCAATTTCTTCGAGTGTAAGTTTAAGAGTTATTTTAAGATCAGAACCAGGAGTTCCTGTAGTTTTCTTTTGTGTTCTCTGAGATGTAGAAGTTCCAAAGAAGTCATCGAAAATTGAAGAGCCTCCGAAAGCACTTCCAAAAATATCGGAGAAGTGACTGAATATATCATTTACATTTTCAAAGCCATGGAAATCTTCTCCACCACGTAATCCACTATGTCCATATTTGTCGTATTTAGCTCTTTTTTCTGCATTGCTAAGAACTTCGTATGCTTCGGCAGCTTCTTTAAATTTTTCTTCTGCTTCTTTATTACCGGGATTTCTATCCGGATGATACTGCATTGCAAGTCTTCTATAAGCCTTTCTTATTTCTTCTTCTGTTGCATCTCTGCTAACACCTAAGACTTCGTAATAATCTCTTTTAGCCATAATTTCTATCCTTGATTATTGTTTTGTGAACCGGAATTATTTTCTTCTGATGATGTATCTGAACTTACAATAACCTTTGCATGACGAATAACTTTATCCTGATAAATATAACCATGTTCTAAAATTTCAATAACAGTATGAGGCGGAACACCTTCGGCTGGTTTTTGCATTAAAGCTTCATGAAGTTCAACATTAAAAGGTTGACCAATAGCATCAATTTTCTTTATACCATGAGAGTTAAGAATTTTTGTGAATTTATCATAAATAAGTTCCAGTCCTTTTTTTAATGATTCAAAATTGTTATCGCCATTAATATGATTTAGAGATCTTTCAAGGTCATCATAAACTGTAAGAATACTTTTTATAAAAGGCTCAGCAGCATATTTAATTAAATTGAGCTGGTCGTTTTCGGTTCTTCTTTTATAATTTTCAAATTCTGCTGCTTTTCTTAAAAATGCATCTTTTAATTCACTGTTATTTTTTTCGAGTTCAGAAATTTTTTCTTCTAATTCTTGGATTTGTTTTTCAAGTAAATCAAATTGAAGTGAAGAATCTTCTGTTTGGTTTAGATTTTCTTTGGCTTCAATTTCTTTTTGCTCATTCTCTTTCTGTTCGTTCGATAATTCAGCTTGATTGTTTTGTTCTTGAAGTGTTTTATCTTCCATAGTCTTTTTCTTTTTCCTCATATTATCTTTGTTTAGTTAATTCTTCTGAAAGCTGTTGTGCAACATAAACAACTGCAGCAATAATTTTTGAATAATCCATTCTTTTAGGACCCATAATTCCTACAGTCCCCTGCAAATCGCCTATCTTGTACTCTTTTGTAATCATACTATAATCAGAAAACTTTTCATCTTTGTTTTCTTCTCCAATTGTGACAAGAACTTCATCGTTTTTTGCAGAAGGCTTTTTGTCGAGTATATGAATTATAATATCTTTATTTTCAATTAATTCAATTATGCTCTGGAATTGTTCATGGTCTGCGAATTCAGGTTGTTTGAGAATATTTTTAGCACCTGAGACAACAACTTTGTCGCTTGGAATATCTGTAAAAATTCTGTCAACAGAATCAAGAAAAACTCTAATAATGGGTCTATAAATTTCTTTGTCGAAATCTTTAATTCTTTCGCCAATCGTATTTCTAATTTCAAAAAATTTTAAGCCAGATAGTTTTTCGTTCAAAAGATGTTGAACTACAGCTAACTGGTCCTCTTTGACTTCAGCATCAATTTCAAGTGTGATGGTTCTTATTAATCCTGACTTTACAGTAACAACAACAAGAATTCTCGTAGAAGAAAGCTGGACAATCTGAATTTTTTCAAGAACTGCTTGTTCAAATTTTGGATAAGTTACCATTGCAAGCTGATTTGTTAAATCACTCAAAATGTTTGTTGTTATTTTAAGCAGTTCTTCTGTTTCGCTTGAAGCCTGACTTAAATTAATATCTATAAGATGTTTGGCTTGTGAATCAAGTTTTGGCGGATCCATTAATGAATCCACATAGACACGGTAACCTTTGTCTGTAGGCACTCTTCCTGCTGAAGTGTGAGGGTGGTCTAAATACCCTAACTCCTCTAAATCTGCCATAATATTTCTAATTGAAGCAGGAGATAAACCAATATTATATTTCTTCGAAATATTTCTTGAGCCTACAGGACTTGCTGTCAAAATAAACTGGTGTATTACAAATCTAAGTATTGCTTTTTCCCTATCTTTTAATTGATAATCCTGCATACACTTATCCATCCTAATCGTGGCTTCAAAAATATCAAAATTTTGACAATTTTTCAGATTAGATGATTAACTCTTCAATGCGTCGCATAAGACAATTTTATTTGACTTAAAGTTTCAAGTTAACGCAAATTGTTTTTCGCTTATCGCAAAAAAATTTAATGGGGTTAAACTGAACAATAAAATTTTATCATTTTAAAAGGGGGTTAACTTATAATTCGGGATTAATATTCTTATATTTGCTGTAAAAAATTTAGAGGATTTAGTGGGAATTAGTTATAAAGATGCCGGTGTAAACATACAGGCAGGTGAAAATACTGTAGATAGAATTAAGTTACTTGCTAAATCTACATTTAATCAAAATGTTTTGCACGGCATAGGCCATTTTGGAGCTTTTTATAAAATTGATTTGAAAAAGTGGAATAATCCAGTTCTTGTTTCGAGTGTTGATGGTGTAGGAACGAAAATTAAAATTGCTATGATGATGAATAAACACGATACGATTGGGCAGGATTTAGTCAACCACTGTGTTAATGATATTGCAGTTTGTGGAGCAGAGCCTCAATATTTTATGGATTATATTGCATTTGGGAAATTAATCCCTGAAAAAGCCGAACAAATTATTAAAGGATTTTCAATTGCCTGTAAAGAAAATAATGTTGCTTTAATTGGTGGCGAAACAGCAGAAATGCCAGGCATCTATGCCGAAGATGAATACGATGTGGCGGGAACTATTGTTGGTTTTGTTGAACAGGATAAAATTATTGACGGCAGAAATGTTCAAAAAGAGGATGTATTAATTGGTTTTCCTTCAAATGGATTACATACAAATGGATATTCACTTGCAAGAAAAGTCTTGCTTGATAAATTCAAATTAAATGATTTCATAGATGAACTTAATAATACACTTGGCCAAGAATTATTAAAAATTCACAAATCTTATCTTCAATTGATAAATTTATTGAAAGAAAATTTTTCTATAAAAGCATTCTCACATATTACAGGTGGTGGAATAGTAGGCAATACTAAAAGAGTTCTTCCAGAAAATTTGAAAATGAAAATTGATTGGCACTCATGGGAAATTCCGGTAATATTTCAATTGATTAAAAAAATTGGGGATATTGATGACGAAGAAATGAGAGAAGTATTCAATCTTGGAATAGGTTTAATAGCAATCGTAAATAAAAACGAAGTAGATAACGTATTGGAACTTAGCAAAAGTGTAAATGAAACAGGCATAGTGATTGGCGAAGTGTATTAAATATTTTCTCTTAGAAGTTGAATCAAAAATTCTATTAAATTGTTTTTGTTAAAAATTGTTAAATAACATTTACTCTAAATTATAAGAAAAATCATATGTTCATAGATACACACGCTCATCTGTTTTATCCTAATTTCAATGGTGAAGTTGAGCAGGTAATTCAAAGAGCAAAAGAATCTGAAGTTAATTCAATAATAGTTCCTGCTGCAGATTTAGTTTCATCTCAACAGGCAATAGAACTTGCTGAAAAGTATGACAACATTTATGCAGCAGTAGGTGTTCATCCACATGACAGCAAAGAATGGAATGATGGTATTATTAATAAACTGGAAGAACTTGCAGGTAATAAAAAGGTAGTTGCAATTGGTGAAATTGGACTTGATTATTATTATGATTTTTCGCCGCGGGAAATTCAAATAAAAGCATTTGAAGAACAGATTCAACTTGCATTAAAATTGAAATTGCCGGTAATTATTCATAATCGGGATGCTAATGAAGATATAATGCAAATAGCTCGCAAGTATAAAGATTCCGGATTAAGAGCCCAGTATCATTGTTTCGCTGGTTCAATATCAAATGCCAAAGAGTTAATTGAAATGCATCATTTTATTTCTTTTACAGGAAACATTACTTTCAACAAAGCAGAAAATTTAAGAAAAGTTGTTTCCAGCATTTCTATCGAAAATATTCTTCTTGAAACAGATTCTCCATTTATGACTCCTGTTCCACATAGAGGAAATAGAAATGAACCTGCTTACATCCGATTTATTGCAGAAAAAATTGCTGAAATTCAAAATCTTACAGTTGAAGATGTTGCAAGAGCAACTTCTTACAATGTTTATAAATTATTTCGTATAGGACAAAAACCGGAATTGAGTATCACATATAAAATCGGGAATTCTCTTTATATAAATGTTACGAATAGATGTAATGCTGATTGCATCTTCTGCGATAGAAAAGGTGATGCAGTTATTAATGGTTACAACCTAAAAATGAAAAAATCAGAAGAACCAGATGCAGAGACTTATATAAAAGAAATCGGGGATCCAAAGAAATATAAAGAAATTGTTTTTTGTGGTTACGGTGAACCCACAATTAGATGGGAGGTTGTTAAAAAAATTGCAAAGTATGTTAAAGAAAATGGTGGTGTAACAAGATTAAATACAGATGGTCATGGAAATTATATTAACAAAAGAGATATTACTCCGGAACTTGATGGATTAATTGATATTGTTTCGATAAGCTTGAATTCTGTTGACCCGGTTCAATATGGAAAATTAATGCGAGTTGATCCATCTATGCATGCGGAGATGATTGACTTTGCTAAAAAAGCAAAAAAGTATTCTCGCGTTGTTATGACAATTGTAGGACTAAGCGAGGTTGATTCATTAGCAGCAAAAAAATTTGTTGCTGAAGAACTTGGTGTAGAGTTCAGAGAAAGAGAATATTTTTCATAAATGAACAAAAAAATTTTATTTCTATTTTTAATCATATTCATATCAGTAAAGCAAAACTTCTCTTTTGCACAATCGGAATCAATTAATCTCTCAAAATCACTTGATAGTTTGTTCACAGATGAATTTTTTACTTCAACAATTGTTGCAGTTGATATTTATGATTTAACAGAAAATAAAAGACTTTATTCAAAAAATGAAAAATTGCTCTTACATCCTGCTTCACTTCAAAAAATTTTTACTACAGGAGCAGCACTTCTTTTTTTAGATGACTATAAATTCAAAACCAGTATTTATTTTGATGGTGAAATTGAGGATTCTATTTGCAAAGGAAATTTATTCATCCTTGGAGGATGCGACCCATTGTTTTCTTTGAATGATTTAGATTCTCTGATTCGAGAAATTAAAAAATATGGTATTAAAAAAATATCAGGTAATCTTTATGGCGATATCTCATTGATTGATTCTTTGTACTGGGGCGAAGGCTGGATGTGGGACGATGACCCTTATCCATTTGCTTCTTATCTATCACCTCTGTCAATCAACGGCAATTCTTTCAAAATAGTTTATAAACCTTCAAATGTTGGAGAACCTGTTCAAATAGAAATAATTCCCCGAACAAATTATTTCGATGTAGTTAATTCATCTTTGACTACAAATTTAGATACTTCTGATTTTGTTATTACACGCAATAGATTGAATAAGCAGGATAAAATTTTTGTGTCCGGTAATCTTTCAGTCAATTCAAAAGAAGATACATTAAGTTTCAGTGTTGTGAACCCCGCAAAATTTTTTTTGAGGCTGTTAGCTGAAAAGCTTAATGAAAATGGTATTAATTTTAGCGGTAATATTGAGTTTAAAAATGTTCCCAATAATGCAGAAAAAATTTTTTCATTCGAAAGAAATATTGATACAATTTTAGTTTATACAAACAAAGTAAGTTATAATTTAGGAGCAGAATTAATTTTGCGTGCACTTGCATTTAATTATTTTGAAAAGCCGGCTAATGCAAAAAATGGAATTCGTTTAATTGATAGTTTAATTACCCTCGCTAATTTTAATCCACAAAAATTCAAAATTGTTGATGGTTCTGGATTATCTTTTTACAATCTAATTTCTGCCGAACTAATAACTTCAATACTAAAATATTTTTTTTATGAAAAAGAGGATTTGTTTGTAAAACTGTATAACACATTTCCAATTTCAGGTTATGATGGAACACTTAAAAATAGAATGCTTAATTCTGCTGCATACAGAAAAGTAAGAGCAAAAACAGGGACATTAAGCGGTGTAAGTAATCTTGCCGGTTATATGTTTAATCACAAAAATCATTTGATAGCTTTTTCGATATTCATGCAGAATTTTGTAACTAATCCTAAAATTGCAAGAGATTTCCAGGATAAAATTTGTGAAATAATATACAACAATTAGGTAAGTTAAATGAAAAAGTTCAAACAATTTATAATCAGAACTGTGCCTCAGAACAATGAAATAATTAGCGGCTTACTTTGGCAGTTAAATTTAGATGGAATAAATGAAATGGAAAATGAACTAATAGTTTTTGCAGATAAATCAAAAAATATTTTAGCTGGTGATATTAAAAATATTCTTGATGAAGCTAAAAAAAATAATTTTATCGAGACATATAATTTAATTGAAGAAGAACTTGAAGATAAAAACTGGAATGAAGAGTATGAAAAAAATGTAAAAGTTATTGAGGTTTCTGATAAAATAGTCATAAAGCCTTCTTTTAAAGAATATCAACCCAAATTGGGACAAATAGTAATTACGATAGACCCTAAAATGTCTTTTGGAACCGGAGAACATCAAACAACAAAAATGGTTTTGAAATTTTTAGAAAAGTATATTCGAAATGGCGATAAAGTTTTAGATGTTGGAACTGGCACTGGCATTCTTGCAATTGCTTCAATATTTCTTGGTGCAGATAAAGCACTTGGAATTGATAATGATGAATGGTGTTTTTTAAATGGCAATGAAAATGTTAAAATGAACAATGTAGATAATAAAGTTGAAATTAGACTTGCAGAAATTCATCAAATTTCTGAAAAAGATTTTGATTTAATAACCGCAAACATTAACAAGAATGTTCTTTTAGATATTGCAAAGGAAATTAAAAATAAGATAAAAAAGACCGGAATCTTAATCCTTTCCGGTCTTTTAATTTCTGATGAAGAAGAAATTGTTAAAAAGTATAGTTCAATTGGATTTGGATTGCTAAAAAAAATGCAAATGGATGAATGGATTTCTCTTTCATTCCGGTTATTAAATTAAAATGCTAATTTTTCCAGCAACTCAATCAATTGTTTTTGTTCGCTCTCTGTTAATGATGAAGTAACAGAAGCCACTT
The DNA here is from genome assembly GCF_036860675.1 of Rosettibacter primus. Taxonomy (NCBI): domain Bacteria; kingdom Pseudomonadati; phylum Ignavibacteriota; class Ignavibacteria; order Ignavibacteriales; family Melioribacteraceae; genus Rosettibacter; species Rosettibacter primus. Next base: position 60,370 of record NZ_JAYKGK010000007.1, read on the forward strand.
TTTCTATATATTGAGGCATAATTTTATCAAGCTTTTCCTTTCCAGCAGGGGTTAATTCACCGAGTATTACTCTTCTGTCTTCCTTTGAGTGAACTCTTTTAACAAGACCTTCTTTTTCTAGGTTATCAACAACACATGTAATATTAGCACCGGTAACAAGCATTTCTTCACTTATTCTCTTAAGCGGCATAGGACCATTTTTGTAAAGTATTTCTAAAACTCCAAATTGAGGAGCTGTAAGTTTTTGTTCAAACATGTATTTGGCTTGAAGCCTTCTGAATTTGTCGCCTGCTTTTGTTACTTTCTCCATTAGTTGGAGTGCTGCTTCCCCTTTTTCTGGTTGCATTTTCATTTTCTCCTTCCTTGTTTGTAACTAATTTTCATTTCCCCAGCCCTCGTAATTGAATCTTTGTATTAAAAGAACTATTAAATTGTGCTTCGGATTATAAACATATAAAATTAAATTCATTTTGAAAAGCTGTTTCAAAGCTTTTTATTATTTTGCATCTGAAATTTATTCAAATAAATATAAAAATAAATTAATCTTGATAGTAAATAATAAAAACTTCACAAAGTATATTCTTAAATTACAAAAAAATATTAAACACAAGAACCCCAATTTATTTTATACCTACATTCAGGAAATAGATGATAAAATTTATAATGAATTTTACAATTTACTTTTAAATCAAAAGCAATTTTTTCTTTGGGATTTACCCCATAGAAATTATTCATTTTTTTCCTTTGGTAATATATTTTCAATTGATGAAAATTCATGTAAAAATATTTCTCAACTAAAACAAATTCACAATTTTGGTGAATCTGATTTTAGTTTTTATCCTTTGTTTATTGGTGGAATAAAATTTCCTGTTAGAGAGAAAACCAATCTCTGGAATGATTATCCGTCAGAAATCTGGTACGTTCCAGAAATATCTTTTATTAAATATAAAAATAAATGTTACTTTGCTTTCAATTTTATGTATGATATGTTGAATGAAAAAACTGAAAAAGTTCTTGAGAAAAAAATTAGTAAAATTCTAAGCAGCTCAGAAAAATTTTATTATCAAAAAAATGATGAAATTAGTGATACAGAATTTGATGATTGGAGTGTTATGATTTCGGATGCGTTAAATAAAATAAAATATAAAGATTTAGAAAAAGTTGTTCTTGCAAGAGTTAAAAAAATTAGTATCAGAGGAGAAATTAATTTTACTGAGATAATCGATAAACTTAAAACCCAATTTCCTGAATGCTATGTATTTGCCTGGAGAAATAATAATTCAGTTTTTTTTGGAGCTTCACCGGAATTACTTGGAAGAATTTCAAAAAATAAATTTGAAACTGATGCTCTTGCTGGTTCAATTAAACGAGGGATTAATGAAGAAGAAGATTTCATACTTGAAAATGAATTATTAAACGATAGCAAAAATATACACGAACATAAATCTGTACTGAAATTTATTGTTGAAAATTTGTCGAAGTTATCTGAAAGTGTGAATTATGATAAAACAAAAGTCAAAAAATTAAGGAATATACAGCATCTTTGGACCCCAATTAATGCAATTGTTCGAAATGATGTTTCTGTCATTTCGTTAATAAAAAGCATTTACCCAACACCTGCAATTTGTGGTTTGCCAAATAAAAGAGCATTGGAAGAGATAGAACAATTAGAAAATTTTGACAGAGGTTTGTATGCAGGTATTTTAGGCTGGTTTAATGTAGAAGGAAATGGAGAGTTTGTAATAGGAATTAGGTCTGCTCTTTATAAAAATTCTTTTCTATATGCCTTTGCTGGTTGTGGTATAGTTGAAGGTTCGGAAATAAAAAGTGAATTTGAAGAAACAGAGCTTAAATTAAAACCAATGCTTTCACTTTTTCGAGAGAGATTAACAAATGAAAATATCAGTTAATAGAAATACAGTCTGGTGTGATTTATTTGTTAATAGACTTGTAGAATATGGAGTGAAATATGTGTGTATTTCACCTGGTTCGAGAAGCACACCATTAACTTTAGCATTTAGTCAAAATGAAAATATAAAAGTATTTCAAATTGTTGATGAGCGTTCGTCTGCTTTTTATGCACTTGGAATGGCAAATAAATCAAAAACACCGGTTGCTGTGTTAACAACATCCGGAACTGCAGTAGCAGAACTTTATCCTGCAATTATTGAAGCATATTATCAAAGGGTGCCTCTGATTATTTGCACAGCAGATAGACCGCCTTACCTTAGAAATACAGGTGCCAATCAAACTATTAATCAAGATAACATTTTTGCAAATCACATTAGATATTTTGCAGATGTTGGTTTGCCAGAAGTTAATTTAGCAAAATTAAAAAGTTTGATTAAAAATACAGATGAAGCATTAAAAATTGCTTTGATAGAAAATCCTGGTCCAGTTCATTTGAATTTTCCTTTTGAAAAACCATTTGAACCCGATAGTTACACAGAAAAGGTAGATATTGAATTCCTGAATAAAATTTATAACTCCATCGATTCTGTTGACTTTAAGGAAAAAAAGAAAAAGTATTTAATAAATGATTCAATAAAAAAACTATTTAATCATGAAAAAGGATTAATCATTGTTGGATACAATGGCTATGATGAAGAATTTGCAAAGTTATGCGTAGCTTTATCAGAAAAATTAAAGTATCCAATTTTTGCTGATATATCTTCTGGATTAAGACATGGAAATCATTCAAAGAAAAATATAATTGAGAATTTTACATCGATTGTAAAATCAAAACATTATTTGAAAAAATATGACCCTGAAATCATTTTGCAGTTTGGTGGTTCTCCAACTTCAAATGTAATATTGAATTATTATAAAAATTCTAAAGCAGAGAAAATTTTGATAAATGAATTTGGTGATAGAAATGACCCATCATTAACTGCAAAAACAATTTTGAAAATTAATCCGGCCGAATTTTGCAGGCTTGTCTTAGAAGAAATTAAGACTTTACAATTTAATAGAAACAACAAATGGCTAAAAAATATAATTCGATTAAATCAAATTGCAGAAGAAATCAAACGAAATAAACTAAAAGAAGAAAAGATTAATTTTGAAGGGAAAATTATTTATGAAGTTTTCGATCTGTTGCCCTCAAGGTGTAATGTGATGCTTTCAAATAGTCTTCCAATACGTGATGCAGATTTTTTTGTTTCATCAAATCAAAAACGAATTAATGTTTTTTGCAATCGAGGCGCAAGTGGAATTGATGGAATAAATTCAACTGCGCTTGGAATAGCAGCTGTATCTAAACAACCAACTATTTTAATAACAGGCGATTTAGCATTCTATCATGACATGAATGGTCTTCACAATGCTATTAAATTCAAAATACCATTAACAGTAATTTTAATCAACAATAATGGCGGTGGAATATTTGAGTCACTACCAATATCGCGGTATGGCAAAACTTATATTCAAAATTTTGTTACACCGCTGAATATTGATTTTTCAAAATTTGTTAAAGCTTATGGCGGTGAATATTTTTTAATAAAAAACTTTTCTGAATTAAAAAAGAAACTATTGTCGTCAATAAATAGTAAAAAATTCGCAGTTCTTGAGATAAAAACAGATTCTAAGAAGTCGAAATTAATTCGTGAAAAAATTTGGGAGTCTATAACTTCCTCAATTAATTTGAAATTAGATGAAGATAATAGTAAATCAAATTGAATTTAATATTCTAATTGATGAAAGCAAAAGAAGCGGAGAAAAAATTCCAATTGTATTTTTACATGGATTTACAGGCAGCGCAGAAGATTGGCATTTTATATTTGATAAACTTCCCGACAAATATTTTCCTATCGCAATAGATTTAATTGGACATGGATTAACTGAATCTCCCGATGATTCATGCTATTACACTTGTACTGCAATAATCAATCAACTCAGCAGTATATTTGATTATTTGAAAATTGATAAACTTATTATCTGTGGTTATTCAATGGGTGGGAGAGCTGCACTTTCTTATTGTTTGCATTTTCCTGAAAAATTAATTGCTGCTATATTTGAAAGTACAACAGCTGGGATTGAAGATTTTGAATTAAAAAAGGAGCGGGTTATTTCTGATTTTATAATGGCAGAAAAAATTCGAAAAGATGGCATAGAAAATTTTATTGAATACTGGATGAATCTCCCGCTCTTTGAATCTCAAAAAAAAATTTCAAGTTATGATTTAATTAAGAACAAAAAATATCAAAACAGCGTTATAGGATTGTCGAATTCATTGCTTGGTTTTAGTACAGGTTTAATGCCAAACTACTGGAATAAATTAAACTTGCTTAAATTTCCTGTGCTCTTGATTACTGGTGGTCTGGATGAAAAATATACAGCAATTGCAGAAAAGATGAAGATTAGATTTCAGAATTCAGAACATAAAATAGCAGAAAATTGTGGTCATAATGTTCACTTAGAAAAACCCGATGTTTTTATTAATTTTGTTTTGAATTTCTTAAATAATCTTGAAAGGAAATATTATGAGTTATAATTGGATAAAAGCAAAAGATTATCAGGACATTATTTATGAGAAGATGGATGGAATTGCAAAGATAACTATTAATCGACCAGAAAAGAGAAATGCATTCCGTCCAGAAACCGTATCCGAATTATACGATGCATTTAATGATGCACGAGAGGATACAAATATTGGTGTAATTTTATTAACAGGAAAAGGTCCAGCAAAAGATGGCAAATATGCATTTTGTTCCGGAGGTGACCAATCTGTTCGTGGTGATAAAGGTTATGTTGGAAAAGATGGGGTTCCAAGATTAAATATTCTTGATGTACAAAAACAAATAAGAAGTATTCCAAAACCAGTAATTGCTCTTGTTGCTGGATATGCAATAGGTGGCGGACATGTTTTGCATGTTGTTTGTGATTTAACAATAGCAGCAGATAATGCTATATTTGGTCAGACCGGACCTAAAGTAGGAAGTTTTGATGGCGGATTTGGTGCAAGTTATCTTGCAAGAATTGTAGGACAAAAGAAAGCACGCGAAATCTGGTATCTCTGTCGTCAATATAATGCACAGGAAGCACTTGAGATGGGTCTTGTCAATAAAGTAGTTCCTGTAGAACAGCTCGAGGAAGAAGGAATTAAATGGGCAAAGGAAATTCTTGAAAAAAGTCCTCTTGCAATTCGACTATTAAAATCAGCTTTCAATGCAGAACTTGATGGTCAGGCAGGAATTCAAGAACTCGCTGGAAATGCTACATTGCTTTATTACATGACAGAGGAAGCTCAAGAAGGAAAAAATGCATATATTGAAAAAAGGAAACCAGACTTTTCTAAATTTCCAAGAGTGCCATAATTTTTATGAATTCTGTTTCAATTACATCAACAAAAAAATTTTACATATGGATTTTAGCTGCACGACCTAAAACATTACCCGCAGCAGTTGTACCTGTTGTAGTTGGTTCATCAATTGCAATTTATTATAACAAATTTGATTTAATTGCATCATTAATAGCATTGCTTTGTTCTTTATTGTTTCAGATAGGAGCTAATTTTGTTAACGACCTTTTTGATTATCTTCATGGAACTGATAAAAAGGAAAGAACAGGACCTCAAAGAGCTGTAGCATCAGGATTAATTTCTGTTCGTGAAATGAAATTTGGAATAATAATAGTCTTTGGTTTAAGTTTTTTGCTTGGTTTATATCTTGTTTATCTTGGCGGCTGGTTAATTTTTCTAATTGGTGTTCTTTCTATAATTACTGCAGTTGTTTACACAGCGGGTCCTTTTCCGCTTGCATATCATGCGCTTGGAGATATAGCAGTCTTTCTGTTCTTTGGCTTTGTTGGAACAATTGGAACTTACTATGTTCAGGCAAAAGAAGTAACACCGCTGATATTCTGGGCTTCTGTTCCAGTTGGAGCTTTGATTACAAATATTCTTGTTGTAAATAATTATCGCGATAGAGAAGAGGATAAACTAAGTGGTAAAAATACGCTTGCAGTCATTTTTGGAGAAAAATTTTCCCGTCTTCAATATGTCTGCTTTATGATATTATCATATTTAATTTTATTTATTGTTTACTTTACATTCAAAAAAAGCTTATTTGTTTTTCTTCCAATTCTTTCTTTGCCAATTGCAATTAAATTGATAAAAATGATTTATACTCTTAAGGGAAAAGAATTAAATAAAACTCTCGAACTTACTGCAAAGCTTTCGGCAATTTATGGATTGCTGTTTGCAGCTGGTATTCTTTTATGATATTAAAAGTAATTAAATATTTTCTTTTCTCACTCCCATTAAAAACTGAATTTAAAAATTCATATAGTGCGTTTGATAAACGAGAAGGAATCATCATAAAAGCTATTGATGAAGAAAGCAATGTTACATACGGTGAAGCATCACCGCTTTTAGGTTTTAGTAGTGAATCCTTAAAGGAACTTGAAGAAGAAATAAAATTAATTTCACAGAATGAAATTTTTTTAGATGATGATATTGAAAATGCAAGAGTTCAAATAAAAAATTTGTCAAACTTGAATTCATTGAGATTTGCTTTTGAACAGATATTGCTGAATTTGTTATTTATCAGAAAATATGAACAAAAAAAATTTTTTTCGAATAGATGTCTAAAAAAAGAAATTTACATAAATACTGTTCTGGATATTTCGGAGCCTGAATTTGTTATCGGTGAAATTCAAAAAAAATATAATCAAGGATATAGAACTTTTAAGATAAAGATAGGAAGAGAAAATTTTGCAGATGATTTTTCTTTATTGGAATTGGTTTATAAAAAGTTTTTAAATAAAATAATTGTTCGTCTTGATGCTAATGGAAAATGGAGTTATGAAAAAGCAAAAAGTTATCTTAAAGAGTTAGAAAAATTCAAAATAGAATTTATTGAAGAACCCTGCGCTGAATTGATGTGCAATTTAGAATTGGCTAAAGAATCTAAAGTTGAAATAGCTCTTGATGAATGTGTGAAAAATATTAATGATGCAAAAAATATTATTGATGAAAGCCAGATTAATTTTATAGTTGTGAAACCAATGATTTATGGGAGTGTATTTGATTCAATAGAATTAATTAATTATGCAGAGACAAAGAATAAGTGTATAATTGTTTCATCAGCTTTTGAAAGTTCGATTGGTAAAAGCGCATTGGTGTTTATTACTTCCTGTGCTTCTCATTCATATGCTCATGGATTGGATACTTCAGATTTTTTTGAATATAATATTTGTTTTGATCAATATGCCATTAAAAATGGCAATATAAATTTCGAAATAAAAGATTTTCCTCCCAGTTATGATTTACAGATATGATTGCAATTACAAACAAAGAACACTGGCTTATTGAACAGAGCAAGTCAGCATCGGAATTATTAGCAATAATTACCGCATCTGAAAGAATTAACTACATACAATATTTCGAAAAATCATTTCAATTTTTCTGTCGATTATATGATATAGGAGTTAGGAAAAATGATAGGGTTGGAATTCTTTTTAATAATTCAAAAGAGTTTTTGTTTATGGTAAATGCAATCTGGTTTTGCGGAGCTGTAGCTGTTCCTTTGAATATTAGGTTAACTGAAAACGAATTATTACACCAGATAGAAAAAATTGGAATATCATTTCTTGTAATTGATGATAAACTTTACAATTTCAAAAAAGAAATACCTGGCAAGATAGTTTTGTTATCAAGATTAAATCAATTAAAGTATACTTCTGAAAATTATTTTATTCATGATTTTGATATTAATCGTGATGCACTTATAATGTTTACATCTGGCAGCACAGGGAAATCAAAAGCAGTGGTTCATACTTTTGAAAGCATTTATGAAAGCACCTCAGTTCTGGATGAATTTATAAATTTAACAGGTGATGATATCTGGCTTGCATCGCTTCCTTTTTATCATATTGGCGGTTTTATGATTTTTTGCCGCTCATTAATTTCGAAAAGTAAAATTGCAATTCCTAATTCATTAAACTATGATGACATTAGAACAGCAATTCAAAAGTTTGAACCAACACATATTTCATTTGTCTCGACCACACTTTATAGATTAATCGAAGAAAAATTTAAACCAAAGAAAAATATAAAATATGTATTTCTTGGCGGCGGACCTTTAGATACTTCTTTATGTGATAACGCAATTAAAGAAGGGTGGAATATTGTAAAAGTTTATGGTTCAACAGAAACATGTTCAATGGTTACTGCATTAATAAGCAAAGATTATATCTTAAAACCTAAATCAACAGGAAAGCCACTTAAAAATGTTGATATAAAAATAATAGGGAGTAAAGGTGAATTTCTTAATACACATGAAAAGGGAGAAATTGCAATCAAAAGTAAAACATTGTTCAGAGAATATCTCTCTTCAGAAAATAGGGGAAGAAATGTTGATGAGTATTTTTTAACTGGCGATTACGGTTGGCTCGATGAAGATGGTTATCTTTATATTGACTCTCGAAGAGAAGATATTATTATTACAGGCGGCGAAAATGTAAGCATAAAAGAAGTAGAAAATGCAATTAAACAGTTAAACGAAGTCGAAGATGTTTATGTATTTCCTGAAAAAGATAAAGAATGGGGACAATTAATTTCTGCAGCTATAGTTTTGAACAATGAAAAAACTCTGTCAGAAATTAAAAGAGAATTGATTTCTTATATTGCATCATACAAAATTCCCAAGCGATTTTATTTTGTAGAAAAGATTCCGAGAACAGAATTAGGAAAGATTGATAAAGAAAAACTTATAAAGTTGATTAAAGAGCAATAGACTTGGTTGATTTAACAATTTTTAATTGCTGCCTGTCTCTTTGTCCTTTTCTGCTTCAAGGTCAATAAGATGCAGGTCATTTACATAAGGTGTTAAAACAGGCTTTTTGATTGAACCAAGTTTTTCAAGAACTTTTACAATATCACTTGCTGCTTTTTCTATAAACTCTATTCTTTTTAAAACTGCCTCCTTCGAAAAACTTTCTTTTGAAAGTTCTCTTTTGATTGCAGCTGTTGAAAGATTAATTAAAGTAAGCGGTTGTTTAATTTCATGATTGGCTGTTGTTACAGTAGCTGCAAATGTTTTTATTTTCTCGATTTCTATTAAGAATTTATTTGTTTCACTAAAACGCAGAGCAGATTTTATCCTTGCAATTAATTCAGTTTTGTTGAAAGGTTTTTTGATGTAATCAAATGCTCCTGCCTGTAAACCTTCTTTTAAGTTTTCTGCTTCTGTAAGTGCTGTTAGGAGAATTATTGGGATTTGTTTTGTATCTTCTCGCGAAGTAAGGATTCTGCAAACATCGTAACCTGATATCCCCGGCATCATAATGTCAAGAAGAATTAAATCAGGTTTTTCTTCGATAGCTTTTTGAATTCCCATGTGACCGTCATAAGCTTTGATTACTTCAAAACCTTCCTGTTCAAGTCTATCCTGAATTAAAAATACATTATCTGGATAATCGTCAATAACTAAAATTTTCTTCATATTGTTAAAAAACTCTTACTTTGAGATAACTATTAATCTTTGAAGATATCGTTGAAGAATCAACAGGTTTTGTAACCAAATCGTTAAATCCATTTTTTTCGATTACTTCTTTATTTTCAAGCATTGCATAAGCAGTAAGAGCAATTACAGGAATATTAGCAGTTCTGCTGCTTGCACGAATTCTTTTAATAGTTTCAAATCCATCCATTGTTGGCATCATTATATCTAAAAAAATTAAATCAGGTAAAATATGATTTAGCATTAATAAACATTCCATTCCATTATGAGCATAAACCGGACTGCAGTTTAATTCTTTAAGCAATTCTCCAATTGTAAATAATGTATCTTCATCGTCATCAACTATCATGATGGTAGGTTTTAGTGAATCATGAATTGATTCTCGTTTTCGAGGTGAAGATTCAATCATCAAATTAAGTCTTTTATTTGCTTCACTGTCGTCTATTTGCAATCTGTCTTTAATGAATTTTAGAATATCAAGAGGATGATTTTTTTCTCTGAGTGTTATTGCGTTGAAAGTTTTTGTTAAATCTGTTAGTTCATCTTCCGAAAAGTTCTGCTGGGTAAGAAAAACAAGATGCGTGTTTTTTGTAAACTTGTTCTGTCTTAATAACGAGCAGAATAAAAGTGCATCTGATTTGAATGACTCTACATCAATTAAAAATACCTGCACTTTGCTGTAATCAATCAATGCCATGGCAGATTCAAGTGAGTTTCTGTAATCAAAGTCTATGGTTTTCAGAAAAGTGTCTTTGATAATTTCATATTCTTCTTTCTTGTAACTGGTATAAATTATTTTGTCGATGCTTTTATTAGTGAATAATTTAATCTGGTTAATTAAATTTTTCAAAGTGTTTTCTGTTACAGGTTTAATTAAAAAGTTAAATACATTTGGAGCCCAGCCCACTTTTTCATTTTCAATAACATTATAAATTATTATGGGAGTTTCCTGTGCAGCAGGATTTTTTCTTATATCTGCAATCAGCTGCCAGATGTTGTAATCATTCAAATAAGAATTAATAATTATTGAACTGAACTTTTGTTTGTTGATTGTTTCGAGACTTTGTTTGCCGCTTTCACAGATTGTAATTTGATAATTGTAAGTAATTAAATAATCTTTTACAAGTTTATTTACATTTTCACTGCTTCCAATTATCAAAGCAGAAAAATTTTTAGATTCTTCATAATCTTCTTTTACTTTTAAAAAATTATCATCATCAGTTTCTATAATTTCTACTATTGCATCATTTAGTATAAATGAAAATTTTGTTCCTTGGTTCACACGACTTTCAAGTGATAATTTTCCTCCAAGCAGTTCAACATATCTTTTACAAATTGCAAGTCCAAGGCCAGCCCCGCCAAAATGTTTTGAATTACCCATTTCGATTTGTTTGAACTCTGCAAAAATTAATTCTTTTTTTTCTTCTGGGATGCCAATTCCAGTGTCAATAACAGAAAATTTAATTGAATTATTATCAATCAATTCGATAGATAATTTTACTTCTCCTTTCTCGGTGAATTTAATTGCATTCATCAGAAGATTTGAAAGTATGTGGTCGAGTTTATTTTTATCTGTATCCAGTAAAATATTTTTTCTTCTTGGGGCTTCAATAGAAAATTTCAATTTCTTGTCTTCTGCAGGAATTTCGAAGTTTTGTTTTACTTCTTCAATTAGTTCGCTTAACAAAAATTTTTCTTTTTTGACTTCAATTTTTCCGGATTCAAGTCTTGAGAATTCCAGTATGTTTGTAATTAATCTCAATAATTTTTTTCCGTTGCGGTAGACAATGTTCAGTTTTTCATTAAACTTTGGATTGGAATAAGAATCTTTTAACAAAAGCTCGGTTAAACCAAGAATTGAAATTAATGGCGTTCTCAATTCGTGCGACATACTTGCAAGGAATTGTGACTTCACTTTTGTTAATTCTACTGCTTTGAGTCTTTGTTTTTCGAGTTCCTCAGCTTTTTCTCTTAGTTGATTATGAAGTTCCTTTAGTTGTTCGTTCTGCTGAATTATTTGTTTGTTCTGTTTCTGATATTCCTCGTTTAATCTTTTTAATTCTGAAATGTAATTTTCAAGTTGTTCAAGTGAAACGGCATTTACCAACCCAATTGCTAAATGTTCTTGAATATTATCAAGATAATTTTTAACCTCATTTTGTGGAATAGTTTCAGATGCAAGTTCAAGTATTGCAATTGGTTCTTTGTTATATAAGATTGGATAAATCAAAAGATATTTTAATTTGATTGATGCAAGGCCAGTTTTAATTTCAGGGAAGTTGTTTTCAAAAATAAATTCAACACTTTCTTTTTTATCAATCACATTAGAATAAAAATCTGAGTTAAAATTTGTGTTAACTGAATCTTGATTTATTCCATAGGAAGAAGTTAATCTTAAGTTTTTATTTTCTATTATATAGAGCAAACCAAATGAACAGCCTGTTGCTTTTATAATTTTTGTAAGTGCAGCCTCAGATACTTGTTTTAGTGTGGGATTTTGATTAATGAGTTTTATGAATTCAGTATATTCTTTTTCAATGTCTTCTTTCTTTTTAATTACATCAAGCATTTTGTTGAATGCTTCTCCAAGATTTCCTATTTCATCTTTTGAAATTATAGTAACACGGTGTTCAAGATTTCCTTTAGTTGTAATTTCAGTTGCTTCACTTAATAATGTAAGCTGCTTTCTAAATTTATAAGTGAATAGAAGAACAAATATAAATGTGAGAGCACTTCCAGCAGCAACAATCAGGATAACAACATTTCTTAAGGTATTTCTGAAATCTGCAGTTTCTTCAAAAGATGTGAAAATTATAAAGTTTAATTTTCCTGCAGGAGCTAAAATTTGTCTTGGTACATAGAGCGAAGCTTTAAAGTCAGCATTATCAATCTCTTCATTATAAATGTCATAGTTATTTTTGAATTTTAAATTCTGGATGGAATGATTTAACGCAGGAATAAATTTCTGATTTTTATCAGGATTGGAAATATCGTATAGTTGATTATCTATTATTAATGCAACGTCAGCTCTAATTTTTTCAGAAATTTTGCTGAGAAAATTAGAATCAAGAACTTTTCCGTAATAAATTATCTCGTTGTTGTCTATCCTTGAAAAACTTAAAACAACATTTGGATTTACTTCAAAAAATTTTTTGATTGACCTTGAAGCCAAGTTAAGACTGACATTTTTATTTTTTTTGAATTGGTTTATATTAATCAAAGAATCATTTTCTAAAGTAAAAAGAAAATCTATGCTGGTTGAATCTAAATTTATCCTGTTAAAGTTTTTTGTCGATGGTGAAATTTTTTTTATGTCATATTCGACTTGTTGAAGTGATGCTTCAAAAACAAAAATAAAGTTGTTTGTTGAATTTGATATTGATTGCGATTGATATCTTGTGAGAAGGCTATCTGTAAGTGAATAATAAATTATTGCAGAAGCGGCAGAAGTTATAACAACAATAATAAATGAAAATAATATCAGTTTTGTATTCAGTTTCATAATTTCTTAAAGTCATAAATTATGGCTGCTTTATTCGTATGAATAAAAATCAGGTTTATAATTACTTTTCGTCTTCTTTTTTAATTTCAGTTTCTTTTTTATAGTTATCCATTGCTTCGATATTTTTCTTTAACTCCTGTTTTAATATACCGCCTTCTTTCTTTGTAGATATTCTTTCTTTAAGCGGGGGCAGAATTTCTGCTTTAATGAGTATAATTATCTCTTTTGTTGTAATAGTTTTTTGGTCGTAACCGAAGATATATTTTAAACCCAAGAACCACCATGGCAAATCTTTTAAGATTGGAACGCCGCGTCTGTCAAAACTTTCTTCATTAAGGAATAATCCGCCAATTGCAGTTTCTTCGCCATCGAGAAGCAAAACATTTGTTTCTGCAGCAGTCTTTCTAATTTCTGTTGTAATTGTTCCTGGTATTGCAGAACTTCTTTCGACTTTTAATTTCATATAGACATAATCAATTCCATCTTCATTGTAAATGTAAGGTGTTACTTCGATGATTGTTCCTGTTGAGTAAAATCTATCTATTAAGTTGCCTGCAAAGTCTCTTTCTTTAATTGAAATGTCTGAACCAACTTGAGTTCTGCCTTTAACTCCATTTACTGTGCTGATTGTAGGTCTTGAAATAATTTTGCCAAGATTTTCTGTTTCAAAAAATCTGAATAGTGAAGTAGCGTCGCCTTCAAACTTACCCATTGTAAATTTTGATTCTGTATTAACACTGAATTCTGGGGGTTTTTGCTGGGTTTGAGTTGTGGTTCCTCCCTGTTGCTGTGTTTGTTCTTGGAGTGTAACAAGTTTTCCGCCAATTGACAATCCGCTTCTGGAGAGTAAAAATTCCCAGTTAATTCCTCGTTCTCTCATTTCGGCTACATTTGCTTCGAAAAGTAGTGCTGATATTCTAACTTCTCTTTCATCTACAGGTGCATAAACATCTTTGGCAAGCTGAGTTTTTGCTTCTTCTTTTTTCTTAACAATTATGGTTGATTCAGTTTCTTCCAGTGTTAAATTATTATATTGAACAATTATGAAAAGTGCTTTCTTATATTGAATTTTATTTAGCTCAACTCCAATTGGAGAAGTTATATTTACCGTTGATACAATTTTTTTCCCACTAACTTTTTGGCTTACTGCACTAAGCACTTCTATTGCTTGATTAAAAGGAATATTTTCAGAAAGAGTAACAAGTTCTTCGGGATTAACATATCCCTTTAGCTTTTCCTGCAAATCAATTTGAGCATCAACTCTGCTCAATACAAATATTAGCAAAAGAAAAATTAACTTTTTCATTTTATTTACTCTTCTTAATTTCTTTATCGAGTTTTAATGTTACTGTTTCAATTATCCCGCCTTTGTTCAATACAAAGCTTACTTCATTTTTATCGTAATTTATATTTGTCAGATAACCGAGATAAACTTTATCACCCTCCCATAATAAAAATGTGTTTCCACTGGCATCGGCTAAAAATGCACCGTCTGGAATTAATGCAAGCAGTTTTGCATTTTGAACATCAAGCAATCCTTCTTTGTTTGGCGGTATTTCATTTCTAATTAATGGATAGAAAATATCATAAACAGGATTTGGTTGAAGTCTGTTTTCTGTAAAATCTTTGACATAAAATCTATCGTCGTTTGAAAAGTAAACTGCAACTTTGAATTTGAAAGTGACAAGATAATGAGGCATTCCATCTTCATCAACTTTAACATTGTTTGTCATCTCGACATTAGAAATTTTCTTGAGCATTTTACTTTCTTCAATTGCAAAAATTAAATGGTTTAAATCATTGAATTCCGCAGTTCCACTTAATGTATAACGATAAATACTCAATGGTTTTCCCTGCTCGGTTTGCTCAAATTCTATGTTGACATAAGAATAAGGAGAAAATGAATAAGTAACTTGATTTACAAAATCATAAAAACTTGATTGAGAGAGATTATAGGGAACATTGTATTGTCTATTGGCAAGTATTGAATCAAGTTGTGCAACTCGCTTTCTCAAATAATTCAATTGTTGTGTTAATGCTTCGGTGTCGAGTTGATAAAGTGTTAAATCTTTTATCTTTTTTTCTCTGTCTTTTATTTTTCCTTTAAGATAAACATAATTGAACAGCCCGCCAATCAAAATGATGGCAATAAGAATAACGGAAATAATAATTGTATTTTTTAGTTTGCTGTTCATTTTGTTTTCAAAGTATCTTCTTGCAGTTTGAAATTAATTATATATGAAAAAGCACTTTTATCTCTTATAGCTTCGTAATTGATATTTTTAATTACAGCTGAAGGCATACTTTCTGCAAATTCTGTCAGTACACTTCTTGATAAAGAATAACCGCTTATTTTAATTTCAGATGGTGAAACAGTTTCAAGTCGACTTAACCAGAAATTTCTTCTTCGTTCTATAAAGTCTGAAATCTTTGTAATATTTTTATTCCAGATTCCAGCTCCTGCTGATGCTGAATCAAGAATTGCCTGAGTTGCATCAAAGTTATTTATTCGATTATCAAGAGGAGTGATTTCCTGCACAAGAGCTTGATTTTGAATTTGTCGTTGAGTTAATCGTTCTATTTCTAAATCAAGTTCTTTTATTTGTTCATAGCTAGATAAAATCTTGAGTGTAAAGAAGAAAGTAGCACCAAACAAGAGTGGAAGCATTGCATAACTATGCCATCCAAATTGTAAAAACCTCTGATTCTCCTGAATATATCTTGGGAGGAAGTTGATCCCAGAATAAATTTTATCAAGTTCATCAAAATATTCTACACCTACAGAAATCGGAATTGCATAAAGAGCAAGATTTTTTATTTCATTCTCGGTTAAGAAGGAAGTATCCAGACCTTCAAATTTAAGTTCAAAAACATTTGCTTCGGGGAATGTTCCATAGAATGAAAGAATTAAATTTTCTGAACGGTCTTCTCCACAAAGAATTATGTTGTCTAACTTTGGAATTCCACCATTTTCCATTTCAAGAAGAATTTTTGAAAAATAAACATCATAAGTATGAAGATTTTTTGTACCAATATCTAAGGTTGCACCAATGTGTTTTAATTTTTGTCCTTCTAAGAAAATAAGCTTGCTGTATTCCTTTCCAATATGAATAATTAATGTATAATCTTCGGGGAAAAATTTATGAGTTTTGCCAACATAGTAGGCAAGTGATAACTCAGCGGGTTTAACAGTGGGAATTTTGTAATAACGTCTTTTATTGTAACTTGCAAGTTGATTAACAATAGTAGCTCCGGCAATTTCTCCTTCAATGAAAACACTCAACATTGCTTTTTCGCTAAATTCAACAACATCAATCATATCAAGAGGAACTGTAATTCCTTTTGTGTTTTCAATATCTGCTATTATTGATTGTAATAACTTTTTTTTGTTTTCTTCTTTTGGACCTTCGTAGAAGTGGTAACTGACAATTGGTTCACTAACAATAGGGATGAATTGAAGTGATTTTAAATTCAGTCCCGATAACGAAGCTTGAATCTGTCCAATATCTGAGGTATCAACCGATTGTTCAGTTCCTAAATCTATTTTTTCTATATTATCAAATGAAATTTCACTAACAGAATCAATGGACTCAAGTTCAGCTAATGATTCCTGCCTTGATGAGCTTTGTAATGCTGTTGTCATTGTAATCGAGACGACACGGTTTACCGATACAGTCTCATTGTTTTTAGACATGACAGTGAGTTTTACATCATTACCTTCATTATATATGCAAACGATTTGTTTCATATTACACGGCTTTTAGTAGTTGCATAATACGTGTTTTATTATTTGCATAAGCAATAGCATTCTCCTTTGAAATTTTTCTTTCAGTATAAAGACGCAGCAAATCCTGTTCCATAGTAATCATTCCTTGTGGGCCACCCTGATTAATCATCATATAAATTTCGCTTGTATTGTTATTTTTTATTGCTGCTCTAACACTTGGAGTTACAATCAGCACTTCTTTTGCAAGAACTCGTTTGCCGTCTAGACTTGGAACTAATTTTTGAGATACAACAGAAATTAGAACATCAGCTAATCGGTTTCTAACTCTTTCCTGTTCAACAGGGTGAACTTCTGCAATTATGCGGTCAATAGATTCAACTGCAGATGATGTGTGTAATGTAGAAAATACCTTATGACCTGTATCAGTTACCTCCAGAGCAGCCATTATTGTATCCGGGTCTCTCATTTCTCCAATTACAATTATATCTGGGTCCTGTCTTAATGATTGAATTACACCATCTTTGAAGGATAAAACATCTCTTCCAACTTCTCTATGTTTTATAATTGAAACTTTTGAAGTATGAACATATTCAACTGGTGATGCAATTATAACTATATGGCATGGGTCAAATTGATTATGGTAATCAATAATTGCATCAAGAGTTGTCGATTTACCTGAACCAGTAATTCCAGTTACAAGCGATAAACCGAACTTTATATAATTGTGGCTCATTGTTTTTATTGCAAGGGGATGGAATTCAAGTGATTCAATCGGACGAATTTTAGCCTGAATTGCTCTCATATTTAGAGCTAAGGTATCAAGGTCGAAATATGCATCGGCACGAAAGCGAACATTTGTATTTTGTTTTGGATAGAAAAATGAATAACTGAAATCCAAATTTCTTTGTTCAAGTAAATAATTTCTCTGATTTTTATTAAGAAGAGAAATTATTAAGACAGCAGCTTCATCCGTATTCATTGTTGGTAAATCTTTAACCCGTTCTTTCTTTCCATAAATTCTAAACCAAACATAACCTTGAGTGCCGAATCCACCAATTTCAACATCGGATGCTTGACGTTCAATCATTAAACTCAAAATATGATTTGCAAATTGAATGATTTGGAGTTTTTCATTGTCGGTAAGCTGTTCAATATTATCAGCAATAAATTTTACTCGCTCTGGGCCAAAAACAGTAGGAGGAATTTTATTTGCAAACTTAGTCAATATTTGTTTTGCTTCTTCAATCATATTGATAAACGAGATTTTTCAAATTAGTTTTATTTTTTTATTTAACATAGTTTAATTGATTTTAAAATCAAAGAAATAAATTTATTTGTATTAAAAACAATAATTCCTTATAAATTTCCAATAACAATTTTATTATCGAGAATTAATGCCGAGTTTTTTATTGAAATATTATTAATCTTCCATAGTAGCAGCTATTACTTCCTGAATAGAAGTTAGACCCATTTTAACTTTTTCGAATCCAGATTCTCTTAAGCTAATGGTTCCATCCTTTCTTGCCTGTTCACGAATAGCTTCTTCGTCAACTTCATCACCTGAACGAACAATTATTCTTCTTATTTCTTTTGTAAAGTAGAGAGCTTCGTGTATTGCCATTCTTCCTTTATAACCGGTATTGTTACATTTATCGCAGCCCACTGCTTCATAAATATCATAACCATGCCAGTCCTCTAACTTAAGTCCTGCAGATAAAATATGTTCTTCCAGATTTGTTACTTTTCTTTTGCAGTGTTCACATAATTTTCTAATTAATCTTTGAGCTACAATAATATTAATTGCATAAGCAATTAAGAAAGGTTCAACGCCCATTTTATATAGGCGAGCAACAGCACTTGGTGCATCATTAGTGTGAAGTGTTGAAAATGTTAAGTGACCAGTGTTAGCAAGTTTAATTGCGGTTTCGGCTGTTTCTTTATCGCGCATTTCACCGACGAGGACAATGTCTGGGTCGTGTCGTAATATTGCTCTTATTGCCTGCTCAAAATTCATTTTATAACCAATTTTAAGCTGGCGTGCACCTTCAATAACATATTCTACAGGGTCTTCAATTGTTAGAACATTTTTAGATGGATGGATAACCTGATACAAAGCAGCAATTAAAGTAGTTGATTTACCACTTCCTGTAGGCCCGGTTAAAATTATCATCCCCTGAGGTTGATTGATTGCTTTTACAAAAGCTTGATGAGCGTAACCCGTAAGTCCAAGTTTGTTCAAATCTTTTATTACTTTTCTATCATCAAGAACTCTTATGACAATACTTTCAAATTTATTTTTTAATTCTGTTCCAACCATAGGTAAAACTGAAACTCTAAAGCGAATTATGTGTCCATCAATTTCCCTTTGAATAAAACCATCCTGAGCCTTTTCTCTTTCAAATCTATCCAGACCTTTTGAGCGGTCTTTAACAACTGCCATAACAGCTTCTGGCATTGTATTTTCCTGAACATGCCATAATTGCAGTTTACCATCTATTCTAAAGTGAATCTCAGTTTTCATTGCCCCTTTCGGAATTATATGAATATCACTTACACCTTTACGCACTGCTTCTACAAGAGCTGCTTCAATTAAGTTAATTAAAGCACTTTTATTTATTTCAGCATCTAATTCTTCTTCGTCAATTGTTTCTTCTTGAACAACATGAAGTTCTTCGCCGGCTTCTTCAATCATTTTTAAATAAACATTCTCGGAAGAAATTATCATGTTTATAAGTTTATCATAATCTTTTTTACGCAGATAGTTTATTTCATACTTTTTTGCATTTAATGCATACGCTACTTTTGCAATTGCTCTGTCTGTTGGGTCAACAGCAGCAAGTATTAATTTATCTTTTACTTTGTCATCATACTTAAATGGAATGATGCGATGTTCAAGAAGCATTTGTTTAACTTCTTGAGGCTGACGATTAATTAAATTTTTTATTTCATTGATTCTTTCTTCTGGTAGTTCTTCAGGACGAATATTTAGTTCTTTGAAAGCATAGAGAATTGCAACTTCACGGAATATAACATCGTGTTCAAAACCAAATTCTTCAACTAGTATTTGAGCAAGATTTCGTTTTTTATTTGTCTGGTCTGCCTCTTTTGCTTTTAATGCTTGTTCTAAAATTTTTGAATCAATTATTCCTTTTTTTAATAATAGGTAGCCAATTTTATCTGCCATTTCCAAGTGTGTATCCAACATAACTTTACTCCTTTTCTTTTAACTTGCATTTATGTCAATTTAAGTTTATGGCAACATAATTTAATAATTATCATTGTGCTAATGGTGATTTAGGACTTATAGTTGCAGTTTCTGCTGAAATTAAAGTTAATGCAATCATAACAATCATAATAATCATAGCTATTGCAAGTTGAACCATTTCAATCACATTTTTTAATCTAAATACAGTTTCACTTTCATAATAATTAGCAAGTTGAAGAGCAGTATTCTTAATTGTTCCAGTTTCTTCCCCTGAGTGAAATCTTGATAAAGCAGTATCTGTAAATACACCGCTTGCCTGAAAAGCTTCAGTAATTCCAATCCCTTTTTTAATCATTAATGGGATGGCAACATTTTTAATTTGATTTTCAAAATAACTATTGCCAGTAGCTTCGGCTGCAATTCTAATAGGTTCAATGCTTTCAGCAGAACCTGTATAGAGTGTATAAAATACACGGCAAAAAACTTCAATGTTTGTTTTGTGAATTAGATTTCCAATTATTGGAATTTTATACATAAGTCTATCAATTACCAATTTTCCTTTTTTGGTTTTAGCAAATTGAATTAAAAATATTGGAGGAATTATAATAGCTAATGATACCCAGAGAATATTTCCAATTAAGAAATCACTAATTTTTAGTGTGGCAGCAGTGAGCGGTGGTAAATCAATTTTAAATTTGATAAACAATTTAGCTGTTTCGGGAAATATATAACCAACATAAAATATTACAGCAAGAAACAATACGAACAAAGTAACTAATGGTGTAATTAAAGCACTTCTTAAATTCTTTTTAAATTCCTGCTGACGCTCGAGAAATTTTGCTGTTGCTTTGTAGATTTCTGCCATGTTACCACTTTTGGATGCTAGTCCAAGCATATATGCAGTAAATTTTCCAAATACAGATTGGTATCGAAGAAATGTAGCTTCGCTGTCAGCTCCTTTTTTGAGTTCGTTATTAATTTGTCTTAAAGTTTCACGCAATGTTTTGTTTTGAATATCATTTATCAGTAATGTTAGAATTTCGCTATAAGGAAGTTTTTGCTCGAGCAGTTCAGCACTAATTTTTACATAAGAAACAATGTCCTGCTGAGGCGGCTTTAAGTTGAACTCAAAATATTTTTTATTGACAGAAATAACTTCATAACCAAGTTTTCTAAGAGCATTTACAACTTCTTCTTTACTGAAAGCTCTTTGTTCGCCAATAATTGGTTTTTCGTTGCCGCGTCGTATCTTATAAATATATGTGCTTTTTTTCTGGATTGAATGGATTTTGAGGTTGTTTTTTTGAGCTAATTTGTAAATCTTCTTTTTAGCTTCGCTGAAAGTAGGTTCATTAAGCGTTCCAGTGATTGTTTGTCCGCCTGGTTTAATAGCATTAAATCTTACTTCAATCATTAAAACCCCTTATTAAAGTCATTTAATAAGTAACGCATATTAAATTTAAGAAAAATAAAAACAAAAGTAATTACTAATTAACTGTAGTCACTTATTTATTAGAATAAATTTCTAATGAGTTATTATTTATTTGATTATCGATAGTAAATTACAATAATTGAGCCATTTAGACATGATTAAAAAGCAGTTTTTCAATTATAGAATCTGAAAAATACTGTTAAACTATGTGTTAGTGTTATCTATTTTCTAAAGAGTTAATAAATTTATAGAAATAAAAAGGCTGGCAAATCAATGTTTTACCAGCCTTAATATTTTTTGTGTGTATGGAAGTATAAATTATTGTTGAACTTCGGTTATAGTAAAATTATTAGGTTTAACAACACATTGCAATTTAATTGGGTTACCTTGATCATTTTTTTCTGTACCAGTAGCTATAATTGTTACCTCATCTTGTGTAGCTGAACCCGTATCTATTGGTGCACCCATATTTGCTGTCTGCATTAAATTAGGATTAAGGACCCTGCTCCAACCTACAAAGGAATTACCTCCACCTCCCAATGCAGTTGGTTTACGGTAATATTGTTGTGCCATTGCAGCTAAATTTGTTAAATCTGCTGTTAGAGCGTCTCTGTTTGCTTGATAGCTGCTTGCCGTAAATACATTAATACCTACTACTACAGCAATACCGACGATTATAACGCCGAGAACGATAAGTAATAATTGTTGTTGACCCATAGTTAACTCCTTTTATTTTGTGAGTAAATATGTTAATTAATAAACAGTGAAACTGTATTTATTAAAGATATTTATCAATTTATATACCATCTAAAAATTATTTTTTAAGAGTCATTCTAATACAAATAAATCCTGCTGTACAATCATAAAAAGAACTTAATTAATAATTTCTACTCTATAAATGGTTGGCTTAACAACTATTTTCACTCTTATTGAGTCATCGTTTGTTACAATTTCGTTACCAACCCCCATAATTGTTAAGCTATCATCACTCACACTTTCACGTCTATAACTACCTGTAGCAGTTACTCTTAATTCGGGTGGAACATCCCATCCAATAAATGATCTTCCGCCTCCGCCAAGAGCTTTTGGACTCAAATAATATTTTTGTGCCATCGCTGCTAAATTTACAAGTTCATTTGTTACTATATTCCTTTTAGACTCAATTGCATTTGCTCTGAATAAATTAATCCCCATAAATATTGCTATGCCTACAATAACAATTCCAAGTAATATTAATAATAACTGTTGCTGTCCCACAATTTTACCAAATTTTGATTAAGTAAAATTTTCCAGTTCAATTACTTTAATATAGCTCTTAGAGAACTTACAAATATTGAACCAGTGGAATAAATTAACAAAACTGTTTTAATTTACTCTGGAATATAAGAAAGGAATAAAAGAAAGCAAATGATATTTGTTAATTAATAAGTTAAAAAGTCCAGGTGTTGTAAAAATTACATGTAAGAAAAGAAAGAATTTTCAAATTTTTGATGTGTAATTGAATCAAGAATCTCGTTATTTTAAAACATTTTCAATAACATTTTGTAATTCTTCGGGAGTAAAAGGTTTTTGAAGTATTATAAAACCATTTTCCTGGATTTCGTTTAATGTAGTATCATCAGAATATGCTGTAATAAAGATTGATGGAATAGAAAATTTGTTTTTTAATTCATGAGCCGTTTCCAGTCCATTCATTTTACCTTTTAGTTTTAAATCCATAAGTACTAAATCTGGTCTTGTTTCTTCTGCAAGTGCTAAAGCTTTTTCACCCGTAGAAGCAGTTCCTACAACTTCATAATTTAATGATGTTAATCTATATTTAATTTCTAATGCAACAATTGCTTCGTCTTCGACAATAAGAATTTTTCTTTTTTGCATTTTTATTTTATGTCCTCTATTACAATCTTAAATTCCGCCCCTTTTTCTGATTTAATTTCAATATTTCCATTAAGCTGGTTTACAATAGAACTTATTAATTTCATCCCCAGAGAATCTGATTTTTCGATTTCGAAATCTTTCGGCAGACCAACTCCATTATCTTTTATAATCATTAAGTATTTGTTAGAGTTAATCTTGTTGACTTTTATTTCTATTTTCAATTCATCATTATCCTTAATGAATGAATCGGGGAAAGCATATTTAAATGAATTTGTTACAGCTTCGTTAACAATCAATCCGCAGGATAAAGCAGTATCAAGACTTAAATTAATACCTTTTGCTTCTATAACTATAATAATGTTTTTGTCTTTTCTTACAAAAGATTTTTTTAGTTCGTCAACCAGACTTTTTATATAATCTTCAAAACTAATCATCGATAAATTTTCTGAGCGGTATAATTTCTCGTGAATTAAAGCCATACATTTAATTCTATCGCGACTCTCCTTGAACGCATTTATTACACTTTCATCCTTTAAATTAATTGATTGAAGAAATAACAAACTTGAAACTACCTGCAGGTTATTTTTGACACGATGATGAATTTCTTTAAGCAATATTTCTTTTTCCTGAAGTGATATTTTTACTTTTTCTTCGGCTTTAATTCTTTCTTCGATTTCATTGCTTAATTTTTTTATTGTTTCGTCAAGGTCTTTTGTTCGTTCTAAAATTTTCTCTTCAAGAATTTTATTTTGTTTCCGCACATTTCTTGTTCTAAAGTTTATATATAAAGCTACCATTAAGATTAATGCAGCTGCAGACAACAATTTAAACCATACTGTTTGATAAAAAGCAGGTAAAATTATAATAGTTAATGTTGCCTGTATTGCATCTCGGATGCCATCAATATTATATGCTTTAACAATAAACTTATATTCTCCCGGTGGTAAATTTGTATATGTAGCAGAATTTCTATTTCCAACATCGTTCCAGTTCATATCAAATCCCTCGAGCTTATATAAGTATCTGTTCTTTTTTACATTGTAAAAATCCAGCAGTGCAAATTCAATTGTAATAACATCGTTGCCCGGAGGGATTGTAATACTTTTTGCTTCAGTTATTGATTCTTTGAGAATGGAATTATTTTTTCCAATTGGAACAGACTTATTATATATCTTTAAATCAGTAAAAACTATTGGTGCATTGAGATATTGTTCTTTAATATTATCAGGATTAAAGTATAATAAACCGCCTCCGCAGGAAAAATAAAGATATCCATCTTTAGATTTAGCAGTAAAATTTTGAGAAAATTCCTGAGCTGGTAATCCATTTCTTTTTGTGTAGTTATAGAAAATTTTAGTTTTTCTATCAAATTTTGCTAAGCCTTTATCTGAAGTAACCCAGATGTTTCCATTGTTATCTTCGATTATTCCATTTATAATATTTCCAGGTAATCCATCTTTAGTTTTGTAAATTTTTGTTTTGTTGGTTTTATAATCATAAAAGCTTAATCCATCGCTAGTTCCGAACCATATTATTCCATCACTTGATTCAAAGATTGCAAATACTCTGTTTTCACTAATTTTTAATGACTCTGGAGATGACTTTGTAAAGTTTATAAATTTATTTGTCTTGGGATTGAGCATGCCGGCTCCACCTCCATCAGTCCCAACCCATATCATTCCTCTTGAATCCTCATAAACAACCCAAACTAAATCGTGAGGTAAACTATTGGGATTATCATTATCATGAAGATATCTATAAAATTTTTCTGTTTTCTTATCAAACTTATTTAGACCCCACCATGTAGCAAACCATAAATTGCCATGTTTATCTTCGCAAATGGAGGTAATCCCATTATTACTTATTGATGTATTGTCGTTAATATCATAAGTGTATAATTTGAATTTTTTGGTTCTGGGGTCATATCTATTTAATCCACTATAATTTGTGCCTATCCAGATATATCCATCACTACTTTCATAAACAGACATTATAAAATTATTACTAATGCTGTTGGTATTATCTGGATTATTTTGTAAATGAGTTATTCCTGATTTTTCTAATTTGTATAAGCCATCAAGTGAACCAAGCCAGATATCGTTATTTTTATTTATAAAAATAGATGTTAATCTATTGCTTATGTTGTTACTTATAAAATGAAAATTATTTTTTGGAAGAAAGGTTTTACTTACACCTCCTCCAGTTCCTACCCATATAATTCCTGTATTATCTTGTTCTAAAGAAAGTATATTATTGTCAATTATAGAATAAGTTTTATTGGGGTCATGTAAAATTCTAATAAAATTGTCGCTTAAAGGTAAATATTTATTTAATCCGTTCTTGGTGCCAATCCATATATTATTTTCTCTATCTTTGAAAATTGTATTAACATGGTCATCTGTAAGAGTTGATGAATTATTTTTAATGGATTTATAAAATTTTATTTTTTCATTCAATAAATTATATTTTGCAATGCCTTTATTAGTTAAGCCAATCCATAAGTTATTTGAATTATCAATTAGTAATGAAGAAACTATTCTATAATCAAAATATTTATAATCTGGCGGCTGAGCAAATATTTGTTTGATTACTTTTCCCTCTTTTGTCATGCAGGTTAATCCATTCCATGTTCCAAGCCATAGGTTACCTTTACGGTCTTCCTCAATACAAACAACACTATTTAATGAATCGGGATTAAGTCTATCACTTACTTTTTTGATAACAGTAAAATTATCTTTTTCTTTATTGTATTTGTTTAATCCATTAAGTGTCCCAACCCATATTGTGCCTTCTCTATCAATAAAGAGAGTGATTACATTATTACTGCTTATACTGTTTGGGTCATCAGGATTATTTTTGTATACAACAAATTCTTCGGTTTTTCTTTTATATTTGTTTAAGCCGTCAATTGTAGCAATCCATAGGTTTCCCTCTTTGTCTTCAACAATTGAAGAAATTGAGTGGTTGGAAATACTTGCAGGATTGTCTGGTTCTGGCAAAAATATCTTAAAATTATATCCATCATATCGGTTTAATCCATTATAAGTACCAAACCATATGAAACCTCTGCTGTCTTGAAAAATCTTTGTTACACCGTTCGTAGAAAGGCCGTCTTCAGCAGTTATATGAGAAAAATAAAATTCAGTGCTTTGAGATAACAGTTGTACTTTTATTGTCAATATTAGAATAATGATTAAAAGAGGCTGTTTTTTGTTAATCATTTTTTGATAAAATTTTCTTTTTACCAAAATAAGCATTTAAAGGTATAACTTAAATATTACCCCGAATTTTTTGTATTAGTATTAGCTATTTAATTTGTAACTAATATAATTAATCTTGTAATATTTTGTACTTGCCGAGGGATTTTACTAAAGCTAAAAATTTTTTAAGGCAATGAATAATTTGCATAATTATGCATAATTATGTATAATTATAATCATAAATTTAATAAATTATTCAAATGATAAATATCGGTATAGTTGGTGCTGCTGGATATTCTGGAGTAGAACTAATTAAGCTTCTTTTGAATCATCCAGAAGCAGAAATAAAAAAATTATATGGTCAATCCACCGCAGGTCTGCGAATTGATGAAGTGCATACTTGCTTAAGAAATTTAATTTCTCTGCAGATAGAAAATTTTTCCGAGGAATCATTGAATGAACTTGATGTAATTTTTGTTGCGCTTCCTTCGGGTCAGGCTTTTGAATTTGTGAAAGCAGCTTACAATAACAATGTGAAGGTTATCGATATTGGCGGAGACTTTAGATTAAAGAATATGGATGACTACAAAAAATATTATAAACATGAACACAAAGCACAGGAATTAATTGAAAATTCTGTTTATGGCTTAAGCGAATGGAACGAAAATGCAATTTCAAAAGCTAAGATTGTTTCTAATCCGGGCTGTTATCCAACAAGTATATTGCTGGCTCTTCTTCCTTTGCTTAAGAATGATTTAATAGATAATTCATTTGTTAGCATTGTATCTTACAGCGGAACTTCAGGAGCTGGTAAGTCGGCAGTGCAGAATATGATTTTTAGCGAAGTTAATGAAAATGTCAGAGCATACAAAGTTGGTAATCACCAGCATATTCCTGAAATAAAATATTATCTTGAATCTTTTGGGAATAAATCTGTGAATTTTTCTTTTGTGCCACATTTGCTTCCAGCAACACGTGGAATTTATACTACAATTAATGCTCAAATGAAAAAAGGTGTGGATGATAAACTAATTAAAGAAGTTTATTTAACAACATATTCTTCAAAGCCATTTATTAGATTTTTAGAAAATTCAATTCCTGAAATGAAAGATGTTGCATACACAAACTTTTGTGATATTGGATTTGTAATTAATGAAAACCATACAATAACAGTTTTTTCTACAATTGATAATTTGGTAAAAGGAGCCGCAGGCCAGGCGGTTCAAAACATGAATATTTTATTTGATTTACCACAAGAAACAGGATTGTTGAAATGGAACAAGAATATGAAGTTGCAATTGAAATGAAAATTGGAGTAACTGCACCTAAAGGATTTAAAGCAGCAGGAATTCATTGTGGAGTTAAGAGATTCAAAAAAGATTTAGCTCTTATTGTATCTGATGTTCCTGCAGTAGCAGCAGGTGTTTTTACTCAAAATAAAGTTCAGGCAGCGCCGGTTTTACTTTCTAAAAAATATCTTAATGAAAATGAAAAATTCCGCGCTATTATAATAAACAGTGGAAATGCTAATGCATGCACCGGTGAAAGAGGTTATAAAGATGCTGTTATGATGGCTGAAATTACTGCAAAAGAATTAAATATTCGTCCAGAAGAAGTTTTTGTTTCATCAACTGGTGTCATTGGCGAACCTCTTCCAATGGAAAAAATTTCTGCCGGTATAAAAAAAATTGTTCATTATTTAAGTGACGATGATAATAACACTGCAGCAGAAGCAATCTTAACAACAGATACTTTTATAAAAACTTTTTCAAGAAGTTTTGATATTAATGGTAATATTGTAACAATTGGCGGAATCGCAAAAGGCTCGGGAATGATTCATCCAAACATGGCAACCATGCTTGCTTTTATTACAACAGATGCAGCAATTGAAAAAAATGTATTTCAAACAATGTTAAAAGATATTACAGATAAAACTTTTAATAGAATTGTAGTTGATGGAGATACGAGTACAAATGATATGGTAATTGCTCTTGCAAATGGTATGTCGGGCATCAATACAATTACTGAAAATACAGAAGCATATGAAATTTTTTATGATAATCTTTTCGAAGTTTTGAAAAAATTATCAATTGATATTGTGAAAGATGGTGAAGGAGCGACAAAATTAGTTGAGATTAATGTAGAAGGAGCAAAGAATGATGAAGAAGCTCTGAAAGCTGCAAAGACAGTAGCCCTTTCACCACTTGTTAAAACTGCAATTCATGGTGAAGATGCAAACTGGGGAAGAATTATTGCTGCTGTTGGTTATTCAGGAATAGATTTTGACCCGGCGAAGTTTGAAATAATAATTAATGAAGTTCCTATTCTATTACAGAATTACTATGTCACACTTCCTGCAAAAGAAGCAAATAAAACTCTAAAACCAAAAGAAATTAACATTTTATTAAAATTAAACATTGGCAGCGGAAAAGCTACATGCTGGACATGCGATTTTTCAGAAGAGTATGTTAAAATTAATGGGAGTTACAGAACTTGACACAACCCAATTACAGAAAGGAAGATGTTCTTGTAGAAGCTCTGCCTTACATTCAGCAATTTGAAAATGCTGTCTTTGTAATTAAATATGGCGGAGCAGTAATGCATGATGAATCATTAAAACAAATGGTTGCTCAGGATGTAACACTTTTAAGAAAAATTGGGATTAATGTGGTTGTGGTTCATGGAGGAGGTAAAGAAATTACATCACTTTCAGAAAAGTTAAATCTAAAAACCACATTTGTTAACGGTCAACGATATACTGATGAACAAACCCGTGATGTTGTTCAAATGGTGCTTGCCGGATTAATAAATAAAGATATTGTAAGAAGAATTAATATCTACGGTGGAAGAGCAGTTGGAATAAGTGGAATTGATGCAGGTCTGGTTAATGTTAAAAAATATAACAAAGAGGATTTAGGTCTGGTCGGAGAAATTACAAATGTCAACGAAACATTTATTAGAAATTTATTGAAAGATGGATATCTTCCTGTTATTGCTCCAATTGGTGTCGACGAAGAAGGAACTATTTATAATGTTAATGCAGATATTGCTGCAGGTAATATAGCCGGCGCATTAAATGCAACTAAACTTGTTTATATGACAGATATCGAAGGAGTTAAAGCAGGTGATACATTGATTTCACATCTTACAAAAAGTGATGCTGAAAAATATATGAAAGATGGAACTATAAGTGGTGGTATGATTCCAAAAGTAAATTCTGCTTTGTCTGCTCTTGATGCCGGGGTCCAAAAAGTTCATATAATTGATGGAAGAATACAACATGCACTTTTGCTTGAAATATTTACTAAAGAAGGTGTAGGAACGGAGATAGTATCAGATTAAAATTTAATAAAAGGTGAATTATGAGCAGAAAACTTGAAGATATTCAAAAACGCCATGCATTGATTAAATCTTTGATTTCTTCTCAGAATATTTATAATCAAACACAACTTGTAAAAATTCTGAGACAAAAAGGAATCAAAGTTACACAGGCAACATTATCACGGGATTTAACCGACCTTGGTGTTGTAAGGGTTCCAACTTCCGAAGGTCTTGTCTATAGACTTGGCACCGAAGGTGGTGATGGTGCACTTAAATCCAGAATTGCAGAAGAAATAATTTCTATTGAATCTAATGAATGTGTTGTTCTTGTTAAAACATTTTTAGGAAGGGCTCAGGGCGTTGCAGTTTATATTGACAAACAAAATGAACCCGAAATTCTTGGCACAATAGCAGGTGATGATACAATTTTAGTAATTCCTAAGTCAATAAAAAATATTAAAAAAGTAATAGAACAATTAAAAATAATATTAGGGATAAAGTAATATGAGCAAGCAAAAAATAGTTGTAGCTTATTCGGGTGGACTTGATACATCTGTAATGGTTCACTGGCTTAAAAAAAATTATGATGCCGAAATAATTACATTTACAGGTAATCTTGGTCAATCAAAAGAATTAGAAGGACTTGAAGAAAAAGCTCTTAAGTCAGGAGCTTCTAAGGTATATATTGAAGATTTAACAAAAGAATTTGTTGAAGAATATGCATTCCCGGCATTAAAAGCTGGAGCTCTTTATGAAGGAGCTTATCCAATGGCTACTTCACTCGGTAGGCCGCTTTTAGCTAAAGCTCTTGTTGAAATAGCAAAGAAAGAAAATGCTGCTATGGTAGCACACGGCTGCACAGGCAAAGGAAATGACCAGGTTCGATTTGAAGTTTCAGTAGGTGCTCTAGCCCCCGATATTAAATGCATTGCACCACTAAGAACATGGGAATTTAAATCCAGAGAAGAGGAAATCGACTATGCAATTGCAAATAATATTCCTGTCGCTGCAACCAAAAGCAATCCATATTC
This sequence comes from Rosettibacter primus, assembly GCF_036860675.1. NCBI lineage: Bacteria > Pseudomonadati > Ignavibacteriota > Ignavibacteria > Ignavibacteriales > Melioribacteraceae > Rosettibacter > Rosettibacter primus. The sequence continues at coordinate 91,127 of NZ_JAYKGK010000007.1, forward strand.
TATTGATGATAATATCTGGGGAACAGCAATTGAATGCGGTGTTCTTGAAGACCCAATGGTAGAACCTCCAGAGGATGCATTTTTACATACAGTTTCACCAGAAAATGCACCTGATGAACCAGAGTTAGTTACAATTGAATTTGAAACAGGCATCCCAAAAAGTGTTAATGGAAAAGAACTTGATAGTGTTTCACTTGTCAAGTTATTAAATGAAATTGGTGGAAGAAATGCTATAGGAAGAATTGATATGATTGAAAATAGATTAGTTGGAATAAAATCAAGAGAAGTTTATGAAGCTCCAGCAGCAACAATTCTTCATTATGCACATAAAGAACTTGAGAGAATTACACTTGAAAAATCTGTAATGCACTATAAAACTTTAATCTCTCAGGAATATGCTAATTTAATTTACAATGGTCTCTGGTTTACACCATTAAGAGAAGCTCTTCAAGCTTTTGTAGATAAAACACAGGAGAAAGTAACAGGGCTTGTTAAACTAAAACTATACAAAGGCACAATCAGAATATCAGGAAGAACATCTCCTTATTCACTTTATGACCCTGCACTTGCTACATATACTGTTGAAGACCAGTTTGACCATTCAGCTTCGGAAGGATTTATAAAAATTTATGGATTGCCGTATAAAACTATTAACAGAGTTATGCAAAAAGTTGAAGCTGAAAATAAGTTATCGGTATGATTGATGGCTCTCTGGAACAGTAGATTTAAAAAACAGCTTGCAGAATCGGCTCTAAAATTTTCTTCATCAATTGATATTGATGGAAAATTATTCAATGAAGATATTGATGGAAGCATAGCTCATGTTAAAATGCTTTCAAAGCAAAAAATTATTTCTAAGACCGATGAAAAGAAAATCATAAATGCACTTGATGAAATAAGAAAAGAAATTATTAACGGCAAGCTAAAGCTGGATTGGAAAAAAGAAGATATTCATTCTGCGATTGAAGAAAGACTTGTTGAGAAAATCGGTGAAACTGGGAAGCGGCTTCACACTGCGAGAAGCCGCAATGACCAGATTGCTCTCGACGAAAGATTATACATGAGAAAAGAAATTCTTGATTTAGTGAAAGTTGTTCTGTCCCTACAGAAAGTATTATTAAAATTAGCAGAAGAACATAAATCAACTGTTATTCCAGGTTATACTCATCTTCAAAGAGCTCAGCCAATTTTATTTGCACATCATCTGCTGGCATATATTGAAATGTTCCAGAGAGATAAAGAACGACTTAATGATTTGTTAAAAAGAGTAAACAAATCACCGCTTGGGGCTGCTGCATTTGCAGGAACTTCAATTAATATTGATAGAAATTTTTCTGCAAAACTTTTGAAAATGGATGGAATAGTTGAAAACAGTATTGATGCTGTAAGCGACAGAGATACTTTAATTGAATTCATTTCTGCTTGTTCAATAATAATGATGCACTTGAGCAGATTGAGCGAAGAATTAATTTTATGGAGTTCGCAGGAGTTTTCTTTTGCATCTTTTGATGATGAATATGCAACGGGCAGCAGTCTAATGCCGCAGAAAAAAAATCCAGACTTTGCAGAATTAATACGCGGAAAAACAGGAAGAGTTTATGGCTCATTAATTGGTTTATTGACAATTATGAAAGCACTTCCGCTTGCTTATAATCGAGATATGCAGGAAGATAAATTTCATCTTTTTAATGCTGTAGAAACTACTAAAGATTGTTTGAAGATAATGTCAGAATTACTCACGCATACAAATTTTAATAAAAACAGATTTGATGAGGAATTAGTTGGAGATTTATCTTTAGCCACAGACCTTGTTGATTATTTAGTAAAAAAAGAGGTTCCATTTAGAAAAGCCCATCACATTGTTGGAAAAATTATTTCAAAATGTGTAGAAGAAAATATTAAGCTTCATCATTTATCTTTAAAAGATTATAAAAAAATCCATCCAAAGTTTGAAAATGATATTTATAATTTGTTCAATCCACGAACAAGTATTAATAACAAAAAATCTGCTGGAAGCACTTCCCCAAAAGAAATTGAAAAACAGATAAAGAATTGGAAAAAAGTATTGTAATTGATATGTCATTCCCATGAAAACAGGAATCTGTTTTTAACATTTTAGATTCTCATTTCACAGGAATGACATATTAAATAAACTAATTGAAATATTTTATTTATTATTATTCCCATTTTCAAGAAGGTTATCAAGATAAAGTTCATAAGCTCCCAAATCTAAAAATCCATTACCAGAAAGATTGAACAAAATTGTTTTTGCTTCTCCTGTTTCTTTACACTTTAATGCCTGTTCAATTGCTTCTTTTACAGCATGTGAACTTTCAGGAGCTGGAACAATCCCTTCACATTGAGCAAACAATTGTGCAGCTTTGAAAACTTCTTGTTGTTCATAAGCTTTAGCACTGATTGCACCAATATTATAAAGTAATGAAATTGAAGGAGCCATTCCGTGATAGCGTAAGCCACCAGCATGAATTTTAGGAGGAATAAAATCATGTCCAAGTGTGTACATTTTAATAAGCGGTGTTAATCCTGCTTCGTCACCAAAATCGTAATCAAATTTTCCTTTTGTAAGAGATGGACATGAAGCTGGTTCAACAGCAATTACTTCAAGATTCTTTTTCGAACCATTTAATTTATCGCGAAGAAATGGAAAAGCTATTCCTGCAAAATTACTTCCCCCGCCTACACATCCAATTACAATGTCAGGGTATTCGTCAATCATTTCCATTTGTATGCGTGCTTCTTCACCAATAATTGTTTGATGTAACAACACATGATTTAATACACTGCCGAGGCTGTAATTTGTATCATCTCTTTGAACTGCAACTTCAATTGCTTCGCTTATTGCAATACCAAGTGAACCTGGTGAATCCGGATCTTTTTCAAGAACTTTTCTTCCTGCATTTGTTAAGTCAGTTGGGCTTGCGTGCACAGTTGCGCCAAATAATCTCATAAAAGTTTTTCGATAAGGTTTTTGATTGTAGCTTACTTTAACCATGAATACTTCACATTCCAATCCAAAATGTTTACAAGCCATTGCAAGTGCACTCCCCCATTGACCTGCTCCAGTTTCAGTTACGAGTTTTTTGATACCTGCTTTTTTGTTGTAATATGCTTGTGCGTATGATGTGTTAGTTTTATGGCTTCCAGTTGGATTAGCACCTTCATATTTGAAATAAATTTTTGCTGGAGTTTTAAGTTCATTTTCTAAATTTGCAGCTCTGATTAAAGGGGTCGGGCGGCTTAATCGATATAAATCTCGTACTTCGTCGGGTATTTCAATAAATCTTTCCTGAGACACTTCTTGCAGAATTAAATCCATCGGGAAAATTGCAGAAAGTTCTTGTGGAGTTGCAGGTTGTTTTGTTGCAGGATTTAATGGCGGCTCCATTGGAACGGGTAAGTCAGCTAAAATATTGTAATAATGGGTTGGCATTTGGGATTGTTCAAGAAAAACAATTTTGTTTTCTGACATTTTTTAACCTCCTTGATTTTTATAACTTGTCAATTAATTTAAAAAATTTTAAAACAAAAAAGCCGTGAACGGTTCTACCATCCACGGCTCTTCTTCAAAAAATTTATAGTCCTAGGACGGTAGAGAAAAACTTCTCCACCACCAGTTATTTGCAATATTTATGTTCTTAAATTTCATGGTTCAAAAGTAATTTTTGAATTTTGTTTTGTCAAGAAAAAATTTATATAGCTGATTAATTTTATATTCCTATTAAGTGAATAAGAATAATTAGTATTTTGTTTTCATAAAATATAATCTTGATATTAAGTTTATCAAAATATTAGATTGTATTGTAGAAAATTTAGCATATGAAATTTTATAAATGATTAGGTTATTGTAAAATGATAGTATCTTGCTCTAAAATTGTTAGTGAGGTAGAAGCCAACTTAGATAGAAAAAATAAAATAATTGATGAAAGTTGGGACTTCAAAAAAGCAAATACAAAAGAATACACTCACTGCTTTCACGCATATCCGGCAATGATGATTCCTCAAGTAGCACGACGACTTATAGAAAATTTTGGCAAAAATGCTAAAGTTTTATTTGACCCTTACTGTGGGACGGGAACATCTTTGGTTGAAGCAAATCTTTTTGGTATCAATGCAATTGGTACTGATATTAATCCATTAGCAAGATTAATAGCAAAAACCAAAACAACTGTAATTAATATTAATGAATTAGACTCAATTATTAATGATTTCACTGATTATATTTTTTCTATTAATTTTGGTGCAGAAAGAGTTAAGTCCGTTATCATCCCTCAAGTTAAGAATATGGATTATTGGTTTTCAAAAAATGTTCAACTAAAATTAGGAATTATCCTTGGATTTATTGAGAATATAAGTGATGCAAAAATTCAAAACTTTTTCAAAGTTGCTTTTAGTGAAACAGTTCGAGAAACTTCATTTGTTAAACAAGGAGAATTTAAGTTAGTAAAAGACAAAAATCTAAAAGAAAATGATGATAAAGATGTTTTTGGGACAATGATTGCAAAACTTACAAGAAATAAAACAGGTCTTTTGGAGTTTATTAATGCACATAAAAACAACTCGTTTACAGAAGTTTACGATTTTAATACAGTTTATAAAATTCCAGAAGACATAATTAAATCTAACAGCATTGATATTATTGTTACATCACCGCCGTATGGAGATTCAAGGACAACAGTTGCATATGGGCAATATTCTCGTTTTTCAAATGAATGGCTTGGTTTTAACAAAGCAAATCAAATTGATAAAATGTTGATGGGCGGTGAGAAAAGAAAAAATGCTCATATTTTTAAGAGTGATATATTAAATGATGTAATTAATGAAATTCAGAAAAAAGATAAAGAGCGTGCAAGAGATGTAATTTCTTTTTATGAAGATTATGAAAAATCAATTAATAATATTTCTGCAACAGTAAAACCAAGTGGATTTGTTTGTTATGTTGTAGGCAATAGAACAGTAAAAGGTGTAAATATTCCTACCGATGAAATTACAGCAGAATTATTTGAATCAAATGGTTTTACTCACATCGAAACAATTGTTAGAAATATTCCCAATAAAAGAATGCCGTTAAAAAATAGTCCCACAAATATAATAGGCGAAACATCAACGACTATGAGAAATGAATTCATAGTAATATGTCAGAAAAATTAATATGCAGTTGAAAGAGTTAATCACACGTTTAGAAAATTTGAAACAAAAAGGATTTATAAAAGCTTTGAGAAAAGGTCCCACAGGGATAGGACATCTTCTCGAAAATGAGCTTGGACTTTCAGAAACAAACATAGCAGTTCCCGATATTGGAGGGAGACTTGAATTAAAAGCTACAAGAAGAACGGCAAATTCTTTAATTACTTTATTTACATTTAACAGAGGTGTATGGAAAATAAAACAGAAAGATTTAATTATTAAGTATGGATATAAAGATGAACAAAATAGACAAGCACTTTACAATATTGTAAATGTCAAAACACCAAATACTCAAGGATTTTATTTAATTCCAGACAAAGAAAAACATTTAATTATATTGAAAAATATAAATGAAAAAGAAAACATTGCAGAATGGAGTACTTATGTAATTGCAGGTAAATTCATGACAAAACTTGATAGATTGTTATTGATATTTGCTGATAGTAAATTTGAAAATGATTCAGAATACTTCCATTTTAATGAAGCATATTTACTTGAAAATCCGACACCAGAAAAATTTTTAGATGCATTTGAATGAAACGAGTTAATGGTTGATATACGAATGCATATCAAACAGTCTGGTGGAATTAGAAACCATGGGACAGGTTTTAGAATTTCAGAAAAAAATCTTGTTAGTTTATATTCGAAGATAAAAAAGTTGATGTAATATTTTAATAAAGCGAAAACCTTATCGAACTATTAATATAAATTTTTACCACAAATTTAGTCCCTTCTTTTTTTGTTAAAGTGGTTCCGAGAAAAATTTTCGAAAAATTTTGCTTGACAAGAAAATAATCTTATGTTATTTTGAAACGTTTTTATTAATACAATATCGGTTTATATTATACTGAATTTTTTCATTTGATTTATTTAAAACTACAATTTAGTTTGTAAACAATAATTTTATATGTGAGGGAGGTACCATGCAAAAAAAGATTTACATTTTTCTTCTCGTTATAATTATATCTTTCCCATTACAAACAATTTTTGCACAGGGGAGCGGAAGTGTTAGTGGGAGGATAGTTGATAAAGGAACTGGAGAACCATTAATTGGTGCTAATGTAATGATTGTTAATACCAGTCTTGGTGCAGCAACAGATTATGATGGCAAATTTACAATACATCATATACCAGTTGGAAAGAGAACTTTACAAATTTCATATATTGGTTATCAAACTGAAAAATTAGATATTGAAGTAACCACAAAACATCTCTCTTTGGGGGATGTACCACTTACTCCTACAACTTTTGAATTTGAGGTAGAAGTTACAGCACAGGCAAAGGGTCAACGAGAAGCAATTAATCAACAATTAACATCAAATACTATAAAAAATGTTGTTTCGGCGGAAAGAATTCGCGAACTACCCGATGAAAGTGCTGCTGCAGCTTTGAGCAGATTGCCTGGTATGTCTCTTATGGATGGAGATAAAATTGTTGTTAGAGGAATTCAAGCAAAACAAAATGTAATATTAATGAATGGAATTCAACTTCCTTCTACAAGTATGAATGACCGTTCTGTAAACCTTGGATTCATTTCTTCGAATATGTTATCTGGAATTGAAGTAATTAAAGTTCTTACACCTGATATGGATGCAAATGCTATTGGGGGTGTAGTAAACTTAAGAATTATGGAAGCCCCGGAAAATTTCCGTTTTGATGTTTTGTCTCAAGGAACTTATAACAGACAGGATAGAACTTACGATAATTATAAATTCTGGGTAAGTGCAAGTAATAGATTTTTGAATAATAAACTAGGTGTTTTTGTGCAGGGAAATGCGGACCGCACAAATGCAGGTAACGATTTCACAAATGCCGGATATCAAAAAGGGGTTGATAATTTAGGATATGGTTTTGCTGAATATAGAATGATTGATTTCGCTTTTCAAGATGAAGAAAATATAATAAGTAATATTGGCGGAAGCGTTATTCTTGATTATCAACTGCCAAATGGTAAAGTTGTTTTACAAAATACATTGGCTCATACTTTAAATGATATGGCCAGATATCGTACAGAATTCGATTTTGCTGAAAACAGTTTGTTCTTTACATTAAATAGAGATAAACACAATAAAGAACTCCTTATTAACGCCCTTCAGACAGAGTATAATTTGGGAAATATTAAAGCCGAATTGAGTCTATCACATTCCTATTCAGATAAAAATACTGATGTTAGATATGGTGACCCTGGGACGGAATTTGGTTTCCGCGAAAAATCTGGTCAACCTTTTGTGGATTATGTCGATGGAAATATGGTTTATGTTAATTACGTCAAAGCTAGAGATTATATGACTCCTGATGATGTTTATAAAATTAAACTTGACCCAGATGCCTGGAAGCGTAGTCCTATTTATGGATGGGCAGTCTTGCGTACAGAAGCTTTCAAACAAAATTTGTATACAGCGAAACTCGATTTTACTATTCCGATGAGTCTTGGCAAAATCCTTTCTGGAAAAATTAAACTTGGTGGTAAATATGATTATTCAAAAAGAAATAATAATACTGAAGTAAGCTATCACAGGGTTGGAGATCCCGACTTTTATAATAATGTGAGCAACTTTTTCTCTGATAAAGTCCTTAGTAATTCATCTCCCCTTATGTTTGATTATGTAAGGAATAACAATTATGATAGAGGCAATTATTTTCTTGATGGCACTTACAAATTCGATTATGTTATTGATAAGAGTATAATGGATTCTTTCCTGCCCAAATCTGCAAGCGGATGGTTAAAATCAAGACACAGAGCACAATCCGAACGAGACGATTTTGATGGAAAAGAAACATTTAAAGCTGCTTATCTTATGGGCGAATTTAATATTGGTAATAGATTTAACTTAATTCTTGGTGCAAGATATGAACATTTTAATATGAACTATAAAGCCAACTTTTTCTATGTAACTCACGTAGTTGATGGTGATGGTGTTCTCTTTGATACATTGAATACCTCTAATCGTAATGATGAAAACTTCTTCCCGAATTTGCAACTTAGATACAAAATTACTGATTGGGCAGATTTAAGAGCAGCTTACACAAAGTCAATTTCACGGCCAGATTATTTAGCTATATTGCCCAATATTTATTTTGAGCCAGGCGGTGGTGCTTCGGCTGGTAACCCAAATCTTAAACCTACTGTAACTACAAATTATGATTTGGCATTATATCTCTATAGTAACAAAATTGGACTCTTTACAGTAACTGGATTTTATAAAAAGCTGAAGGATGTATTTTTCAATACACAATTTTATTATCAAAATATAAAAGCATGGAACGTTTGGTTCCCGGATTCCGCACTCTGGAAAAATTTGAATGTTCAAGCACCTAACAGGTCTCAACTTGTTTCTTCTTATGTGAATAATCCAAACCCTGGCTATCTAAGAGGATTTGAAATTGAATGGCAAACAAACTTCTGGTATCTGCCAAAGCCATTTAACTCTCTGGTTTTAAATATTAATTATACAAGAACATGGTCTAAGATGGATTATCTGATTATAGAAAATATTGATTCTGTTGCTGGCAGCGGTATAAAACAGCGTCATTTTTATCTAACAAAATCAAGAATTTATTCAGGCAGATTACTCCATCAGGCAGACCATATTCTTAATATTGCTATCGGTGTTGATTACAAAGGTTTTTCAGGAAGAATATCTTATAATTTGAAAGATGCTGTAACATCTTATGTTGGTGTTAGACCCGAAGAAGATCAGCTGACAACTGCTATTCATAAATGGGATTTAACTTTGCAACAAAAACTTCCTATAGATGGATTAAGTATTGCATTTAATGGTATTAATTTATTCCGTAAACCAATAAAAACTTACAGAGATTTTCGCAGACCAAATACAACTGAAATTATATCGAATTTAGCTTCAACTACTTACAGTCCAACTTTTTATGAAATTTCTCTAAGATATAGTTTGTAAATAATTTATTATTAAATAATAAGCGGAGGAGGAATGCTATAAAATATTTGATCTAATTCTTACACTGTAACAACAAATTAACTTAATAACAAAATAATAGGAGGTAACCATGAAGAACTTTGTAAAATTTATACTTGTCTTAATTCTCTTTATTACAGGAACTTCGATAGCACAAAACCTAAGTGATTATATTGAAGAATTTAGAGGAGATACTGCGGTTGTAAAACCGGGGGATAATACACTATATGGTGCAATTGTATATGATAGTGCTCCCCCAGCAGGAAGAGTTTATCTTTTGAAAAAGAACGAAGTTTATAGTTTGGCAAGCAATCCTACAACAAGCGACCAGATACACACGAGAATTATCGGCGAGGACAATAGACCACTTGTAACTAATAAAGATGCTGAGTCTCATCCACCTGTAATTTGCGGTTCTGGAACAAATACAGGTGGTATCAATTTTGGCGGTGATGTTACTGTAAAAAATGTGAATATGATTCCTGCTTCAGCTACAAATAATCTTGGATGGACATTCTTCTGGGGTTCTAAAGAGGGTTGCACTGTTACTTTGGAAAATTGTTTGTTTGAAAGAACCAGATGGGTCTTTGTTGCTTCAAATCAAGTAGAAGGTACTAAATTGTATATCAATGGCTGCTACTTTGTTAATATGAGCGGACAGCCCTGCAGACGTAATGGCGGTGTTTATGATAATGTTGAACACAACACTGATGTAATCTGGGTAGAAAATAGTACTCATGTTATGGGTCAAGGAATGTTGTATAAATTTAGAAACTATCCTGTAAAAGAAGTCTTTGTTAATCATAATACATTTGTTAATTGTGCAGGAATTGTTTTCGAAAATCAGGGTTATGTAAGCAATATGATTATTGCTAACAATATCTTTGTTAATAGCAACATGCAACCATATTGTCCATCATTAGACCTTAGCGAAACCGACCTAGATTTGCAACCAACAGGATTAATTAATGTTAGAGATTTGCCAGCAGATTATGAACAGGTTGATAGAAAAGTATTGGTTACAAATAATAATGCTTACTGGGATAGCTATTTTGCTGATATGCATCAGGTTCTTGCACAGAGAAAGACAAATAACACCGACCAATGGTTTTCTCAAATGATTAGAATGAATGCACGCACTCAGGCTATGTTCGATGATAATCAAAAATATCCTTACTTAGTAGAAGGTAACTGGTATTCGGTTGACCCACAATTTAACAACCCAAACGATTTGTTCAGTGCAGCTATAAAATCAGAAATAAGAGAATTCTGCTTGAACACAGTTGATACAACTAATAGTACTGCAGTATTGAATTTATGGAGAAAAGTTTATAGTGAAGCTGAATATCCTCATGTTTCTGACTGGCCAATTCCGATTGATTTATCATATACAAATGCAACATTGTTAACAGCTGGTTTGGGTGGTTTCCCACTTGGAGACTTAAATTGGTTCCCAGAGAAGAAAGCTCAGTGGCTTGCACAAAGAGATGCTGAAATTGCAACATTGAAAAATGCCTTGAACAAAGGTCAATTACCAACTAATGTTGAAACAGCTGAAATTATACCAACTGATTTCAATGTTTATCAGAATTATCCAAATCCATTTAACCCTACAACAACAATTTCTTATGATTTGCCAAAATCTGGTAATGTAATTATTAAAGTATATAATCTCCTTGGTAAGGAAGTAGCTACTTTGTATAATGGATTCCAGCAGGCAGGAAATCATAAAGTTAAATTTGATGCAAGCAGCCTCTCAAGTGGTGTTTATGTCTATTCTGTACAATTCGGAAATAATACTATTTCGAAAAAGATGATTCTCATGAAGTAATCTAATTATTCTTTATCTATACTTTTTAAGTGGAAGTGTTCGAATAGAATGCTTCCACTAATTTTTTATGAAAAATTTCTGCTTACATGAATTTCAATGTGTTTTGGTTGACTTCAAATTATACATTCTATTATATGATTTATATGCTAACCACATAAGCTGCAAAGTTATTAATGCTATAATTCATTATTTTTAATAATTATGTAAAAGATATAAAAATGAAGAGAATAATTTTCTTGATGTTTTTTTTGACAATAATATTTTTTTGTAATAATTATTCACAGGAATTGCCTTTATCTTATGAAGTGGAAAACACAGGGAAAAATTGTTCGCTTCCTCCATTGCCTTCTTTTAATGAACTTCCTGTAATTAAAACTTTGCCTGACCCCTTTATGTGGTCTGATAGCTCAAAAGGCAGGATTAAGAGTTTTGAAGATTGGCGCTGCAGAAGAGCAGAAATTGGGGCTCAAATTCAATATTATGAAACTGGCTTAAAACCAGCTCCGCCTGATACTTTATTGGCTGAATTTTCTGCTGACAGTACTTTAATTGTTACAATAATTCAAAATGGCGATACACTTGTTTTAACATCTAAAATTACATTTCCAAAAGGAGAAGGTCCTTTCCCAGCTGTGATTGGTATTGGATTTGGCACAGGAAGTTTACCCTCAGATATTTTCACAACCCGAGGAATTGCTACAATTCAATATAGATTCTGGGAATTAGCTCCATGGGGCTTTGATGTTAAGAGAGGAACAGGGGGATTTTACAAACTTTTTCCAGATTCAAAAGTTGGATTCTTTACAGCCTGGGCATGGGGTGTTAGTAGAATTATTGATGGGTTAGAAAAAACACTTGCTTCAAAAATTAATTTAAAACGACTGGCAATTACAGGCTGTTCATTTGCAGGCAAAATTGCTCTATTTTCTTCTGCATTCGATGAACGTATAGCATTGACAATTGCTCAGGAACCTGGCGGAGGTGGCGATGCAGCATGGCGTGTAACAGAAACTTTGAGTGGAAGCAGAGAAACTCTTCGTAATGCTCAAGGAGCACCATGGTATCACCAAGACCTGCGTTTATTCAACAATGCAGTAAATAAATTACCATTCGACCATCACGAGTTAATGGCTATGATTGCTCCAAGAGCCTTATTTGTTCTCGGAAATCCTGATTATGAGTGGCTGGCAGAAGAATCTGGTCATGTAGCTTGTAAAGCTGCTCATGAAGTCTGGAAAGCACTTGGGGTTCCTGATAGATTTGGTTTTTCCAAGATTGGAGGTCATAATCATTGCCAATTGCCGGAAATTCAAAGACCTGAAGTTGTTGCTTTTGTAGAAAAGTTTTTACTTGATAAAAAAGATGTTAATACAAACATTGAACGCAGTCCTTATAATCCAGATTTGTCTAAATGGATTACATGGACTACACCGCAACTTTCTTTTACTTCTCCAACTTCTGTAGATGAAATGAATAATGTTATAGATAAATTTGAACTTGTTCAAAACTATCCCAATCCATTCAATCCAAGTACAAAAATCTCATTTAGAATTCTTAAGAGTTCAAAAGTAACATTGAAAGTTTACGATATTCTTGGACGAATTATTGATACTTTAATCAATGAAGAAAAAAATCCAGGAGAATATTCAATTGATTATACTCCCCCTACAATATCATCGGGAACTTTATTCTACCAGTTATATACTGACTACGGTGTTGTAAGTAAGAAAATGATTTATATGAAGTAATACCATTATTTTGTAGAATTAAATTAGTGAGTCTCCTAATGAATAAACTTAAGTTTATTAAAAGTTTTAAAATATTTGTTGTGCTATTCTTCTTGTCATCAAAATTAATTGCACAAGTAAGTGACACTAATAGCATTGTAGCAAAAGTGGGGGAAAATTTTGTAATAAGTTTTTCAGACCTGCATAATTATGTTCTTGAATATTTCTATAATAAAATTTTCTTGAATGAAAAATCAAAAGGCTATATTCCTGCATTAAATCGTATTGTGAATAACAGATTAAAAGTATTTGATTTTTTTGAAAGGAATCTACATAAAGAAAAAAATTTACTGAAAAATATTAATCGAGCTATTAATGAAGAGTTATATAATGAATATTATAATTTGAAATATGCAGATAAATATGTTACAGATTCTGCTATACACAAAGTTTATCGAATGATGGATAGGATAGTCAATTACAGAAATATTCTTCTTAATAAAACTTATGATATGCCGCAAACATTGATAGATTCTTTAAGAAATTTAGCTTATTTACTGAAAAAGAAATTAGAAGAAGGAGAAGATTTTGGAAAACTTGCAGAAATTTATTCGGATGATGAACTAACAAATAAAAATGGTGGTATTGCCGCTCCAATTGACTGGAAAAAAAGTTTAATGTCAGAAATAAATAATATTGTTTTTCATCTTCCAGAAGGCTCGATTAGAATAATTGAAACATCGCAATCTTTTTACATTATCAAAGTTTATGAAATAAAGAAAATAGAAGTAGAACCACTCGAAAAAGTAAAAGATGAAATACGAACTGCTCTTAGACAGGCTTTTTCTTATCTCAGTATAAAAGATTTTGAAGAAGAACAAAAAAAATTAATTGATGAAAACAAAATAAAATGGAATGAATCTGCAGTTGAACAAATTGTCAAGTGGTCGAAAACTCCCCACTTTTACGAGAGTGCATATAAAGACACAATTGTGACCGCTATTTCGAAAGGGAAAAATTTTACAATTTTAACGGCTCCTAAATACAGAGTAGATTTGAAAAAATTTTTACAAATTTTAGAAGATGTTTTAATAATGGGACGGTCATCAATTATAAAAGATCAAGATGTGAAGAATTTTATTATAGAAGCACTTAAGATAGAAGCTGTTGCAAAAAAGGCAAAACAACTTGGACTCGAGAAAAAAGTTATGAATCCTTATCTGAAAAGTAATTTCATGGTAGATGAAATTGTAAAACTGTATGATAAGGAAGTAATTGATAAACAAATTCCAGAACCGAATGAGAATGCCTTGAAAAAATTTTATGAAAGCAATAAGGATTCACTTTATTATCAATTAGCAAAAGTTAATATCTACCTGATAGTTTCAGATGATACGGTTACAATAAATAAATTCAAAGAAGATTATAAAAATGGAGTCCCTTTTGAAAAGTTAGACAAAAGAGTTTTTGTGAAAAGATTTATTCGTAAAAAAACAGGTGAAATAGTTTCTGAAAATACAAATGAAAAACCTTTGCTAAGTGAAGCAGCATTTAATATGAATCAGGATGAAGTGTTAGGGCCAATTGAATATCGTGAAAATGAAAACGAAACAAAGTATGCTTTAATTAAATGTGTTTACAAAAGAGATGAAAAACAATTAACCTTTGATGATGTGAAAGATAAAATTAAAAATGATTTTATAAATTATTACAAAGAACAAATTTCGAAAGAACTCATCAATCAATTAAGAAATAAGTATGGTGTAAAAATTTATGATGATATTTTGAAAACGAAATTATTGTCATTGGGTATAGTATTAAATTAATTTTATATACATTATCAATAAATAAAGCTATAAAGGTGATAGTTATGAAGAACACTAATGTAAAATCCAATTATTTTGTTCTATTGGTATGTTTCTTAATAGTTGTTTTTTCTTCAAAAGTATTTTCGCAAAAATTAACTCTTAATGATTTAGACTATTTTGAATCGAGAGGATTTGATGTTTTTGTTTTCAGTAATCAATACACAGGATTTTTCTTTGATGAAAAAACGGCTGGTATTGAATTTATTCATCATGGAGTCCGCACAGCAACTGGAGGAGGAGTGAGATTAAGACATACTCCAGAACAATGGGATTTAGTTCCTATGCTTCATGAAAGAAAAGTTGATAAAAAAAATAACAGTGTAGAAATTACTCTCAGATATAAAGATTATAATTTTGACTCAAAGATTTTAGTCAAAGGAACAAATGATGGATTAAACATTAGTGTTTTTCTTGATAATCCTTTGCCTAAAGAACTGGAAGGACATGCGGGATTTAATATTGAGTTTTTGCCTTCTGCTTATTTTGAAAAAACTTATTTGGTTGATAATAGAGTTGGAATATTTCCATTGTATCCATCTGGACCAGTAGAAGTTAAACCAATTAAAGAAAAGATTCCACAGTTTGCAGGACACAATACTTTTGATGACAGAGGACGTAATGAATTTGTAGAACCAGAGCCAATTGCTGAAGGCTCTGAGATAGTGTTAGCTCCAGAAGATGCTGAACGCCGAATTCAAATAAGTTCATTGCTTGGGAAACTAATGCTGTTTGATGGCCGCAATGTTGCTCAAAATGGATGGTTTGTTGTTAGAAGTTTAATTCCATCAAATACTAAAGGCAAAGTAGTAGAGTGGAACATTAAAGCATCAACAATTCAAAATTGGATTCGAAAACCAAACATAACTTATTCTCAAGTGGGATATCATCCCTCTCAAAAAAAATATGCAATTATTGAACTTGATAAGAATGATAAATTTCAGAAATCTGTTTCCCTTTACAAATTATTACCTACAGGACAGTTAATTGAGGTTCTTAATAGTCCTGTAAGATCATGGGGTAAGTTTCTTCGTTATCAGTATGGTATATTTGATTTTAGTTCAGTTCGTGATACAGGTTTATATGTTATTAAATATGGAGAACAATTAACCAAACCAATTTCAATTAATAAAAGAATATATAATGATGTATGGCACTTAACACTTGGCCAATTTTTCCCTGTTCAAATGGACCATATGTTTGTTAACGAAGCTTATCGAGTTTGGCATGGATTACCATATCAGGATGATGCTCTTCAAGCTCCTACAAACTATGTTCATTTTGACCTTTATAATATGGATTCATCTACTTATACGAAATACAAACCATTTGAAAGAATTCCTGGATTAGCAGTTGGTGGCTGGTTTGATGCTGGAGATTTTGATATTGAAACTCGTTCTCATTGTAGTGTTGTTCTCAGTCTGGTAGATACATGGGAATCATTTAAATTAACTTATGACCAAACTTTTGTTGATAAAAAAACAAAATATGTCGATATACGAAGACCTGATGGTGTACCTGATTTATTGCAGCAAATTGAACATGGTACTTTGCAATTAGTTGCACAACAAAAAAATGTAGGACATGCAGTTCGTGGAATAATTGTAGGCAACTTGCACCAATATCATCATCTTGGAGATGCATCTACAATAACTGATAATTTACCTTACAATCCATCATTAAAACCCTATGAAAGGGATGAACATTCAAGTGGTACTATGGACGACAGGTGGGTCTTTACAATTAGAATGCCCTGGTTGAATTATTATTCTGCTGCAGCTTTATCTGCAGCTTATCGCGCGCTGAAAGATTATAATAAAGAACTTGCAGAAGATGCATTAAAACAGGCAATTAAAGCATGGGAATTTGAACAATCTGATTCACTTCACAAATTCGAAAGACAGGATGAATTCTTCAGACAGAATACCGATTTGCTTGCAGCTTTAGAATTATATAAATCAACTGGTGATACAGTTTATAAAAATTACTTTCTAAAAAAATTGTGGAAGAGTCTAAATGATACAACAATTGTATGGAATATGTCCATAGCATCAAGAGCGTTGAATAGTATGGATATTGATTACAAAAACAGATTAAAACCATATGTTGAAAAATATAAAAGTTCACTTGAAGCCCTCAATAAAGCGAACCCATATGGAGTTCCATTGGAAACAAGAGGTTGGGGTTCAAATCATATTATAATTAACTGGGCTACAACTAATTACTTCTTATATAAATCGTTCCCGGAATTAATTGATCCCGAATATGTTTTCAAAGGATTAAATTATATTTTTGGTTGTCATCCATATTCAAATATTTCTTTTGTTTCTGGTGTAGGTGTTCACTCGAAAAAGACAGCTTATGGAAGTAACAGAGCAGATTTCACTTTTATAGCTGGAGGTGTTGTTCCTGGGTTATTGATTTTGAAACCAGATTTTCCGGAAAACAAAGAAGATTGGCCGTTTTTATGGGGAGAAAATGAATATACAATAAGTATTGCTGCTTCCTATATTTTCTTAGCTAATGCTGTTAATGAAATTGTTAATTCGAATTAATTATATAATTTGCTTTTACAAAATTTTATGTATTCTTAAATGATATAACAGGGAATATATTGCAGGCAATTAATAGTCATAATTATAAATTAGTCTATCTTTCTTTATTCATATTATCTTTAACAATTGTATCTTTTGAAATAATATCTACAAGAATTTCTTCGGTAATTTTTGTTTATAATTATGCATTTATAATATTATCTTTTGCCATTCTTGGTTTAGGATGCGGGGGAATTTATTCTTTTTATAAAATTAAGATTAAAGAAAAAGACAATCTTAATGAAATAGTTTTTAGAATATTACTTTATTACACATTCTCATTAGCAGGCTTTATTATTTTAGTGATCTTATTTTCAATTACAAATCATTTTGTTTTTTTCGTACTGTTAATTATTCCATTTTTCTTTGCAGGAATTTTATATTCTGTCTTTTTCGAATACTACTCTGAAATCATCTCCAGACTATATGCTGCAGATTTAATAGGTGCTGCCTTTGGGGCTTTTATCCCTATTTTTCTTATAAAATTTTTTGGTGCTACAAACAGTGTTTTATTTCTTTCACTGTTAATGTTATTGTTGTCACTTTTATTCAAATATAACAAAAGCACAAAGAAAATAGAGTTAATTCCATTTGTAGCTTTGTTGATATTATTTGTAAATGGGAAGAATGAATTTTTAGGTAAAGTGCCAATAGGTAATTTCCCCGAAAAAGATTTTTATTATGTGTACCCTGATTTAAATGTTAAAGCAAATATCATTGATAGCCGATGGAGTATTTTTGGAAGAGCAGATTTGGTTCAATATAGTCATCAGGATATTGTAAGACAATTATTTATTGATGGGGCAGCTGGAACACAAATGTATCGCTTTAATGGGGATACTAAAAATCCAGACAGAACTTTGCTAAGACTTTTATTTAGTCATTCAACTACAATTCCATTTTTGTTTTTAAATGAGAATCAGAAAGATTCAATATTGATAATTGGTCCCGGAGGAGGAAAAGAAGTATTAATAAGCTTACTTTCTGGTATTCGCAAGATAATAGGAGTTGAAATCAATCCAGATTTTGTTGACATAGTAAAAAGTCATAGTAAATTTAATGGTGGTATCTACAATAATTTTTCAAATGTTGAAATAATTGTAAAGGAAGGAAGACATTACGTAAAACAATCAAATAAAAAATTTGATATAATTTTAATGGCACTACCTTCAACCGAACAGCTTCAAAATATTGATGCGCTGGCAATGAGTGAAAACTATTTGTTAACATCAGAAGCATTATATGATTACATGAATATTATGACAAATGAAGGAATGTTAATTTTAACATTACATAATAAATGGGAACTGCTAAGATTAATAGTAACTGCAGTCAAAACGTTTGAAAGAATTGGAATATCAAATATTGATGCCGTCAAACATATTATTGTTCTGGAAGATGAATATGCCCCAACTGTTGTGATAAAAAAATTACCATTTACAATTAATGAGATTAATGATTTAAAAAATAAATTGAAAAACTTTCCTAAGAATTTTCCGCAAATTACATTTTTACCTTATGATGAAAATGTGAATGTTAATAATTCTTTTATTAATGAGTTTTTAATAAATCTTTCAAATAATAATATTGATTTGAAAAATTTTATTAATAATCATCCCTTTGATATCAATCCTGTTGTAGATGACAGACCATTTTTTTACAAAATATCAAAGTTGTTGCCAGATGAAATTAAATGGGTTTTAATTAGTATTCTTGCTATAAACATTGCCCTGTTTTTTGCTGCTTATTCATCTTTCAAGCGTGAAAAAAATTTTATAAAAATAAGAAGACTTAGAAAAATTTTATTGTTGTTTGCTTTGATAGGAATTGGATTCATGATTATAGAAATTTCTTTGTTTCAAAAGTTAATTTTGTATGTAGGTTCTCCAACTATATCACTTTCAATATTATTATTTGCAGTGTTAACCGGAATGGGATTAGGGAGCAGATTTAGAGAAAAAATTTTCGAAATAGAAAATTATCAAAGACTGAAAATTATTTGTGCGTTGATTATTCTATACGGTTTTGTTGTTTTCTTTTTCGGTCAATACTTATTTAGATACTTATTATTGTTTAATCAATATTTTGTTATAACTATGATGATATTGTTAATCCTGCCACTTGGTGTTTTACTCGGTTTTCTTTTCCCGAGTCTTATCAGTTTATTGAAAAAAAATAATCTTGATAAATATATTCCATGGATGTATGGAATTAATGCTGTAACTTCAGTTCTTGGTTCGGTAGCTGCTTATTCATTGTCAATGTTAACTGGTTTTACAGTAGCTTTTGTGTTTGGTCTATTGTTTTATTTTGTTTTTGCTGTGCTGGTCAATTCAAAAAGAACATTATTGCTTTGAAATTATAAGTTCGCAGAGGAAACTTCTCAATAAATAATCTGCAATTAAAAATTATTTAATTCTCTTATTGCATCTTTGGCAATCCATTTTGCACTTTTAGAATTAAGTATCAGTATTTCCTGTGATAACTTTAGTGCTTCTTTTCTAAGAGTCTGGTTTCGTTTTCCAATTTGCCTTAATGACCAGTTAACAGCTTTTTTAACATAGTTGCGTTCATCGGTAGAGTGAGTTTTAATTATATCAAAATATTTAATAAACTCTGAATCTTCGAGATTTTTTTCATAAACTGCAAGACATGCAATTAAAGTAAAAGCAGCTCGTTTAAGAAATTCATTTCTACTTTTTGACCACTTAAAAATTTTTTCGTTTGCAAATTGAGTTCTGCAGAAAAGATTCATGCAGGTTTGGTCGCATAAATCCCAAGAGTTAAAATCTTTTGCCCATTTATCCATTTGAGATTTTGTGACTAATTCAGGTTTTTCAATCATAGAGGCTAATATTCTTGCTTCATGATATTCGGTATCCCATAGTTTTAAGGCAAGATAGTGGTCCTTTCCAATTTTCTTTGCAATTCTTCGAATGACAGGAATATTTACTCCAAAAGCTTTTTCGGTATTAATTCCAAAACGAGCCATACCTTCGCAATTTTTCTTGCAGCCATGTTTTTTTAATTCAAGTATTATTTCTTTTACGGTCATAATTTTGTTTTGGATACTCTTTTATTTCATCAACATCATCTTTTTGCTTAAGCTTACATGTGGACTAATAAGTTTATATACATAAATACCGCTTGCTAAATTTTTTCCATTAAACTTTACATAGTGCTTTCCTGCGGACTTTTCTTCATTTATCAATGTTGCTACTTTATTACCAAGAACATCATAAACATTTAACTTAACCCAGGAATTAAATTTTAACTGAAAACTAATTATTGTTTCTGGATTGAAGGGGTTGGGATAATTCTGATAAAGAACAAATTCATTCTCTTTTTGAAATTCATCTTTTGCATAACTTGATAAAGAACTAAAAACATATTTAGGGGATATTGAAACAACCTGATTATTTTTCCAGCCCAGGCCATAAACAGTAAATTCTTCTGAACTATTGACATAAGCAAATATTTTATCATCTAATAATTTTATTTTTATATTGGAATTGTTAGCTACGAATGTTACAGAATCAATATTGTGAACTGAATTTATGAAGTCATTTAGATAGAAAATATTTTCTGTAAGATTTCCATCATATCTAATATAGAGCTTATCATTTTTTTCAATCCAATCAATATTTGAATATTCGGCGGGAATATTTTTATCCAGCCAATCCAATCTTTGCTTTATCCAGTTTTTGAGATAATTAATTTCAGTATTATAAGATGTGAATTTATTTTTATTTGGCCAGATGTAAGTTTTGCCATCAAAACACTGATTCCATTTTTCAAAGTTTCTTGTTTTTGCATCAGAAATTTTATTGACACAATCATCTATAAATTTTGAGATTGTTTCAAAACTTAGGATGTTGTTTTTAAGTTCGTTCCATCTTTTGGCAAATTTATTTTTGAAGATTGGGTCATTATAAAGCTTAGAAACCCAGAAAGGATTTTGCCAGTAGTCGTTAAAAAGAGGAACTTTATATTGCCATCCATCAGTTAACCAGCCATCATAATAATCAGGCAAACCAAATGATAAATCAAAATCCCAGATTGGACCTGCACAAAGTTTTTTATTTCTATCTTTGTAGAAAAAAGTACTCAATCTATATGAATCAACATTTTTTGATAATTCAAAGATTAAAAACATATCTACGAATGAATCTAAATCAATGTAATTTAAGTAACCATAAAATGGATCATTGTAATTAGATGCATTCATTACTTTTTCGAAGTTAGTAACATAATTTTTGATGTATTCGGCTTGAACAGAATTAATCTCCTCTGCATCAGGGTAATAATAAACATAAACTATTTTTTGAGTTGATCCTTGAAAAGGCGGATAAGGTGAAGTCCATGTTTTATCACCAAAATCAACTTTGTCTATTTTGATAATATATCCTCCTGTGATTATATCTCCCCCGGTATCTGCGGTTTCAAGTTTTGAAATATTTACTCTGTTTTTATCCCTCTTAATTTTTTCTTGAAGTATGTAAATTCCTCGATATTCTCCATTAATAATTAGTTCACAAAATTTAGTTCGTGATGCATACCTTCCCATATCGTTGAAAATCTTGAATGCTAAAACATTTCTTAAAAGAGATTTATCTATGTAAGAAGCATTTAATACCCAGTCACTTTCTTTTGGTAAACCAAGTAGTGAAACATCAATATCATTTCCAAGTGTATCGCGTGTTTCAATCGCATATTGTTTTTTGTCAAATTGCTGTGAACTTTGACCTCTGATTTCAATACCAATTCTTCCATTATAACCATTGAAAGGGTCGGTTATATAGTTAAGTTTTCCTTCTCCGTTATCGATGATTCCCATGTGAGCATCAATTTTGGGTTCATCAACAATGTTTTTCCCCTCAGTATCAATAACAATTATTGGCAGATTAGAAGAAGTAAGTTTGACCTGAGAAAAGACTATTGAAGTAATAATTAATAAGTTTATGAAAATATTTTTAATAATGTTCATAAGCTTTATTCAATTTTTTTATAGACTCTTACATATTCAACTTCCATTTTTTGAGGAAATATTGAATTATCAATTCCTTGAGCACCACCCCAATCGCCACCAATTGCAATATTTAATATCAAATGAAAATCTTTAAAGAATGGCCAATATTCCCAGCCCTTACCTTCATTTTTGAAAATAAAATATTGTTTATCATCAACAAAAATTTTTATTTCTTCATTATTCCATTCAAGAACATAATTGTGAAATGCATCAGAGCAATCAGGAATTTTTATGGTTGCAGTTTTTTGGGTTCCGATTCTCCAGTAATATTTATTACAATGAATTGAACCATGAATAACCCCTGGATCATAACCCACATGTTCCATAATATCTATTTCGCCGTTATCAGGCCAGCTTCCGTTTCCAAGATTCCACACAGTTGGAAGCATCCAGATTGCAGGCCAGGTTCCTCGTCCTTTTGGAAGTTTAGCACGAATTTCAAAACGGCCATATGTCCAGTCTCCTTTACCTCTTGTTACAATTCTTGCAGATGTATATTCTTTTCCGTTCCAGTTATCTCTGCGCGCCTCAATAATTAATTTTCCATTTTCTACTCTTGCATTTTCAAGTCTTGCAGAATAATATTGTTTTTCGTTGTTACCCCAGCCGCTGTCTCCAATATCATATCCCCATTTTTGTGGATTTGGATAACCTTCATAATTAAATTCATCAGACCAGACCAATTCCCATCCAGGGATTGAAGTTGAATCTTTATCATCTGGTTCTGTTGCACCTGATTTACAACTGCAGAATATTAATAAAAAACTTAATGCGAGATAATAATGGAAAATATTTTTCATGGCTACCCTTTTAGTTTATTCTTTAATGTTAAGTTAAAATTATTTTTTGAAATTATCAGTGTTATTTTAAGGAGAGTTCTTGTGAAGATAATTCGGTTAATGAAAATAAATCAGCTTAAAAGTTGAAATGTTTTTCCAATTTCATCCAGTCCAATTATTAAGGGATAATTTGGAGCTGAATTTTTAAGCCACTCTATTGGTTCATTAATTGGTTCCATTCCTTGTTTAAATGTTTTTGTGTGAATAGGTATAAAATATTTAGCATTCATATCAGCTGCCATTTTTAGAGCTTCTTCTGGATTGCAGTGATTTCTGCGCCAGGGGTGATAAGCGCCGATAGGCATTATTGCAATATCAATATTTTCTTCTTTAACCTTATTTAGTTTTGTGGTATATGCTGTATCTCCGCCAAATAAAATTTTTTTCCCGCGATATTCTATTATGTAAGCATTATAACTTCTGCCGTCTTTAAAAAATCCTCTTGAGCGGTCTTTTTCCCATGGAAATCTCCAGCCAAAATGTTTTACTTCAAGTGCTTTAAAACGAATTCCATGCAAATTAATCTCGTCGTTCCAGTCAAGTACGTTTATTGAGTGCCATGGTAAATCTTCAATAACATCTTTTGTAAGATATGCAGTAATTACATCAATATTATGTGGAAATTTTTTTGCAATGTATTTTAATGTTGGATAGTCCATGTGGTCCATATGTGCATGTGAAAGTAAAATTATATCTGGTTTAGGTATCTCATCTACATTTAATGCTGGAGGAGTTATTCTCGAAGGGCCATAACTTGTACCCAAGATATAAATTCCTACTCGTTCGAACAGCACGGGGTCTGTTAAAATCCATTTGCCAAAAAAATTTATTAATACTGTCGAATGCCCAATCCAGGAAAGAGTTATAGAGTCGTTGTTCCACGAGGAAGGCTCTGGTTTATAATTTAGTTTTAAGTATGGACTGGCTTTTGTTTTTGAACTTGTAAAATGAGAAAATACAAATGAACCACTTAAGATTAATGATATTTGTTGTATAAATTTTTTTCTTGAAATCTTCATTGAAGTGATTTTTTAAAATTTCTACAATCTAAAACATAAATGCAGCTTGAAAAATTCAATAAGTTAATGGTCAACTTATTATGATTTTGTTCGAAAGTTCATTTGTATCATCAGGTTTTATGGGAAAATGTTTGCTTAGAATTTTTCCAACCTGTTCTATACAATAAATGATTCCTTCCGAAAATTTTCCATCAATAAATTTTAATTGTATTTCATCACGAAGTTTATCCCATGTATTATGTTCAACTTTTGAATTAATTCCTTCATCAGCTAAAATGTAAAATTTTCTTTCACCAAGAAGAAGATAAATTAAAATTCCAGTTTTATCTCTGGTATTGTGCATATTTAATTTGTAAAATTCTTTTTCTGCGAGTTGACGCAATTCTTTTTTTCTTTCGAAGAAATTTCTAAATTCCTTTATGCAGACACGAATTTCTCCCGATGTATTTTTTTCTGCTTCTTTAATTTTTTTTGAGAATCTTAGAAAGTCATCATCTGTAAAGAAATTATAAATTAAACTTTTTGTTGAGCTCATTTTATAATCCAATTTCTAATTTTACTATAAAGATAATTCAATAAGTAATCAAAAAAAACAGCAGGGAATAGAATTTTTTATATATTTGCTTTTGATTTTTTAACAAATCTATGGAGATAAAAATGCATAAAGTAGTATTGCTTCGACATGGAGAAAGTGAATGGAACAAACTAAATCTTTTTACTGGATGGACAGATGTTGACCTTTCAGAAAAAGGAGTAGAGGAAGCACATCAAGCAGGCAAGGTATTAAAGCAGGAAGGTTATACTTTTGATATTGCATTTACTTCAGTATTAAAAAGAGCAATCAAAACTCTTTATATAGCACTTGAAGAGATGGATTTGATGTGGATTCCTGTTATTAAATCCTGGAGATTAAATGAAAGACATTATGGAGCACTTCAAGGTTTGAACAAAGCAGAGACAGCAGAAAAATATGGTATGGAAAAGGTTAAACTCTGGAGAAGAAGTTATGATGTTCCTCCTCCGCCACTTGATGAAAATGATGAAAGATATCCGGGCAAAGACCCGCGCTACAAAGATTTAGATAAAAAAGATATACCTTTAACAGAAAGTTTAAAACTTACTGTCGAAAGATTTTTACCTTACTGGCACGATACAATTGCTCCAACAATAAAAAGTGGTAAGAAAGTTATAATTGCTGCACATGGAAATAGTCTTCGTGCACTTGTAAAATATCTTGATAATATTTCTGATGAAGATATAGTTGAATTAAATATTCCAACAGGAATTCCGCTTGTTTATGAACTTGACGATGAACTGAAACCAATTAAACATTATTATCTTGGTGACGAAGAAGCAATTAATGCGGCTATAAATGCTGTTGCTAAGCAAACCGAAAAGAAATAGCTGGAATTAAATGCTATATTATTAAATGAATTTATTCTTTATTTCATTGAAATTAACCATGATTATTTAGGGAGAAAGAAACAGAATAATTTTACTGAATCATAATTCAAGGATTCAATTATGAAAAAAATAATTTTCATTTTGTTCTTTCTCCTGAATTCAATTTCGATATACTCACAAACTGTAATTGGTAAATACGGCGGAGAATTTTTGTCGATTGGTGTTGGTGCCAGAGCACTTGCATTGGGTGGCTCGCAAGTAGCAATTGTAAATGATGTTACAAGTGGTTACTGGAATCCTGCTGGACTATCATTAATCAATTATCCTCAAATTAGTTTGATGCACGAAGAACATTTCGGGAGCCTTGTTAATTATAATTATGCATCCGTGGCTGTTCCATATGGAAAAGATATGAGTTTTGGATTAAGCATTATTCGTTTGAGCATTGATGGAATTCCTGATACACGAAATGCAATTTATGATGTTAATGGAGATGGAATATTAGATATTCACGATGATAAACCAGATTATTCAAAAATTACTGAATTTAACAATACAGATTGGGCATTCTACTTAACATTTGCAAAACGTAATTCAGAAAATTTTTCGTGGGGTGCAAATGTTAAGATTATAAAAAGAAACATAGCAGAATTTAGTGCTGCTGGAATTGGTTTCGATATTGGCGCTCAATATAAACCATATGAAAATCTTTTTCTCGGTCTGAATTTTCAAGATATAACAACAACATTGGTTGCATGGGATACTGGAAGAAATGAATTAATTACTCCAACTGTTAAAGTTGGAGCTGCATACATGCTTAATATTTGGGGAGGAGCAATTCTCCCTGTATTTGATTTAGATTTAAGATTTGAAAACAGAAAGTCAGCATCAAATTTCAATATAGGTCCAGTAAGTTTCGATTTGCATTCAGGTCTTGAATATAATTATAAAAATATTTTTTCTGTTCGTGCTGGTTACAGCGATGTAAAACAATTTACGGTTGGAGCAGGAATTAATCTTCCCAAACTTACAATTGATTATTCGTTTGCAAGAATAACACAATCAGAATCAGAAAGATTACCAGATACTCACAGGATTTCTTTAATTCTAACACTTGAAGAGCCAGAATTTATAAGGGAGGGGAAATAAAAAATCATTTTGGAAATCGATAAGTTAAATCTGAATATAGAAAAACCGTGCTGCTACAATAAAAACTTTTGCAGCACGGTCTTTTTTAGGAGGTACCATGATAGGGGAAAAGTTATTTTTTGATTTTAAGTTTTTTCATTACTTCAAGATTTTTCTTAATTAATTCATTTCTTTGTTGAACACAAACAGCACTTCTCAGACCATCTTCAGGTGTATTTAATACATAATCTAAAAGTTTATCTATTGTAGAAACTGCAACATGCATTCGTGTATCAGACGAGCCGTAATAAATCAAAACATCTCCGTTTTTCTTTGCAACCCAGCCATTGCTGAAAACAACATTAGATACATCTCCAATTCTTTCTTCTCCCTCAGGTGCCAGGAAATATCCTCCTGGTTTAGCAATAACTTTGTAAGGTTCATTTAAATCTGTTAAAAACATGTATAGAACATATCTTAATCCAGCAGCAGTATTTCTTACACCATGAGCTAATTGTAACCATCCTTTATCCGTTTTAATTGGAGCAGGTCCCAATCCATTTTTTACTTCTTTGATTGTGTGATAAATTTTTTCATCTACAATTATTTCTTCTTCAATTACAGCATTCTCAATTGAATCTGATAAGCCCCAGCCAATTCCGCCACCGGTTCCTGTTTCAATAAATCCATCCTGTGGACGTGTGTAAAATGCATATTTGCCGTTTACAAATTCAGGATGAAGAACAACATTTCTTTGTTGAGGCGATTTTGTTTTTAAGTCCGGTAATCTTTCCCAATTAATTAAATCTTTTGTACGAACAATGCCAGCTTGTGCCACTGCTGCAGAAGTATCAGTTGGAGGCGAGTTTGGGTCTTTTCTTTCAGTGCAGAAAATTCCATAAATCCATCCATCCTCATGTTTGACAAGTCTCATATCGTAAACATTTGTATCAGGTTCATCTGTCTCAGGAATAGTAATTGGGAAATCCCAGAATTTGAAATTATCGATTCCATTTGGTGATTCTGCAATTGCAAAGAAAGATTTTCTATCAACACCTTCAACACGAACAGCAAGAACAATTTTGCCATTAAATTCCATTGCCCCAGAATTAAAAGTTGCATTTATTCCCATTCTTTCCATTAAATGAGGATTTGTATCATAATTCAAGTCGTAACGCCAGAATATAGGTGTATGCTCTGCAGTCAGCACGGGATATTTGTAACGATAAAAGATGCCATTTGTTTTTGCCAGTCTTGCATTTTTTCTTCTAATTAATTTATTGTGATCTTCAAACAACTTTTTTAATCTTTCGTTGAATTGCTTCTTGGTCATTTAATAATCTCCTTATCAATTATTATTTCTTGCAAGTTCAAGCTCAGTTTCAATTTTTTTCATGTAATCTTCAGAGAGTGGATAGAAAAGAATAAAAATTGTAGCAAGTATAGCACCAATAGCTGCAATTATACTAATCATGAGACGAATACCAATAAGTGACAAATCGGTTTGTTCAACATTAGGTTGAAAACCAAATGCAGCTAAAATCCATCCCGATAGAGCTCCTCCTAAAGTCCAGCCAAATTTTTGTGACATTGAAGATGAAGAAAAAATCAATCCTGTTGCTCTTCTTCCAGATTTCCATTCTGAATAATCTGAAATATCTGCATACATTGACCAGATTAACGGGAGTACAATTCCAGCCGAAATTCCTATTAAAATATTTAACAAGAAAATTAAAATAATCTGATGAGGTTGTAAGAAATAGAGAAGCGTACTAAATACTGCCGAAGAGATTGTAGAGAGAAGAAAAGTATTCTTTTTTCCAATCTTAGAAGAAAATGGTTTAGCAAGAATAACACCTATAATATTTGTTGCAAGCCAGATAGTCATATATGCAGAGGATAATTCTGAATGAGTCAGGTAAAATTTGTATCCAAGTAAATTTATTTCCTGAGATTTAATAAAATATTTAAAGTAATAAAGAATTGAGCCGTCGCGAAGGGAATTAAAAATTAAAACTGAGATTCCAGCTCCAAGCATAATAAACCATGGTTTATTATGAGCGAGATCTGTCAAATCATTTTTAAGAGAGGATTTTTTTTCTTTTGCAGGTTTTAATCTTTCTTTTGTTCCTGCAAAAGTTAGTATAAAAAATAAAGCTGCGAGAATAGCATAAACTCCAACCGTCCATTGATAACCGCGTGAAAAATTATTTCCAATACTAAAATAATTTATAAGATAATTAGCCGAAACAGTTACAAGTATTCCACCCGAAAAAGCACCAATAAATCTAAATGATGCAAGAGAAGTTCTGTCGTTTGTATCATTTGTTATAACACCCATTAAAGATGAATAAGGAACATTAACAACTGTGTAAATCATCATCATCAAAGTGTAAGTTACGTAAGCATAAATTAGTTTTCCTGAAGCAGATAAATTTGGTGTGGTAAAAGTAATGATACCGATTATTGCAAAAGGTATTGAACCAAATAAAAGATAGGGACGAAATTTACCCCAGCGTGTGTTGGTTCTATCAGCTATTGCACCCATCATTGGGTCATTTATTGCATCCCAGATTCTTGTAACTAAAAACATAGTTCCAACAGCAGCAGCGGGTAATCCAAAAATATCTGTGTAAAAGAACAATAGATACATTGAAAATAATTTCCAGAACATGGAAGAAGCAAAATCACCGCAACCGTAAGAAATTTTTTCTAATAGTGAAATTTTTATTTTTGGCTCTATTTGAACAGATTCGGCTCTCATTTTGATTATTAAATTTTTTCAGCAATTTCGTTATAGAACTTCTCAGTTTTTTCCCCTGCTATTTCTTCTAATTTATTCCACCATGTGAATTTCAAAGTAATTGATGTAATCAGAGTAATTATCAGTGTAATGACAAAAGATTTATATTCTTTTATAACAAGATACATTGGAGCAGCAAGAAGAGTAGATTGCCAGATAATTCCAACAACTACATTAAAAATATCTCTTTTGAAATTTGCATCTGATTTAAATTCGGGAAAGCGGGCTTCTACTTTTTTTCTAATTGGTTTCCACAATCCCCATGGTCTTACTTTAACATAAAACTTCATTAACACTTCATC
Organism: Rosettibacter primus; assembly: GCF_036860675.1. Taxonomy (NCBI): domain Bacteria; kingdom Pseudomonadati; phylum Ignavibacteriota; class Ignavibacteria; order Ignavibacteriales; family Melioribacteraceae; genus Rosettibacter; species Rosettibacter primus. Next base: position 120,808 of record NZ_JAYKGK010000007.1, read on the forward strand.
TGGTTCTGGTTCAGTTAAATAACTTCCAAGAATAGAACCAATTACGGATACAGCTAAAACATACGGGAATGCAGTCAAAGCAGGTAAATTTGGAAATAGCACCGGCATTAAAAGAGCACATGCAATTCCAATTACCATTCCCCAGAAATATCCATATCCATTTAATCTCCACCAGTACCATTTAAGAACATTTGCTGCGGTATAACCTCCCCACAATCCATTTACAATCCATAATGTAACCTGATTTACCGATTGAGCAAGAATACCAAATACAAATCCCAATACAGCAAAGAAAATTGAAACTATAATACTCAGCTTAACATATTTTTTAGGAGGAGCATTTGGATTTATAAATTTTTTGTAGATATCATTAACTACATAAGCTGGAGCAGCATTTAATGTTGCAGCATAAGTTGACATAAAAGCAGCTAATAATCCAGCTAACAAAACACCTACTAAACCAACAGGTATTAAATTCTTCAATGCCAAAGGTAAAACCATTTCAAAATCAATATTAGAACCCATTGCTTTTAGTTCAGGCATTAAGAATACCAATGCAAGAACTGTTAATCCAGCAATCATCATGTATCTCGGGAAGAAAAGTACAACAGAAACAAACCAGCTCATCTTAGCAGCTTCTTTTGGATTTTTTGTAGCAAGAATTCTTTGCATATCATAATTTGGAGCTGGACCTGCTGCACTAACTAAAATTCCTTTGAATAAAACCATCATCATAAATATTGTAAAAAGTTCATATCCATCCTGAGCAATTTTTTGATTAACAGAATCCATGATACCAGACCAATCAAGGTTTAAGTGCCAGCCAAAAAAAACTTCTTTCCATCCCGATGGGACGACAGCATTTAATGTTTCAGGAGCTATGGCATTCATTGCCACAATACCAACAGTAATTGATGCAATGGTCATCACAAAAAATTGAAGAACCTCAGTGGCTACCACACTGACCATTCCACCTTTCACAGCATAAATTGCAGTTATGCTCATAAGAATTATAGCATACACATCAGGAGATAAATCCCAGGGCAAAAATATTTTTGCAAATTTTCCAATTCCTTTGAAATCATAAGCAATAAATCCGACAAGACTTACAAGTGCAAAACAAACCACAATATAGTGAGCAAGTCGTGCCCCTTTTCCATTTCCGAAGCGAGTTTCAATCCATTGAGCACCTGTCATTACATTTGAACGTCTCAGCCAGATTGAAAGATATGCCATTAAAAATATTTGATTAAAGATTGGCCAGAGCCAGGGAATCCATACACTTTTTAATCCATATACAAACATTAAATAAACAAGCCACATTGTCCCTGTTATATCAAACATGCCCGAAGCATTTGATATCCCAAGTATCCACCAGGGTAGAGCATTACTTCCAAGGAAATATGAATCAATATCCTTAATTGCTCTTTTTGAAACTAAAATTCCAATTACTAAGATAATAGCAAAGTATGCTATAATTATTAACAGGTCGATTGTATTAATTATCATATATGAAACCAAGCATTATTATGGGCTATTATTTTTTATCAGAAATAATGCCATCATAAAAAAATTAATTTTTTCACAATTCCAACATTATTATGCAATTAATTAATCCTCTGTTTTTATTATTATAATAAAAATTATGAAATTGATAATTATTAAAATGATTTAATTCGATTTAGAACGATATTAAATATGTTTTTAGTTTTTAAAATAATTTCATATTCTCACAAAATATTTTTTGAAATTTTACGATAATACCGTGTGGATTAATCTTCTTATAAAGGTGAATACTTGTTTGTAATAGATAAAGAAAATATAATCGAATCTTCTATACTGACTTTACAAAATAAACGTAAAGAATTAGATAAGTACTATTCAACAAAGAAGCTTGGTTCGTTTGTAGAAAATGGTAAAACATTTTTTAGACTTTTTGCACCGTCTGCAATTCAGGTGAGATTATGCATCTTTGAAAATCCAGAAGATAAAATTCATAAAGAATATTTCATGTCTAAAGATAACGATGGGGTCTGGGAAATTGAAATTGATTCAGAACTTAATAATAAATTTTATGGATATAAAGTTTATCATGAAGGAGAAGATTTAGCAAATTCTTACAAACCAATTTGCATTGACCCATATTCAAAAGCAGTTGCAACTTTTACATCATACTTTAATCCTCGAATTTCGATAATTGTTAAAGAAGAACCTTATGATTGGGAAGGAACTACATGGCAAAAAATTGATTGGAAAGATTTAATTATTTATGAAATGCATATTCGAGATATGACAGCTCACAAATCTTCGGGTGCAAAAAAATCAGGGACATATTCTGGATTAATTGAAAAAGGGATTAAAGGTGGTATTGACTACATTAAGTCACTTGGCGTCAATGCAGTTGAAATTATGCCTGTTCAGGAATTTGGTTATTGTGAGGCTCCATTTGGAAGACTGAAAGGAAATCTTTTAAACTCATGGAATCCTTATGAAAGAAATTATTGGGGTTATATGACAGCTGCATTCTTTGCTCCAGCTGCATATTATTCCGAAACCAAATTCAGATGGAATAAGTGGATTGGAAAAAGTGGAAAGCAGATAAATGAATTTAAAAATGTTGTCAAAGCTTTTCATAAAAATGGAATTGCTGTAATAATGGACGTAGTTTATAATCATCTTTCTGAATATGAACTTGGCAACTTAAAACAAATTGACAAAGAATATTACTTTCGACTCGATGAAAGTGGAAATTATATTTCTCATAGCGGCTGCGGAAATGATTTAAAAACAGAAAGACCCATGCTAAGAAGATTAATTCTTGATAGCATTTTATTCTGGATGAAAGAATATCATATTGACGGATTTCGTTTTGATTTAGGCACCTTGATTGATTGGGAAACAATTGAAATGATTAATCGTGAAGCAAGAAAAATTAATCCTGATGTTATATTAATTTCGGAAGCATGGGGTGGTGGATATAATCCGAAAGGATTTTCAGAAAAAAATTTTGCAGCATGGAATGACCAGATAAGAAATGGAATTAAAGGGGAAAATCCATTTTATGGATTAGGTTGGATTTTTGGTAAATGGTATGGCAATAATTCCCGGCAAAGAATAAAGAGTTATGTTAATGGAACATTAGTAAAAGATGAACATGGTATTTTTTATAAAAAAGAACATTCAGTAAATTATCTAGAATCTCATGATGGTTATACACTTGGAGATTTTATAAGAATAGCAGACAATAAATTCCCTCCCGATAAAGTTATTAACAATGTAAATAAATTTGTAAAACTAACCCCCCGACAAATGAAGTTAAATAAACTTGCAGCTTTATTTCTCTTTACCTCTCAAGGAATTGTTATGATTCATGAGGGACAGGAATTTGCTCGCACAAAAATTATCTCATCTAAGACCAAATATAATGATTCACATAAAGGTCAAATTGATTACAATTCTTATAACAAAGATAATGCAACCAACTATTTGAATTATCATCATCGAGATATTAACATAGAATTATTTAATTACTACAAAGGACTGATAAAACTAAGAAATACTTATTCAGCTTTTAGGAGAGCTGATTATAATGACATATCATTTTATGACCATTATGAAAGTGAATTTGGCTTTTGTTACTTATTAAAAAGTGAAGATGATATCTTTATGGTGCTTTTTAATGCAGAACAGGATAAGAATCTTGAATTTCCTCTCCCTAATGGTGCCTGGGAAGTTCTTGTTGATAAAGAGTCTGCAGGTATAAAACCCCTATATAAAATTTCTAAGAAAATAATTTTAGAACCAATAACTGGTGCAGTTTTAAAACAAATAAAAACTCATTTCTAAACTACACTTGAATTAAAAATTGTTTTGTGAAATTAAATAACCCACTAATAATTCACGATTGTTATTTAATTTAAATTCAAGCATTCATTCCTGATTTAATATACTTTTTTGTAAATTTGCAGAAAAATTATAGTAATTTCTGTTTTACGTTTATAAAATACTGTTTATTGAAGTGTTTAATAAGACAAAAATATTCTTTGCTCTATAAAGTCTAAAAGGTGGATAATGAAAATATTTGATGAGTACAATACTTCAGAACAGATTTTTGAAAAGACATTGCTGGTCAAATCAAAATTTGAAGAAGCTTTTGGAGATTCCAGCAACTCTGCCATAACAGTTACACCAGTAAGTATGATTCTTCTTGGAGACCACACTCATTACAATGATGGTATATTGTTATCAACAGCACTGAATAAATATACTATTGTTGTTTTAAGAAAAAGGAAAGATAATTATGTAAATATTATTAATTTAGAAAATGACAGAAAGATTGAATTTGCTCTTAATAATATTCCTGATGAACAAAATATAGATTTTAAATATCATGTTGGATTAATAAAAATTTTTAAGAAGGATAATCTGATTCAAAATGGGTTTGATTGTGTTTATTCATCAGAAGTGCCTGAATGCATGGGAATAGGGAAATATGCTTCACTTCAGACTGGATTTGTATCTGCATTAAAAAAAGCTTTGCGATTAAAGCTGAGCATTGACGAATTGGTGAATTTAGTTTATCAGAATGATTTAAATATTATTGGCAAGATTTCTAACAAAACCCATTATTACACTTCCCTGTTATCAAAAAAGAATAAATTCTTTTTTTACGATTTACGTTCAAAGGAATACAATACAATTCCTGTTAAAAATAACTTTGAAGTCGTTGTAATTGATACAGGTGAAAGAATATATGAGTCGTTAAAGATTTGCAATGAAAGAATAGAAGAATGTGAAGTTGGTGTAAAAGGGTTAAGACTTTATATATGGGGAATTAAAAATCTGCGTGATGTTGGATTAGATTTTTTAATTAAACATTATCATATGCTTCCAAGAAAAATTTTTAATCGTGTTCTTTACAATGTAAAAGAAAGAGAACGAGTTGAAAAAGCAGTTGCCAGTCTTAAAGAAAATTCATTTGATGAATTCGGAAAATGTATTGTAGAATCTCACTGGAGTATGTCTAAAGATTATGAACTGAGCTGCGATTACTGCGATTATATTGTTTCAAAAGCAACAGAAAATGAATGTGTAATTGGTTCTAAAATTATAAGTTGTAATTCTCTGCGTAGCACCTATCATATTGTCAAAAAAGATTGTTCTGAAAATTTTATAAATTATATACAATATTTATTCAAAGAAAAATTTGGACGAGACTTAGTTGTTTATAAACTTAATTTTACAGATGGATTGAAAGAATTCTCTTCCAGAAAGTTCGAAAAGGTGCTTTAACTTTCAGTATAAAAATTTTTCCACACCAAAGTAACCAGAACGATGTAAAATTATTGTCTATTGTATAACAAATTTTATATCACAAAATCAACTTGATTTTAATATACCTTAATAATACATTTTCCATCGAATTTCTTAGGAGTATAAATGAATTTTTCAGAAGAATATTTTGATGACTATAACTCGTATATAAGTGAAGAAGAAATTAAATCAAAAATTGATTTATGCCGGAATTATATTGATAATGGCCAGATACTTTCAAATCTTGATTTAATAGAAGATACGATTCAACTTTGTCTTGAATATGATTACATTGAAGATGGATTATATTTAACAGATGCAGTACTGCAAGTTGCACCATATAATTCTGACACATGGCAGTTTAAAGGTATTTTCTTAAATAACTCTTTTGACTTTGAAGAAGCTTATAAATGTTTTCAGAAAGCTCTTTCATTAAATCCAAATGATGTAGATTCATATATCAATATTTCTATTGCAGAAGATAATCTTGGAATGTTTGAAGAGGCAATTGAATCACTAAACAAAGCTTTAATAATAGAACCAAATAACGAAGAAACTCTATATAGTCTTGGACTTTTATACGAACGAAAAGAAAGGTTTGAAGAAGCAATATCTAATTTTAAGAGGGCACTTGAAATCGACCCATCATTTGCAGAAGCATGGTATGAATTAGGATATTGCTATGAGAACTCAGATAAACTTGAAGAAGCTTTAAAAGCTTATGAAATTTATCTTGATTATGAACCTGATAGTTATACGGCATGGTATAACAAAGGAATTGTTCATTTAAGATTGGAAGAATGGAAAAAAGCAATTGATGCTTTTGAATTTTCAATTGCACTTAAAGAAGATTTTTCAAGTTCCTGGTTCAACTGCGGTTATGCATATTTTAAGTTAGGTAAATTTAATGATGCACTAAATGCTTATAAAAAAGCTTATGAATTAGATCGTGATGACGAAACGATTCTTTTTAATATGGGGCAAACTTATGAGGAGATTGGTTCATTCCACAATGCAATTAAATGTTACAATGAAGCTATAAGATTGGACCCGGAATATTACGAAGCTTATTTAGCTCGTGGTTATTGTTATGATTCAATTGGAAAATACCAGCTTGCACTAAAAGATTTTAACACTGCAATTTCTTTAACATCAAATCCAGAAGATGCCTGGTATGCTAAAGCAGATTTGGAATATTCGCTTGGTAAACTTCAGGATTCGGTTGAAAGCTACAAAAAAGCAATCGAGATAAATCCGGATAACTTTAGTGCATGGTTCAAATTGGCAGAAACATATTTTGAAATGGGAAGATGGGTTGAATCATTAAATGCATACGATGAATGTTTGAGATTGAAACCTGATTATGCAGGTATTTACTACAACAAAGCCAAAATAAATTTTCTTTTAAGTCATACACAACAAGCAATCGATTGTTTGAAAAAAGCCTTTGAGCTTGACCCGGACATAAAGAATGAGTTTACAAAAGATTATCCTGATGTAAAATCTTCAAAACTTTTTGTAAAACTGCTCGAAGAAAATAAATCTTGAAGATTGCCATGCAAATTCAAAATAAATTTAATCACAATACTAAAATTGTTGGAGTAATTGGTCATCCAATCAAGCATTCTTATTCTCCGTTAATGCACAACATTGCTTTTGAATTATCCGGCTTAAATTATATTTATCTTCCATTTGATGTTCCGCCATCAGCATTAAAAGATTCACTTAAAGGAATGATTGCACTCGGAATAAAAGGTTTTAATGTTACAATCCCACTTAAAGAAAAAGTATTGCCATTTCTTAAAGATATTTCGGAAGAAGCAGGTATTATTGGTGCTGTCAATACAATTGTAAATGATGATGGAATTTTAAGAGGTTATAATACTGATGTACTTGGTGTTACAGAATCATTGCTTCCTTTCAAAGATGAACTTCAGGGAGCTACTGTTACGGTTATTGGGGCAGGTGGAGCATCAAGAAGTGTTATTTATTCATTAATTCGCAACTTTAAAGTAGAAAGAATAAACATTGTAAATAGAACAGAGCAATTGGCTGAATCTCTAAAAGAATATTTTTCTACTAAGATGATTTTTTCAAATATCAAATCTTATCCGCTTGTTCCCCCGGACTTAATTGATGTTTTCAGAAATTCTAAATTAATTGTTAATACTACTTCGATTGGAATGTATCCCGATGTTGATGATGCTGCTACTACAATTTTAGAATCGTTTACAAAAGACCAGATTGTGTTTGACGTAGTTTATACCCCAATTAAAACAAAATTACTTAAACTTGCTGAATCTCAAGGTGCAAGAATTATTACTGGATTGAAAATGTTTGTAGAGCAGGGAGCTAAGTCTTACGAAATCTGGACAGGAGAACAAATGCCAAAAGAAAAAGTTTATAAAGCTCTCGAATCTTATCTTCTAAGCTAAGTATTATTTTATCATTTCTAATTGTTGATTAATTCATCAATTATTTAATTAAATGCATAAAAATATTTTCCAGCGAAGGAACAGTAATTCTTGAATCAATAATTTCAATAGAATTTTCTGTAAGTAAACTTATTAAATCTTTATAATTATAAGAAATATCTGTCATTATATTTATCCTATCACCAAAAAGCTGAGCCTCGTAATTGGTTTTTTCTTTTAATATGCCGTAAGCCTTTCTTGCGGGACTGCATACAATTTCAATTACTTGTTTATTTATTTTTTCTTTTAATTTATTTGGCTGGTCAAGTGCAATTATTTCTCCTTTGTTCATCATTGCAATTCTATGACATCTTTCTGCTTCGTCGAGATATGGAGTTGTCATAAAAATTGTAATTCCCTCTTTAAGAAGCTGAGATAGTATTTTCCAGAAATCACGCCTTGAGACAGGGTCAACGCCTGTTGTTGGTTCATCTAAAAATAAAATTTGCGGCTTATGAATTAAACTGCATGCAAGTGCAAGTTTTTGTTTCATTCCGCCAGATAAGTGTTCTGCAAGTCTATTACGAAAACTTTTTAATCGGGTAAATTCTAATAATTCATCTCTTCTTTTTTGATAATTAAGAACATTATGAATCTCAGCAAAAAATTCAATGTTTTCATCTACAGTTAAGTCACCATAAAGACTGAATCTTTGTGAAAGATATCCAATGTTGTTCTGAATTTCTTTTTTATCTTTTAATATATTTTTTCCAAGTAAATTAACTTCTCCATCATCGGGTTTAATTAATCCGCACATTATTCTGATAGTGGTAGTTTTTCCTGCTCCATCTGGGCCAACTAAACCAAACATTTCTCCTTTCTCTACTGTAAGACTTATTCCATTTACAGCTTTAATATTTCCGTAAGATTTATATAAGTTTTTTATTATGATCGGATTCATTAATACTTTTTACAAATTAAATGTTATCTAAAATTTTGTTTTTGGTTTTGAAGTTTTCTAAAATTTAGAATTTTTTTGAACCATGAATTTAAGTGAAATTCAATTACTCTTAATCAATCGGCGTTACAGAATTTTTTTATGTTCAATGACTTAGAATTTTATAACGGCATCTGCCGGCATCCCTGCTTTTAATTCAAAATTAGGATTGGGAATTTTTATCTTTACTTCAAAAACGAGTTTAGTTCTTTCATCTTTTGTTTGAATATTCTTTGGTGTGAATTCTGCTTCGGGAGAAATATAAATTACTGTTCCTTCATAAACTTTATCTTTGAAAGAATCAATACTGACCTCTGCTTTCTGTCCAGGTTTTATTTTTCCTAAGTCTATCTCCGAAACATAAATTGATAATTTTACTTCTGTCAAATCAGAAATTTTAACAAGCGATGACATCATGGATACTGTTTCACCTATTTCAACAAATTTTTTTACAACAAATCCATTAATTGGTGAAGTAACAAAACAATCACGTATACTTTTTTTTATTAATTCTACAGAAGCTTCTGCTTTTTCATAATTTGCTTTTGCTTGTGCAATTTCTTCGGGTCGAGCATAATTTTTTATTTTGTTATATAATTCTTTTGCAGAATTTAATTGCGCAAGAGCAACTTCATAACGAGTTAATGCTTCTTCATATTGTCTTCTGTTTATTGAGTTTGTTTGATACAAATTTTCCATTCTGTCTTTATCATTTTTAGCAAGAATAAAATTTGCCTCGGCTTGTTTTAATGATTCTTCAACCTGTTTGATATCTTCCTTACGAGCTCCTTTTACCAATAAATCATATTGTGCTTTTGCTATGTCACGATTTGCAATTGCCTGCTTTAACTGGATTAATAATGTTTCTTGATCAATTATTAAAATTGTATCACCTGCAGAAACTTTGTCGCCCTCATCTTTGAGTATTTTTATTACTTTACCAGCAACCTGAGAACTTATTACAATTTCTGTAGCTTCAATAGTGCCGGATTCTTCAATATAATTTTGATTATCGTTATTACAGCTATTGAAAATTAGAATCACAAATAACAGAAAAAGTAATTTTATTTTATTGTGTCGAGTGTTAAAAAGACAATTCTTATTCGAAATCATATTAAACCTTCTTTTTATTAATTGAAAGCTTGTTATTATTCTTTAAAAGTTTGTTGTAAATTTTTTTGCCTTTCTCTGTTAGTATTCCATTAATCAATATTTTTAATGTGGAATTAATTGCTTCATTTATTGAAAAGTTGTTGTTCATTATGAAATCGGGGTTTATTACTGATTGTATTGCACTCATAAAAACATTAATAATTATTTGATGCGGCACATTAATGATATATCCTTCCTTAATGCCCTGAGAAAAAATTATTGAAATATTTTTGTATAAAAGTTTTTGTCTGAATGAATCAATTTCTTTCCACAAAGAAGGCATGTGTATTCTGATATCACCAAGCCAGCGGTCACTCATCCTGCTGATGCCAATATCTTTTAATATATTGATGATTGAAACAATTTTTTCAATTGAATGGAGATTGCTATTTACTACTGTTTCAATTTCTTTTTTAATTTGCCGCATAAAAGAATAAGCAGTTGACTTAACAAGCTCTTCTTTTGAAGGGAAATGTTTGTAAATAGTTTTTTTGCTCATTCTTAAAGAAGAGGCAAATTCATCCATGCTGATTTTGTAAAACCCATTGTTGAAAAATATTTCACGAGCATGGATTAATATTTTCTCTTTATCATTCATGAGCAAAAAATATCTTTTAACTAAATATATGCAATGGGAAACTAAGAAGTCAAATATTAGTTTCCGCAGTTTTCAATTATTAGGAATTATTATCGGGGGAATTGGGCTTAATTCCAACGAATCTAATTACAACAGCTTCTCCATTATGAGCAATACCCTCGTTTAAGTAAATTTTTTCTTTTGCAAAAATTTCGAAATCAAGCTCAATGAAATCTTCTGTAACTTCCTCGAGTGAATATAGAAGTAATTCGTCTTTAGGTCCGCCAGAGTTATATTTCAACTGTTCTTTTTCAAATACTTCAAGGATTAATCTGCCCGAAGGTTTAAGAGCATTTATAATTCTTCTGTGAACAGATTTTCTGATGTTTTCTTCAAGGTGTAAATAAAAAATTCCCGCTGCATCGTAATGATTTGAATCAGGAATGAATTCTGATATGTCACTAATTATGTAATTGATTTTAACATTATTTTCATCTGCCAATTTAAGAGCTTTTTTTCTTGCCTCATCGCTAAAATCAACAGCATCAACTTCCCAGCCAAGTTTTGCTGCATAAACAGCATTTCTTCCCTCGCCTTCTCCAAGAAATAAAATTTTTCCAGGGGAAATTTTTTGCAGCTCTTGTTTCAAAAATTCATTTGGTTCTTTGCCATAAATGTATTCATTAATTGAGTATCGTTTATTCCATAGTTCTTTCATTCTGTATTTACCTTGTTTGATGCTCTGAACTAAGTTTTATATTTTTGCATATGAAATATAATAGAAGTTAACATTGATTAACACAGATAAAATAATAATAGTTGGCGACCGTGTTTTAATTAAACCAGAAGAAAATCTTGAAAGAACAAACAGCGGTCTTTATTTGCCTCCCGGTGTTCATGAAAAAGAAAAAGTTCAAGGAGGATATGTAATTAAAGTAGGTCCGGGTTATCCTATCGGTATTCCAGTTGATGACGATGAACCATGGAAAGAACGAAAATCAATAAAATATTTCCCACTTCAGGCAAAAGAAGGAGATTTTGCATTATTTCTTCGTAAAGATGCAATTGAAGTAGAAATTGAAAAACAAAAATTTGTAATTGTTAATCAATCTGCTATTCTTTTACTCTACAGAGACGAAGAACTTTTGAGTTAATATTATTTCACTGAAATTTATCAAGGATTTAAATCTAATTTCCAAATACTCATCAAATTCTTATTTCAATTCCAGCCATCTTTTTATAATTTTATTGTAAAGAAAAATAACCTCGGGGTAATGATGAAAGCTTTATTTAAAAATCTGCTGCTTATAGTTTTATTTATAAGTTTTATCACTGGAGAATTTGCTGCTCAGCAAAAAAGAGCAATGACCCCTGAAGACCTCTGGGCAATGAAAAGAATTGGAAATTTTGATTTATCACCAGACGGCAAAACAATTGCTTTTACTGTTACTGTTTATGACATCGAGAAAAATAAAGGGAACTCAGATATCTGGCTTATTGATACAGATGGTAAAAATTTAAGACCGCTAAAAACTTCTGAAGAAAATGAAAGTAATCCTAAATTTTCTTCCGATGGTAAATTCATTGCATACGAATATAAAGATAATATCTGGCTTTGTGATTTAAATGGACAAAATGATGTTCAGCTTACAAATTTATATACTGGAGCATCTGGATTAGTGTGGTCTAAAGATGGCAGTAAAATTTTGTTTATCTCGGAAGTCTATCCCGATTGCAACGACCAGAATTGTAATGAACAAAAAGATAAGGAAAAAGAACAGAGCAAAGTAAAAGCTAAGATTATTACAGAACTTATGTTTCGTGCATGGAACAGATGGCGTGATGAAAAAAGAAGTCATCTTTTTCTTTATGATATTCAAAAAAAAGAATATTATGATTTATTGTTAAATACAAAATTTGATGTGCCTCCAATTGATTTGGGAAGCAGTCAGGATTATACTTTTTCTCCTGATGGAAAAGAAATTGCTTTTGTGATGAATACAGATAAAGTTGTAGCAACAAGTACAAATAACGATGTATTTATCATTAACATTTCTGATATAAAAAGTGGTAAGCCGGCACCTTACAAAAAAATTTCAAAAAGTTTAGGAAATGATAATCAGCCTGTTTATTCTCCCGATGGAAAATATATTGCATTTCGTTCTATGGCTCGTGCAGGATTTGAAGCAGACAAACAGGATATAATTTTGTATAACAGAACAACAGGCATTTTAAGAAACTTAACTGAAAAATTAGATTTATCAGTTGGCCAGATTCTCTGGTCGCCAGACAGCAAATACATTTACTTCGATGCAGCAAATCAAATTTACAACTCAATTTATAGAATTAATGTTGAAACAGGTGATTTATTATTGTTTGTTAAAGATGGTGTGAATGATGATATGATTATGTCAAATGATGGTCAGTATATTTATTTCAAAAGACAGAAAACAACAATGCCTTCAGAAATTTTTTCATTAAAAACAAATGGCGGCGGAATCGAACAGATAACAAAATTAAATAATGATTTACTTTCACAAATTAAATTCAATGATATAGAAACATTCTGGTGTGAAGGTGCTAACGGTACAAAGGTTCAATCGATTTTGATTAAACCGCCATTCTTTGATCTAAATAAAAAATATCCAATGATTTTCTTAATTCACGGAGGACCGCAAGGGCATTGGTCTGATGATTTTCATTATCGATGGAATTTACAAATGTTTGCAGCTAAAGGATATGTTGTTGTTGCACCGAATCCAAGAGGCAGCACAGGCTATGGACAAAAATTTGTCGATGAAATTTCCGGTGACTGGGGCGGCAAAGTTTATATCGATTTAATGAATGCTTGTGATTATTCAATTGACAATTTCAAATTTATTGATTCTAAAAATGTATTTGCTGCTGGAGCTTCTTACGGCGGTTACATGATTAATTGGATTTTAGGTCATACTGACCGGTTCAATGCTTTAGTTTCACATGCCGGTGTTTATAATTTAGAAAGCATGTATGGAACAACAGAAGAATTGTGGTTTCCTGAGTGGGAATTCAAAGGAACTCCATGGCAAAACAGAGCATTGTATGAATTGTGGTCACCTCATCGTTATGCAGATAATTTTAAGACGCCGACATTGGTAATTCATGGAGCAAATGATTTTAGAGTGCCCGAAGGACAGGCGTTTGAACTTTTTACAACTTTGCAACGAAAAGGTGTGCCGAGTAAACTTCTTTATTTTCCGGATGAATACCATTTTGTAACCAAGCCGCAAAATTCTATTTTGTGGTGGAATACAATTTTTGATTGGTTCGAAAATTATAAGGAGAAATAAATATGTCGTACGAATTCTATGACAGAGACCTTAAAGAGCTAAGCACAGTAAGTTCAGAAAAAGAATTTGAAGAAAAGTCAAATTACATCGAAGAAAATTTGTGGACAAAATTAGAGCGTGTAGGAAACAAAATTCGTTTTGCTAAAGACATTAAAGCACTCTACAGATATATGAAAGATAAGAGTGTTGCATGGTACCGGAAATCAATTGTTATAGGTGCATTAATTTATTTCATAACACCAATTGATGCTATACCAGATTTAGCACCGCTTATTGGTTATCTTGATGACTTAGGTGTTATAACAGCAGTAATAAAATTTCTCGGGCATGAGTTAATGCAGTATTATGAATAAAATTTAATATGTAAGTATTGAGTTAAACTACTTTGGTGTTAGAAAAATTCTGTTTTAGAATTTATCTTGATAAAGCATATAAAAAATTTATGCTTGATAAAAAATTTTCTTGACATTTTGCCCCCCCATTATATTTGTAACAAAATTGTTAATGTATAGTTAGAGGGAGCTATATAATGACAATATCAAAGGGCAAGCACTTCTGTAAATATAAGTTAGTCAGAAAATATAATTGTGAGCTTGTTTCATTTCTTATAATCCTAAAGATTTGATAGCTGTTGTATAAGTTAACCTGTTAGAATGGGGATAACTAATCATAGGATTATTTTTGAGGTATAAAATTGTAATAAATATATTGATAATTGTTTTTATTTCTGTATACAATAAATTCGAAAATAAACTTCCCCTTTTATAAGAGGGAAGCTAGTATAAATAAGAATGAAATAAATGGAGGGGCATATGAAAAAACTATTTTTTTTATCAGCATCAGTAATAATTAACTCAAAAATAGTAAAATTTCTTGCTCTTACTTTGTTTTTGTTCCTTATTTTGTTTAATGTAAACTTACTAATAGAAGAAAATGGTTGGAGTATTAAAGTTGTAAACGAACTATTTGCATTACCAGAAAATGATGGTAGCGGAAATAATGGAGGAGGTGGTAGTACAATTTATTATTATAGGTTAGATCCGACTTGTCTTAAACAAACAAGAGTTACTTACACTTTTGTGCCTTGGCCACCTTTTTATGAACAAGTAGTAGAATTTATTTATGGAACAATGACAAGATGCATTGTAGGCGGCAACGAATTATGTTCCCCTTCTAGCTGTCATTAAATTAATGTTCGGGGAGGTTTTCTATAAGATTTTTTACAAAACTTATAGTAAACCTCCTATGGTTTTATAAAAAAAGTTAGAATTTATGAAAAGCTTATATAAATATTTCATACTTTTTTTAATAATTACTTCATGTGGACCAAAAGAAAAAGCCTCAAACTCTTTATCTATTTATTTCAAGCTCAATAATGAAATTATTAAACTGAGTGATATTTCAACTGTCTATGACATAATTAAATTGAAAGATGATTCCTCAAATGTAATTGGCAATGTAGATAAATTGATTTGCAGAAATGGAAAAATTTATACCTTAGATTCATATGGTTCTAAGTCGATTTTTGTATTTGATGAAACAGGTGAATTAATACTAAAAATAAATAATGTAGGGAAAGGTCCTGGTGAGTATTTATATCCTAATGACTTTGATATAAATGATTATAATGGAGAAATTCATGTACTCGATACAAATCACAGGAAGTTAATAGTTTATAATAAAAAAGGTGTTTATGTAAGAGAGATACACATAAAATTCTCGCCTTTTTCTTTTGCTGTAACAAATGATGGGAAATACATTTTTTCTTTAGGGAATTATCCCAATGATAATTTGAAAAAAATTATTATTACCGATTCAAATGGGAACATAATTAAATATTCGGAAAAAGTTCATATTAACTCAGAATTTAAAAATCTTATGCTGGGAGAACAAAAGGAAATACATCATATCAATAATAAAATATACATTACTCCCTCACAACAAAATAAAGTATATATTTATGCTCAAGATGAAGTAGCTGAGAAATATACACTTGATTTCGGAAAGTATAATTTACCTAAAGAAATTTTTCCTGATGATTTTTCTCGAGAAGATAAAATTAAAAAGTTGATGACTTCTAATTATATATACTTTATTTCAAATTACTGTGAAACTGATAATTATTTGTTATTTACATCGATAGTTAATAATAAGTTAATTTATTTTCTTTATAATAAACATGATAATGTCACATTTTGTACAAGTAAAATTGTTGATGACATACTTAATATCGGGTTTACAAACTGTTTTACAACGGATAATAATTTTATTTATGGGATATTTGATAGTTATCATATAGAATTAGTTAAACCATATATTAAAAATGCCAAACTAAAAGCTATTATCAAAAAGATGAATTCTTTTTCTAATCCAATAGTAATAAAGTATAAACTTAAGAATGAATAAAAGGATTTTCTTAATATTGTTTATATTTTTAATAATAATATCAATTACTCTAATTAATATAATAAGAATTTTATCAGTAAAAAGTACTAATATGAAACGAATATTTTAAAAAGTATACAGAATATGCAGTTGAAAATTCACTGAAAATTAATGGTACAAAACTTCATAATTTGCAATTGTTGGATATAAATGGGAAAAAGATTACGATTAGTAGCATTTTAAGGAAAAGTGAAAAATTAGTTTTTCGATATACATCATTAAATTGTCAAATATGTGTTGACAGTGAAATAGTTCGTCTAAAAGATTTAGGTGAAAAAATAGGCAAAGATAAAATAATAATAATTACTTCTTATTCTGGCATAAAAAATTTCTATAATTTTCATAAAATAAATAAACTATATAACTACAATATTTATTTTATTCCGATAGATTCTAAACTTTTTCCAGGGGAAGACAATACACCTTATGTTTTCATATTGGATACAAATAGAGTAGTTAAATATTCTTTTTTCCCAAATAAAGAATTCCCAAAATATACAGTAATATTTTATAGAATTTTGTATCGATACTTTTCTAATTAGAAGAAGGTTAAAGTTTTTTAGATATTATAAGAAAAATTCTTGCTAAAACTATTCTTATTTATATTAGTATTAAAAGCTTACTTTTTTTAATTAAATGAATATTGATAATAAATAATTTCAGAATTATAAATAAAATTAAAAACTAATGATAGAATGTAAAAGTAAAATATAAAATTTATTATGAAAAGATATGTAACTGCACTATTCATAATTTTAATTATAGTTAAATGTTCTACCAATAAAAATAATGATATATATACATCAAACTATGAAGATAATTACAATCTCAAAGTTATTGACAGTCTCACATATTATTACAGGGATACACTTTTTATAGGCCGCGTTCATGATATTCAACTTATAGGCAACAAAATATTGATATCAGATTTCTTTCTTAAAAAAATCTGGTTATTCTCAAAAGAACTGAATTTTATTAAAACTATTGGGGGAAAAGGTAAAGGACCGGGAGAATATACTTATCCCCCAAGTATAATATATGATAGTAATTATATCTGGCTTACTACAGATAGAATTATTGATAAGTATAATCAAAATTTAGAATTGATTGAGAGAAAGCATCTTCCAAATGAGTTAATATATGATCCGTATACTCCAATTTCTTTTGGAGATTTTTTTATTTTTAATGTCTCATACCCATACTCAATAGTAGAAAAGTCATATTATAAAAAATACAAGCCTTTTATAAAAATTGATACAACACTTAGAACTTATATAAATTTTGATGAATGGGACGATAATTATTTTAATGATGAGCTGGAGGGTTACACTCGAGAACTTCATCATGCTTTTGTAACTAAAAAAGATGAAAATCATTTTTTCACAATTCAAGGTGCTGCATATTACATAAAGCTTTATGATAAGAATCTGAATCTTATAAAACATTTTGGCAGGAAACCAAAAAAGTATAAAGACCCGCCGAAATTAAAATTAAGAGAAACACAGGCATCAGTAGAAGCTAATGCAAAATTTCATTCTAAAATTACAAGATGGCATAATATAAAATATGATAAAAGCGAAAAGAGATTGTATCTCGGCTATACCAATTTATTTGAAGATTTTTATAAGTATAGGTCTCTTATGAGAGGTGAACATTATTTACAGGTGTTTGATGATAACTACAATGTAATTTATGATGATAAATTACCGGGGAGATTGGCTTTTGTAGATAACGGGAAGATTTATGTTATACATAAAGAGGATCCAAAATTTCTAAAGTTATTAATATGCAGACTGGAGAGAAAAAACAGTGCTGAATAAATTCATTAAGAAAATTGTGTTTTATAAGAATGATATTGTATATGTATCTTTAATTATTGTATTATTATTAGCTTATTTCAGTAGTACTAAACCAGCTTATAATCGATTGTTATATCAATATCAAGATTCTGTTAGGACATTTAAGAATGACTTAAAAATAAAAGAATCTCTCGAAGGTAAAAAATTAGAAGAAATTATTTCAGAAAAGAGCAGTGAAATATTAAATAATTGTTATACGTCCATAATATTATGAAGTTTTGTGAAGATGCTGATTGTAATGCGTGATTTATCTCGATTATTGCAAAGTATAATAATTTAACAATATAAATTGACAAAATTAATTTTGCTTTATTATAATACACAGTTACAATGTTATAAGGGGGATAATAATTTATTTATCCCCCTATAAATTTATATTAACAAGTAAAAAGTTATGAATGTTGTATATAAAGAAATTCTGTTATACTTATTATTAATAGTGTTTATATCATGTAATAGTGCAGATGACAAGCTCATATATAAATCTAATTATGTTGCTAATTACGAGTTGCAATTAAAGGACAGTATAATATATAGAAATACAAAAGAGAATTATATTGGCTTAATAAAAGATATTAAATATTGGCGAGGGAAAATATTAATAACAGACCATTATTTTAAGAAACTTTGGATATTTGATGAAAGAATGAATTTAATAAAATCAGTAGGACGAAAAGGTACAGGTCCTGGCGAATATACTTTCCCTCCCTATATCTGCACTGATAACAAAAATATCATTTTAATTGACTATAGAACAAAAAAAGCTAATTTATACGATACCAACTTTATTTATATTAAAAATTATAATTTACCTAAACATATTTATTATCAAATGTATCCCGCAATAAAATTTAATGATAAGTTTATTTTGCCGGGTGCAAGTTACCTCTCATTAAATCTAAAAAAACATTTTGATAAAGCTAAATCTATAACAGTATGTGACTCAGCATTTGAATTATTAGAAGAAATATTACCCTGGGATGAAAGCTATAAAAATGAAACTCCATATAATATTTATCGTAAAGGAGTACTTTTAGTCAAAGGTGCTGAAAATACTTTTTATGCAAAACAATTAGCATCTCCGTTGATACATCATATTGATAAAGACTTAAAAAAGATAAAGGTATTTGGAATCAAGCCGAGGTTTTTCAAAGAACCACCTAACATATCTCTGGAAGAAGTTATGAAATCTTTTGAAGCTACTGCAGATTTTGGTTCAAAAATAACATGGTTCCGTAATATAGACTATGATGAAAAAAATAAATTATTAATAGTTTACTATGTGAATCTTTATAAGGAATCCTGGTACAATAGGTCTATGTTAAGCGGTGAGCATTTTTTACAAATTTATAATTCGAATTACGATTGTATTTTTGATGATAAAGTAGAAGGGATTTTAGCATTTGTTTCAAATGGGCATATTTATTTATTAACCGATGAAAATACTGATAATATTAAAATAAAAGCATACGACCTTGTAAAAGTGAAATAAATTTTTGATTTTATATAAAGTTATTAGATTAAAAATTTTTTACTATAATTTTTTTGATTAGACTGTGGTAAGAGGGTAGTTTTTCAAATGCAAGTTAAAGCAGTTTTTAATCAAGTTTAAAAATCTGTTTTTCATAATCCACAAAATTAATTAAGTTATTTTTAGAATAAATTTGAAGATAAGCTTAATTAGCATACGCCGCCCGGTTACAATTGCAATGTTTTTTACAGGCATTGCATTACTAAGCATTTTTGCTTTTTCAAGTATTGGTGTTGATTTATTGCCAAATGTTAACATTCCTCGCTTAATAGTTCAAACGACTTATAGAAATTCAACTCCAGAAGAAGTAGAAAAACAAATAACAGAACCTCTTGAATCAGCTATTGTTACAATACCAGGAATTAAAAAGATAACCTCAGTATCAAAAGAAGGTATGTCGATTATCAGTATAGATTTTGCCTGGGGCACTGATATGAAATATGCAATTCTATCTCTTCGTGAAAAACTTGATAATGTCAGCATTATGTTGCCCAGAGAAGCAGAAAGACCTACAATAATAAAAACGGATCCAGCAGCTGCACCAATACTTACTCTTGTGTTATCATTTAATAATAAAGAAGATTCAGAGAAAAAATTTTTGTCAACAAATGAAAAAAGAAAATATTTAAATGCTTCTAATCCTGAGTTTGTTGAACACAATTCTCCACAGGAAGAAATTCAACGATTGATAAATCTTAAAGAAGCAGGCAGAACTATTTTTAAAAGAAGATTTGAACAAATTGAAGGAATAGCTCAAGCAGTTATAACAGGAGGACTTGAAAGAGAAATTCTAGTAAATGTTGATCCGGTAAAATTGAATTTATACAACATCACTTTCAATGACATTGAAAGATCTTTAGATGCATCAAATATAAATATACTTGCCGGCTCAATAATGAAAGGTTTCTCTAAATACTCATTAAGAATACTAGGTGAATTTCAGAATGTAACCGATATTAAAAATGCAATTATTAAAAGAAATTATGATGGAAGCACAATATTATTAAAAGATATTGCAAGTGTAAGTGAAAACTTTAAAGAACGGGAAGGATTTACACGTTATAATGGATACGAGGCTGTTGGAATTTTAATTTATAAAGAACCTGATGCTAATACAGTATCAATTGCACAAACTGTTAAAGAAACTATAAATTCTCTACATAAAGAATATCCAGAGTATAAATTATTAATTGTTTCTGATCAATCTGGATTTATTGAGCAAGCAATATCAAATGTTAAACAGGAAATTTTTTATGGTGGAATTTTAGCAGTTATGGTTCTTTTTTTCTTTTTAAGAAATCTAAAACACATATTAATTATTGGAATTACTATTCCAGCTTCTTTATTTATAACAATTCTTCTTCTGTATCTTTTTAATATTAGCTTCAATATAATATCATTGGGGGGACTTGCAATTGGAATTGGTATGTTGCTTGACAATGCAATAATTGTCATTGAGAATAATACCCGTTACAGAGAAATGGGGGATTCAAACCGTTTGGCAGTTATCAAAGGAACAAATGAAGTATCGATGCCAATAGTTGCATCTACACTAACTACAATTGCAGTATTTCTGCCACTTATTTTTGTTAAAGGTGTTGCCGGAGAACTTTTTAGAGATCAATCTTATGCAATAGCATTTTCACTCTTATCATCAATTATAACTGCTTTAACACTTATACCTATGCTTGATTCATTAAATAGTTTTAAATTGATTAAAAATATTGAAAGGTATCAAAACTTTTATTCTTTTATAAAAGAATCAAGCAGGCCTGATTCTAAACTCAACAGGTTTTTATTTCCTTTTATTGCAGCGATTAAATCAATACAGTTTACTGCCGTTTATATTTATATACATTTAACCTTTTTTCTGAAGAAGAGATTTGATTTGTTCTTTAATGCCGCTGAAAGTTTCTTAAAGTTTACCATCAATAAATATGAAAAGTTATTAGAATGGTCACTAAAAAATAAAAGAGTAGTATTAATGATAACTTTTTTGCTGATTGCAGTAACTATACTTGCAGTTATGAATATGAAGAAAGAATTTATTCCACAATCTGAAATGGATGAATTTATAGTAGAAGTTGAATATTTAGCAGGCACATCATTGAGAGGCAATGCAGAGAACACTTCAAAAATTGAAAAGAATATTTTATCAATTCCTCATGTAAAAGCTGTTGTTTCTAATATTGGAAGAGTTAATGATTTTGATTTTTTAAATAGAGAAATGGTTTCTGTCAATAAAGCAAGTATCGTTATCAAACTCGATTCTTATAAATTTTATAGTGATGTTCAAAAAAAATTAAGAATTATTTTTAATGATATTAAAGGCCTCAAATATTCATTCAAGGAAATAAAAACAAGTTATTCAATGGTTATAAATCCTTCTGAAGATGATATAGCAATAAAAATAAAGAATAAGGATATAAATAAAGCTTATGCAAAGGCAGAATTATTATTAAATGAAATTAATGCTGCAAAAATAAATGGACTAAAAGATTTAAGAATTGCAATTGATAAAGGGAATCCTGAGTATACAATAACAATTGATAGAGATAAATGTATTGTTTATGGACTAAGTGCAGAAGAAGTTGCATATCAAATTCGAAATATAACAAGAGGAACAATAGCCACTTCTTTTTCTTCTTTTGATAAGAAAGTTGGAATTAAAGTATTAATTTCTAATAACAACATTACAGATATAAACTCTGTCCTTAATAGTTATTTGATAAATAAGAATATGAAAATACCGATTAAAAATCTGGTGAATTATTCATTTGGTTATAATTACAATGAAATCTGGAGGGAAGATCAATCAAGAACTCTTTATCTCTATGCTAAAGTTGAAAATGTGAATATAGACGACATAATAAGTAAGATTGAAAATATAATTGCAGGTATTCCAAAATCGAACGAGGAATTAATATTGGTTGGAGGAATAAATGAAGAGATAAAAGATGCATTTTCAAAACTTTATATTGCATTATTAATTTCTGTTCTTTTAATGTACATGATTCTTGCTTCAGAATTCGAATCATTTTTATATCCTTTTATAATTTTATTTTCTGTTCCTTTAGGATTGATTGGAGGTATACTTTTGCTTTTTATTTTTGGTGAAAGTCTAAGTATTATCTCAGTCATTGGTTTATTAATTTTAATAGGAATAGCTGACAATGATGCAGTAGTTAAAATGGAATTCATACTACGAAAACGAAAAGAGGGATTGTCAGTCGAAAAAGCAATTATTGAAGCTGGCAAAGACAGATTTAGACCAATCGTGATGAATTCATTTACTGTTATTTTTGCATTAATTCCAATGATGGTGGGAATTGGAGCGGCAACGCAGTTAAGGGTTTCTATTTCTCTTGCAATAGCCGGAGGATTAATTACATCAACTTTTCTAACATTGATTGTTATCCCTGTGCTTTATACTTATGTTGATAAATTATCGCAGCAATATAAAAAAATATAACTGATTTCGAGGTTAAAATGAAAATTAAGTTCTGGATTGCAGTTGTTTCAATAATTTCTCTTTCAGTTATACTTTTAATATTCATTCTCTTCCGAAGTTCAGTGAATGAAAATATTGATGAATCAGCAAATGTTAATTATGATAAGCTTAATCAAGTTGTTTTTGATGTAAAAACAGAAAAGGTCAAAAAGGGAAATTTAATTTTATATATTAATGCTAACGGTATTATAAGAGCATCAGAGGAACTTGAATTGACTTCTAATATTAGCGGAATAATTAGCAATCTTAATATTCATGAAGGCAAATATGTTAAAAAAGGTGATTTATTAATTGGTCTGGATGATCGTGAATATGAAATTGCATTAAATGATGCAATTGCAAGAGTAACAGATGCAAAAGTTGAATATGGCTTTTTAGTCAGGGAATATTCTAATGATACAACTATTTCCAAAGGAATGAATGCCCAAAATCCCCAAATAAAAGAATATTTAGAACAACTTAATAAATTAGAAAAAGATTTTTCTGAGGGTAAAATTGATGAGGCAAAATATAATGACATCAAAAATGAAATCGATATGAAGCTGATTTTTACTGGTGCTAAAAGAGAAGAAGTTATACAAAGCAGGAGTGGTCTTACAAGTGCAATAAATGCTTATAAACGCGCTAAATTAAATTATGAGTTCACAAAAATAAAAGCTCCGTTTGATGGTGTTATTGGCGATTGTGATTTAGTGATAGGTCAAAGAATTCAAACAGGACAAAAACTTTGCAGACTATTAAATAATTCAGCTCTTAAAATTGATGTCGGTGTTCTTGAAAATGATGTACCAAAAATTAATATCGGGAAAAATGCTTTAATAGAAATTCCTTCTTTACCTTATGAAAAATTTAATGGGCGTATAATTTATATCAGTCCTTATGTGGATAAAGAAACAAAAACTTGCAAAGTTACTGTATTACTTCAGAATATCTCAAATAAAATTAAACCAGGAATGTTTGCTAATGTTATGCTCGAAGTAGATAATCTTAAAGATAGAATATTAATTCCTAAATCCGCATTGCTGATAAGAGATAAACGACCTTTAGTATTTGTTGTTGAAAATAATCTTGCAAAATGGAAATATGTTAGAACAGGGAAAGAAAATGACCAATTCATTGAAATTATTGATGGAGTAAAGCCTGATGAAGAAGTAATTGTTGAGGGACATTATACACTAACACACGATGCGAGAATAAATGTAATCAAATAAAAAAAGAATAATCATTTAGTGAAAAAATTGTTCTACATATTTTTATCTCGACCTGTTACTACATTAATATTTTTATTTGGTGTTTTTTTTATCGGAATCGTATCTATTTTAAATATATCTATTGAACTAAGTCCAAAAGTTGAATATCCAAAATTATCGATTTCAATTTACTGGCCAGATGTTTCCCCTGAAGTTGTAGAAGCTTGCCTGACATCGCCAGTAGAAGCCGAGCTTTCCACAATAATGGGAATAAAAAAAATATCTTCTAAATCTTCTGAAGGTATGTCAAAAATTTTTATAGAATTCCATCCAGATGTTGATATAAATTTTACACGAATAGAAATAAATGAAAAATTAAATGCACTTAAACATCAATTGCCATTTGGAATTTCAATACCTGTAATTTCATCTTATATACCGGAAGAGTTTGAGAATCTTCAGGGATTTCTTGTTTATTCAATTTCTTCGGATAAGAGTGCAAATGAAGTAAGAAAATATCTAATTGACCATGTATTGATGCAACTTAAATCAATTGACGGAGTATCGAATGTTGAAATAAGAGGCGGTTCTGATAGAATTATTAATGTTATAGTTAATTATGATAAAATGAAATCCCTGAGAATTTCAAATAAAGAAGTTATTAATGCAGTTAAAGAAGCTGAAGTTATATTGTCGGCAGGGAAAATCAATAATCAAAATTTTCAGTTTTATATTAATATTAGAAACGAAATTCAGAATTTGGAGATTATCAAAAATCAGGTAGTAAAAAAATTATTCAACAACCAGACGATAAGAATTAAAGATATTGCTGATGTAACTGAAGATTTTAAAGAACCGCAATCATATTATAGGATTAACGGCAAGGAAACAGTAAACTTAATTATAAGCAAAGAACAAGGGGCTAATACTTTTAAAGTTGCTGATAAAGTAAAAAAGAAGTTTCAAGAGCTCAGTAAAATTTTTCCTCTTGATTATATTATTGTTAAAGAGCTTGATAAAAGTGAAGAGATGAATGCAGAATTAATCTCTCTTTATAAAAATGGTATTTTATCATTTTTTATTTTATCCGCAGTGTTGCTCTTGATTTTTAGAAATTACAAATATCCGTTAATAATTATTATCTCTATTTTCTTTTCGTTGAGTTTTTCTTTCGCACTTTTTTATTTATTGAAATTAACATTGAACATAATTACTGTAACATGTTTTATAATTGGGCTGGGTTTTATTGTTGATAACTCAATTGTAGTTTTAGATTATCTTGATAAACATTACAATGGACGCGGAATAAAATATTTAACTGTATATATCAAAGAAATATTTAATCCTCTTTTTGTTTCTACTTTAATAGTAATTTCTGTTTTTATACCATTAATATTTTTAACCGGTGAGTTGAAATTATATTTTAAGCATTTTGCTTTAGGTATGAGTTCTAATCTATTTGCCTCTCTAATAGTTTCAATAACTGTGGTTCCTTTTCTTTATCTAAAAACATATAAACCTTATAAGCAAACAGAATTATTTACATCAACTTTAGATTTTTTTTATAAGCAATACAAAAAAATTGTAAAGCCGATTATTCGTTTCAAGAAATTTAGTTTATCATTACTTGTTCTGATAATTGGTTTACCTGTTTGGTTAATTCCCGATAGGATTGAAACTCCATTTATTGGTGGAATATATAATTTAATCTTTGATTCAGAATTTTATCAAGATATAAAACCATACATAAACTATGCATTGGGGGGATGTTTGAATTTATATTTTAATCATATATCAAAAGGTGAAATATGGAGTTATGGCGAAGAAACTTATATTTATATCAGACTTGAGCTTCCTAATGGCAATAGAATAGAAAGGATAAATAATATTTGTAAAGATTTGGAAAATGATATTTTACAATACAAAAGTAACTTTAAAAATCTTATAACCAATGTTATTGATGAAGAAAATGCTGTATTAAGAATAGAATTTGATAAAAATCAAGCTATTACCTCTTTTCCATATATTTTGAAAAATTACATTACTGCTTATGCAACTCAACTTGGTGGAGTGAACTCATATATTTATGGTTTCGGTCCAGGATTTTCAAATGTCGAAGGTATTTCCAGCAGCATGTTTAATTTAATTGTAAAAGGTTATAATTATGAAAAAGTCAAAGCAATTGCAGAAGAATTTAGAAGAAAGATTATTATTAATCCTCGTGTGGATAATGTTGATATTGATAAATCAGAAATTTTATGGTCACCAGAGACTTATGAAATTATCGGAGAAATTGATAGAGAAAAATTAAAAGAATATAATATCACATTGGCTGAAATTTTTTCAATAATTACAAAAAACATTGGAGGCATTTTTGATGATAATAAATTTAAGATAGAAAATAATCGGGTTGAATATCAAATAAAGTTTTCAAATTATAATGAGGTTCAATTAGAGGAACTAAAAAATATCATACTAAATGATAATAGCGGAAAGAGTTTCAAAGTGAAGGATATAATTAATTTTTATGAAAGAAAAATCCTTTCTGCCATTCACAGAGAAAATCAACAATATGTTAGATATATTAGTTATGAATTCAAAGGACCTTATCAATTTGGTCAACAATTTCTTCAATCTGCATTAGCAAGTATTGATATTCCGCCAGGTTATAGTATTAAAACTTTAGATTTGCCAATTGTATTAGAATTAGAAAGTGAATCTGACATATTAAAAATATTTTTAGCAGCGGTGGTAATAATATTTATGATTTCTTCTTCCTTTTTTGAATCTTTTAAAAGCTCTCTGATAATTTTCTTTTCTATTCCATTTGCATTTGCAGGTTCAATTTTTATTTTTTGGTTATTTGATTTTAGCATAGAAAGAGGGGCTTATTCAGGAATGCTGCTCTTAATGGGATTAACTGTAAATAATGCAATTATAATGGTTAATTATATATTAAAGAATCAACAATTAAAAACAATAGATGAAATATACATTTTATCAGAAAGCCGATTGAGAGCAATTATAACTACTTCATCAACGACCATGTTTGCTCTTTTGCCTTTAATATTAAATTCCAATACAACCTTTTGGAAAAATCTTAGCTTGAGTATTCTTGGCGGCATGATAACATCATCAATTTTTATTGTTTTTTTTGTCCCATTAATTTTTTACATGATTGGAAATAAAAAGTAATTCAATACAAAGTGAATTAAAAATTTTTTATTGTGATTAACATTCTGGATGGCTCACAAAAAAAATTTTTCTTGACATTTTAACCCCCCCCCCATTATTTTTGCAGCAAAATTGTTAATGTATAGTCTGAGGGAACTATAATTTTTGAGTTTCATCATGCAACAATTTATCAAATTTTTAAAATTTCTTTTACCATATAAAAAGTATATCATTGAAAATTTAATTTCTAGCTTTTTTATTACTCTTCTTTCATTACCACTTCCTTTATTTAGTAAATTTATTTTTGATGAAGTTATTCCCAATCAAAATGTCTCGCTGCTGGAGTTAATATTAATCCTATCTTTAATATTCACAGTATTTAGTTCTATAATAGGAATCGCAAAAGATTATTTTAGCATGGGAATTGCATTTGAAATGGGAGTGGACTTCAGACTAAGATTTTATCGTCATCTTCAGTTACTTTCTTTTGATTTCTTTAATAATCATGAAACTGGGGAAATCTTATCGAGACAAGCGGACACACAAGCATCTCTTGGTGGAGTTATTGGTCTAATAAACGGTTTGTTTATAAATATTTGTCAGTTGTTGATTTTTCCTCTTATTCTTCTATTAATTAATTGGCAATTGACATTACTAAGTATAATAGTTTTACCATTCGATATTTTTGGATTTCATTTTGTGAATAAGAAAATAAAAACACTATCGAAAGAATTAGCTGAAAAAGATGCTGATATTAATGCAAAAAACTATGAATCTATTTATGGAATAAAATCGATTCAGTCATTAGGCGTCGAAGATAAAATTTTTCATAAACTCAAAAACCTTATTCAGGAATCTATAAAACTCAGATTAAAATTGAGTATAGTTCAGCAATCCTCAAGTTTTGTACTAGGGATTGTCAGAGCTATTTCTACATTAGTTTATTCTTATGTGGGGTGGACAAATGTTATCAACGGAACTATGAGTATAGGCACCTTTATGGCATTTTCAAGTTATGTAGGATTTTTCTATACCCCCCTTAAAGATATTATTGTAATGTCTCAAGGGATACAAGTTACTCTTGTTCATCTAAATAGATTTTTTGAGGTTTATGAGAATCAATCTTTTATTAAAGAACGAGAAAAGCCGATTAGATTAGACAATGTTAAAGGTGAAATTATACTTAACGATGTGGTATTTAAATATCCCAACAGCGACCAAGTAATTCTCAATAAAGTTAATCTATCTATTGAACCGGGTATTAAATTAGGAATTACCGGACCAAGTGGTACAGGAAAAACTACACTACTTTATATAATTGGCAGATTTTATGATCCAACAGGGGGGACCGTTTATCTTGATCAGATTAATATTAAAGATATTGAATTAAAATCGCTTAGAAAAAATATTAGTTTCTTTCTTCAAGATTCTTTTATTTTTTATGGAACTATCAAAGAAAATATAACATGTTTTGGTGAATATGATGATGACGGATTGTTTCAGAGAGCAGTAAAAATTGCTTATGTTGATGAATTTGTAAAAAAACTACCCTGTGGTTATGATACTTTAATAGGAGAAAGAGGGGCACTATTATCGCAAGGGCAAAAACAAAGAATTGTTTTAGCAAGAATAATTATGAGGAATACCCCCATAATAATTATGGATGAGGCAACTAATGCAATTGATGAACAGTCCGAAGACTTCATATTTGATGCACTTGATAAAATTGTCAGAGACAAAACCTTCGTTTTTGTTACACATCGAAGTTCTTTACTACGTAAAGCGGACCGCTTACTTTTTTTAAAAAACGGGAATATTATAGAAAAATCAAATAATGATTCATACATTAAAATAGGTAACAAAATTGAACGTGTCTTATGAAAAAGAAGAAAGTATAATTATCTCCAAATTACATTTCAAATTTATTCGAAATTTTATACGGATTTTCATTCTAATTGTCGGGTCATTGGTAATTGTACTACTAATTTTCTCATTTATAATAGTAATAGACGATACTATAGAATGTTCTGGCATTGTATTACCCAAATCTGAATTTATAATTAAATCCCAGGTTAACGGAATTGTCAGTAATATCTTTGTTGAAGACGGTTCTTATGTAAAAGAGAATGATACATTGGTAATTTTTAACAATACTGCTTATTTAATAGAACTGAAAAAAGTAGAAAGAGATTTATTTATAAAAAAAGAGCTCGCAGAAAAAGTAAAATATGATTTATTATTATCTCACATAGAGCTCAAGACAAAATTGGAGCTGGGAAAGTTAGAACTCGTCAATAAGAAGCTTGAGCTTCACGAAGATACTTTACTCAAAAAAATAGATGGATTGATTTCAAATGGCATAATTCCTTTTGAGACTCAGTTTAAGCTCCTATCGGTAAAAAAAGCAGAATTATATTTAAAACAAATTGACGAGCAAAAGTCTAGAATAGAGCTCAATAAATATGATCTTAATGTTCTTGAAAATGAAATAGAAAAATTATTAGCAAACAAGAAATTATTGGAAGAAAATATAAAAAGAAGCGTTGTGTTGGCACCCTCTGCAGGTGTGGTTTTTTTATCTGACCGAAGAAAAATATTGGGCAGTTTTTTTTCTGAAGGACAAATATTGTTTGAATTAGTAGATATAAGTAAGGGTTGGAGGTTAAAGCTGATGACTTCTGATAAAGATATCCCTTATGTAAAGGAGGGGCAAAAAGTAAAAGTATACTTTAATGCCTTCCCTTATATGAAATATAAAATTTTCAGTGGTTATGTAGAAAAAGTAATCCTGTCCCCTGAAAGCCAAGAAATTAAATATACGGTATATGTTGATTTGATAGATATAAATGAAATTAAAAAGGGGAATGCATCTTTTAAATTAAAAAAAGGGATGGTTGCTAATTGTAAGATAATCAAGGAGACTAAAAAACTTATCGAGTATACAATTGAAAAGCTTTTGGATAAATCCAGCATATAAAAAGTTATGATTGTATTCCTCTATTTGCTGAGAAATAAATCAATAAATTATTAACCTTAATCAAGGAGGATTTATGAAACCTCTAAAAAAACCTATCAAACCACTAAATTACGACGCGAGCGATAAGGTTTATTTGTATGAAAGCTCGTGTTTCTTGTCGTGCTTTAATACATCAGGTGCTGGAGGTGGTTATTGGGGTGGCACTGGCGGATGTGTTGTTGCTAATGCAAGTTCTAATCCGGTATGCGGCACGCAATGTAATGCCTTAACTGGTACAGATCCTTTGAATTGCGGGGGTGATTCTTGTTATAATAATGTTGGGGCTATTGGTAGTGGTTGTGATGCTCTATACGGAGTTTCAATTGGCGGTTGTTTTGGAGCTTTGTGTGTTTCAAAGGTACAAACACCAGGTTATTCTTGTGATGCGGTAGAAGGTACAGGTGGTGCACAGGGCATAATAAAGCCCTACGTTTAATACATACTGGCCGCCTAATAAAGTATAACTCAATTTTAGTTTTTATAATTATTCTAACTGTTGATTATTTCATTTATTAGGCAGCCTCAATTATTTTTATATGATAATGGGGTAAAAAATGTATTACGTTAATGAGAATTATCACTTTTTTAAATATAAAGATAAATACTTTGCTTATGGTATATACACAAAAATATTAGCTGAAATTTCTCCATTAACATATTCATTAGTCCAGCAATTACCCAATGATATATCGATTATTGCAAAACAATTTTCAAACCAGTATTCTATGAAAGAAATTAATGAAACAATAAACGAACTTAAGAAATACAAAATTATTTTAAGGAAAAAAACAAATAAAAAAATATCGCTTCAAAATAGAAATTTTTTTAAGAAAAATGATATAATAAATAATCTAAAATTTAATGGGTTATATCTAGTTATCAGCCAAGACTGCAATCTAAGATGCAAATATTGTTCAGCTGAATATGGTAGATTCGGGAAAAATCCTGAAAATAAATTTATGACTGTAGAAGTAGCCAAAAAGGCATTAGACTATTTTTTTGATAATTTACAATACGATTTGGAAAATCTTACAATTGTTTTTATAGGAGGTGAACCTCTGTTAAATTTTGATACTTTAAAGGAATCAGTAGAATACAGTAGAAGAAGATATAGACGACCTATGAATTTTATTATGAATACAAATGGAATTCTAATGGATGATGAAAAAGCGAAATGGTTTGCTAATAATAAAGATATTTCTGTTCGTTTTAGTGTGGATGGGACAAAAGAAATGCATGATACATCTCGAATTTATCCAAATGGGAAAGGCAGTTACAATGATACAATAAAAGGATTAATGACCTTTATGAAATATAATACTAGTCAAATTACTATTCAGGCTTCTATTTATAAAGGAAGGAAATTTAAAGATGTAATAAATCATCTATGGGGTCTGGGTGCAACTAGAGTTATAGCAAATTTTACCGGACCTAGTGCATTTCTTGATTGCTCTGATTATAAAATGAACGAAAAAGACTTTGAAAATTACATAGAGGAGCTTGATAAAGTAAATGAAGAAATTTATAATAACCTTATTAATAAAGGTCATTCGAGATGGATTACTCCTACCGAGGGAATGATTAAAAATATTCACATGCGTAGTCTAAAAACCTATTATGGAATTTGTGGAGCTGGTCACTCAATAAGTATTACTCCAGATGGTAGCATTTATGTTTGCCAGGGATTTGTTGGGTTTGAACAATACAAAATAGGTACAATTTATACTGGAATTAATTATGACAAATTAGAAGAGTTTGGAGAAAAATGGGTACAATATCTAAAAAAATGCTCTGAATGTTGGGTTAGATATTCTTGTTCTGTGGCTTGTGTTGCTCAAGGCCTTATTATTGAAGGGCTTGAATCAAAAAAGCCAACGAAAATATGTGATTTTTCTAAAAGAGTATTTGAAGCTTCTGCATATTTGTATAGTAAGTTGTTGGATGAAAAACCTGAATTATTCAATACATATAATAAGGAAAAAATATTATGAAACATCTGTTGAAATTATTACTACTACTTTTTTTAAGTATAAACTCGTGCAAAGCGCAAGTAGAGAAACCGCGAGTTATTAAAACTACTGACATTGATTCATTAAATAATTTTGTTTTTGAGTCTCTAAAGTCTAAAAGAATTATAATGCTTGGTGATGGAATGCATGGACATGGTTATTTCAAAGGCATTGTAAGTGGTATTTTAAATTCCTGGATTGATAGCTTGGAGAAAAATCCTGATGGTCAAACTATTCCTCACAAATTATTTCTTTTTTTAGAAACTGATTCTGTTAAACAATTATTATTTAATGAAGTAATTGATTATGGAAATTTTGATAATTATTTAACTGAACAAATAGATGAGGTGACAAAATTCGGCGGCTGGGACCAATTTTCCGTAGATAATTTTGAATTCTTGTTCGAATTAAGAGACATAAGAAAAAGGATTGATGAATTAAATAAAAAGACAAATAAAGATATTTGTTTGACTATTAAAGGGGTTGAAGACCCCCCATCATTTATTAATTTTTCTACCATGTATCAGATGGGTGTAGAAAAATATCGAAAAGAATTGTTTTTATGGTTTGCGAAAGAAAGGGATAAAATTATTAGTAAAAATATAATTCGAAATCTTAATAATAATAGAGATTATAAAGCCATTGTTTTTTATGGTACAGCCCACTTAATAAGAAAATATATTGATAAATCACACTGGGCATTTTCAACTATTCAAGAACCAATATATGAATATTTTTTAGCTCATTATCTTGATGAATATTTTGGAAGAGATCAGGTTGATGTATATTACACTGTAAAAGTTCATGGAGAAGCGACCGATATTATACAGAAATATGAAAATAATAATGATTATGAAGATTATTATGTAAAATGTAATGTGCTGCCGGATTTTCCGTTTCCACTTTACATTATTAGTAATAAAAAAATTTTAAATTCTTTAATAAATCTTACAGATAAATATATTGAAGGAGGCAAGGACGAAGACTATTTACTTTTCGTTAACTTTTCAAGATTGTTTTTTAACCATGTAAAAAGATCACATTTATATTTTGAAGATTATGTTAAAGATAAAATCGATTCATTGGCTACTTACCCATTGCAATTCACAAGGAATGATATAAAATTTATTTATAAAACTACAAGAAGAATAAGCAAGGAACTCGTAGATAAATTTGATATAGTTAAGAACATTGAGGAAATGGATAAATGGATTATGATGATAGATAAGTTCGATGATAAATTGCGCTATTTAGATATGCTCAAAAGAATAATTTATAATTTGCCAAGAGAAATTTCTGAAGAAACATTCTACTCTTATTTTGACTCCTTTTATCATCCGGATTTATTAAGTCAATTCGAAATTGAACAAATAAAAAATAGAATTAATGAATTAAAAATATACTATGCTATTTCTTCAATGTGGGTGAATACAAAAGAAGAGAACGAAAATATTATTAAATATTTGAAGCGAGCTACTGGCTTAAATTATACAACAGTGAAGGAATGGAACAATTGGTGGAAGAAGAAATATGAATCAAAATAACTTGCTTAAACTTTCTTTTGAAAAACTTACTGGCGCTAATATCAAGGTAGCAGTAATTGATTCAGGAATTGATAAAAGTAATTCCATGCTAAATAGAAATATTTATAAAATGAAAGACTATACAATTAGTTCAACTTACAATATGAACGATAATAATATTTGTAAGGATTTTATTGGACATGGGACAGCCTGTGCTGGAATAATAACAAAAAATGCTCCTGAGGTAGAACTACTAATTATTAAAATATTTGATAAAGAACTTAATTCATCTTATGATCTTTTACTAAAGGCAATAGATTTTGCAATCGAAGATAAGGTGAATATCATCAATTTAAGCTTGGGTATGACCCAACAACGTGATTATAGCGAGCTTCAAAAATTATGTAACAAAGCATATGAAAGAAATATTGTAATCGTTGCTGCTGAAAATCCGTATGGTTTAATCTCATATCCAGCATCTTTTGATAATGTCTTCAGTGTAAAAGCCGGGAAAATTCATAAGAAATATGGCTATTCTTTTAATAATGATGGTTCTAACAAAATAATTGCACGAGGAGATCATCAAAGAGTTTTGTGGTTGGATAATCGGAGTATGTTTGTTTCTGGGAGTAGTTTTGCGGTGCCATATATTTCAGGTATTATTGCTCTCATTATGCAAGCATTTCCAGGTGTAAGAATAGATCAAATAAAGGAAATTTTAGCTTCAAACTCTGAAATAAACATTCCTGAGTTGTTGGAAAAGTATGAAATCAATCCTTGTGTTGAAATTAGTAAAGAATTTGGTGATATAATAAAACAACAAAATTTTAGTTGGATTAAGAGAGCAATAATATATCCGTTTAATAAAGAAATGCATTCATTAGTAAGATTTAGAAAACTTCTTCCTTTTGATATAGTTGGAATTTTTGATGAACCTTCAAAGTTGCTTATTAGCAGTGATTCTGGTGATGTTATTGGTATCGAACCAACCGGGATTATTATAGAATCTATAAATAAAATAGACTTGTATACTAATCAATTTGACACTTGCATATTGGGTTATTTGGATGAAGTGAGTCGCATCAAAAAAAAGGATGTTTTAAAAGAAGTTGCACTCAAAGTACTAAATATGGGAAAAAATATTTATAGTCTTTCTCAAATTTATAAAGAACCCTACAAAGAATTATATGAATTAGCATTGAAAAAGAATTTAGTTATTAGATACTCATCTATCGACCCAGACTTAATTAGAAATATTAGTTTATTAAAATACGCATTCAATAAACATCATAGTACACCTAAGATTGGAATATTTGGTACTAGCTCTAATCAGGGGAAATTTACGACACAATTGACCTTATATGATGAGATGACAAAAGCTGGATATAAAGTAGCTACAATTTCTACAGAGCATCAGTCTGAATTGTTCGGAGTAAATTTTACCTTCCCAATGGGTTATGGAAATAGTGTAAATCTACCCATCGATGCATATTCAGCTATATTTAGAGGTGTATTATTTCTATTGGATACTCAAAAATATGATATTATTATTTTAGCGGGTCAATCTGGTATAATTCCTTACGAAATAGAGACTTACTCCCCTACTTATACTTTAACTTCAATTGCAATGTTATTTAGCACTAATCCAGATGCATATATTTTATGTATAAATTATAATGACAGTGATTCTTTTGTTTCTGATTGTATTCACGCTCTGGAAATTTTGGGGAAGGCAAAAACAATATTACTTGTCTTTAGTGATCATACTAATGAAACTAAATTTTCAGGACATAAAAGTTTTTCCTTTAGAAAATTAACCCCATCAGAAATATATAGTAAAATAGAGCATCTCGAATCAAAATTCTCTATACCAGCTACTGAAGTTATAAGTGATAACGGTAAAAAAAAGTTACTTGATACTGTTATTAACTATTTTTCGTGAATATATATGAATTATGATGAAATTGTTTGGGAAATAAAAAAAATTATTGTTCAAAAGGTAGGACTTAAGATTGCGTTAGAAGACATTAATGAAAATGATTCATTATACTTTTTAGGATTAGATTCTGTTGGTACAGTAACGCTGGCAGTTGCCTTAGAAGAAAATTTTAATATTGTAATTAACGATGAGGATTTTAGTTTGGCTTTATTTCAAAACATATCAACTTTAGCAAAATATATTGAACAAAGATTATAATCTTAAGTTTAATGCTATTAAAATGAAAATTTTATAGGAGCGGTAAAATGGAAACCTCTATAAATATTTTATCAAAATTGGAAAAAAATTTCATACAATGGGCCAAATCTCAAAATGATATTAGAGCAGTCATTATTTTTGGCTCTCAAGCTAGAAAGATTTTTCCTGCTGATGAATGGTCTGATATTGATTTTATGATATATGCTATAAATATCAAACAATATATTCAAAAAAATGACTGGCTTAGTAATATTGGGAATATATTAATTTCGCTTGTCAATTTATCTTTTCTAAATCAACCTGGTATTTCAACACTTTTTGAAGATGGAAAAAATATAGATTTCTTTTTCCAAACAGTAAAAGAGTTGGAGAATATGGTTAATACAAAAACCTTACCATTTGCATTTCAACGTGGATTCCGGGTAATTCTTGATAAAGACGGGTTAGCTAAACAGCTCAACTCATTTCAAAAAAAGCCACAATATTTCTTTCCTCCTAGTAATGAGATATACATACGAACTGTTAATATGTATTGGTACCAAGCATATCATATAGCAAAGCAATTATTTCGTAATGAACTATGGCATGCTAAAGTTCGTGACGCATATTTAAAGGAAAGTTTATTAACCATGATACAGTGGCATGCAGGTGTTAAGTCAAATTGGTCAAAAGATGTATGGCATATGGGGAAATTTATCGATGAATGGGCTGATACTTTTGTTTTAGAAAAATTAAATTCTTTGTTTGGACATTATAATTTGGAAGATAGCTGGAAAACACTATTTGCTAGTAATGATTTATTCCGCCAATTAGCACGCGAAGTAGCAAAGTATTTGAATTACTCTTATCCAGAATATATTGAAAAAAGAGTATCACATTTTATTAGTATTTTTTGAAATTTTTATAACTAATTTCAAACAAATGTTGATTAGTAGAGCGAAGTTCAAGTTAATATTTCTACCACTAGAAATAATAACTAATAATGAATTGTAAAATATACTATAACTAACGAAATCAACTTGTGAGATTTCTGCAGGGATTAAAATGAAAAATATTAAAAAAATATATTACTTTATTTTTACCCTTTTTTGCTTTCGACAGCTTGCTATCCTCTGAATCATTCTCTCGGATTCAGGATTAAACCATTTTTATTCTTCAGTAAAAACCGAAGAAGCAATGCTTTTGCATACAAGCAATTAAGATGAAACAGTAATTTCTTTTACCAGTTTTTATTTATCCCATACTATTTTTTAATATAATTATGTAAAAAAGTCAAGTTCGATTTTTTATTCGCTTGTAATATTAACTATCATATTCCAATAGGTGTAATGATGTCAGGTTAAGAAAAAACTTAGCGGAATGGAAGATATTAATAGTTTAATACTTCCGAATTCTTTGCTGACTTCAGTAAAATATTTTACAGTACATATCAAGTAAGGGTACAAAAACTTGGATTTACTCAAGCAAGATTAAATCTTTTTGCTAAAATTTCAACGGCATTAATAACAATTAGTATGCTTCTTTTTGGAGCTATATGGATTATAAGCGGTAATTTATTACTTGGCGAAATGATGGCGGCTTATTCATTAACTATTGGTGCTTTACCATCTATTAATGGATTGATTAATGCTAATATTTCTCTGCAAAGTGCAAATATTGCTGTAACTCGATTAATGGATATGTTGCTAATTGAAAGAGAGAAAAGTGAATCTACAAGAAAGTTTCAATTGAAGAATAAAATAAAGATAGAAAATGCTAAGTTTTCCTGGGATGGAAGAAATTATTTATTCGAAAATATAAACTTGGAAATTCCTGTTGGAAGAATTACTTCACTTTGGGGACCAAGCGGTTCTGGTAAAAGTACCCTTGTGCAACTTCTTCAAAGAAAATATTTATTGAATAATGGTAAAATTCTACTTGATGAAATAAATGCAAATGAATTTGATTTAATTGATTATAGAAATAATATTGGAGTTGTACCACAAGAAATAAAAATATTTAATGGTACACTAGCAGATAATATCCTTGTTGGAAGAACAATTCAGAATTACAACTTTTTGATTGATGTAATTGATGAATTAAATCTGTCTTCATTTTTAAAACGATTTAATTATGGATTATATACAATGTTAGGGGAAAACGGAAGGAAACTTTCAGGTGGTGAAATGCAAATGCTCGCATTAATCAGAGCACTTTTATTTAAACCAAGGGTATTAATTATAGATGAAGGATTAAGCGGAATAGATTTTGAATTAGAAGAACTTATTTTTAATACAATAAGAAGTTATTCAGAAAATAATGCAGTGTTCTTAATTACTCACAATATATCAAATTTAATGAGAACCGATTATCTATATGTAATTAGGGATGGTAGAATTGAAGAATATAAGTCACCTGATTTATTGATTAAAAATGGCAACTCATTCGGGATTAACTTGAAAAATTATTATTATTTTGAAAATGCTAATAAAACAGATGAATAATACAATAGCATACAATATTGAAGAAAACAATGATGCTGCCTTAAAAAATTGGCAGTTATATTTATTTATTACACTTATGTATTTAATTATAACCTTGATAAATGATAAATATATTATGACACATGAAGTATATCAAATAATGCTCTCTGAGAAAATAAAGCTATAGAATAGATGATTTTTATGAAATAATAAAAAAATTTTCTTTATATACTTATTTAGCTTTACCATTCTTAATATGGATAAAAATTACATTTATTGCATTACTTATTCAGATGCCTCTTTTGTTAAAAAATGTAGAAGTAGGTTTTAAAGAAGTATTTAAGATTGCTGCTTATGCCAATGTCCCCTATATCATTTTAGGAATAGTTAGAATTGTAATTCTTTTGCTTACACCGAAAGTTGAATATACTAATGATTTATTAACATTAATCCCTGGAGCACTTACTAATTTTTTTAGTAAGGATAGATATTCTTTAGTTGCTTATAAATTTTTGGAAAATATAAATATTTATGAAGCATCATGGATTTTTATAGTGTATATGGGAATTAATAAGCTGAAAAAAATTGATAAGTATGATGCTTTTATTTTAACATTTAGTATTTGGATAGGATTAACAATATTGCAATTAATGATACTATTTTATTTTACAAATGCATTTTAATATGAATAAAATATTCGAAATAATTATTGGTATTATATTCACTTTATCTGGGTTAGCAAAGTTCTTTGATTTACAAAATACCGTTTATTTCATAGTATCTTTTAGCAGTTTACCTGTAAGCATAGTAAAAATATCTTTAGCTTTTTTAATTATAAGTGAAGTTTTAATAGGTTTTTGTTTCTTTATGAATTATTGGAAGAAAAAGTTAATATATAATTCTACACTTGCTCTATTAACTTTCTTTGTATTGACAAATTTATATTTAATAATAATTGGTTATTCCAATTGTGGCTGCTATGGAACGAAAATAGAAAGCAGTCCTTTGGTAAGTTTTACAAAAAGCTTATTAATAATTTTTTATATGCTTAAAGAAAAAATTAAAAATAGAGTAATGCAAGCAGCATAACAATGAAAAAGAAATTTATAAATTTATTTGTAATATGTTTTTTCATGGTGGTTTTGATTACTGCAATTATATTTGGAACACGAGAAGAAATTTTGCCGATAGGTGCTAAGTTAACAGAAATTAAATATATATGGCTGGGTGATACTTTATCCATAAAAGTTGATGCTAAGCCCATAATGATAATGTATTTTTCGCCGGATTGTTCTCACTGTGAGTATGATTTAATGGAAATTAATAAAAGAGTGAATGAATTGAAAAATGTCGATGTATACTTATTAACAACTGATAATAAATTTGTAAATAAAAAATTGTATGAAAAGTATAATAATATTATGAAAATGAGCAATATAAAATTTGGCATAGTCAATAAAGAAGAATATAAAGCAAAGTTTGGAATTACTGTTACGCCTGTATTTTATTTTTTTAATATACATGGAAAATTGGTAGATAAGTTAATAGGTGAAATAAAGTTTTCTCGACTCCTGGAGTCAATATGGAAATCTGACGATGCGCAGCGTCAGATTAGCGGCAGTAATTAATCCCTGTTGCCGCAGGGGAAATTATTAACTAAATTAATGGAGGTGTAATATGAGGGAATTAAATATTTTTCAAATGGAAGAAATTATTGGAGGAGGCTCTACTGCTGGATGTGCAGCTCTTGGTTTTATTTTAGGTGTTGCTTTAGGAATGGGGAATCCAATAGCAGCCATGGGGGCTGTAGTTGCTGGATATTTAAATGGTTGTTATTAAATAATAGGAGGAAAAAATGAAAATATTATCATACACTAAAATGAATAATGTAACTGGAGGTACTACAGAAAAAGCATGTGCATACCTAGGTATGGCTGCCTTGGGTAGTGGACTAACAGGCAATTTTCTCGCTTTTGCAATTTTAGGGACAATGTTTTCATTAGCATGTCTTAAAGGCGATAGCTAAAAAATAATGGATATAATGGAGGGGGTCTAGACCCCCTTATTAAAATTATTATGAAATTATTTAGTCAAATAAATCTAGTACTGAAACTAAAGGGAAGATTATTAATTTATATATTGAAATATAGAAATGATGCCCCATATTTGTTTTCAGTGATCTTTATTAGTCTCTTTTTACTTGAAAATCTATTTTCTTCAATTTCCTTATTTAATACACCTATTATTCATTTAAAAAGTGACGACTTTAAATTACTAATATCAGAAATTATTACTATATCTATAATGACTGTTTGGATATTGTTATCGACTATTGGTGGAATAGATTTGTCTCACTCCTTGAGTAAAAATCTTATACTTAGGTACCCTATAAAAATTTTTAATTTTGCATTAATGAATGTAATTTTTCAACTATTTGATGTTGGATTCATCTTATTTTCTCCATTTTTTATTTTATTACTATACACTTTTAATATAACTAGTCTAACTGGTATATTGTTTTCATTATTGACTTTCTTAACATTTTTAATACTTTTGATAATAATAGTCAATATTATTGAACTACTTATTGATACACGAGAACGATATTTAAAAACAAAGTATTATTTAGGTTTATTTTATTTACTTATCATTTTTCTATTTAATATTTTTCTATTAGTTCTGTTGATAAAAGGATTTAATGCGGGTGTAACTCTTGAGGAAGTTAACAAACTGTTTTTTCTTTACCCGCCTATACTAGTTGTTAGTATAATAAGTAATATTGCTTTGGGTGAATTATTGCTTGGGGTATTATGGTGGGTTGTTCTAATAAGTGAAGTTGGTATTGTTTTTCTTTTCTATTTATATACATTGCGTCACAGCTTCGAATATGGATTTAAAAAAAATGGATTATCGAGTAAATTATTTCCATTTAATTATAAAACTAATAAAAAAGAAAAATTATTTATTAGACTATTAAATCTTTTTCCCCAAAGCAACGCTTTTATTGTAAAAGATGTTTTTTGTATAATTAGAAATCCAAGAATACAATTATGGTTTTTACTTAGTTGTGTTTGTGTTTGGTTTGTTTCAATTTCACAAATAGATACATTTTTTAGACATGTTATTATGATTAGCACACCAATAATAATTTTACTGCCGTTAGCCAGTAATTTATTTGCTTTTGATGCGAGTGGATTATTGCTTTACTTCATTGCTCCTATTTCTCTATGTAGTTCTATATTTCAAAAAAATGTTGCTATTTCAATTGTAGGAATCGTATATACAATTCCAATTATAATTTGGACGTTAATAATAAATTCTGTTAATATTATTATTATATTAATTTCAATTCCGATTCTTTTATATCAACTTTGTGTTATAAACATATTTGGGACAATAATTTCTATGTGGTTCACCTATAAAGTTAATTACAAAAGTATAGTAGGACAATTTAATCCTATGGTGTCACAACCGTATATATTATTTGCTTTTGCTTTTTCAGAAGGGTTGTTAGCTTTAGTTATATTATTATTTTATGAAAATAAATTTATACTTCTGTCGGTAACTATTTTATTAGCAATAGTTTCTGTAATTGTTTATAAGTCTCTACATGTAAAATTTTTTAAGAGATTATTTATAAAAAGAAAAGAATACTTGATAAAACAATTAGTAAAAAGTGAAATAAAAACTTATGAATAAATATTCAATATTGTTGGAACAAGTTAAAAAAAGTTATAGCGGAACTTATGTAATTTATGATGTAAGTTTAAGTATAACAAGAGGATCATGTTTCGGATTGGTTGGCCCTAATGGAGCAGGTAAAACAACATTGGTTAATTTGATAAGTGGAATACTTGAAGTTGATAACGGTAAAGTAACGATACTCGGTGAAGAAATGAATATTGATAATATAAAAATAAAGAATAAAATAGGCGTACTTCCTGAAGAGCTTGGCTTATTGGATTATCTTACCTGTAATGAATATCTATCTTAATTCCGACATAGAAAAATAAAAGGGACTGTTTAAAGAGCTAAAAAAGGGA
>NZ_JAYKGK010000008.1:0-145491 GCF_036860675.1 Rosettibacter primus
GACCACATTATAGAAAAAATCTACTTTTTAATGTCCTATATCGGATTTTAGATTATTATTTAGATTATTGTGAAAATTATTTGTTATTTATCAAAATTCTCAATTCATAATGTTATTTTTACTTGAAAATAAAAATAAAATATGAGTCCCAAACAAGTTCTAAAAGAATATTTTGGCTTCGAAGATTTCAAGCCTGCACAAAAAGAAATAATTGAAACAATACTGCAGGGAGAAAATGTCTTAGCTGTTCTTCCAACAGGAGGAGGAAAATCGATTTGTTATCAAGTTCCTGCTATTCTCGCAAATTCTTTTTCTATTGTAATTTCACCTCTTATTGCATTAATGAAAGACCAGGTAGATACAGTAAATAAAAAGGTAAAAATTGCAGCGTTCATAAATAGCACTCTATCACAAAAAGAAATGCAGATGGTATTGAATGATATTTCAAATGGAAAAATTAAATTACTCTACATGTCACCAGAAAAATTAGACAATGTTAATTTTGCAGAAACATTAAAGCAGCTTTCACCTTCTTATCTTTTTGTTGATGAAGCACATTGCATTAGTGAATGGGGACATAATTTTAGACCAAGTTACAGAAAAATTAAAAAGTTTGCAGATTATACAGGAATAACAAAGATTTCAGCTTTCACAGCTACAGCAACTGAGGATGTTCGCAAAGATATTTTAGAACAACTTGGAATAATAAATGCAAGAGTTTTTATACATGGTTTTGAAAGAAAAAATCTAAGTCTTAATGTTATCAAAACAAAAGAGAAAAAAGAAATATTATTAAAATTAATAACTCCTTTATCCATACCGGCAATAATTTATACTGCAACCAGGAAATTAGCAGAAGAAGTTTATGAATTCTTAATACACAACAAAATTAATTGTGCTTATTATCATGCAGGATTAAATCCTGAAAGAAGAAGAATTGTTCAGGATGATTTTCTTGAAGGAAGAATAAATCTAATTGTAGCTACTAATGCTTTTGGTATGGGAATAGACAA
The DNA here is from genome assembly GCF_036860675.1 of Rosettibacter primus. Classification (NCBI taxonomy): domain Bacteria; kingdom Pseudomonadati; phylum Ignavibacteriota; class Ignavibacteria; order Ignavibacteriales; family Melioribacteraceae; genus Rosettibacter; species Rosettibacter primus. The sequence continues at coordinate 1,014 of NZ_JAYKGK010000008.1, forward strand.
AAGTGATATAAGAACTGTCATTCATTTTAACATGCCAGCTAACCTCGAAAATTATTATCAGGAAATTGGAAGAGCAGGCAGAGATGGAAATCATTCAAATATTTTTTTATTGTTTGACGAAAAAGACATTGCAATTCAAGAATATTTTATTAAAAATTCTTTTCCTCAAAGGCAGCAAGTTGAATTAGTTTACAATGCAATTTGTGACTATGGCAGAATTTCACTTGGAAGTATTTCGAATAAAGAAATACCTGTCGATACAAATCTAATTTCGTTTTTGCAGTCAAAGGAATTAAATAAAGCACTAATTGAATCTTCGGTAAAAATTCTTGAAGAATCTGGTTATATAAAATTTAATCCTGATTTTTATCAAAAGCACCATGTTCAATTTTTAATAGAACCCGGGAAATTAAATTCATTTATTCAGAAAATAAATAACAATGAATTGAAAGATTTTATACTTGTACTCATAAGAGATTATGGCAATAAAATTTTTAGAACAAGAACAATTATTAATCTTGTAAGGCTTTCCGAAATATTAAATTCTAACATCGAGAATCTAATTGAATATTTGAATTTGCTTAACAACTCCGGTATCATTTTTTATGAACCACCTTCTTTATTCCCAACAGTCACTCTTTTAAAATCACGAATAAAAAGTGAAGATTTATTATTAGATTTTTCGAAAACAAAAAAACTTATCGGGCACAATAAAAATAAACTTGAAAAAATGATTGGTTACATTATATCCAACCAATGCAGATTTGCTTACATATTAAATTATTTTGGAGAGATAAAAGAAAATTATAAATGCGGAAGATGTGATGTATGCCTTGGAAAAATAGATAAATTAAATGATGATGATTATTTAAGAAATCATATTATTACTACACTATATGAATTCAACAATCCGTTACACAAAAAAGAACTTTTTAAGATATTAACTGGAAAAGACCAAAAATACCATAACATTTCTACTTATGGTTCGTGCAATCATTTTTCAACAATTGAGATAAATGATGTACTTTCAACACTGGAAATAGAAAAAATTATATCTATAAAAAATGATATGATTTATTATGAACAAAATAATCTTAATTTATTCCTATCAGAAGAATCCGACTTATATCAAAAAAATTATGAAGATGAGCTAAAACTTTTTAATTTGTTAAGACAGATAAGGAAAGAAGCATCCGAAAAATTTAATCAACCTGCACAGTTAATCTGTCCCGACAATGTTTTGCGAGAGATATCAAAACTTCGGCCAAAATCATATTCTGAATTTATTGGCATTGATGGGTTTAACAATAGAATGTTCAATAAAATTGGAATAGAATTCATCGAAGCAATCAAAGAGTTTGAAAAAAAAGAAAATAATATCAGCAAAATAAAAGAAAAAAATTTGCCGAATACTTCTTATCAAATACTTGAGTTAATACAAAAAAAATATTCACTCGAAGATATTGTTAGTCTTACAAAAATTCCCGAATCAATTCTTTCAGTTCAGATAGAAACTTTAATCGAAGCCATTCCTGAACTTGAAATCGAATCGCTTTTTAATTATGGCGAACTTAAAATGATTTATGAAAAAATTGATGAGGGGATTTTTGATTTAAGAGAACTTAGAAAATGTTTTAACGAAAAAATCAGTTATGCAAAATTAAGAATAGCATTAGCGAAGAAAAGAGTTAATTAATTGCATTGGTGTTTTTTAAGTCAATAAGAAATTTATCAGCTTTTTTAAAAAAATTTTCCCAGCTTTTTTGATTTGCTTTCAGTCCCCTTAAATATTCTTCAAAATCGTTTTGACTAATCATATATTTTTCAAACAACTTTCTTCTATATATTTTTAATGAATCAACATTATAAGAATATTTTTCTTCTAAGATAATGTTTTCGACATAAATGCGGACTGCAATTTCTTCATCAATTTTCTTTTCGGTGCAGTTTGTTAAAAGAAGAAGTAAGAAACAAAGTCCAAAAGAGTAAATAAATTTATTTCTTTTTGCTGGCTTCAAATAAGATTCTTTTTTCACGTTCAGTTAAATTTTTGTAACCACTTTGACTTATTTTATCGAGAATTCTATCAATTTCTTCCTGAGTAATTTCTTCTTCGTCTTTTGATTCTAAATCGTAGAATTCTGCTTCTTCAATATCTTTTGAAAATGATGGTTTTCGAAATCTTGATGAAAATTTGAAATGTGTTTTTCTTTTAGAATAACCAAACAAATTACTAAATTGAAAATCAAATCTTCTATCAAGCAGAATAAACAAAAATCCAGTAACAGCCCCTCCAATATGAGCAAGATGAGCTACAATCGTAGGTTCATTTACAGAGAGAAATTCAATAACAACAAGGAATGCGATAAGATATTTAGCTTTTATTGGAATTAAAAAGTATAAGAAAATGTAACGGTCGGGGAAAAACATTGCAAATGCTATCATGATACCGAATACAGCTCCAGAAGCACCAATTGTAGGAGCTAATGATTCAGAAAAAAGTGGTGATAAAAATATTTGAAACAATCCAGCACCGAATCCACATAATAAATAATAAGCCAGAAATTTTTTTGAACCCATAATATTTTCTAATTCCATACCGAACATCCATAGCATAAACATATTAAAAAGTATGTGTGTAAAATCTCCATGCATAAATTGATAAGTGAGGAATTGCCATATTTTAAAATTATATGGCATACCGGCACTATCAATTCCATTGATTGGGTTCAATGCAAAATATCTATTCAAAATATACCAGCCTGGAATTCCATTGAAGTTGATGTTATCGAAAATCAATTGTATTAAAAAAACACCAACATTAATGATTAAAAGATTTTTAATAACTGGAGGGAAAAAAGAAAATCCTCCAAAACCAGAAGGACGATAATAATCTCTTGAATCTAAGCTCATTTATCTGCCTGTAATCTATCTATTATAAAATTACAATTTCTTTTATAAATTATCCAAAACACAACAATAAAAAATATGAGCAAGAGCCAAAGGATATAGGAATTTATTTTAGCTCTTGCTCTTATAAATTAATTTGTAATATATCAAACATCATCATTCAAAGCAGCAACACCGGGGAGGACTTTTCCTTCCAAAAATTCGAGTGATGCGCCACCACCTGTTGAAACATGTGATACTTTATCTTCAAGACCTGCTTTTTTAATTGCTGCAGCAGAATCACCACCGCCAATTATTGTAATTGCACCTTTCTCTGTAGCTTCTGCAAGTGCTTGAGCTATTGCATTTGTGCCTTTAGCAAAATTATCAAACTCAAAAACTCCCAGAGGTCCATTCCATATAATTGTTTTACTTTCAAGTATAACTTTACGGAATTCTTCGATAGTTTTTGGTCCAATATCCAGGCCCATTTTATCTGCAGGAATTTTATCTGAATCAACCACAATTGCAGGGGATTCATTTTTAAATTCTGATGCAACTACATTATCAACTGGCAATAAAACTTTTGCATTTGATTTCTTGAATTTGTCAAGGGTTTCTTTAGCCAAATCAATTTTTTCTTCTTCAAGCAGAGAAGTTCCAATTTCATAGCCCATAGCTTTATAAAATGTATAAGCCATACCGCCGCCAATTAAAAGATTATCAACCTTAGGCAATAAATTTTCAATAACATCAATTTTACCAGAAATTTTTGAACCACCAAGAATAGCAGTAAATGGTCTAACTGGATTTGAAATTGCTTCGCCAAGATAATTAAGTTCTTTTTGCATTAAATAACCAGCAGCACAAACTTTGATAAATTTAGTAACACCTTCAGTGGATGCATGAGCTCTATGTGCACTTCCAAAAGCATCATTAATATAAACATCGCCAAGTTCAGCAAGTTGTTGTGCAAAAGCCGGGTCATTTTTTTCTTCTTCGGCATGGAAGCGTAAATTTTCTAAAAGAAGAACCTCTCCTTCTTTTAATGAATTTACTATTGCTTTAACCTGTTCGCCGACACAATCAGGTGCAAATTTAACATCCATATCAAGCAATTCACTCAAACGGACAGCAACTGGTTTTAATGTATACTTTGGATTTGGCGCACCTTTAGGTCTACCAAGGTGACTCATTAAAATGCACTTGCCTCCGTCATTAATAATTTTCTTAATTGTAGGAAGTGCGGCTGTAATACGAAGGTCGTCAGTAATATTCATATTCTCATCATAAGGAACATTAAAGTCAACACGAACAAGAACTCTCTGCCCTTTAAGATTAACTTTGTCAATACTTAGTTTTTTCATTTTATCCTCCTATTTTAGGAATTTTTCTTTACCGAAAATTAGATGTTAGAAAGGATATATACAAAAAAGACGCAGCCGTAATTTCCGGACTGCGTCTTTTTCTTTAATTATTTGATAATTACTTTGTATTAATCATCTTCATTAATAAATCTACAACTCTGCAAGAGTAACCCCATTCATTATCATACCATGATACTATTTTGAAGAATCTTTTTTCACCTTTAAGATTATTCTGTAAAGTTGCAAGTGAATCATAAATCGAAGAACGGTCATCATGAATAAAATCTGTTGATACAACTTCTTCGTTGCAATATCCCAGAATTCCTTTCAGGTATGTTTCAGAAGCTTTTTTCATCAATTCATCAATTTCTTGAATTGATGTTTCTCGTTCTGAACGGAATGTCAAATCAACAACAGAAACATCAGCAGTTGGGATACGGAAAGACATTCCAGTTAATTTACCTTTTGTTTGAGGAAGAACTTCACCTACAGCTTTTGCTGCGCCAGTAGTTGAAGGAATTATATTAATTGCAGCTGCACGACCACCTCTCCAATCTTTCTTAGATGGACCATCAACTGTTTTTTGTGTTGCTGTATATGAGTGTATTGTTGTCATCAATCCAGTTTCGATTCCAATTCCTTCTTTAATTAAAACATGAACAACTGGTGCCAAACAATTTGTAGTACATGATGCATTTGATACAATGTGATGTTTTTCAGGATCATATTCATGATCATTAACTCCCATAACAAAAGTTTTTACATCACCTTTACCAGGTGCTGTAATTATTACTTTTTTAGCACCTGCAGCTAAATGACCTTTTGCCTTTTCTGAATCAGTAAATAAACCTGTTGATTCAAGAACATATTCTACTCCAAGATCTTTCCATGGTAATTGGGATGGATCTTTTTGAGCTAATAAACATTTAATTTTATGACCATTTACTACAAGAATATCATCATTTTCTAATGATGGGTCACTTTTTTCACTGCTCAATGTTCCTTTGAATTTACCATGAACGGAGTCATATTTTAATTGATAGGCAAAATATTTTGCATCATTAGAAATATCAACTACTGCAACTACATCTACCTCTTTACCAAGGTAGCCTTTTTCTGCTAATACATTGATAATTAGTCTCCCTATTCTTCCGAAACCATTAATTGCAACTTTTGTAGCCATGATTTTTTTCCTCCATATACGAATTTGTGTAAATTTGTGTTTGCAATATAGCTATTAATAAAAGAATTTTCAATTTATCTAAATAATTAATTTAATAATTTCTGTATTTCATCTAATTAAACTAATTAATTGAGGGAATAATAACATTTTAACTTCGATATTTTATTAAAAAATAATTGGCGATTAATTTTGAAAAGATTATTTTTCAATGTCATTTATAATTAAATCAGTGGGTGTGAGTATGAACTCATCTGAGTTTTTATTATATGTACCAATTTTTTCTGACCTGCCTCCTTCTGAATTAGAAAAAATCGAAAAAGTTGGGACAAGAAAAAAATACAGTAAAAATGAGATAATATTGAAAGAAGATGAAACCGGTTCAGCACTTTTCATAATTATATCAGGAAAAGTAAAAGTTTCAAGAACAAGTCCAGATGGTAAAGAAGTAATTTTGACAATTTTAAATGAAAGTGATTTTTTTGGAGAGATGGCAATTATTGATGGCCAAACTCGTTCTGCAACAATTACTGCAATTGAAGATACTGAACTTTTTATTATTCAACGTAATGACTTTATCACATTATTAACCAAACATCCTGAAGTTTCAATATCTCTACTACAGGAATTAACTAAAAGACTAAGAGCAGCTGATGTTAAAATAAAAGCTCTTTCACTAAAAGATGCAGAAGGTAAAGTTGCCACAGTGTTACTTCAATTAGCTGATGATATTGGAAAAATCAAACATGGACGGGTAGAATTAGAAAATTTACCAAATCAGCAAGATTTAGCAAATATGGCTGGAACTTCAAGAGAAACAATTTCAAGAACATTACATGCATTCGCAAAAAAAGGACTGATTGAAATTGATGGTTCAAAAATTCGAATAATTGACTACGAAAAATTTAAGGAACTTTATAGTTAATGTCCCCAAAAGTTGATTTACATATACACACAACTTATTCCGATGGAGTTTATTCTCCAATTGAAATTATAGACAAAGCTTACAATGCAGGATTGAGCATCATTAGCATAACAGACCACGATAGCATCAACGGTATAAAAGATGCAATTTTATATGGAAGAGAAAAAGGCATTGAAGTTATTCCAGGTTTAGAATTAAGCACTGATATCGAAGATAAAGAGGTTCATCTCTTAGCATATTTTATTGATATTGAAAATGATGAGCTTCAGAAATATTTAAAATTCTTTCGAGAAGAAAGACTTTATCGAGCTAAAAGAATAGTTCAAAAACTGCGTAACCTTGGATTATCAATTTCTATTGATGATGTATTAGATAGAGCAAACAACTCTGCTGTCGGAAGACCACATATTGCTTACACACTTGTTGACCTCGGTTTAGTAAGCAATTATACAGAAGCTTTTGAAAAATATTTAGGGGATAACTGTCCAGCATATGAACGTAAAATTCATATATCCCCAAATAGTGCATTGAAATTAATTAACGATAGTGGCGGTTTATCATTCATAGCGCACCCCGGTTATATGAAAGAATCAATATTATTCAATATTATCAAAGCTGGTGTAGATGGTATTGAAGTCATTCATCCAAGTCATAATGAAAATCAAATTAATTTTTACAGAGGAATTGTTAGTCAATATTGCTTATTAGAAACTGGCGGCTCAGATTTTCACGGCGGCAAAAAAAATGATGAAGAAAATCTCGGTCAATATTGCATCTCATTAAATCACATAGATGCAATGAGAAAAATGCTTCTAAAAAATACTGCTTAAAAATCTCTGCAATTAAATGCTTCTTCAAAATTTATATCTAAAAAATCCTAAATTTGCTTTTAATTTTATAATCTATCAGGTAATAGAATGAAAAGAATATTTTTATTAATAATTATTTTAACTAATCTCAGCTACGCACAAAACATCGGGCAATGGGAAATATTTTCAGAGATGAGAAATATTCAATCGATAGCTCTTACAACTGACGGAATATGGGCTGCAACAAACGGTGGAGCTTTCAAATACAATTTTTCAGATGAAACTTTTTTTACTCTGACAAAAGCAAATAAATTAAACAGTCAGGTTTTAACATCAATTAATATTGATAACGAAGGGAAAATCTGGTTAGGGTCTTTTGAAGGTTATATTATTTCATACAATCCTTCAGATTATTATGTAAAAAATATTCTTGATATTTATAAATCCAATAAAACTCAAAAACGAATTAATCACATATTCACAAAGAGCGATACAATTTTTGTATCCACAGATTTTGGTTTGGTGTTAATAAATTCTAAGAATTATTTCCTTTATGATACATTTTTAAAATTAGGGGATTTCCCTTCTGAGGCAAAAGTAAATTGTGCAATAAAAACTTCTTTAATTTATGTATGCACAGATAATGGAATCGCTGTTCAAAAGCCAGGGACTATAAATCTTACTGCTCCAGAATCATGGAATACATACAAATTAAACATCAACATTAATGCTTCATCAATTAATAAAATAATTGAATGGAATAAAAAAATTTTAATAGCAACTGACAATGGAATTTTTTCTTTTGAAAATAATCAGTGGAACTCATTTCTTCTTTCAGGCACAAATATCAATGATATCTATCCTTCAACAAATAAATTATTCATAGTAACTGATAATATTGCATATCAATTTTCGGGTAATGAAATAACAAAAATTTATGAAGATTTTAATAACTCGTTTTCTTCAATAATTAGCAATGGCACAAAAATCTACATCGGAACAAAAAATGGATTAATCGAATTTTACAATGGGAATATTAAACAATTATATCCTGATGGACCAGCAGGAAATTTGTTTATAAATCTTGCTACAGATAATAACGGCAATTTATGGATTGCAACTGGAAGAGATGGAGCAGGAATTGGTTTTATGAAATTTGATGGTGTAAAATGGTTTCTCTACAACAAACAACAATATCCTCAAATTCCTTCAAATGATTATTTCAATATTCATTCTGGTCAAGATAATACAATTTATCTTGCCAATTGGGGAAATGGTGTTACAATTTTCAAAGATGAAAATTTCCAAATCTACAACAAGACTACCAGTCCTCTTGTTGGAATACCCAAGGATACAAATTTTATTGCAATTTCTGATGTCAAAACAGATTCAAAAGGAAATGTTTGGATTGCAAACTTCACACCTGCAAATAACAAACCATTGAGTGTATTAACTAAAGATAAAAAATGGTACAGTTATTCATTAACAAATTTTGGCTTTACAGAAAAAGATGGAATATACAAAATGATAATTGACCAGTATGATACAAAATGGTTTTTGTTATTTTCCGGGAAAACTGGACTTTATTATTTCAATGAGAATGGAACATTCGAAAATTTGAACGATGATAAACTTGGATACTTCGGTACAAATAATGGATTAATTACAAATGAAGTTACTGCTTTAGCTGTAGATAAACGCGGTATGCTGTGGATTGGAACAAGTCAAGGTATGAACTTTATTCCTGATCCTTCAAATCCCAGAATATCGGAAATAATAATTCCATCTTTAAGAAGCCAGAGTATAACATGCATTGCCGTTGATGCATTAGACCAAAAATGGGTTGGAACAAAAAATGGGGTTTTTGTTCTTTCTTCGGATGGATTACAATTGCTTTCCCACTATACATCAAAAGATTCTCCAATTCCTGATGATGATATAAGAAGTATTGCAGTTGATGAAATAAATGGCAAAGTCTACATAGGCACAGATTATGGACTTGCGATGGTTCAAACATTTGCTGTAAAACCTTTTGAAAATTTCAGCGAGCTTTTTATTTATCCTAATCCATTTATAATTGAAAATAAAAATAACACTGTTTCAATTGATGGATTGATAAAGAATTCCTTAATAAAAATTCTTGATATAAGCGGAAATCTTATTAAAAATATTAAAACACCAGGTGGCAGAATTGCTGTGTGGGACGGAACTGATTTAAATGGCAATTTAGTAGCAAGCGGCATATATATAGTTGTAGCATATGATGAAGATGCTAACAATGTTACAACAGGAAAAATTGCAGTAATTAGAAAATAATATGATAGACATAAAAAATTTATCAATTCAATTTACAGGCGAAAACTTATTTGAAAATGTTAACCTTAAAATTGGTAAACACGACAAAATTGCTTTGGTAGGTTCCAATGGAAAAGGTAAATCAACTTTTTTAAAATTAATTTACGGAATAGAAAAACCTGAGACAGGAGAAATTAATAAGCAAAAAGGAATCAGAATTGGATACCTCCCGCAGGATTTAATTTCATTTCGTGATAAAACATTATTCGAGGAAGTGAAATCTTCCATGATTGAATTAAAAACAATAATCGAAAAAGAAAAAGAAATACTTGATTCATTAAACAATAATAATCTTTCAGAAATTGATAGACATGAACTAATTGAATCACTTGGAGAAATTCAAAACCAAAAAGATAATATTGATTTTTATAGAGCAGAATCAAAAATAAAAAAAGTTCTTACAGGATTAGGTTTTCAAGAAAAAGATTTTAATAGATTAACTCAGGAATTCTCTGGCGGCTGGCAAATGCGAATTCAACTTGCAAAAATTCTTCTTGCAGAAAATGATTTAATTTTACTTGACGAACCAACTAACCATCTTGATATTGATACATTAACCTGGCTTGAAGAATTTCTTTGCGATTATAAAGGAGCATTAATAATTGTTTCGCACGATAAGCATTTCATAAATAAAGTTACAAGCAAAACTCTTGAGATATTCAACAAACAAATTAATTTCTTCTCTGGCACTTATGACCAATATCTAAATTTCAAAAAAGAAAGAGAGGTTCAACTAAAAGCTCTTGAAAAAATTCGGGAGAAAAAAATAAAAGAGATTGAACGATTTATCGAAAGGTTCAGATATAAAGCAACAAAAGCTCGTCAGGTTCAAAGTCGTATTAAAATGCTGAACAAAATTGAAACAATTGAATTAATCGAAGAAGAGAAAAAGATTGAATTAAAATTTCCCGAACCTCCTAAAAGTGGTGTTATTCCTGTTGAATTAAAAAATGTCTATAAGTTCTATGAAGATTTAGAAGTATTAAAAAACATTAATATAAAAATTGAACGAGGAGAAAAAATAGCAGTAGTTGGACCAAATGGTGCAGGTAAAACCACATTTGCAAAAATTATTGGGAATAAAATTGATGTTTCAAAAGGTGAAGTAATTTATGGCCATAATACAATTATCTCTTATTATGAACAGGAAGTTGCAGACAGCTTAAATTTAGAATTCGACTTAATTGATACACTTGAAGAAATAAATGATGAATTAACTCCAGGACAAATAAGAAAACTTCTTGGCACATTTCTTTTTACCGGAGATGATGTTTTCAAAAAAGTAAAAGTACTTTCCGGCGGTGAAAAAAGCAGATTAGCACTTGCAAGATTATTATTAACAAAAAGCAACTTAATTATTCTTGATGAACCTACAAATCATCTCGACTTATCTTCAAAGGAAATATTACAAAAAGCTTTAATTGATTTTTCAGGCACTTTAATTATTGTCTCTCACGATATTGATTTTCTCAGTCCCATTGTAAATAAAGTTTTTGAAATCAGAAATCACAGTTTGAAAGTTTACTATGGTGGAATTGAATATTATCTTCAAAAAAAATTTGGAGAGCTCCAAGAAGAAAAATCAAATGATTTAAAAGAATTACCCAAACAAAACCGTAAAGAACAAAAAAGATTGGAAGCAGAATTAAGACAGAAAAAATACATTCTGACTAAAGACCTCAAAAAAGAATTAGAAAATACTGAAAATGAAATAATAAGGTTGGAAAGACTAAAAAATGAAATTGAATATGAATTAACAAAACCTGAAATTTTCAGCAATCCAGAACTTGCAAAAGAAAAAAATCTTGAATACGAAAAAGTAAAAAAGCAGCTCAACAATGAATATAACCGCTGGGAAGAATTAAACTACAAAATAGAAGAAATAGAAAAAGAGTTTATCAACAATTCTTAAATGTTATTAAATAAAAGCTATAATTATTTATTTTCGTTTATCAAAAATTCTTCAGCAAGTGCAACACCTCCAAACAATGCTGCATCATCCCCTAATTTTGTAACACTTATTTTAACATTTCTACCACATTCTGGTAAAACAGAATTTTTAAATGCTACTTTTATTCTCGGGAGCATAAATTTATGCATTGCTTCAATTACCCCACCCCCTAAAACAATTGTATCAAAATTTAAAAAAGTTGTTAAACTGCCAAGAACCGTTCCAATTGTTTCACAAGCTTTAGAAACTTGCTTGACTGCAACATTATCATTTTGCGCAACAGCATAGGCAAGAGTTTTACTTTTAATTGATTTATCCGAAGACAAAAATTCTTTCAATATACTTTTTTTACCTTTTTTAATTTCTTTCTTAATTGCTTTAATTATTGCTAATCTGCTTGCCGTTAGTTCAAAAGTAGAAGAAGATTTTTTAGATGAGAACGCTCCCTTTCCATTTATAATCATATGTCCAATTTCGCCAGCATAAAATGTTGAACCACGATAAAGTTTTCCCTCAAAAAATAAAGCACTCCCAATACCGGTGCCTATAAAAACAATTAGCATGTTTTTTATTTCATCATTGAACTCAAATTTTTTTATTCCAAGTCCAGCAAGGTTTACATCATTCTCTACTAGAACTGGTATAATTGTGTGTTTTGATAGAGCCTCTTTTATGTTGAAATTTTTTATATAAATATTTGGAGCATTTGAAATGATTCCTGAAAATGGATTTACAGTACCGGGCACTCCCAAGCACAAAGCTTTTACATTCTTCTCTGAGATGTTATTTTCAAGAATTAATTGATTGAGCGATTTGACTATTGAATCAATTAATCCCTGTTCCCCTTTTTTCACCTCAGTAGGAATTTTTACTCTTGAAACAATTTTATTCTGTGAATTAATTAATGCTGAAAGAATTTTTGTGCCGCCAAGATCAACCGAGATAATGTAATCTTTATTCATAATTTTCTCTTTATTTTAATATAGAATTTCAGTCAATATAAATTTTTATTAAATTGATGTTGAATTTAATACTTATTTCACATTTTTATAAAATGTTATTAATAATTGATTACTGAAAAATAAATTATTTCTAAATTATAAATGGAGTTTAGATGTATATAAATTTTTGTGATATTCCCGGTCAACAAAATTTGTTTCTTGACTATTTATATGAATTCGATAATGTAAGAAAATTTTACAAAAGCAATTTTAGAGAGCAAGAAACTTATGAAACATTATTTGAAAAATTAGTAAATTCTCAAAGACCACATCGCAATCAGCTAATTGAGTTAATCAAAAAGCAATATCAAAATATTAGAATTTCCAAGCAAACTGAATCAAATATTGAAGCTCTTTATTCAAATAAAACATTTGCTATTTGCACTGGACAGCAATTAGGAATTTTTGGTGGTCCGCTTTATACTTTTTATAAGACTATTACTGCAATTAAACTATCTCAATATCTCAAAGAAAGATATGACAATTATCAATTTGTACCCATTTTCTGGCTTGAAGGAGATGACCATGATTTTGAAGAAGTAAGGAAATTCAGCATACTTAATAACAACAATGAACTTATTAGCTTAAAATATGATGATGGTTTGGAAGAAGAAATAAATCGTGGTTGTATTGGCTTGAAATCTTTTAATAATAATTTAGAAAAGTTATTTGAAGATTTAATCATACATTTGAGAGAAACTGAATTTAAGAATTCCGTAATTGAATTATTAAAATCTTTTTACAAACCCGGTGATACATTTTTAACTTCATTCAGAAATTTAATGATAAGAATTTTTGATGATTATGGACTGATTGTTTTTAATCCACTTGATTCTGAAGTAAAAAAATTACTCACTCCAATTTTTTCTGAAGAAATAATTAATTACCGTAATCATACAATTCAACTTGTTGAAAGGAGTGCAGAGTTAGAAGAAACTTATCATGCTCAAGTAAAAGTAAAACCAATAAATTTATTTTTTATAGAAAACAATGAACGACTTCTTATCGAACCTGTTGAAGAAGAATACCGCTTAAAAGGAAGAAGAAAAAAATTTACAAAAGATGAATTGCTGGAACAGTTAAATAAATTCCCTGAAAAATTTAGTCCAAATGTTTTGCTTAGACCAATTTGTCAGGACTATCTATTTCCGACAGCATTTTATATAGGCGGCCCATCTGAAATAAGTTATTTTGCACAGCTTTCACCACTCTATGATATTTATAACATTGTACAGCCGGTTATTTATCCTCGTGCTTCAGCAACAATTGTTGAAAAAAATGTTAAATCAATTATTGAAAAATACAATCTTGATTATCTTAATTTATTTACAACAGAAGAGGAATTAATCACAAAAATTATAGAGCAAAATTCTACTACAGACATAAACTCATTATTTGAAAATTCACAATCTGATATAGAAAAAATTTTATTTGGTTTAGCAGAAAATTTAAGCAGCATTGATAAATCATTATTTGATATAACAAACAAAACCAAAATAAAAATCGAAGAAAATCTAAATTACTTGAAAACAAAAGCCCTTGAACTTGAAAAAAGTAAACATGAAGTAACGATACGTCAGCTTACAAAAGCAAGAAATAATTTATATCCAAATAACAATTTGCAAGAAAGAGAGATAAATTTTATCTACTTTGCCAATAAATACGGGCTTGATATATTGAAATGGATTTTTAATGAGCTAACAATTAACAAATTCGAACATCAAATCTTAGAGTTATAACCCAGGCACTGAAGTTGAGCTAAGAAATCTGGATTTGAAATAGAAACACAATCAAAATTATTTATTTGACCACCATTTTTCAAAAGCATTGACATAACTGCATATGCCATTGCAATTCGATGGTCGCCATAACTTTCAAAAGTTAAATTTCCTTCTACAATTTTTCCATCAACTTCAAAGCCATCTTCATATTCTACAACCTTTAATCCCGCTCTTTTATAATTCTCACATAATGCTTTTATTCTGTCTGATTCCTTTACTCTTAATTCTTTGGCATTTGTAACTCTAAATTTTCCTTCTGCAAAAACTCCTGCCACAGATAATATTGGAATTTCATCTATAATGTTTGGAATTATCTCTTCAGGTATTTCAGTATTTCTTAATTCGCTGCTTTTTACTCTTATATTTCCTCTTTTTTCTCCGTTTTGAATTATTTCATCTTCAATTGTAATTTTAGCGCCCATTGAATTTAGTATTTCAAGTATGCCTGTTCGTGTTTCATTGAGCGAAACATTTTTAATCAGAATATTTGAATTTTTTGACAACAATCCCAGTACTATAAAAAAAGATGCCGTTGAAATATCTGAAGGAACAGTAATTTCAAAATTTTTCGGATAATTTTTTTTAGAAACATAAATCAATGTTCCTTCTTCAGTATTTTCTGTTTTAAGTCCAAGTAATTTTTCTGTATGATTTCTTGATGGTATTTGTTCAATTATTATTGATTCATCTTCAAGATGAAGTGCGGCAAGTATTAAAGCACTTTTAACCTGAGCACTTGCAACTTTTAGTTTATATTTAATAGTATGTAAATTTTTTGATGGCTTAATTATCAAAGGTAAAGTTCCTGTATCTGATGCAGTAATATTTGCCCCCATCATATTCAAAGGTTCAACAATTCTTTTCATTGGTCTTTTAGATAGCGATTCATCTCCGGTAATTATTGATTCAAAATTCTGGGCACATAAAATTCCGCTCATTAATCTGGCTGTGGTACCAGAATTGCCTGCATACAATTTTTCTTCAGGTCTACTAAAATTTTTAAAACCTTTTCCTTTAATAATCAATAAATTTTCTTTTTCTTGAATTTCAACACCAAGTTTTCTAAAGCAAGAAATTGTTGATTTAACATCTTCGGCATTAGAACAATTTTTTATAATCGATTCTCCTTCGGCCATCGAAGCAAACATTACTGCTCTATGTGAAATTGATTTATCTCCAGGGAGTGATAATTCACCATTTAAATTTTCTGTGTAATAGAATTTCATTTTTCACACCATTTTTCAATTAGTTCATTTAGTTCTTGTTCAGTTAGTTCAGATTTATCATACATTCCTTTAGCTGCTCTTTGACGTTGACTTTCATAAAGAGTAACAGCTGCAGCAACAGATACATTTAAGCTTTGTACCATTCCACGCATAGGGATATAAAATAAATCATCCGCAAGTGTTTTCATTTCATCTGATACGCCTCTGTGTTCATTGCCAAATACTAAAGCTACTTTCTGTGTTAAATCGAGGTCATACAAATTTTTTGCATTTTTATTTAGAAAACTTGCATAAACCTTAAAACCTTCTGAACGAAGTGACTCAACACATTTCTTTACATCATTAAATTTTTCAACATCAACCCATTTATTTGCAGAAGCAGATGTAACTTTATGAATTTTGGGAAAAGTTTCTTTTGTATAAAGTAAAGTAATTTTGGGAACACCAACAGCATCACATGTTCTAAATATTGCACTTACATTATGAGCATCATGAATATTCTCTATTACAACTCTCAAAGAAAATTGTCTAAATGATGCAGCCGCTGTAATTTTCTGAAGTCGTTCCGGCGTTCTAAATTTTCTCATCATTATTTATCAAAAATTATTTTGTAAATAACCTTATTCCCTTCTTTTCTAGCTCTATCAATTTTTAATTTCAATTCAGGTTTTTCCTGTATGTAGAATTTAAAAAGTTCAATAGTTTTGTTTATAGCATCATCTTCAATATGAGCCCAGCTCTCACATCCTTTTATTGAGGGAATTTCTGCTGTGAATCCATCGTCGGTTTTAGTTACAATTAAATCCAGTACCACGAACAAACACCTATTTAAGATTCACCTTTTACAATTTTTACACTTGCACTTGCTCCAATTCTATCTGCACCGCTTTTAATCATTAAGCGAGCATCTTCTGCAGTTCTAATTCCACCTGATGCTTTTACTCCAACAGCTGAACCGACCACATACTTCATCAATGCAACATCACCGGCAGTAGCCCCACCTTTACTAAAGCCTGTAGATGTTTTTACAAAATCAGCTTTAGCTTCTTTACTTATCAAACAAGCAATTACCTTTTCTTCATCTGTAAGCAAAGCAGTTTCAATTATTACTTTACAAATGCCATTATATTTTTTTGCTGCTAAAACAACCTGATTGATATCATTAAAGACATATTGATAATTTTTTTGTTTAAGCATTCCTATGTTAATCACCATATCAATTTCTTGAGCTCCATTTTTTAATGCCTGTTCGGCTTCAAATCGTTTTACTTCTGTTGTTGTTGCTCCGAGAGGAAATCCAATTACAGTACATACTTTAACATCAGAATCCTTCAATAAATCTTTGCATAAAGTAACATAACATGGATTAACACATACAGAAGCAAAGCCATATGTTTTTGCCTCTTGACATAATTTTTTTATTTCATCAGGTGTGGCTTCTGGTTTCAACAAAGTATGGTCAATCATTCTCGCAATATCTTTATTCGTTAATTCTTCGCCAATTCCTGGTCCTGCAGCAATTCTTTCTGCACCATTCTCAATAATATTTTTAACAGCGACAGGCTGGTCAATAACATTCCTTTCCCAACCATTGCATGTCCCTGCGTGACAATAAAAATCCTGCAAAGCTTTTTCAATTAAAACTTGTGATACAATTTTATCAATTAATGACGAATCCATAATTTTTCTCTAAAAATTTTGTAAATGCAAGAAATGTATTTTTTAACAACATTGCAATTGTCATTGGACCTACACCTCCAGGTACAGGAGTAATATAAGATGCTTTTTTCTCAACTTCATCAAATTTAACATCCCCAACAATTTTATAACCTTTTTTTGAATTTTTGTCTTCCACTCTATTAATTCCAACATCTATAATTACTGCACCATCTTTAATCATATCTGCAGTTATAAAATTTTCTTTACCAATTGCAGCAATAAGAACATCTGCATCTTTTGTGTATCTTGATAAATCTTCAGCTGCTGAATGACATACAGTAACAATTGCATTAGCTCCTTCTTTTTTCTGTAAAAGCATATTAGCTATTGGTTTACCAACTATATTGCTTCTTCCAACCACTACAACATGCTTGCCTTTAATTTCAATTGAATATCGTTTCAACAATTCTACAATTCCATAAGGTGTACAAGGATAGAAAGTGTCTTTGCCAATAACAAGATTCCCAACATTTACAGGATGAAATCCATCCACATCTTTTTCCGGAATTATTGATTCAATAATTTTTTGTTCATTAATATGTTTAGGTAATGGGAGCTGAACAAGGATACCATGAAAGTTGTCATCTTTGTTGTAGTAATTAATATGCTCAATTAATTCTTTTTCACTAATATTTGCTGAAAGATTTTCAACTTTCGAATGCATCCCGATTTCATTACATGCTTTGCCTTTAGAAGATACATAAACTTGAGATGCGGGATTATCACCAACAAGTATTGCAACTAATCCAGGCACTTTCCCGGTCCTATTTTTTACATTATCAATTCTAACTTTTAACTCTAATTTAATTTCTTCTGCTACTTTTTTACCATCAATTATTATAGCCATAGAGTTCCTTGAATTAATTAATAATTTTTATCTATAAATTCAATTTTTTTTCAAACTCTGGAATAAAAATTCTTTCTATCTCTACTGTTTTTCCTGTTTGAATATCAACTTTTAGAAAAACACCGCAAAGATGTACATTGTCTACAGCAGTTTGATACTTTTGAGGTGTTTGATAAAGAAATCTATTTATAGCAGCATCTGTTTTCATCCCAATTACAGAATCATATGGACCAGTCATCCCGCAATCCGTAATATAACCAGTCCCCTGTGGAAAAATTCTTTCATCTGAAGTTTGAACATGAGTATGAGTTCCAATAACTGCAGATACTTTCCCATCGAGATAATTAACAAGTGCAACTTTTTCAGCTGTAGCTTCAGCATGAAAATCTACTATTATAACTTTAGTTTCCTGTTTTATTTTAGGAATAATCCAATCACTCGTTCTGAATGGACAATCAATTGCAGCCATAAATGCTCTCCCCTGCAAATTCACTACCCCAACTTTTCCTTTCGGAGTATCAACTATGCAATAACCATTTCCAAAAGTTCCTCTGGGATAATTTAACGGGCGCAACACTCTCGAATCTTTTTTAAGAAATTCCTGCGATTGATGTTTATCCCAGGTATGATTTCCTCCAGTAATCACATGAACTCCAAGATCAAAAAGTTGTTTTGCTTCTTTTTCGGTGCAACCTTTACCATCAGAAACATTTTCTCCATTAACAATTGTAACATCAGCTCTATATTTTTTCTGTAATGAAGGGAGCCACATATTAACTATGTTAAGTCCAGGTTGACCGACAATATCACCTATAAAAAGTATATTTATATTCATAATCAAAACTTTTAGTAAGAAATATATCGAAAATAGAAAGAATTACGAAATGATTATGATTCAATTAAAAATTTTTTCTCAAGAATATTACCTAAATATTTTTAATTAAATGCTAATATTGATTTAATGAGTGCCGATTATTCCCCATTTTAATTATTGTCTGTTTATTAAATTTGTCATAATAAAAAACAGAGGATATGGAATTAAAAGAAATCCAATTTGAGAATGCAGAGTATTGTGTTTTTGATTTTGAAACCACTGGAACTACTGCCAAGTTTGATAAAGTAATCGAAATCGGAATTGTTAAGATTCATAAAGGAAAAATTGTAGATACTTTTCAATCTTTCATAAACCCAGGTCGACAAATTCCATATTCAATTACATTATTAACTGGAATAACAAATTCTGATGTAACAGATGCTCCCTATTTTGAAGATTTATATCCGAGAATTATAGAATTTATTGGTGATTCAGTTTTAGTTGCTCATCATCTTAATTTTGACTACTCATTCCTTAGACAAGAATGTTTAAGTGCAAATCTTGAGATTCCTCCCAATCCAGCCATATGCACTTTAAAATTAGCAAAAAGATTATTTCCCGAACTTCCAAGTAAATCTTTAGGCAGTTTAACAAGATTTTTTAAAATACGACATCGGGGAATACATCAAGGATTGGGAGATGCAATGGCAACAGCAAAAATATTTATTAAAATGTTTTCATATCTGCGCAATGAACATAATGCTGAAACTGTAGCTGATATTATTAATTTTCAAAATATTCCATCATTAAAACCATTCAAATTAATTAAAAAGAAATTGGCAGATGATTTATCTTCGATTCCAGATTCTCCTGGAGTTTATTTTTTCAAAAATTCAAAAGACGAAATTATTTACATAGGCAAAGCAAAATCTCTAAAGCAAAGAATAAGCAATTATTTTTTGAATAACACTACGCGCAAAACAAAGGAAATTGTAAGAAAAGCTCATCGTATTGATTTCCAAAAAACAAATACTGAATTGACTGCTTTACTTGCAGAAGCAGAATTAATCAAGCAACATAATCCAAAGCTTAATACATTGTTAAAAAAATATTCCAGCAATTATTTTATAAGAGTAAATAATAATCATAAATATCCATATGTTGAAGTAGTTACCTCATTTGATTTTGATGGCAACGATTATTATGGCCCTTATCCAAACAGAGAAACAGCAAATTCAATTAAAGATATAATTGACAAAACATTTCTCATTAGAGAATGCAGTGATAAAGAATTTAATAAAAAGAAAAAATGTTACTTAAGTGATATTGAAAGATGTCTGGCTCCTTGCGTTGAAAATGTAAAAGAAAAGTATGATAACGAACTAAATCTGGTAAACGAATTCTTAAAAGGTCATAATCAATCAGTTGTTGATAGACTCTTAAAGAAAATGAAAGAATATAGTGAACAAAAAAAATATGAAGAAGCTGCTGCAACAAGAGATATAATCAACTCAATATTCAATCAATTAAATAAAGCCTCGATTCTTGCAGAACCAATCAACAAAGCAAAAGTGTTAATTGAAATTTATGGAATACGAAATAATGATTACCTGCTTTTGCTTGAAGGCAAAATTTATATAAAAAATTTTTTCATTGAAGAAAAATGTTATTTTGATGAAAAACTTGAAGATTATTTTGAAGGAGTTAAAAATCTTTTCGATGAAGTAACACAAAAGGATTTAGAAAGGATGAAAATTGCCTTGAACTGGTTAATAAGAAATAAACAACGAATTAAAATTCATTATCTCAAAGATTACAATTCAATTTCTGAATTATCAAAAAGGATGATATTCAGTCAAAAACATTCATATAGTCTATAATTATTTTGGGACGAACTTTAAGATTATAAATCGAATAAGATATGCTGACAAAAAAATTATCAAACCATAAAGAAACAACGCCTTAAAAGAATCTTTTGTAATTGTATAAGTTGCTCTGTACCCGCGCCAGCCGCATTCTTTACATCTATAAATCTTAAAAAATGTTATCCTTTTAATAATTTGTTCACGCATATTCCTTGCTCTTGAGCTATGTAACGATAAAGTAGCTTTACATGACGGACATTTTGAATACTGTGGATTGACACTTATTAACATTTTAAATGATTTCAAATACTTATCCTCCTATCATAATTTTATTGAAAGAATCATACCCATTAAAATACTTATTACTAAAATTGCTGAGACTATTAATGTTATGTAAAAAAATTTTTTATCGTGATTTTTATAAAAAAAGAAAACCGAAATAAATACTCTTAGAATCGGTGTTAATATTAAAACAATTGTTCCAATATATAAAAATGGTTCCGGTTCGAGTTTGAAAATTTTCTGGATAAAGTCATTTACATTATTAAACGTACTTTGGTTAAAAACGGTGAAGTCTTCATGTTTGATGAGTAAAAGAATAATACCAATGACATAAAAAAATATTGTTGTATAAATACCAACTGCAAGTATGCTTGATACAGTTTTATTTAAATTAACTTTTTCCACAAATATTAACCTTAAAATATATTTATGTTTAATCCGTCAGATAAACCCTTTAATATCATTCTTATTGAAAGATAACCAGCAATTGCTGTAAAAATCAATTTTATAATTTTACTTTTGAATCTATTCATTATGCTGCTTCCAAATGTAGCCCCAGCAATTGTTCCAAGTGCGACTGGTGCAACATAATGAGGGTCAACAGAACCGCTTAAAAAATAAAGTGTAGCACTTGCTGCAGCTGTCACCCCTATCATAAATTTGCTTGTAGCCACAGAAACTTTCATAGGCACTTTCATTAAACTGTTCATAGCTGATACTTTGATTATTCCACCGCCAATTCCAAGTAAACCTGAACCAATACCTGCAAGTAATGAAACAAAACTTCCACTTAGAGGATTGTGCACAGCATAATCAATTCTTTTCTTCAGAGCAGCATCGTAGTATGAATCTTTAATTCCAATTATATTTTCAAGTTTTTTTTCAGGATTAAGTTCTGAATTAAATTCATTTAAGTCATCATTCGAACGCGTTAAATAGGAATAAACAGCCATTGAAAATACAAGCAACCCAAATATCACGCTTAAAATCCAGCCATGTAAAATTAAAGCTAACAAAGCTCCCATTAATGCACCGAGTGTTGTAAAAACTTCAAGAAACATTCCTAATTTAATATTTGTAATTTCCTGTTCAACATATTTATGTGCACCGGCTATTGAAGTAGCAATTACAGATATTAAACTTGCAGCAATTGCATTGTGGATTGGTACTTTATAAATTAGAGTTAAAGCTGGAACGATTATTATTCCACCACCAATTCCAACAAGGGAGCCCAATAATCCTGCAATTACCGAAATTAAAAAAAGAAGTAATATATTAATGAACATTTGCACTCAAAAATTTATTATAGATTTTAGGATTATTCAAAATTGATAATGCCGTTTCAAATTGATTATCGTGTTTTAATGATTCTAAAATTCTTCCTATTCTTCCTATAGTTCTTGCTGCTAATTCTTCTTTTATCAAACTTATAATTTCATCTTTGAATTTATCGATTTCTTTAGAATTATTTTCTGCAATTTGATGTTTAGCATTTTCAAGTTGTTCGATAAATTTTTCGCCAAGATTTTCATCTTTAGCTAATTGCTTTAATTGTTCAATTAATTTTTCAGTAGGTGATACAAATTGAAAACTCTGTTTTTCAACATAATTCTTAAATTCTTTTAACAAATAATTATCAGAAATTTCATTGAGATTCATTGATGAATTATTATTATAAAGATAAGTAGCAAATTTGAAAAACATACCATCGGCAAGTAATCTCTGGATTAATATTGATTTTGATTTATTATTCACAATTGAATCTGGTGTAATGCCCCCGGCTGAAAGCACTTTTCTTCTGTTATCAGTTTGAAATTCTGTTTGTTCTTGAGTTGAGCTTTTTTGCAAAACTTTATTTTTATCCGAGTAATTAATTTTCTGAATACATCTCCCGCTTGGAGTATAGTAACGAGCTGTAGTAATTTTTAATGATGTATTAAATGAAAGCGGAATAACTGTCTGAACCAATCCTTTACCAAATGAATTTGTTCCAACAATTACAGCTCTGTCATGGTCCTGAACTGCACCTGCTACAATTTCTGATGCTGAAGCCGAACCTTCGTCAATTAATACTGCAAGTCTTGGAGATGATGCAATTGGCTCTTCCTGAGAAAAATACTTTTTGACGTTTGAACTATCTCTTCCTTTAACAGTAACAATTAACTGACCTTTTGGCAAAAATTTTTCACAAACATCAATTGCTGCATCAAGCAAACCACCTGGATTTCCTCTCAAGTCTAAAATTATCGATTCAATTTTTCTTTGTGATTTTAATTCAAGGAGAGCTTTCTTTACTTCATCTCCTGCAGCTCTTGAAAATCCACTTAATTTTAGATAAACATTATTCGAATTTTCCGGGATAAATCCATAGAATGATAAATTTTTTATTTCAATTTCTTCACGTATCAAATTAAAAGTTAAGTCTTCATTAACTCCTTCTCGCCTAATAGTAATTTTAACACTCGTTCCAGGTTCTCCTTTTAACAGATTACTAAGAGATTCATAATTTTCTTTTGTAACCGGAGTATCATCTACTTTAATAATTATATCTCCAATTCTTAATCCCTGTCTTTGAGCTGAATATCCTTCAATTAAATCAACAATTGTAACATTTTCATTTCTTAAACCAACAGTTGCACCAATTCCGCCATATTTCCCTTTTGTTATTATATCAATATCTTTTTGATGGCTGTCATCAATAAAATTTGTATATGGGTCTAATGATTCAAGCATTCCGGAAATTCCGGCAAGCATAAATTCTTCAGGATCAATTGGGTCAACATAATTAAGAGCTACTTCTTTGTATACTCTTCCAAAAATATCTATGCTTTTATTTATTTCGAAATAAAAATCTGAATCATGTCTGATGAAGCCAGAAAAGATTAAAATAAATGCTATTGCAAAAAATATTTTACTTCGGTTCATAGTTATTTACCTTCAAATCATTTAACACTTTCTAAATATTTAATTATTATATTATGAATTTCTTCTATTGAAAGAAGTCCATCAATTTTTTTTATTCTACTTTCTCTTTCACAAAGATAAAGATAACCATTTCTTACTCTTTCATAGAACTGAATTTTTCGTAAAGTAATCCCATCGGGAGATGTTTCAATTCTATCAAGCTCAATATTTTTTACTTTTGACATTCTATTTAATACTTCTTCTACAGGAATATCAATAAAAAAAGTAATATCAGGAATAGCATTGCCGATTACAAATTTCTGAAGCTGTATAACAAATTCGAGTTGTAAATTTCTTCCAAAAGCCTGATAAGCAATAGATGAATCATGAAATCTATCTGATATTACATAATATTTTTTCTGAAGATATGGCAAAATGATTTCATGAACCAGTTGTGCACGACTTGCTGCAAATAACAACAACTCTGTTTCATTTTTCATGCTATCATTAATTCTATCAAGTAATATTTTCCTTATTTGTTCAGAGATAGCGGTTCCACCAGGTTCTCGAATTACAATTACATTTTTATTTTTTTCTTTTAAGTAATTTTCTAAAAGTTTAACCTGAGTGGATTTACCGCAAAAATCTAATCCTTCAAATGTTATAAACATATTTAGTATTGTTTAATTACGAATTCAAGTTTTTTTGGTTTTACATCAAGCAATTTAGTGAATTCTGGGATTTCGATAACCGGTTCAATCATATTTTCTTCACTTCGAATAGCTTCCCAGTAATCGACATAAACTTTAATGCTGTCGTTAGTAAGTTTGCCAAGACGATTAATTCCACCCCTTAAAATTACACTAACTTTACCGGGATAAAGATTTAATTCTTTTGAAGGAGGCACATTTCTAATTTCAACAAATAAATCATCAAAAGCTCTTTCTACTATTTTTTGAACATCAAACTCAATTTTGCATTTATTTATTGAAAAATTTACACCATTAATACTCTTCAAATTAATTTCATGTACAATTTTCTCATTAACATTATTAAAAACAACAGAATCTGTTTCAATATAATTTATATTTTGCAAAATGCTTGCAGGACCTGATATTTCAACTTCGCTTGGAGTCAACACAAAATCTGAAACCAAATCATAATTCTCTGCAAAATTAATTTTAATATTAGGCTTTATAGAAACTTTTTTTGTAACTGTCTTATCGATTTCATATTCAAAAATTGGAGGGGATATTTCAAGAACATTAAAAGCAGAAGTAAGCCAGAGATTATTCTCAATTTCATTTCTCAAATCAACTCTAAATTTTCCGATTCTATGATGAGCAGAAACATAGAATGAATGTTCCCCTGTTAAAATCAATTTTGCCAATTCCCATCCTTTAGCTTTTACTTTCAAGGTAATTTCTGGATCGGATATATAGTTCGGAGAATAATTTTGTGGCAAATCTATTAATTCAACTGGCACAGTAATGATTTCGACATAATATTCTGAAAGAGTAACAGAACCCCAGAGTATTAATGAAAATATTATTATAAATGTTATTGGAATAATTTTATTCTTCATACACTAAATATAAAAAAAACTCCACTATTGTGGAGTTAATAATAGTTTTGCCTTTTAGAAATTCATTATCTGATTTGATTAAAATATGCAATGAGTTCTTCTCTATTTGCGCGGGAAATTTCTCTCCCTTTTATCGGAAAATTTTCATAGCTACGTGCAAGATGACGTAATTTATGAACATTAAGTTTTGAAAGTTCTTCTTCTGATGGAACTTCTTTTACAGTTGTCATTTTTATTTCATTTTCAGATTCTGTTCTTGATAATTCTTCAACAGCTTCTTTTTTTAATTCTTCAAGTCTGGACTTAGCTTCTTCATTCTCAGTTTCTTTCTTTTTTTTCTTAATTCTGTGAATTTCTTCAGCAGAATCTTCTTGGTCAAATAATGTAGGATTACTAAAAACTTCTTCTGTTGTATTACTTTTTTGTTCAGAAGAATCTAATTTGTTAAAAGAATAAATAATATCTTCAAGCTGGTCATCAGGGCGAGGAATAACATGAGCAGAAATTAACTGGCTTACACGCTGAGCGGCTGCTGCACCTGCTTCTACTGCTGCTTGAACCGCTGCTACTTCACCAACAATTTTAACAGTTACCAATCCTGCGGATATTTTTTCTTTACTAACTAATTTTACATTAGCAGTTTTGACCATTGCATCAGCAGCTTCGATAGCACCAATTAATCCTTTTGTTTCAATTAATCCTAGTGCTAAGTCCATAATTTAATTATTTGGGACGTTTTGGCAGAATCAATTCGACATCAGAATGAGGGCGTGGAATAACATGAACCGAAACCAATTCACCAACACGTTGAGCTGCTGCGGCACCGGCATCAGTTGCAGCTTTTACAGCTCCAACATCACCTCGAACCATAACAGTAACATATCCACCACCGATTGTTTCTTTACCGATTAATTCTACTTTTGCTGCTTTAACCATTGCATCGGCGGCTTCAATTGCCCCGACCAATCCTTTGGTTTCGATCATTCCGAGTGCATCAAGTGTCATAAGTTTGCTCCCAATATTGATTAATTTTTCTGTTTCAAAATAGTTTTTATAGTTAAAAATGTCAATTTCATTTATTTGCTATTGAAATCTCTCGTAAATAATCTTCCAGAAGAACTGCAGCAGAATTTTTATCGAGCAATCCTTTCTCTCTTCTTTTCTTTCTTGATGATACTGATTCTACAATTCTTTTTTTTGCAATTATAGAAGAATATCTTTCATCGACTAATTCTACGGACAACTGAAATTTTTTTTCAACTTCCTCTTTGAATTTTTTTATCAATGGAAATATTCGTGATTCTGCTCCGCTTTCTTTAAGTGGATTACCCAGAATTATTTTTTTTACATTGTAATTTCGAATAATCTTCTCTAATTCTGTCCACAAATTTTTATTATTCTCAATTGTTATAAGAGGATATGCAAAAATATTTAGTGGGTCTGTAATGGCTAAACCTATTCTTTTTTCACCATAATCAATTGCCAAAATTCTTGCTTCATTTTGTTGATTCATAAATTTATCTTTTGTTTAATGTTTATGGGAATCAAATCTTTCAACAGAATAAACCCCATTTATTTTTTTAAGCCTATCAATAAGTTTATTTAAGTGGTCCAAATCTTTTACATAAACGGTTATTGTTCCTTTAAAAATAGAATCTTCTGCACTCATGTTGACTGATTTAATATTCGTATTATCATAATTTGTAATGCAATTTGAAATATCTTTAAGAATTCCAGGTACATCCTCCCCTTTAATAATTAATCCCGCAATAAAGTAAGCACCATCTGCTTTAGGCCAAGTTACAGGCACCAATCTTTCATCACCTGCTTGAAGTTTATCAATTAAATTCTTGCAATTTTTTCTGTGAATTTTTATTCCTTCCCCTATTGTTACATAACCAATTATTGGATCTCCTGGAATTGGATTGCAACATTTAGCATAACTAATTGCTAAACCTTTTTGTTCACCTTCAACTACTACTCCGCCAGCTGTAAATCTTGCAATGTCTGCAAATTTATCAAAAGGTAATTCAATTGATTGCTTTTGCTCCTGTTCTTCTATTGGTTTGAGTACTTCATCAAGATTAACTTTATTTTCTGCAACAGCTTTGTAAAAACTTCTAATGTTATCAAATTTTAATTTGCGTGAAATTTTTACAATCTCATCAGGTGTGAATGTCTGGTTCAATTTCTTTGATTTTTTTTCGAATAATTCTTTGCCTGCTTCAACTAATTTTTCTTCTTCTTTATTTAAATATTTTCTTATATGATTTCTTGCTTTTTGCGTTTGAACAAACTGTAGCCAGCTTTTATTTGGATGTTGATTCTTAGAAGTAATAATTTCAACCATATCACCGCTGTGAAGCTTTGTATCTAATGGAACAATCTTTCCATTAACCTTTGCTCCTATACATTGGTCACCAATATTGCTATGAATCTCATAAGCAAAATCAACTGGAGTCGAATTAACAGGAAGACGTTTCAGTTCACCTTTTGGAGTAAAAACATAAATTTCATCCTGATATAAATTCAGTTTGAAACTCTGTAATATTTCTTTCGTTGCTTCATCTTTAGATGCATTTTCAAAAATATCTCTTACCCAGCTGACCCATTCTTCAAGTTCTTTGTCTGTTGTTGTAATTTCTTCTTTGTATTTCCAGTGAGCAGCAACACCTTTTTCAGCAATTTCATGCATCTTTCTGGTTCTTATTTGAATTTCTACCAATCTTCCTTCCGGTCCGATAACTGTTGTATGGAGTGACTGATAATTATTTTTCTTTGGTACAGAAATAAAATCTTTAAATCTATCAGGAATTGGTTTGAATAATTCAGTTACAATTCCAAGAGCAAGATAGCATTGATTTTTATCTTCTGTTTCAAGAATAATCCTTATTGCAAGAATATCATAAATTTGTTCAAATGGTAAATTTTGTTTAATCATTTTTCTGTAAATACTGTAAAGATGTTTAGGACGGCCACTAATTTCAAAAACTAAATTTTCTTGTTTTAATTTTTCTTCGATAGGTTTAATCACCTTACCGATAAAAGCTTCCCGTTCTTTTCTTGTATCATTAATTTTTTTTGCTAAGCTGTCATATGCTTCGCGATTTAGATATTTGAATGCAAGATCCTCCAATTCCCACTTAATAGCACCAAGACCAAATCTATGCGCAAGAGGAGCATATATTTCTTGAGTTTCTTTTGCAATTCTTCTTTGTTTTTGTGGAGAAACAAATTCAAGTGTTCTCATATTATGAAGTCTATCGGCAAACTTTACAATAATTACACGAACATCTTTAATCATAGATAAGAGCAATTTTCGATAATTTTCTGCTTTCCTCTGGTCTTCAGTTTTTAGAATTTCTTGATCCTTGAACAGTCCTCCCATCTTTGTAACACCATCAACTATTTCTGCTATATCCTTACCAAATTCTTTTTCAATAAATTCAAGTTTTGTATCCGAGTCTTCTACTACATCATGCAATAAAGCACTTACCACAGAGACATCGTCCAGAGGAATTTCACGGGCTACAATCATTGCAACTTCGTATGGATGATAAAAGTAAGGTTCCCCCGAAGCGCGAAAATCATTTTTATGACACTCATAACTGAATTGAAATGCTTTACGTATCAATTCTTCATTTACCAGACGCAGATTTTCTTTGCAAACAGTTAGCAATTCATTTAGCATTCGTTGATGTTTGATTCTTACTGCAGTTTCCATAATAAATTATTTTTAAATTCCACTCATTATACAATCACCAATCCATGAAGTTCATTAAAAAGTTCCAAAAGTTCTATCTCCTGCATCACCCAAACCTGGCAATATGTAACCATTATTATTTAGTTTGCGGTCAAGTGCTGCAGTATAAATTAATATTTCAGGATGTTCATTATTCATTTTTTCTATTCCTTCTGGAGCAGAAATTAAGCAAGCTAAGATACATTTTCCAGCCTTATTTTTTTTCAAATAATTAAATGACGCAACAGCACTTCCACCTGTCGCAAGCATTGGGTCTAGTAAAATTGTAATTGATTCATCAAGATTGTTTGGAGTTTTATAATAATAATCAATTGGCTTTAAAGTTCTCTCGTCACGCTGAAGTCCAATATG
This sequence comes from Rosettibacter primus, assembly GCF_036860675.1. Lineage (NCBI taxonomy): Bacteria > Pseudomonadati > Ignavibacteriota > Ignavibacteria > Ignavibacteriales > Melioribacteraceae > Rosettibacter > Rosettibacter primus. The sequence goes on from NZ_JAYKGK010000008.1 coordinate 30,628, forward strand.
TCCAACTTTTGCTTCCGGTATCATCTTTAAAAATGAATCAACCATACTTAACCCTGCTCTCAAAACTGGTATTAAAACTACAGGATATTTTAATCTGTAACCTTTAGTTTTTTCTAATGGAGTTTCTACTTCATATTCTTCCAGTTCAAAATTTTTTGATATCTCAATTGCAAGAGAAAAAGAAATACGACTTAAAGCATATCTGAATTCTGCAGGTTGAGTATTCTTATCTCTTAAAATTGAAACATCTCTTTTAACAAGTGGATTATCAACAATAATTAAATTATTCATACTTATTCCTTATTAATTTTTCTTCCAAGGATAGATAATAAATTGATAAATGGTGAAAGAGGAGGGGTATAGTTAAATTGAATGTTGGATAGTTCACTTATTTTTATGTTATTCTGAATAAATGACGAAATCAAATCTGCATAACCAGCAACTTCTCTGTCGCCAAGGAAGAATGCCCCAAGAATTCTTTGAGAATATTTTTCGAATAATATTTTACCAAAAACTTTTCTTGAATGTGGCATTACTTTAATTATATTATTAGCAGTTGCTGTAACAGATGTAAAATTATATTTGTTATCATGCGCTTCTTTTGAATTAATTCCAACATAAGAAAGATAATTATCAAAAATTTTTACAGCAGCATTTTTAATTACGGGTTTTGCATAAACATTTCCACCTGCGGCATTTTCTCCGGCAATATGGCCATAATTATGTGCTATTGTTGCAAGAGGGATATAATCATCTTTTCCTGTTATTTTATTTTTTACTTCGATATTATCACCGGCGGCAAAAATATTATAATCCGAGGTTCTCAGTTTTTGGTCAACTTTGAGTCCACCAAATCTTCCAATTTGCAGAGATGAAGATGCAGCCAAAAAGTTATTTGGCACAAAACCAATTGCTAATAAAGCCATGTCAAACTCAAATTGCCAGCCTTTATATTGAATAGATTTGAACTTATCATTTTCACTTTTGAATTTAACATCAACTGCATCACCGAGAAATTCGATTTTATTTTCTTGAAGAATTTCTTTAATTAAGTGAGAAATTTCTATATCTGCTGCTGGCATCGGCAAGTTTTCTTTTTCAAGTATTGTGACTTCATAACCAAGCGTTTTAAATGATTCCGCTGCTTCAAGTCCAATATAGCCAGCTCCAACAATTAAAACTTTCCTGACATTATTTTTTTCCAAGTAACTTTTAATTGATAAATAATCTTTTACATTTTTCAGAGTAAAAACATTTTTTAGATTTTTAGATAAATCAGGAAGAAATTTCGAAATAGAACCTGTGGCAAGTATCAACCTGTCATACGGTTGTTCATATCTTTGATTTGAAATTTTATTAAGAACTGTAATAGTTTTTTTCTTTCTATCAATTTTTTCAACAAAATGATTTAGATAAACTTTAACACCTTTTTCCTTTTCAAAAGTATCCTGATTATAAAATACAATTTCTTTCCAATCATTAATTTCATTTGATAGGACATATGGCAGTTCACATGTTCCAGTTGAAATGAATTCTCCTGCTTCAAACATTATTACATTGGAATCAGGAGAAGTTCTTTTTGCTTTTGCTGCAGCTGCTGGACCGGCAGCATTTCCACCAACAACTATTATGTTTTTTGCTCTATTCAATATCATTTATAATAATTTTGACTAAAATATAACCATTTTTCGAATGATTTTTCTAAGAGATTAAAATTAATCAATCAAAGAAAAACTATTAAAAGTAATTCATATAAAATAGAAAGAATAATCACTTGTGATGCTATAAAAACTTTTCTCTTAAATTAAATAAGAGAATATCTTATAAGTTACCAAAAAGTGTATTTCTTAAATAAACTTTGCACGATAATTCGTATTGTAATGATTGGAACTTTATTTTCTCATATTACTTTTTATTTTCAATAATTTTATATTAAGTAAAAAAGTAAAATAACAAATGCAAAGCAATTATATAGAATCAGCAGATACCCTTAAAAATATTCCTATCTTTTCCGAACTTAGCATTGAACAGTTAAGAATGATTATGTCAATTTCTAAATTAGAAAGATATCCAAAGCATTCAATCCTTTTTATGGAAGGAGATGCATATAAAGGATTCTTTATTTTATTGAAAGGATTGGTTAAAGTATTTAAAAGTACTGCTGATGGAAATGAACTTGTAATCCACATTATTAAACCATTTAATATTTTTGCGGATATACCACTATTTGAAGGTACAAATTATCCAGTCAGTGCAGAAGCAATTGAAGAAAGTTTAGCTATTTTTATTCCAAAAGATAACTTTCTTGAATTAATACGAAATGAGCCTGATATAGCACTGAAAATGCTTGCTGGATTTGCAAAAAGATTAAAATCATTAGTAAATCAACTTACAGATATCTCATTAAAAGAAGTCCCTAACCGTCTTGCTAAATACTTACTTAAAGAAATAAAGGCAGCTAAGACAGAAAACTTACCTGAGCCATTCATAAAACTTACTGCACCTAAATCAACAATTGCTTCATACCTTGGAACAGTTACAGAAACCTTATCTCGCGCTTTTAAGAAACTTCAAGATGAAGGAATTATCAGAGTCAACGGAAAAATTATCTTTATAAGTGATATCAAACGATTAAAAGATTTAGCAAAATAATCTCTTTCTTTCCTGCCAATACTATTCTCAAAAATAAATACCAAATCTGACTTAAGTCAAAGAAATCAAAATGAACTAACAATAAATTTGTATTAAAAAAATAAAGGAAGAATTTTAATGAAAGAACTTGATATTCGTCCAGTCCCTGTTAGAGAAAAACATCCAACAATTTTTGCTACTTTTGATGCACTTAAAAGTGGTGAAGGATTTCAATTAATAAATGACCACGACCCAATGCCATTATATTATCAGTTTAATGCTGAAAGACCTAATCAGTTCAAATGGGAATATGTAGAAAAAGGACCGGGAGTTTGGCGAGTAAATATTTATAAACTATAAATATCTTATATTATGATAACTAAGGAGATGAAAATATCAGAGGTGCTTTCAAAGTATCCTGAAACTATTGATGTATTCATGAAAGTTAGTCCTCATTTTAGAAAGTTGCAGAATAAATTATTGAGAAAATCATTAGCGAGCAGAGTAACTGTTCGGCAAGCTGCTTCAATTGCCGGAGTCGAGTTAAATAAACTTTTATTCGAATTAAATAAAGCGATTAATAAAGAAGTTTGTTTTAATAACGAAACACTGAAAGAAGAAATGGGACCAACAATTATGGGAAAACCTGAACACTTATATTCAGTCCCGCAAGAGAAAATAATTCAACTTGATGTTAGACCGATTATTAATTCTGGGAAAGACCCTTTTCTTGATATAATGAGCAAAGTAAAAAATCTGAAAGATGATGAAGTACTTTTAATAATAAACTCATTTGAACCTATTCCACTTTATACTGTTCTTGGAAATAAAGGATTTAATCACTGGACAGAAAAAATTGATGATGCTTTTAAAGTTTACTTTTTCAAAAGTGGAACAACGCAAAAAAATTTAGAAACAGAACAAAAGACTGAAATAAATTTATCTAATTATGAAAAAATAATTGAGCTCGATGTTCGCGAACTTCCTCCACCTGAACCAATGATGAAAATCTTAGAAAAACTTGCTGATGTTGATGATAAAACTGTTTTGCTTGTTCATCATCATCGTGAACCAATGATGCTTTATCCCAAACTTGAAGAAAGAGGATTTAAAGCAATTGCAAATAAAATGGAAGAGAATTATTACAAAGTTGTGATTTTTCAAAAAGAAGAATAAGATTGTATGAATCAATCGACTTCAATAGCGAGTTCATATTCGCCGCCATTCAGAATCGTTGCAAAATATTTTGTTGCAGCTATTGTTTCCTTTGTCTTGATGAATTTTATGTTGCTAATAAATTATCAGGATATAAACGGCCATCATTTTCAACCAAAGATTCTTTCAATTACACACATTGCAACACTTGGATTTATAACGATGATAATTTTTGGTGCAATGTTTCAATTAGTTCCTGTTGTTCTGGAAGTAAAACTTTTCAGTGCCCTTCTTGCTGAAATTCAATTCTGGATTTATTTGGCTGGCATAGTTGGATTAGTTTATAAGTTCTGGCATTTTGGTTCGAGTTTATCTTTCACACTACCAGCAATTTTCTTAAATCTTGCAATGTTCATTTTCGCACTTAACATTATTGCATCAATGACAAAAGTAAAAAGCTGGAACTTGACCGGGACTTTTCTTGCATCTGCAATTTTTTGGTTGATTATTACTGCAATTGCTGGAATTCTATTAGCAATGAATCTTGATCATCCATATATAAAAATTGATCATTTACAATATCTGAAATTGCATGCAAATGTAGCTTTTATTGGCTGGGTCACAATGGTTGTAATGGGTGTAAGTTTTAAATTGATTCCAATGTTTACATTATCTCACGGTTATAAACTCGAATTAGCAAAATGGGCTTTCGGACTGATTAACTTTGGTTTACTTGGAATTAATTGGATTATGCATTATCCCGATACAGGAATTTATATTTTGATTTTTGGTACTGCAATTTTTAATGGATTGATTCTTTATCTTATACAGATTTATATCATATTCAAAAAAAGAATTAGAAAAAAACTTGATATAGGTTTGAGATTTTCTATCATTGCTTTTACAATGCTTGGTATATCGACACTGCTTGGATTTTCTTTTCTGTTTTTTGATTATGAAAGTGTTACAAATCTGACCTTGATTTATGGTTTTATGATTATTGTTGCTTACATCTCAACATTAATAGTTGGTCAAATGTATAAAATTGTTCCGTTCCTCGTTTGGTATCATAAGTACAGTAGTAAAGTTGGAGCTGTAAAAGTTCCAATGTTAAAAGATATGTTCAGCGAAAAATTAGCTGAGTACAATTTTTATCTGATGTTATGTGGGATTGTTTTTACTGTCATTGCACTTTTATTTCAAATTAATTTGATTCTTCTATTTGGCTTTAGTTTACTCTTCATTAGTTCAGCGGCTTTCTCATTTAATATGTATAAAGTTTTCAGGAGTTGATTTATGATAATAAAAGAAATTACAAAAGAACAGGTGCTCGATATTTTAAGAACAGTTATTGATCCAGAGATAGGAATCAATATTGTTGATCTCGGTTTAGTCTATGATATTTCTATTACAGAACAATCGGTTGATATAACGATGACATTAACAACCCCAGGTTGTCCAATGCATGGAAGTATTACTGATTGGGTTCAGCGAATTGTTTCATTGACAATTCCTGATAGAACTGTTAATGTTTATCTCGTTTGGGAACCAATGTGGACACCGGATAAAATGTCTGACGAGGCAAAACAACAATTAGGTATGTGAGGAAATTATGTTCAGTACTGTAAGATATTTCATTAAAACAAGTGTGATTTTTTTAATCATCGGAATTTTGAGCGGACTTTATATGTCAATTTCAAAATACATTTTTAAGATTGGTTATAGTCAGGAATTAATTTCTGCTCATACTCATTTAATTCTTGTTGGTTCTGTAATGATGATGATAATGGGAGTTGCGCTTTGGTTTTTCCCCCGGGCAGATAAAGATGACAAAAGATATAATCCTGATGTGATTCTTGCATCATACTGGGTAATGACTGTCGGAACAGCATCGAGATTTATTTTTCAAGTTGCAGCAAATTTTTTCTTTTCAGATTTAATTCCTTATCTGATTGCATTTAGTTCTGTACTACAAATAATTGCAATGATTTTATTTTTCTATTCAATGTGGGGAAGAATAAGACCTGTTGGAAGTCACACTCGTGAAGCTAAAGGAGAAAAGTTTTAATGTCAATGATAATAACAGAAGATTGTATCAATTGCAGAGCCTGTGCTGTTGAATGTCCAGCAAAAGCAATTTATGAACCTGGTAAAAACTATGTATTAAATGGTTTATTGCATAATCCCATTTCTGAAGAACATTTTTTTATTGTAACTGAACTATGTGATGAGTGTTCTGGATTTAATAGAATTAATTGTATTGTTGTTTGTCCAATGGATGCAATTAAGAAAATATAAATATTGATTATTTGATGATAAAGAATGACTTCTGGCAATGTGTAAAAAATCTTTATAAGATAAATGAACTCCTCCCCTGCCCTTTCTCTTAAAAAAGGCTGTGTGAAAATACAAATTGTAATACAAGCTTTATCTTGTTTATTTAAAAAATACATTCACAATATTTTTAGCGAAATAAATTTCGTTTTACAACTATTCCACAATCTCTTCGCTCTGAATTTTTTCTATGTTTTTCTTTAATCATTTAGAATGATTCCATCATTTAAATGATTTTTACTTTTTTAGTCATTCTGAGTAGTCTCCCTTAGGCGGATAACGAAGAATCTTAAAACCAATTCTTCATTTCAAAGATATTCTTCGCTTTTAGACTTTGCCGTAATTCAATCATTATAGAGAACTCTCCCTTTATCCCTCTCTTAAAAAGAGACTGTGTGTAAATACCAAATGCAATGGGAGACATATATAACTTATTGCTAAAAATATAATTACAGTCAGGTAATTAATTAGCGTTTCAATTGATAAATCGTTCTTTTTTGATCAAAAATGTTTATTTACTTTCACTTTGCTCAATAAATAGGATTAACTTTAATTTACATAAAAATCTATTTCCAGAAAAAAGTTTTGATTATGCATATAATGAAATTATTTTCTTGATTTTATATTTTTAATAAAAATAATTTATTATGAACAATATGATAGACAATTTAGGGTTATATCTCGATTACTACGAACTAACAATGGCTCAAGGTTATTTTTTGAGCGGAAGAGGAAACCTTCAAGCGAACTTCGATTATTTTTTTAGGAACAATCCCTTTAATTCCGGATATACAATTTTTGCCGGGCTTGAGGACCTTCTTGAATTAATTGTCAATTTCACATATAGCAAAAGTTCAATCGATTATCTAAGAAAGCAAGGATTCAAAAGTGAATTTCTAGACTACCTAAAAAATTTTAAATTCACTGGAAAAATTTATTCCGTTTCAGAAGGAGAAATAGTTTTCCCATATGAACCCATTATCAGAGTTGAAGGGAACATAATTGAAACTCAACTGCTCGAATCTATACTATTGAATGTAATTAATTTTGAATCACTCATTGCTACCAAAGCTCGCAGATTAAGATTTTCTGCAAAAGAAAGAAAGCTGGTAGATTTCGGATTAAGACGTGCTCAAGGTTTCGCTGCTATTTATGCAAGCAGAGCAGCTATAATTGGTGGCATTGATGGCACTTCTAATGTACTGAGTGCCTTTTTATATGATTTAACACCAACTGGAACATTAGCACATTCGTGGATTCAAAGTTTTGATAACGAACTTACTGCTTTTAGAAAGTTTGCCGAGCTATATCCAAACAATTGTGTTTTACTTGTAGATACATACGACACATTAAAAAGTGGTGTTCCAAATGCAATAATCGTTGCCAAAGAACTAGAACAAAAAGGATATAAACTTTCTGCAATTAGATTAGATAGTGGTGATTTAGCTTATCTTTCTAAAAAAGCAAGAAAAATGCTAAATGATGCTGGCTTGAACTATGTTAAAATTATTGCTTCAAATCAGCTCGATGAATATTTAATTAAAAGTCTTATTGAACAAGGGGCGCCAATTGATGCATTTGGTGTAGGAACAAGCTTAATTACCGGGCAAAAAGATGCCGCTCTTGATGGAGTATATAAAATAACTTATGTAGATAATAAACCAACCATAAAATTATCTGAAGACTTAGCAAAAGTAACACTACCTGGAAAGAAAAAAATTATAAGATATTTTAATGGAGAAGAAAAATTTTATGCTGATGCAATCATTCTTGAAGAGGAAGTTGATAACGAAATTGATATGATTTTTCATCCCCATAGTCCCAATAAAAAATGTTCAGTTAAAAATCTTAAAAAAGAATTAATCATTTCAAAGGTTTTTGAAAACGGTGAAGTAATTTTAAAACATAAATCAATAAAAGAAATTTCAGAATATTTACAATTTAGATTTTCTCAACTCCCGGTAGAACACAAACGATTTGAATACCCGCATATTTATAAAGTAGGCATCAGTCAAAAATTAATGGAACTAAGAGATAAATTAGTCATGAATAAAGACAAGGAGGATTATAGATGAAAGCATTATTCATAGTTGATTTACAAAATGATTTCCTCCCAAATGGGGCACTGCCAACTCCAAAAGGGAATATTATTATTCCAGTTCTAAACAAAATTATGGACAAATTTGATTTTGTATTAGCATCAAAAGATTGGCATCCAGAAAATACTATTCACTTTGAAAAATGGCCTGTGCATTGCGTTCAAGGAACTTATGGAGCCGAAATTCCAAAAGAATTAAATTCAGAAAAAATTCACAAAATATTCTTAAAAGGCACCGGTAATAAAGATGATGGTTATTCTGCTTTTGAAGCAACTAATGAAAATCTTACTGAATTTCTAAAATCAAATAATATTGATGAGCTTTTTGTTACTGGATTGACTGCAGAATATTGTGTAAAGCAAACAGTATTAGATGCTTTAAAAAATGGTTTTAAGACTTATGTAATCAGAGATGGAATAGAAGGAATTTATCAACACGAAGGTGATGTTGAAAATGCATTTACTGAAATGGAAAAAGCTGGAGCCGTAATTTTAACATCTGATAAAATATTCTGACAAATACAAGATAAATATCATGATAAAAGTAAAACGCGTTTATGAAAAACCATCTAAAAATGATGGATTTAGAATCCTTGTAGATAGATTATGGTCAAGAGGTTTAACAAAAGAAAAATCTAAAATTGATTTGTGGCTTAAAGAAATTGCACCAAGCAATGAATTAAGAAAATGGTATAATCATGATTCGAAAAAGTGGAATACATTCAAAGAAAAATATCATGAAGAATTAAAAGAGAAACAAGAACTACTCGAACAAATAAAAAAATTAGAAAAGGAAAAAGGTACCATCACACTTCTTTTTTCTTCAAAAGAAATAGAACATAATAACGCAGTTGCTCTTTCTGAAATACTCATCTCTTTTAAATAAATCAAAATAGTTCTGACTTAAGTCAAAGATTTAATCTATTAAAGAATCTATATTTGATTAGAGTTAATCTTAAAAATTAACTAATGAGTGTAATTATGACATCGAAATTAAAATTTTCAGCTGTGTTATTTTTAGCATCATTCATTTTCATATTTATTAGCACAGCTTCGGCTCATTGCGATTCAATGGAAGGTCCGGTTGTTAAAGCAGCAAAGAAATCTCTTGAAACCGGCAACATCAATTATGTTCTTATCTGGGTTAGAGCAGAAGATGAACCAGAAATTAAAGCAATGTTCGATAAAGTGATTAAAGTAAGAACACTGAGTTCAGAAGCAAAAGAACTAGCTGATATGTATTTCTTTGAAACTGTTGTAAGAGTTCACCGGATGGGAGAAGACGAGCCATACACTGGACTAAAATCTGCGGGTTATCTTCCAGCAGAAGGTATAGAAGCAGCGGATATAGCAATTGAAAAAGGAACAGTTGAAAACATTTTGAGCCATCTGGATAAGAATTATCATTCTAAAGTAAAAGAATTATTTAACAACCTTCAGTCCAAGAAAAATTATGATGTAAATGATGTTAAATCTGGAAGAGAATTTGTTGCTGCTTATGTTCATTTCATTCATTATGTAGAAAATATTTTCAATGATAAAGAGGTTAATGATTTGCATAATAATCATAAACACTAATTATAAACCCGATTTATTTATTAGACTTTGCATTGCTGAAAAATATTGAGAATTACGGTGTTAAAAAAATTGTAAATCGAAGCGTTTGCTTCGATTAAAAAACTAAAATAATCATTAATACAGTGCTTTGTGTTGTAAGATATAATCCCCATTTGTGTAATAAAATTTATTGAAAGCATCTTACGCTATATTTTATAAGGAGTAACGAGAATTTATATTTTCATTATTTCTAATGTATAGCAATTGAAAACTTTAACAGTTACTTAAAAATAGGCTACAAGCATCTGACAAATTTGCTTTATTCTAATTAATAATTTGGGATAAATAAATTAAGGATAAAATTATGTCTGACAACATTAAACATGAAAATATAAATGATGCTATAGAATATCAGAACAATGCGATTGTAAGCAAACAAATTATAAAAAAATCTAATGGCAATATAACACTCTTTGCATTTGACAAAGATGAATCTTTAAGCGAGCATACTTCACCATATGAGGCATTTGTTTATGTTGTAGAAGGAGAAATGGAAATTACAATTGGAGGTAATCCTTATAATTTAAAATCCGGTGAATTTATTATTATGCCTTCAAACATTCCTCATGGATTAAAAAGTATTATTCAATCTAAAATGCTGCTTGTAATGATTAAGTAGTACAATAAAAAATCATGCAACGAAAAGAACCATCTGCGCATTAATCATTTAGAAAAATTTACTTTTCCTTAAATGATATTGTCATCGGTACCCCTTCAAAACCAAAGTGTTGACGAATTAATCTTTCAAGAAATCTCTTATATGATTCGGGTATGTATTTATGCTGATTGGCAAAAAATAAGAAGATGGGATAATGTTCGCCTACCTGAGTTATGTATTTTATTTTTATTTCTTTTCCTGTTGGAGTAGCCGGCGGAGGAGTTTTAAGAATTTCTGGAAGCAGTATTTCATTTAATTGATTTGTCGGAATTTTTTTCTTTCTTTCTTCATGAATTTTTTTAGCCAGGTCAATAAGTTTATAAATTCTTTGTTTTGTCAAGGCCGAGATTGTAATGATGGGAACATAATCAACTGTCTTCATTTTTGCTTTAATTGCATCTTCGTATCTCTTAGCTGTATTAACATCTTTTTCTATTAAATCCCATTTATTAATTGCAATAATTAATCCTTTTCTTCTTCTAACAGCTTCTTGAATTATTCTCTGGTCTTGATTTTCCAGACCAAGTTCTGCATCAAGAAGAAGAACAGCAACATCACAGTCCCACAATGCTCTGTAAGTTCTAACATTGGCAAAAAATTCTACGTTCTCTTTAATTTTTGATTTCCTTCTCAATCCTGCAGTATCTACAAGAACAATTTCTTCTCCATAATATTTCAGTATAGAATCAATGCTGTCTCTTGTAGTTCCTGGAATATCAGTTACAATTGTTCTATCATAGCCAAGCAAAGCATTAACAAGAGAAGATTTACCAACATTTGGCTTGCCAATAATTGCAAGACGCAATCTATAATCTGTTTCTTCTTTTTCTTTAGGAAATGTTAAATGACTTTGTAAATCATCCAGAAAATCGCCAAGATTTCTTCCATTTAAAGCTGAGATATCATAAATCTTTTCAATTCCAAGAGAATAAAAATCATTTTTACGTGATGTCATCTCAGGTGCATCAGCTTTATTTACAAGTAAATAATATGGTTTGGTTGTCTTACGAATCATATTGGCTATTTCTCTATCAAGTGGTGTCAAACCACTTTTACCATCAACCACGAAAAGAATTGCATCAGATTCTTCAAGAGCGATTTTGATTTGCTCACGGATTGCTGATTCAAAAAGGTCTTCAGAATCAGGTACAAATCCGCCTGTATCGATTAATCTAAAATGTTTACCGTTCCATTCAACATCACCATAAATTCTATCTCTTGTAACTCCAGCAATATCATCAACAATCGACTTTTTAGTCTTTGTCAATCTGTTGAATAATGTTGATTTGCCAACATTTGGTCTGCCAACTATAACAACTACAGGTTCTTTCATATAACTTCTTAAAATGTGTATTGCAAATTTAATTGAGGATAATAAATTGTTCTAAAACCAATTTCATCTTTTTTCAATTGAGCAGACATCTGCAATTTTCTATTATATCTGCTTGTGCTCCATGCTGCATCTACTGCACTTATTATATGATTGGTAATAATTATTAAAACTGCTTTATATGCAATATTATAAAAATCATTTGCTTTACCGCGCTCATGTGAGTAATAAAGAAAATTTGGAGTAAGCGGGTCGCCATAATTGAAAGGAGTATGTTCATCACCAAAATCATCCCAGCCAACATTAAATTGAGGATATTTACCAATCATTTCATAATATTGCTGGTCACCAAATGGAGCAAGATGATGAGAATAATAACCGCCAATTGCATTTTCGAGACGATTAAGCTCTTTCCAGTTTACCGAACCATCTGAATTAAAAATTCTGAAATCATTAGGATTAACCTGCGGATTAATTTTTGTAGCATTAGTAATTGTCCACAAAGCATATCTTTTGACATTCCAGTGTTCATTGGCAAATCTCTGGAAATAATCTGTCTGGTCATCACCTTTTTTATCATAAATTAATCCAACAGTAATTGCTGTTGCTTCAATAGCAATAAAAATTGCACTTTTAATGTAACTTTTTGAATAAAACTGTCCCACACCCGGAACTGCAAATGATAACACAGCACCAAGCAAAGGAGATTTTTTATTTAAACTGTTGTCCCCTGTTTTCAATTCTTGCTTAAAAGAATTATCAAAAGAAATTTTAGAGTCAACTTTTAATAAACCAGTTAAACTCTCTTGCTGTGAAAAAATTATTGATACACTTAAAAAAATCATCAAAAGAATCTTTTTCATTTTATACCTCATCATTAAAAATTGAAGTCAAATAAAATACCACCATAAAAATTCCATTCTTTACCATAATTAACATTTTCATTCAATATCTTTCTCGAAAATTTATCGAAAGAATATGCAGCATTAATAAATAAACTTGTAGGGAATATATAAAATGAATTCATTTTGATTCTCAGTTCAATGCCAGCTCCTTTTTTAAAATCTTTAAGCGAAGGAATTCTACCATTCCAAGCATTCCCAAAATCAGCATAAACAGACATATAAATTTTATCGATGTAAAGATGACCAATTCTTGTATCAATATTTTTTATTAATGGAAATCGATATGTTAAATTCAACCAGCTTAATTCATTTCCGCTTATTGAATAAAATGGATAACTTTTCATGCCAATTAAACCACCAAGATAAAAATCGAAGAAGTCAGGTACAGTAGGTCCTAAAATTGATGCTATCCTAAATTGTGTTGTTAGAGTATGGTCTTTCTGTATTTCAAAAAATTCTTTCCAGTTTAATTCTATTCTGTGAAAATTGAAATTTTTATACTTCGGTTTCAACATACCATCTTCAACTGTATACTCTCCATCAGGATTATATCGATTAAATTCATAATCATATTTAAATTCAATTTTTCTTCCAATTGGATTAATATCCGAATCCACTGTTGGTTTAATTCCATCATGAACATATTTAATTTGTAAATCTCTGCCGATGAAATAAGTATCATTTGTTGTTGGATAAAGAATGTTTGTATTTGGAAAAATAAAACTGCCAAGAGTAGCAGTATAACTGCTCAAAACAAATCTGAATTCTAAGTTATTCCCTTCTGTAAAAATTTTATGGCGCAAGAAGAAGTCGCTTTCAAATAAATTATAAGTAACATCAGTTGTTGTATTAAATGAAGTATCCAGCGAATCAAAAACAATTAAAGTGTTTGCTTTTCTGCTTACACTGTAAATTTCTATTCCAGCTTCTGGTCTTAAACCTAATTTGAAAAGTATTGGTAATTTATCTCGATATTCAAAAGACAAAAATAAATCTCTTTCAAAGCGTTTATTAATTGCACCACCTCCAAAAATACTGAATCGATTCAGGTAATCACTCGAAGCAAGATAAACTCCGGGTTTAATTCTATCAATTGCAGAATTTGATGTAGTATAATTATCATAACGAATAAAAGGGATGATACTTACACGCGAAAAATAACCTCTGTATTTTTGTGCTTCATAATTATGTACTTTTGAATCATCATAATTGATTAAACGTGATAAATCAAAATTAACTAAATCTCCCTTTGGTTTATCTTCTGAAAGCGGGGGATTATTTCTCCAGACATAATTTTTAGAACTGTCAACTTTACTTTGTTCTTCTTTTGGCAAATAAAAGAGTTTGAAACCATCGGCTGTATATCCAGAATAAATTATATTCCCATTGAAATCAACTGCTGGTTGAAATGCTCCTCCCACAACATTAGTTAATTTTATTTTCTCTTTCGTGCTTAAGTTAATTTTATACAAATTGAAAATCCCTGCTTCATCAGATGAATAAATTAAATTACCTTCACGGTCAAAAACCGCATCTCTATTATCATAACCATTGCCGATTAATATTGAAAAATCACTCCCATCGATGTTTACCTTAGCAATTTCTCTTGTATTCTTAAGCGAATATCCAAAAACAATAAAATTTCCGTCTGGAGAAAATTTGGGATTATAAACCTGTTCCCCATTATAAAAAAATGTTAATTGATGAAATTCTTTGCCGTCAACATTCACAATACCAATATTTGTCGTTCCATCTTTTTGAAATAGGAAAACTATTTTTTTGCCATCGGGCGATACATCTGGGTTATTTGCCCTTAAACCAAATGTAATTCTTTTACTCTTATCTGTTTTAAGGTCATAAATATACAGGTCATGAATGTTATTCCATCGTGGATTATCATCACTCAATTTTGCATAAACAATTTTTTCTTCACCGGGAATTCTTGAAACAGTAGAACGGACAAGAGGGACAAGCAATTTTTCTTCTTTTGTTTTCAAATCAAGTAGAAAAATTGAAGACATACCAAAGTAGTCATTTTCTTTATTCGATATGTAGAGTATTTTACTACTGTCATAAAATACAGGATAAAAATTACCAAAACCTATTGGGGTAATCATTTCTCCTTCGACACGATTATCAAGAACATCTTTAATTCTATTTTTATAATCATTCTTAAGAAAAGTTGTCCACTCATCATACAATTCTTTTCCTGTAATTCCAATTACATCTTTAATAGCTGCATCTATTGTGAAGTTTGAAAGTTTACCAAGTTTATTCGAAATTTTTTGCAATTTATCTTCGCCATACTTTTGAGCGATATAACGAGTAAGAGCAAATCCAGCATTATAAACTGATTCATTTCCTAAACTTGTTTTATCAAATACTCCCATTTGATTCCAGGTTAACATTTTATTACTTAAAGCATAACATCGTAAAATCATGTCACGGTGAGTATCCCAATCATCATAACCAAATTCTTTACGCATATATTGAGCTGTTCCTTCTGCAAACCATGCTGGTACATTTACAGAAGCAACAGGATAGGACGCAATAAAATTCGGGAAGCCATAAAGTATATCGGGCCTTCTCTTTTTTTCATAATTCATAAATTGAAAATAAACTGCAGGAAATTTTCTGCTTAATTTCATAGAAGACTGAATTTGGACCATATGAGTAAATTCATGAGAGATAACATTGCGTAACCAATTATGTGTGCCTCTTAAATCAAAATCGAGAGCCGAAGCCCATATTTCAATTTTATTATCAAAAAAATATGTAGCACCATTTGAATAATCATCAATATCCTTAATTACAAAATGAACAGGCTCAGGTTCATATTCATAAAGTGAAGTTATTGGTCCCCAAATTTCTTCAGCAATTTTTAATACAGTCCGCGCAGTTCTTTCAGCTTCAGGATGGTAATGAACATAAACATGTTCCCCTTTTATGGTTAGCCATTCATAATCAGGCTCATATTCATTAAACTGAGCAAGAATTAAAACAGGAATCAAGAAAATAATTGATATGTACTTTTTCATGTGAAAATCTGGATATGTGTTTAGTTATTTGATAACAGCAATCTTAATTACTTTGTTTGCAAATTTACCAGATGCTGATTTCACTTCAACATTTGCAAAATAAACTCCGCTTTGTACATTTTTTACATTCCATTTAACTTCATTATCATAATTTCCGTTTGCATAGCCACTTAATTCATCTACGAGTTCACCTGCAAGGTCGAATATTTTGATTTTAACTTCTGAATTTTCAGAAACATAAAATCGAATAAATGTTTCATCATTATAAACTGGATTAGGCCAGTTATAAACTTTTTCTTCAGGGAAAAATCTTTTATCATTATTAATGATTTTTGAAAATTCTATTGATGAATTATTTGTTGAATTTGAAAATTCACTATTCCAACCTGTAACACTGCTTTTAATGCTGTTTTTAATTCCGATTGTCCACTGAATCAAATAATTATTTTTATCAATCATTATCAAAGTCTGAAAAGACAAAGGCGACATTGATTCTGGCTGATAAATATAAATTGCAGGAGTTAAAATTATTTTTGTCCCAACTGTAATGGGGAAATTTTTCAGAACTTTAGCTGTTTTTGAATCATAAGCATAAAGATTCCCTTTATCAGAAGCTGCTATAATATCAATTACTCCATCACCATTTAAATCTGCAGCCAATGGAAGTGAAATAAAATTTCCTTTATTTGGTTCAATTATTGGAAAATTATCTAAAAGTATTCCATTGAGATTATATGCTTCTAATTTCTCGCCATTATTTAATAATATCTTTCCTTCTCCATTTTCATTATCAGTAAATAAAGAAAAATAATTGATTTGATTTTCAGAGTTAATCTTAAACTCTTTGATTATTGTTCCTCTTTCAATAATATAAAAGTAATTTCCTTCTGTAAGAATTACATTTATGAAAACTGAAGTGGAATTATCATAAAGCAATGCAGCTCTTAAAGGTTTATGAGGCAAAGTCAACTTGAAATTATCACTATCATAAAATGATGAAGTTGTTATTATTGAAAAATAATTTTTTGTGCTATTGTATGGTTTGCAAATTTGGATTACATCTTCATCAGCAACTTTTGTTATTTCATAATTATTTCCACTTCCATTGTACAATGATTCAATATTAATTTTTATTAGATATCCATTTGCAGTTCCTGCATAGGCAAATAGTTTATTGTTTTCATTTGAAATTACTATAGGAGATGTAACTCTAAAAGATACATCAATGCTTCCGGTATGATCTTCAAAAGAATTATTGATTAAATAATTAATTTTATTGCCAATTGCTCCCAAGATATAATCATTTCCGAAATTAACAGATGCAATATTTTTATCACCAAAATTATTGTATGATTTTATTTTTTGATTGTCTCGACTAATCATCAGAAGATTAACATCATCAAAAATATAGAATGAATGATAATTTTCTGAAGGAATACTAATAATCTGAGGGTTTTTGAAGTTATATGAATATGATGAGACAGGTTTAATAAAATTCTCTCCAAATTTTATTTCGAATGACATTTTATTTGCAGAAGGCGAGAAATTTTCGATTGTGATTAAACTATTAGCTCCACTGTTTGATTTAGTGTCTGGTTTTGTATCTGGCCCAAATTTATTTTTATATAATTTTGCTTTATTATTAGCAAACCAGAAATCCTCTTCGCTTCCAATACCATAAAAATCACCCAGTACAGATGTAAAATGTTCACCAATATCCTGAATGCCATCTGCTTCTTCTACATCAACACCTCTATTTTTTATATCAGCATTTATTTTATTAATTATAATTTTTTCTTTTATAATATTTTCATCAATATGCCAGATTACAATTCCATTTCCCGGCACTGCCCAATCAAATTCATCAACATCGGTAATTACTCCTGATAATGTATCGGCATTGCTAAAATTAAATCTCGGTCTATCTTTATCAGCATGAAATGTATAAATGTTATTTCCTCTTTTATATGTTATTGTTGCACCATCTTTCTTAACATCGCGTTGCCTGTTTTCAATTAAATAATACTCAGAAGAATTAATAGGAACTTTGACAACTATAGTATCATTCATTTGAGCTGCGAGTCTTGCAACAATATTAATTTTTTTATCAATCTTATCAATAACAACTGGTTCAAGCCAGCCGAGATAAATTTTTTCCCATGCAGAAGGTTCAGGTGGAAAAGTTCCGTTGAAAGCAAAAATAGCATTACCATCCATTAAACCAAATCTATCAATTGCAGTTACTCCAGTTTCTGTGTTAAACAAATCTGGTAAACCAAGATAGCTTGCAATGTTTCCTACTATTAAACCATTAATTGACATTTGATAAAGAATTTTTTCTCCAAATGAATCAATTTCTTTTGATTCTGTTGTCGGTAAAATGATTGTGTTTTTGATAGAAAAATTTTTTGTTTTAAAACCATCGAAATTATTTCCAAAGACTGATTTAAGAGAATTTTCACTTAAATAAATAGAAGGCAAATCTCTTTCAATACCTAATCTGCCATTTGGATAGTATGCATTTCCAACTCCAGCATGAAAAATTGTAAAGAGGTCATATTTTGAAAAATCCACATCACCATAAATAGAATCTGCAAGATGCCATACTTCTTTAGCAAACTTAGCAAGATTAGACAAATCATCAGGATTTGAAGGCGGTGGAGCATAATTTCTCATTATTTGAGAAACTGTTATTACTTTAGGAAGAACAGTATAATTGATATTTAATTTTCCATTTGAAACTTTATTAAAATAATTTTTTGCAAACTCCAGATGATTTTCAAAATATTTAACATCATGAGGATATGGGTCTAAAATTGTATCTCCATAATCCTTAGAATAAATTGAACCAAATTTACCATTACCAAAAGTATTGGGGTCATTATCTTCTTTGAATTCAACGAGAACTGCAAGAATTTTCAAAGTATCTGAAGAATTAAAAACTTTTGGTTCATTGAGTTTATGTAAAACTCTTAGATTAAAGGATTGAGCAAATGAACTGCTCAATCCTGCTAAAAGTAAAAATAAAATTATTTTCTTCATAAGAAATTAAATTCCGCGAGGAAATCCTAATTGTTTTTGAGGCACAGCTCCCCATCCAATAAGTAAAGTAAATCTCAAGGTATTATTGAGAGGATGATTTTCACCATTTTTGAAAACATCAGTAGTGAGATAACTAAAATCAAAACCATACATATCGTATCGGATACCAGCACCAAGAGTTACAAATTTTCTGTTGCCAAATGCAGGGTCTTCATAGAAAAATCCTGCTCGTAATGCGAACATAAAATCACCGGGTTGACCATACCAATATTCAATTCCTGCTGAAGTATTTATATCACGAATTTCTTCTCCTATTGTTTGATCAGCCCAAGCAGAAAAGATTGCTTCATAAAAATCTTTTCTCTTTTTCTTAACATTGTTAGTTGTGTCAACCTGTCCTCTAAAAGCCTCGCCTTTATCTACAAGTAGTTTACTGAAATCAAGTGTTAAAGTTAGAGAATTAAAATCATCTTGAAATAATCTTGTTGCAATACCAAGTCGAAAGTTAGTAGGAATTGGGTCTGCCTGAGCTTGGTCAATATAATAAATTTTTGGTCCTAAATTACTAAGATTCATCCCGAGACTGAATCTGTTTCCCATATCACCAATAAAAGGTAAATTAAATTTTTCGGGACGCCACATTGCCCCAATGTCAAAACTTACAGTGGTAGCAACTCCTTTTCCCTGTTCTTGTTCGGTGGGTTTATCTGCAAGGCGGCTGTGAATTAATCTAAAATTAAATCCCAATCCCCAGTCATTGCTTAATTTTGTAGCATAACCGACGGTCAAAGCAGCATCATAAGACCTGAAAGTTCCTACTGGTTCAGGAGAATTTGATAATGTTCGAACAAATTCCCCGTAATTCATGTATGTAACACTTGCAGTAATGCTTCCACTTATATCTTCTATGTATTGTCGATAAGTTGCATAGTCGTAAAATAAATCAAGATGAAATTCTGGGAGCCAATTACTATGAGTAAAACTAACTTCAGAGCCAGTTAAAAAAGCAATTCCAGCTGGATTCCAGAAGACAGCAGCAGAATTATCTGCAAGTCCTGTTCCTGATTCGCCTATTCCACCTGCTCTTGAATCTGGTGCAATTAATAAAAATGGCAATGCTGCTTCGCCCTGTGCATTTATTTTTTCAAAACATAGAAACATAAAAGCCAGCATCATAATCATCATTATTCTTTTCATGTGTTCCTCCTGATTATATATATTGAAAAATAATTAGCATAATTTTTATTCGAATAAAAAATATAAAATTTTTTTATTTAATTACTGCAAGTTTTCCAAGTGCACTGTTTTTAATTTTTCCATCTGTAGATTCAACTAAAATTTTATAAAGGTAAGTTCCATTTCCAATTGAATTACCATCATTATCTCTTCCATCCCAATCAATTTTAACAAATTTATCAAGAATGTCTCTTTCTTCTATTTCTTTAATCAATCTTCCTGCAATAGAATATATTTTTACTTTTACATTAATTGAAGAAGAAATATTATGCTGAAAAGTAAAAGTTGTATATGATGAAAAAGGATTCGGGAAATTATAAACATTTCTTATACTTAATCCTTCGTCAGGCGAAACAACAGTAAAATATGCTTCTTCTGAAGAAAAATTATTGAAAACATCCCATGCTTTAATTTTTATCTTGTAATCTCCCGGTTGAAATGAAGTAAACTTATATTTTATTACACCAGATTTACCTGCTGAATTTAAATCACCAATAAAGTAATTTGTAAAATCTATAGCATTATTTTCATCATCATTAAGAATGCCTTCTAATTTATGACCAATCCCTGCCCCGGTTGTATTTATTCCCGTCTGATCTTTAAGTCTAACTATTAATGTAAAATCAGGATTAACAAGATAAGAATTTTCGAAGGTTTCATTATCAAAGTAAATTTGAATTTCTGGACCTTTGCCATCATTAACAGCATTTGGATTTGTGCCTCCTACAATTATATCTCCAGTATAGCCAATACCATCAGTTTCATTATTAAAAATGTAGGCAGTAATTTTTCCGTTTTTATTTTCATATGAAATATCTTTTGGAACAACAAATTCTGTTTGAAATTTGCCATCATTTACTGTAGTTCTACCTCTGTAAATTAAACCTCCTGGCATTGATACAATATAGTTCATCTCTTTGAATTCTACTTGTTTGTCAGAATCAAAAACACTTATTATAGCTTCTCCATTAAAATTAAGTTGTGCATTACGGGAATCTTTTACTGTTCCATTAATTTTTACTTCGCCAAGAGCATTAATCTGAACAGCTGAATTTAAGGTCTTTCCATTTATTGAATCGATTGAAGCTGATAAAATTGGTTCGTTTAATCTTAGGGTCGGGTCACAAAAGAGATGAAATTTTTCGTCATTAGGTTGAGTTCGAATTTGTTTAGTTAAGTAAAAAGCTTCTCCTATGCGCATAGGTAAAAAATTATTTTCGTCTTGATTAAATAAAAAACTATAAAAAGTATTGTTAATTTCGGCATTGGCATCAGCATAAACTACTCGTGCAGCAGTAAAAGCTCCGATTGCACCACTATTAGGCATATTAATCATAAGTTCTGTGGAACTTTGTTCGTTTGGGTCATCATATTTCCCAAAATCGCATGTAGCTGCTGTAAGGAAAAAATAATTTTGATTTTTCAATTGCGGTATTGTCGATGCTTTTTCAAAAACATATTCATGAGCCCATGTATTTGGATTCCCGTGACCAATCCAATTCAGAATTAATGTGCCATTGTTTATTGCACTAATAATAGCTTTATTAACATCTGGCTTTCTTCTTCCCAACCCAGTGTATACTGTTGGATAAGCAGCTAAATAAATTTTATTCTGTGTGAAATATTTGGGAACTTTATACAAAGATAAATATTCTGACTGACTTGTATGCATATTACCATCATCTCGTCCTACAGCTTGAGGACCATCATCTGCTACTAATGTTATTGTTGAACGCCAGATTCCTCTTTCAAGATTATTTTCATAATTAATAATTTTATTAATTACAGATTCAGCATCTGTTTCGGATTGAACATTTAATCTTCCTATTGCCAAATCTGCTTTTTTATCAAAACCTGAAACTCTTGCATAATAATCATCCATAACATATGACGCAATCTCATCTAAAGATTCTACAGTTTGATAAGTGGGGACAAAATTTTTATCTATACTTTCTTTAATTGTATTTAGATAATCATAATCTCCATCTCCAAACAACAGAACATAAAATGGTTTTGTTTGCCAGTTATCATATGCATATTTTAAAAAATTTCTTATTGCTGTAGGATCAAGTAAACCTCCAGAAAATTCATTTATGATATCATCAACATAATAAACCGAAGTTGTTAATTTATACGGAGATTGATTTGCTCTATAATTTGCATATCTTTCAACTTGATTGCGGAAAAATTTATTGGAGATAATTATTAATTCACTTCCGGAAATGTTACTTGTAATATCAGTAATATTTATGCTTGATGCATTTTGAGGTATTTTAAAAGCATTAGGATTTACAGCAATATATTTAGAAACTTTGTTTTTTACTTCACTCGACTGGAATCTAATTTCTCCTCCGCTTATAAAAGCTCCATCAATCAATTTAACATCCCAGCTGTCTGTTACATCAAATACGAAAATATTGCTGTTAGAAAAATTTGTAATCCTGTATTCAATAATTCCCGTTGAATCTTTAGAAAAGAAAAGTAAATAATCACCTGCGGCTTCTAATTTTCTTCTGTATTCAATTTCAAAATAATCAAGATAAACTTTAACACCACTAGACATAGTATTTATCGAAATCTTTAAGTTGCTTCTTTCATCTGAAAGTGTTCCATCATAATAAGCACTCCCAAAATCTGCACGTCCATAATAATAATCATAAATTCTCGAGATTGAACCGCTGTAAATCTGTTTATTACTTTCACTGATTGAATAATTCACAATTGAAGTAGAAGTATTAATTAATCTAAAATTATAATTCACTCTTGAATTTGGCAGAATTCCTGTTAAAGTTGTTATATAATTTCTGCTGTTTCTTGAACCGCTGAATTCATCGCCATAATATTCTCTTCCAGAAGGTCCCACTTTTACGCTGTCTTTATCATTACTTTTATAAGCAAGAGTATATTGCTGCTGAGAAATATTTGATAAGTTCAAAGATGATTTCAAAGAAACTCTTTTTCCACTATTCTTAGCAAATGTCAACCAGTAATAACTTTTCTTTGTGAATGGATGCTTGACCCTAATAATTTTTCTTGCATTTGAATCATATTCCCATGCTTCTGTATTTCTTCCATAAAATAAAATATAATCAGCTTGGTCAAATTTGCCATCATTTTCTCCTGCTACATAAATTGCAACTTCTTTAAGGCCAATATTATTCTGGGATAAATAATTTTCTGGAAGTGCATAACCGCATATACTAAAAATCTGAATTGTTCTCGGGTCAATTGTATTAACATCAATTCCTAAACTTTGCAAGAAATTTCTATCAATTTTATAAATGCCTTCTTCAGGGATTTCAAATCTATACCATGTCCCACTTGAAAGATTTGCCTTTGAGCTTTTTAACAATTTTGTTTCAGGGATTCCCCAGTATTTAGCAACATCCCAATTCAATATTAAATGGCGGAGAAAATCTTCCTTTACTAATTCTAAATTTTCTCTAACTTGACGATAGTTAACACTTACTACAATTTTTTTATATACTCTTGTAATTTTTTTCTGATAATCTACCTGAAGTGGATAAATTCTGATTGATTGAACAGGAAGATTTCTAACCAAGCCATATTCTCCAAAAGCAACTAAATCGTTATTTAATAAATTATTACTTGAGAAATAAATTAGAGAATCTCTGCTTGTTAAATTTTTAGGAATAAAAATTCCTGGAAAATCTTCATATTCAGAAGAAATTACTTGAATAGTATTTCCAAATTCAGATGGGACCCCAAGATTTACTTCACGAACAGGTAATTTGGGAGTATCGTCATTAGAAATAAAATCTATGAAAGTGTTTGGTATCGAAAGAGTTAAAAACTTTTCTCCATTCAAATAAACAAATGAAGTATCCAAAATAATTGGGGTGTACTCAAATACAATTGAATTTGAACTCGAGGAAAGAACCTTTATATCTTGAGCGTGAACAGCTACATTTAAAATAAAAAGGAGAAATATTATAGAGAATTTTGTTTTCATCAGAACTAATTTCTTATTGATTAACTTTTTCTAACTTTAGTTCATTAAAAGTAAATAAACTCTCTATAATATATCTCCATAAATTTGGTGACAAATTTAGACAAAATGAATGGAACTTGTCAAGCTAATAATTCTTAAAGTCCAAGTAATTCTTTATTCTTTTTCATTGCATCGATACAAAACTGAATATGTTCTTCAAGAGGAATTCCTAATTCCTGTGCACCTTTAATAATGTCTTCTCTACTTACAGCTCTTGCAAAAGCTTTATCCTTCATCTTTTTAATTACAGATTTTACTTCAACTTCATCAATTGTTTTTGATGGTCTTACGTATGCAACTGCCGTTAAAAAGCCGGCAAGTTCGTCACAAGCAAACAAGACTTTTTTCAACAAAGTATCTCTTGGAATATTTGTATAATCTGCATGAGACAATATCGATTCAATAAAATTTTGTTCGAATCCTAATTGCTTTAAAATTTCTGCACCTTTGTATGGATGTTCTTCTGCAGTAGGATATTTCTCATAATCAAAGTCGTGAAGTAGTGCAACATTACCCCAGTATTCAATATCTTCTCTAAATTTTTCAGCATATGCACGAACACAAGATTCAACAGCATAAGCATGTTTGATAAGATTTTCGCTTTTGGTATACTCCTTTAATAAATTAAGGCAGTAATTTCGATTGTGCATTAAATCATCATTCATAAAAAACTCTCTTTTTGTTTATGTAATTTTACACGAAGGACAATATTTGCATATCACACATTCTGCACATTTTGGTCTTCGTGCTATACAAACTTTTCTTCCATGATTAATGAAAAGATTTGAAGAAACAATCCAGTATTTTTCAGGAAGTAGTTCTTTTAACTTAAATTCGATTTTAATTGGGTCGCTTGTATCAACAAATCCAAGTAGATTGGTTAATCTTGTTACATGTGTATCAACTGCAATTGAAGGAATATTAAAAGCATTTCCTGCTACAACTGAAGCAGTTTTTCTTCCTACTCCTGGCAACTTTACGAGTTCGTCGAAATCATCTGGGACCTTACCTTTATATTTTTCAACAAGTTCTGAGCAGCATTTTATAATACTTTTTGTTTTCTGTTTATAAAAGCCGGTAGAATAAATATCTTTTTCAATTTCTTCAGGAGGAACACTTAAAAAATCTTGAGGCTTTTTGTATTTCTTGAATAAATCTTTTGTAACTAAATTTACTCTTTCATCAGTGCATTGTGCAGATAGAATTGTAGCTATTAACAATTGAAATGGATTTGAATAATTAAGTGCTGTTTTTGCATTAGGATATTCTTTTAGAAGTAATTCAATTATTTTTTTAATTCTTTTTTTTTCTTCTTCTAAGTTATCTGTCATTAATAAATTCGTTTTACTTATTATAAATCAGTTCAAATTGATATTCAAAATTTTTTGCAAGAGAAATTAATTCAGATACCTTTTTTATAAAATTATTTTATCGAATTATTTGTTAATCAATATAAGAATTAACCCACACACCATTTTCAACAAAAATAACTTCTTGCAGCGCATACGGGATTCCTCCAAAGGAGTCCCTTTGGGAGAACCCGTGATCTCCGCCTCATTCGTAGCGCATACGGGATTCCTCCAAAGGAGTCCCTTTGGGAGAACCCGTGATCTCCTCCTCGTTCGTAGCGCATACGGGATTCCTCCAAAGGAGTCCCTTCAGGAGAACCCGTGATCTCCGCCTCATTCGTAGCGCATACGGGATTCCTCCAAAGGAGTCCCTTTGGGAGAACCCGTGATCTCCGCCTTGAGAGGGCGGCGTCCTAAACCACTAGACGAATGCGCCATCTTTATATTATCCCTTTCTCCTTCAACCATCTATATCCTTCAATTGTCTTAAAATACCTCTCCCTTTTCATTGCTTCCTTTCTCGTTTCATATCCTTCATAATAATGTATTTCATATGGTAGATGTCCTTTTGTATACCTCAATTTCCCTGAATTATGTTCTCTTAATCTTTTCTCAATATCTACGGTTGAACCATAATAATATGTACCATCTCTTTTGCTTTTTAAAATGTACACAAAATACATTTCTACTATTATTCTAACTTCTTGTAGCGCATACGGAATTCCTCCAAAGGAGTCCCTTCGGGAGAACCCGTAATCTCCGCCTTGTTCGTAGCGCATACGGGATTCGAACCCGTGATCTCCGCCTTGAGAGGGCGGCGTCCTAAACCACTAGACGAATGCGCCAAAAAAATATTAAACAAAAATAGATTTACTCTTTTATAATATCAATTTTTGAATCAACAAAACTATAATTCAAACTCTTCTAATAATTTTGATATTTCATTTATTTCATCTTCTGAAAGCAAATAACCATCAGCATTAATATTTTCTATTACCTGTTCACTTTTACGTGCTCCTACAATAGCAGAAGTTACAGCTTTATTCATCAATACCCAGGCCACTGCAAGATTGCCAACAGTTTTATTCGACTTTTCTGCAATTGGTTTTAGCTTCTCTACAAATGCTAGTGCTTTGGAAAGATAAGGTTCTTGAAAATATTTATTTTTTCTACGCCAGTCATCTTCAGCAATTTTATTAATATCAAATTTCCCTGTCAGTAATCCTGCTTGCATTGGACTATAAACAACTACACCAATTTCATTTTGAAGGCAATATGGCAAAATTTCTTTTTCAATATCTCTCCTTAATAAACTGTATGGCGGTTGTAAAGATTGCACATGTTCAATTTCCATGCATTTCTTAAGCAAAGGCACATCAAAATTACAAACTCCAATATATTTTACTTTCCCTTCCTTTTTCAATTCTACCATTGTACCCCACGAATCTTCTAAAGGAGTATTAGGATCAGGCCAATGAAATTGATATAAATCAATATAGTCGGTTTGAAGTCTTCGCAAACTTTCCTCAATTTCTTTTCTTATACTTTCTGGTTTAAGATTAACTACAGCATTTCCTTTACCATCATTTATCATTCCGCATTTTGTTGCAATAAAAACTTCATGTCTAATTCCTTTAATTGCTTTACCCACAACTTCTTCGGAATGACCAAAACCATAAACTGCAGCTGTATCAATCCAATTTATGCCGTTATCAATTGCTGTATGAATAGCTTTAATAGATTCATCATCATCAACTTTCCCCCAGCCATATTGCCAGGGACCACCAATTGCCCATGCACCAAATCCAATTGTGGTAATGAAAGGACCATTTTTCCCGAGTTGGCGTTTATTCATCTTTTTGTCTCCGTAATTTTTTAGAACTATATAAACAATTTATCCTTTAGTTTATGTGTGTAATTTCTACTCGCATAAATTTCTTCATCAAAATCAATCATTGTAATTTTCATTTTTTGATTAAACCATTTCTCTATTTTTTGAATAAATTGAACATTTATAATTGCCTTTCGATGCACACGAATAAATTTATCTTCCGGTAAAATCTCTTCCCACTTCTTTAGTGACTTTCTTACTGCTATAAATTTCTTAGAATTTAGATATACTTTTGAGTAAATATTATCAGCTATTATACACTCTATTGAATTTAAATCCAATTTCTCTATTTGATTATCACACTTAACAAATACATATACATTATTTGATTTTTTTAGTAATGTTTGAGTCAACAAATTACTTTTATCCAGTCTAACTTGAATAGCTTTCAACAATTCATCTACTTTGAATGGTTTTGTTATATAATCATCTGCTCCTAATTCCATAGCTTTTCTTAAATCTTCTCTTTCGGCTTTAGCTATTAAAAAAATAAATGGAACGGAGGATAATTCACTTTTATTGCGGACAATCTTTAAAATTTTGTAACCATCAATATCGGGCATCATTATATCACACAATATTATATCAGGTTTTGTTTGTTCTGTCATTAACAAACCTTCTTTCCCATTTTCAGCTGAATAAACTTGATAGTCATATTTAGAAAGAACAATCTTAAGGTTTTCGCGTAAATTTTTATCGTCTTCTATAATAAGCACTTTCTTCATAAACATAAACTAAAACTAATAACAATATAACTGATTAAAATATCTTAAAAAGTTCGTTATCTATTTTAAAAAGGAAAAATTCTTTATATAAAAGAAAGGACATTTTCATGTGTGTTATTATTTACTTTGAATTTTTCTAAAATTAAAAGGCATTAAAAGATGTATTTTTAGATAAGAACATTTTTGCTGCCCCGCCAGGGTTCGAACCTGGAGACTTCTGATCCAGAGTCAGACGTGTTGCCAATTACACCACGGGGCAAATCTACACTGTAAAATTAACAAAAAACATTCAAATAAGCTCAAACTACTAATTCTTATTTTAAGCAGTTTTAACCTAATTCCCTATTATATTAAGATTTACTGGATTATCATTAACATCCCATATTTTTGCGTCAGCTGAGTCAACAATCTTAATTCTCAATAATGTTGAAGGCAATAACTCTTTAACATTTCCAAAAATAAAATCCCAGCCGTAAGCACCAGTTGAAGGATAATTTGTTATAATAGGTTTCCATGTTCCTTCAGCTCCATTTTGAATACTGTAATAAATATTTACATTACCAGAAATTGCATAACTAGTCCATTTAATTAACATTGGCCAATGGTCTGAAGGTTTAGGATCTTGCATTTCATCAGCTGTTAAATAAAAATATTGACCACCGTTAGGATACTCAATTTTTATTTTTTTACTCGAATGAATTGAGAAGTAACCATCAGTCTCATCAATTGCTGTAACACCTGCATCTGCAGAAGAAATTCTAATTTTACAATTATCAGAACTATCGGGTCGAACTAAATCTTTATGACCCGGTGCCCAGATAAAAATACCATCATTCTCAGTACTTTCAGCGCCTGGAACTGTATACCAGCTTCCTCCACCATTTGTTGACCATTCAATTTTTACTTTCTTAATATTATTGGCATTCCATTTAATCTCATAAGGATGATAATTTTGTATATCTGAAGTAGAAACATTTTGTTTAGAAGCTAGCCATTGTTCACCACCATTTGGAACAAGAATCTGAATCTGTGGTGCTGGTTTAATCTTAAATACTCCATCAGAATAATCCATTGGTGTACCGTCGACAGCATCACTTATTCTAATTACATAATTATCTGATACAACAGAAAAGCTTGCTTCATATGAGCGAATTCCATTTCCTTCATCTGTGCCCGATACACTATCAACAAGTACTATCCAATCATAACTGAAAGTAGAATTGTACGGATTAAATTCAATCTTAACATATTCTATCCCTGTAGATTTCCACTTAATTTTGAATTTTTCTCCCGATAGCAATTCCACTCCTGAATAAGGATAAACAACTTCTATCGATTGACTTGGCTGTATAGTAAATGTAGTATTACTTTCATCCGATGGTTCTCCATCTGCTGCATCTCTAACTCTTACTTTACATTGAGTTGAATTTACGGTTGGAATAGGATTCCACTCATAAGAACCAGAACTTGGAATATTCTGAACAATAGGAATCCATGTTAAACCATTGTTAATTGTGTAGTCAATATTAACATTATTTATTCCTTTAGAATCCCATGTAATATTTTTAGAAGTACCAGCTTGCCATCTTTCTCCTCCGTTAGGAGAAATAATTCTTATTGATTGAACTACCTGATTTGATATCTGGAAATTGTTATCCGACAAATCATAAGGGACACCATCATCAGCATCACTAATTTTTACTTTACACTGATTAGAATTTGTATTAGGAATATCATTCCATATATATGAACCAATACTTGGAGTGCTATTAACTATTGGAATCCATGTCCCTCCGCCATCAGTAGTATATTCTATTTTTACATTCTTAATGTTTTCTGATTCCCATCTAATCTCTTCAGGTGTTCCGTAATTCCAGCTTTCTCCACCATTGGGTTCTAATACTTTTATTCTTGGTTCTGGTTCAATTGAGAAAAATTGGTCACTTTCATCTGAAGGATAGCCATCTTGTGCATCACTAATTCTAATTTTACAATTTGTTGATGCTGTGCTTGGAATTATAGCCCAATTATAAAATCCTGTACTTGGTGTGCTGTTAACTATTGTGTTCCATGAAATTCCATTATTAGTAGTGTATTCGATTTTTACATTAGTAATTCCTGCTGCATCCCATGTTATATTATATGAAGCACCTGCTGTTAATTTTTCACCTCCATTTGGACTTGTTACCCTAATTAATTGATTACCTTTGTTAATAATTGTAAACACATTATCTGAAACATCGGAGGGGTTACCATCATCGGCATCACTAATTTTTACTTTGCACAAAAGTGAACTTACATTTGGTATTTGATTCCAGCTATATACTCCATCACTTTCTGTTCTATCTACAATTAAATCCCATGTAGCTCCGTTATTTGTTGTATATTCAATTTTTACATATTTAATATTTGTTGATATCCATTTAATATTGTCACTCGAACCTGCATACCATTCTTCAGCACCATTTGGAGTTAATACAGTAATCATAGGTTCAGGTGTAACAGTAAATGTTCCATCACTTTCATCAAGTGGGGAACCTTTGTCGTAATCAAAAATTCTTATTTTATATTGATTGGAAGGTGATGTAAAACTTGCTGGATATTTTCCATTAGAAGGAGTTTTTTCTATAAGCATATCCCAAGTAATTCCATTATTTGCAGAAAACATTATTGTAACATTTTCAACTCCAATAGATTGCCATCTAATCGTATCAAGCACTCCAGCTGGCCATGATTCACCACCGTTTGGATACAAAACTTTAATTTCGGGTCGAGGAACTATTTTAAAGACTTTATCACTTTGTGTTACTGGTTCGCCATCCTCTGCATCACTAATTCTTACAAGACATTGTGTTGATAATGTATTTGGGACATTCCATTCATAAGCTCCTGAGTTTGACAAATTATTAATTATTTCATCCCATGTTAAACCATTATTAGAAGAATATTCTATTCTCACTTTTTTGATACCTACCGATGACCATGTTATATTTTGAGAAGTTCCAGCCTGCCAGCTTTCTCCTCCATTTGGACTTATAATTTTAATTGATTGACTTACCTGATTGGTAATTTCAAATGTCTCATCTGAAACATCCCATGGTTCACCATCTTTTGCATCATAAACTCGTATCTTGCACAATTTTGAATTTACATTTGGAACTTGCTTCCATTCATAAAACCCAACACTTGGATATGACTCAATTATTGTATTCCAGTTATAGCCATTGTTTGTTGTATATGCTATTTTAACATATTCAACATTTTCAGAAATCCATTCAATTTTTTGAGATGAACCTGCAAGCCAGATTTCTTTTCCATTTGGTGTAATTACCTTAATCTTTGGCTCTGGCAAAATATTAAAAGGTTTTTCACTTTCGGTTGATGGTATTCCATCCTTAGCATCTTTAATTCTTATTTTGGCTAAAGTTGAGGGGGTATTTGGAATTGGTTCCCAGTAATAAATTCCAGTATTTTTTCTATCTGTTGTGATATAATTCCAATGATTGCCATTATCGGTTGTATATTCAATAATCACCGAATCAATTCCAGTACTGAACCATTTTATTTGTTTTGAAGAACCAGCTTCCCATTCTTCGCCGCCATTTGGAGAAGTAATTTTTAAACTTTCGTTTGTACTACGAATAATACTGAATACATCATCACTTTCATCAGAAGTTGAACCATCAATTGATGCAATTCTTATCTTACATTGAGTTGAAATAGTACTCGGAACCGGAAACCATGCATATATGCCTAAATTCTTCAAACTATCAGCTATTAAATTCCAGCTTATTCCATTATCAATCGAATATAAAATTTTAACAAGCGAGGTAGTTTTTCCGCTCCATTTGATGTCAAACGAGCTGCCTTCCACAATGGATTCGCCACCGTTCGGGGATAATAATTTTAATTGTGTTGAAATATTTTCTCCCTCAGGTCCTGTAATATCACTTTCTTCTTTTAATTTGCATGAAGAAAGCAAAACTAATAATGACATCAGTATTATTAATGTCTTTTTCATTTTCCCCCCGGCAACAATTTATAGCCTTATGTTTGAAACAAATTTAATAAATAAACTTATTTTAATTAAGTAAAATCTTACATAAATTGTGCCTGCAATCAAAAGTATTTTTTATAATTCATAATCGAATATTTATCTTAATTCTTTAATAATAAAATCATAATGATAGAATTACTAAAAAATTATTCTGAGTACATTCACAAAATCATTGTCACAATAAGTAGATTAATTTCTTACATGTCAATTTTACTTTTTTTATTCTTAACGAATCAAAACACTCAAGCCCAGTCTTTCTTATTCCAAAATGAAATTGGTTCCTTTAATTCAGCATATGCATTTAGTATTAATCCTTCTGGATTTATTTATGTATCAGATGCAGCAGAAAATGAAATAATAAAATTAGATACTCTTGGAAACACATTAAAAACTTTTGGCGGATATGGATTTGACAATAATTCTTTTGATTTACCGATAGATATTACTGCCACAACCTTAAATGTATATGTGGCAGATAAATTTAATGACAGAATTCAAATATTTGATAAAGACCTGAATTATATTTCCTCGCTATCAGCTAATTCAATTGAAAATGACTTTTATAAATTTCGATATCCAATTGGAACAGGAATTTCAAGTCAGGGCGACATTTTTCTTATTGATTCTGATAATTCAAGAATTTTAAAATTTACTTCTGCAGGAAAATTTTTAGCAGAGATTGGAAGCAGAGAATCTGGAGATTTTGCTTTGCAGAATCCCCGTGCACTTGCAATAATTGATAATAAAATTTTGGTAATAGATAATAATTTTCTTTTGATTTATGACCTCTTTGGCAACAACATTTCCAAATTTAAATTTCAAGAACAACTTATTAATATAAATTCAACATTTTCCGGAATTATCCTTTGCTCACAAAAAATAATTTATTTTTCTTTGTCAAAGAATAACTTACAGACTCTTGAGTTTAAAAATTTTGACCCTCAAATTGAAGATATAATAACAGACTGCTTAATATTCAACCAAAAATTGTATTTATTAACTCCAAAAAAAATTTTGATTTATAAAATAATATCAGAATAATTTTGAGACTGAGATTTAAACTACTCATATTTATTTTAATTTCAATCTGGTATACAGGAATATTTTTTGAATGCCTGACAAAACTTTATCCTAAGTCAATTATAATTTTGCCATTTATTAAAAAAACATATTCACTAGTCTGTCATCAAAAATCCGGGAAATTAATAG
Organism: Rosettibacter primus; assembly: GCF_036860675.1. NCBI lineage: Bacteria > Pseudomonadati > Ignavibacteriota > Ignavibacteria > Ignavibacteriales > Melioribacteraceae > Rosettibacter > Rosettibacter primus. Next base: position 63,915 of record NZ_JAYKGK010000008.1, read on the forward strand.
AACTTAACTGCGGGCATTCACTTGTTTGTTCAAGATGTGCTGGAATTTATTCTGGTATTTTACTTTCATCAATTGTAAGTCTTGTCGTTAAAAAAATATTACACACAAATCTCAAATTTCTTTTTATATCTATAATCCCAATAATAATTGATATTTTATTTGTATCATTAAATATTTACAGTTATTCAAAAACTTTAGCATTTTTTACCGGGTTTCTTTTCGGTTCAGTTCTATTTTTATATTTTTACAAAAGTTTAATAAATCTTTTTAATGAAATTCAATTAGATAAATGAGAAAATATATATCATCATTCGTATGCGGATTTGGTGCAGGTGTTTTGCAGGTTGTCCCACTTGTTAAAAGTTTTTCATGTTGTTTAATTATTCCAGCTGCTTCATTCATTGCTATTTTGCTTGATAGGAAAGCAAATCGTATAACAACAAAAACTACAATGAAGCATGCTTTAATGATTGGATTAATGACAGGAATTTATGCTGCATTATTTGGTTCTTTATTTGATATCATAATAACTTTTATCACAAGGAATAATGATGTGGTGGCAATGTTTCCTGAACTTCAGAAAATGGTCAACAATTTTCCTTTAAGTGATGAAATTCGCAACGAAGTAATAAATTTATTTCAAATTGTCCGTAATGATATAATTGAACACGGATTTTCATTTCTATATACACTTTCAGTAATCATTAATAATTTTCTTGTTGATACAATTTTCGGTATAATCGGTGGATTAATTGGGGCTCAAATTATAAATAGTAAAATAAGTGAAGAATAAGAATGGTATCGGCATTAATTTTTGCAGCTCATCTAATCTTTATAACGGTAATATTCACAAAAAAGTGGCAGGAAGAATCATTAAGCACAGCATTAATAAATGTTGCTTTAATCATCATTCTTTTTTCTGTAGGCTGGTCAATTTCTACAACAATTGTAAAAATATTTTTTGACAGCAAAGGTTTTGGTATTCATTTTGACGCAGATACAATTTCTTTAACACTTCTTTCAATTGCTGAATTCTTTTTTTATCGTTTTTATTATAAAGAAGAAAAGGTTACTGAAGACGATAAGGGAATGTAATAATTGCTGTTTGTTCTACCTGCTTTGCATTTGGAGGAAGCGGTTCAAATCTCCATTGACGCAATGAATTAATTGCAGCCATTTCCAATCTTGCATCAGCTTTAATCAACGGGAAAATTTTTCCAACTGTTCCATCTGGCAGAATTGTAAATTTTAATTTAACATCAATTTCTTTGGAAACACCTTCAGGATATTCTGGTAATGTATAACTGTAAATTTTTCGAATTCCTTTCCCGCCAAAATCGAGTTCAAAACCAAAACCGCCTATACCTTCTCCTGCATCTTCTGTACCACTTGCTTTCTGCTGATTTGTATTCAATGGCTTTATCTTTTCTGTATTTAGGTCTTTTTGATTTTTCTTATCAGTTTTTGCAATTAAATTTTCTTCATCCAAAGTCTTTGTTTTAGGAAGTTCAACTTTTTGCTGTTCATCTTTTTTAATCATTTCTTTCTTTGGTTGTGTTTGCTGAGTTTCCATATCCTGTCCCAGAGGACCAACACTGCCAGCACTCATTCCACTTCCAAATCCAATTGTAACATAATCTTCTTCTTCAAGACCTACAGATAAATTTATAAAAGCAAAAACAATAATGATAATTACATGAATAATAAATGAAATTATGTAAGAAATATTTCTTGGATTTTTATTCATAATTAAAATGTCTCTTTTTCAGTTTCAATTGTAAATCTATCTATTCCAATTCCTTTAGCAGCATCTATTACTCGAATTACTAAATCAATTTTAACAGATTTATCTGCACGAATAATTAAATTATTTTCATTTGTCTTTTGTTTATTTAATTCAAGCTTACCTGCAAGTTTGTCAATTCCAACTTCTTCGTTACCCAAAAATATTCTACCCTGTTCTGTAATTGTTACAATCATTTTTGATGGAGCTGCCTGTTCATTGTTTTTGGCACCTGGCAATTTTACTTTCACTCCTGTTTGAATTACAAATTGAGATGTTAACAGAAAAAATATCAACAGAAGCATTACAATATCTGTAAGTGATGAATAAGCAAATATGCTTAAGGGTTTATTTGTAGTTTCAAATTTCATTTTAAGCTCCTATAAATTTATTTCTTCTTCATCATCATATGCAGGCTGCTTTGATGTATCATCAAGCAAATCAATAATATCATTTGTAATTAGTTCAATATCCATAACCAATTTATTAATTGCACTTACAAAATAATTATAAAATGCAAGTGCAGGAATTCCAACAATCAAACCAAATGCTGTTGTAATTAATGCTTCCCAGATTCCACCTGCCAAATCCGAAGGATTTGCTGAACCCTGAAGTTCCTGTATTTTCATAAATGCACCAATCATACCAGTTACTGTTCCTAAAAATCCGAGTAATGGAGCAATACCAGATATTGTTGCTAATATTGAAAGACCTTTTTCAAGTCTGCCAATTTCCTGTCTGCCTGCGCTTTCAATTGCTTCTACAACTCTTTGATGGCCAAATCTAAACTTTTTCAATCCTTTTCTTACAATGTTTGAAACTGGTGTTCTTTCCTGTAAACAAAAATTTATTGCTCCTTCAATATCTTTCTTTTTAAGCATTGCTCTAATTTTAATTAAAAATGCCGGGACATTTACCTTAGCCTTTCTCAATACAATAAATTTTTCAATAATTACTGCAAGAGCAATTATCGAACATATCAGGATAAAATACATTATCCATCCACCTTTAAGGAAAATTGAAAGTAAATCCATATTAACCTTCCATTTTGTTAGAAATTATTTTTAGAAGAAAATTCTTTTGCTTCTTCAAGTGATTTAAAAGAACCAATTCTTACTCGATACCATAATCCTCCTTTTTCGGGAAGATTAGCAATCAATACAAAAGCATCATAACCTTCCCTTCTTAATCTTTTTACTTCTTGTTCGGCTTTAAGTTTATTTCTCCACGATGAAACCTGAACATTATAAGTCTTTCCATCAAAATAAATTGTCCTGTTTATACGCGTATCATTCAAAATGTTTCTATATAACGTTTCATCTGAAGGTTTTATAATCTCTTCTTTTGGCTTTTCTAATTTTTGTTCGGACTTTTTAACCGAGGGCAACACTGGAACTCTTGGGAAATCACTTTCTTCTGGGATTACTGTTTGTTCCTGTGGCAAAGATGCAATTACCTGTTCACGATTTTCAGATGTATCTAAATTTAGTCCTTCATCAAGATTTGGATTCTTAGTTCCCAATTTTTTATTAGGTAAAAGAAGATATACTATCATACCTGCAATTACTACAAATGAAAAGAATAGAATCAAAAAAGTTTTCCCAAAAGTTTTATTATCATTCTTATATCCATATTCCTGCGAAATATATTTTCTTTCATCATCATAAGTGTGTGTTCTTGAAATTTCTTTTCTGTCAAATTGATTTTCATCTGCTTCGATAAATTCATATTTTTTTCTACTGTATTGATTTTCCGAGTAGATTAATTCTTTTGTTGTTTCTTCAATTTCTTTTTTTATTGTCTTTTCTAATTCTTCAAATAATTTTGATGATAAAGGTTTTGTTGTTTTTAATATATCATCAACTTTTTCATTCTTAATGCTTGATTTATTTTCATAAAAATCAAAGTCCTCTTCTACTTCACTTCCATTTTCAAAATCTTTATTATAAGACTCCAGTTCTTCTCTTAATTCATCACCCCAGTTCCACTCAATTTTTTCGGGTACTTTTTTCTTAAGCCCTAGATAACTTTCTTCCTTTTTCTCATGCTCAAAATTATCTTCTTGTTCTTTATTTTTATCTTCAATATTAATTTCAGAGCGAATCCATGAATCATCTTCAACAATATTCAACCTATCAGCTTTATTATCTCTTCTATGTTTTCCAAGCTCAATCTCAATTTCTTTTGGTTCATCATCTTCCTTACTTTCTATCTCTTCTGGCTTTTCCATATCTAAATTTTCTTGAGGTTTATAATCTTCGAGTAATTCTGTTGGCGTTAATTCAGAAGAGCTCTCATTTTTATCACTAATTTTTTCATCAAACTTTTCTATATCGAGTAGTGTTTTCGCTATATGGTTTGCAATAAAATCTTCGTTCTCAATTGGTATGCTCTTTTCAAATTCCAAATCTGATGTTAATTCCGATAATTTTTGTTGAGCAGAAACATCTTTTTGTTCTTCTAATATTTTGTTGTTTTCTTCCATAAAATTAAAATTTGGAAGATGTTCAGCTTCTGAAATTAATTCGTTAACTCTTTCTTCAATTGATTTTCTCAAAAAAATATAAGAGGCTTCTGCATTATCTTCTAATTTATCAGACAATGGAATATAAGGCTTGCCAACACCTATACTAAAAATATCATCACTGATTTCGTCTTTCTTGGTTGTTAATTCTGCTTTTTTTTCTTCAGGTAATTCAAGGCTTAAAAAAAGATGCTTTGGTTCTCCTTCAATAACTTCATCTAAAGTAGAAAAGATAATTTCAGAAGAGACTTCGCCGCTTTGAGTTTTTTTTAACTGAAAAAATCCTAAACCTGGAATTTTAATTGTCAAATCAGGAGCTAACAGGTCAGCTATTCTTGAGATAAAAATATCATATGCTAATTCCTTTTCGGAAACAGAAACACCTAACACCTCTGCTACTTTTGTTTGCAATTCACTTTTTGTCATCTTCACTATTTCAATGTTATTGCCATCGATATTCAATTCCCAAAATTATATCAAAAGGTTTTTCTCTATATCCTTCAAACACAAAATTACTTTTATTAAAAATATTATGAAAGTCTGCTCTTAAAGATAAGCTTTTAAATAGTTCATACATTAAACTTGCCGAGAAATCATGATAGTCAGGAATTAATTTTTTATTCATAATGTCTGCATAATAATCTTTATAAAATTTGTATTTGATTTTAACTCCTAATCCAAAATAAAAATTATATCCGTAAGATATATTTAATTGATAAAGAGGATTATAAGGAATATAATTATCACTTTTATCTTTCACTTGATTTATCATAAAACTAAAATCTAAAAAACCGTAAAATGAAGAATTAAATAGAACATCAGTTCCAATTGAATAAGATTTTACTTCTTCAGATGAATAAATATTGAAGAAACCTTTTTTTATTTTATCTTCAAAGTATGGATAATTATTGATTGTTCTATAATTACCCAGCAATTTCACTGTTAATATATTTTCATAATCATATTTTAGAGATGCATATAAGTTGAATGGGATTTTCATAAAAACATTGTCTATGGAATCATTATTCATATAAATATTTTTGTTTAATAAATCATTGATTGAATAAAATTCAGTGTGCGGAGTAAACTCCGCTTTCAATGTTAATCCATTATATAATTTTACTTGTGTTGATGCGAAAGGAGATAAGAAATTATTATTGTTATTTTTTGAATAATTAATTCCAAAGTTTAGTATTACATTTTTTAAAGAATACAATTTTGAATATGCTTCGAGTTCATAATAGCTGTAATTATCAATGCCACTTAAATTATTTTCAAGAAATTGTTTTTTGTATAAAGCTTTTGTTCCAAGGATGAATTTAGGCGCTTTTGTTTCAAAATAACCTGAGCCTGATAATAATTTTTCTTTTATAGAATTTTTGATAGTTAACAAATCTACCTGCAAATTTAAGCCTGCATTAATCCATTTGTTGTAATTATTAGAAAAAGAAAAATTACCATTAGTTCTAAAATTTTCTCTTAATGAATCCTGCGTAAGTGAACCAAAAAATTTGTATGAATCTCTAAAATATTTTCCGTTCAATTTTATTTCGCTGCCGGGAAGAAAATCTGATTTGGTGCTCACAAATAAATTATTTTCAACATTAACCCCGGAAGAATTGTATCCTGAATATGGTATGTATTCCCTGATATTCAAACCCCACACATCAGCATGCAGTAAATAATAATTCATTGATTTATTAAGATGTAGTTCACCAACTGGATAACTATATCTTCCTAAACCGATATAAATATTTCCAAAATAAGAATTGTTCAAATCATCAACTGAAGGTATAATTGGTTTAGGGACTGAGGATATTAACAATGGCAGTTCTTCCGGCGAGTAACGAGGCATTAAAAAATCTTCAGATACAATTCCGATTAAATCTGCTTTTTTCTTTTCAACAGTCTGAACATCAATTTTTTGTCTTCCAGTTATTACAAAATCTGGCAGTTCAACATTTTTTTGTTCGGTTTGTGCAATAAGAATAATATTTGCAAAGAATATCGTGATAAAAATTTTTTTCATAGTTGTTTTAACTTTTTGTTAGCTTCAATTGCGTATTCACCTTTGGGATGTCTTATAAGAACAGCTCTATACATTTCACGAGCAAGTTTTTTGTCATTCAATTTAACATAACAATCACCAAGTCTAAGCAGTGACTTTGTATACCACTCATCATAAGCAGAAAAAATTGACCTTACTCTAACGAAAGCAGTAATTGCTTCATTAATTTTATTTTGATTAAATAATGCCAATCCATAATAATATTGGGCTTGAGCACCAATATCATCAATTCTATTTTCTGCAGTTTCTTTTAATAACTGAATAGCATTTTCGTAATTGCCTTTATTAAGTTCAAGTATTCCTAATTCAACTTTTGATTTTGCTGCAAAGATGTTTCCTTCATAATAAGTAATTATTTGTTCAAAAGTTGAATAAGCTGCTTTCATATTGTTATCTTTTACTTCAGCAGTGCCTCTTAAATATAAAAGTTCAGGGATTCTGTTGGAAGTTGGTACTGCATCAATCGAAGAATTCAAAACCTGAATTGCAGAAGTATATTGTTTTTTATTAGAATAAATATTAGCCAATTCAATTGCAGCAGAAATTCCTATATCAGATTTTTTTGAAATCTCTAAAACTCTACTAAAGTTCTCTATAGCATCATTTTCTTTTTTGAGATTCGCAAAACATTTACCAATCCAGAAATAAGCATTTGGAATTAATTCACTCTTTGGATAGTATTGAATAAATTCTTTGTAAGCATTAATTGCATTAGAATAATCATCAAGACTGTAATAAATATCTCCTTTCTTAAAATAAATCTGGTCACTCAATTTCAGTCCAGGATTTTCTTTAATAAATTGTTCTATCGAGCTAATTGCCAGAGCTGGTTGGTCTTTAGCAATGTATGCATATTGAATTCCATTTACGGCATCAATTATATATTGAGTGTTAGGATATTCAACCAGCACTTTATTATAAAAAACAATTGCAGAATCGTAATTACCAATGTTATAATAAGAATCGCCAATAGAATAATAGGCTACAGGGATTAAATCTGAGCGTGGAAATCTTCTAATTAAATTAAGATAATTGTTAATAGCAGATTGAAAGTCGCCCTGTTGAAAATAAATCCAACCAATAACATATTGTGATGCATCTGCATATCTTGAATTCGGAAATTTTTTTTGGAGATTTGCAAATTCTCTAATAGCTTCAGTTGTCTTGCCTGCTTTATACAGGGACTGACAATATTGATAATAAGCCTGTTCGTTTTGAAGAAATGATTTATCACCAGAGAATAAATCTTTATAAATCACGCTTGCTTTATCAAAATTTTTCAAAGCATAATAACTATCTGCAAGTCTCAATTTAATTTCTGTAAGATTTTTGTCGTTACGGTATTTGTTAACATAATCATTGAAGAAATAAACAGCATTAGAAAAATCTTTCAGATTGAAATACGAATAAGCTTTTCCCAACAAAGTTTGTTTTTTGATTAATTCATTTGTAGAATTAATTTTATTATAATGCTTAAGAGCAGCTGCATATTCTTTTCTTGCAAAATAATTTTCAGCCATGTAAAAATTAACTTTATCACTTTCAAAATCGCTGTATTTAGAAGATAGTTCTTGAAGATACTGTAAAGAAGAGCCAAAATTGTTCAAGTAAAATTCGCTTATAGCCAATCCAAGTTTAGCTCGATTACTCAATTGAATATCATTTGAAATAAATTTCAAAGCTGATGAAAAATAATTTCGTGCATCTGAATAGTTGTTGCTATTTAATCTCATTTCTCCAAGCAAAGTAAATGCTTTTGCTTTTGTTAAAGCATCGCCTGCAATTGTTGCATTAATTAAAGATTTTTCCGCTTCTTTTGATTGATTTGAAGTAAAATAAACAGTTCCTTTGCTTAATTGTGCACGAGCAGCTAAAGCATGCGAGGGATATTTTTCAAGAAACTTTTTATAGATTTCATCAGCCGTTTTAATCTCACCTGCATAACGTTTACATTCACCGCTCCAGTAAAATGCATATATTGAAATTGAATCAGCTTCAGGTTCAGATAATTCTTTGAAAATATTGAATGCTCCTTCGTAATCATTTAATTGAAATTTTGTCCAGGCTATGTTATAGATAATAATTCTTTTTAATTCATTGGATAATTCTTCTTTTGATAATTCTGTCAAAATTGCAAGTGAATTTTGATAATCCTTAATTCTGGAATATGAGTTTGCTAAATAATATTTAGCATCAATAATATTTTCAGGAGGTAAATTTTTTATTAGTGGATTTGTTAATTCAAGAATGGCACTATCATACTCTTTTAGATTAAAGTAAGAAATTCCAATTCTTAATTGTGCAAAAGGAGCAAGCTGACTATCTTTATAATAAGCAAGCAACTGGTCATAATAATTTACAGCTTCAGTAAAGTTGCCAATATTTTCATACAATTGGCCAAAGGAAAAAAAAGTATTTACTATAAAATCATTAGTTTCTCTATTTTCTATTGCTTTCTGAAAGTATTCTTCTGCTTCAAGATATCGTTTTTCAGCAGTATATGCTTCTGCAATCCAGTAATAAGCTGAACCTTTGTATGAAGTTTGTGGATATGCTTCTGTTAAAGTCAATAATCTTTCTCTGCATTTTCTAAAACTTCCTATTTGAAAATATATTTCACCTAATTTATATAAAGCTCCTTCCCGCAAGTTTGAAAAAGTATTTTGACTGTTGAAAGATTCAAATAATATTGCAGATGCATCAAATTGTTTTATGTTAAAAAGGCAATCGGCAGCATAATATTTAGAAAGAATTTTTTTTGTTTCTTCAGTATTATTATCTGAAAATAATTTTTCGAATATTTTAAATGCTGTAGCATATTCTTTCTGGTTATAGTAACTCAATGCCTGATTAAATAAGTCATTATTATATTCAGCATTGCTCTTAAAAAATGATAGCAAAAGTAAGATGTATAAAGTAGCCTTTTTCATATTATTTTATTCTGCAGAAATTCGCACTATTAAAAAATTTGATTCAAAAAAAGTTCTGATTTTCTAAATATACGATTAATTGAGATGAAATCTGGTAATATTAAAAAGCCCTCTTAATGAGGGCTCAAGTTTATCTTAGAAGCTTTAATTCATACTCTACTAATTTTCTATATTGCGGGTCTTTCTTGGCAAGTTCAAAATTTTCTTTTGCTTTTATAATATCATTTTTCTGTTTAAATGCCATTGCTTTGTAATAATAAGCTGCTCCTTTCAAATTAGTTGTTTTCATGTTGATAACCTGGTCTGCTGCTTCAATTGCTTTGTCATATTCACCATTTTCATAATAAGTTGTTGCTAATAAAACATATGCAGCATCGAGTTTATTGTATTTAATTGCTTCATTTAAATTTTCGATTGCTTTCTGATAATTTCCATCTTTTTTATTTGCTTCAGCTAATTTTACATATGAACGAGCAATATTTAGCTGAGCCTGTTCTTTCATTGTTTTCTGTTTTGTTAATTGTTCAAACTTTTTAAAACTTTCAACTGCTTCCTGATATTTCCCCCCCTGAAAATAAGTACCACCGAGACCATTATATGCTATATCAAAATTTGGATTACTTTCAATTGAAGATTTGAAAGCAGCTTCAGCTTCAGCTAACTTGTTTTGTTTTTTAAGTGTAACTCCCAATTGATAATATATTCTATAATCTTTTGATGTTAACAGAGCTTCATTATATTTTTTTACTGCCTCATCATAATTACCGGATTTGAGATATTGATTTCCTTCATTATAAGCTTTTGCTGCTTCGGGAGGCATATCTTGTGCATTTACAACTGATATTAACAAAAAAACTAATAAAGGAAAATATAATATTAATTTCTTATTCATTGTTAACCTTCGTTTAATTTTGTTTTGTGCGGAAGGCGGGACTCGAACCCGCACGCCCTTACGGGCACTACCCCCTCAAAGTAGCGTGTATACCAATTTCACCACTTCCGCAAATTTTGTGTTGCAAGATATACTGCATAATAAAAAAATGCAACATCATCTTTAATACACTTAAATTTTTCTTTACTTATCCTTAGGCATTTTTCTAAAAATTGAATGTGTTAGTTCTTTTCTAAACATAAATTCAAAGACTGCAAGTTTTGCAATTTGCTGTGGCTGAAGTATTGAAGATAGTGATTTATAATAATTCTCTCTTTCATTGCACATTTTGTTTTCTAAATCTATTAATTTGCTTACCTGTTCTTTATAGTAAGCATCGTTCCTTTTTTCTTCATCTAGATTTTTTTTCAAATCCTGAATGATTTTTTCTCTTTCATCAAAAATTAATTTTATTTTCTTTTGATGTTCATTTCGGCGTGCAAAAAATCTAATTGACGTATCCTCATCTAAATTCAATAACTCAATCAACTTTGATTTTTCAAGCTGTTCGATTTTCTTTAATATTTTTCTATCATCAAATCTTTTTTCGAACATTTGTTCTCTTTCCTGAGCATAACTGATTAAAAAAAATATAAAAACAAATATTATTACCGACATTAATTTTTTCATTGTTTCACCTATTGAATATTAAACTTGCTTAATTTAACATAAACTGCAGAAAGATCCTCATCTGGTAATTTATCTATAACCTGTGACTCTTCAAAAATTGCTGGCACATACTTATTGATATATTCTTTTGGAAGCTCGAAATCTTCAAGAAATGTTGCATCATAATTTTCTTCATATTGAACAGGAACTATTTGTTCAGTCGTAAATTCATCTAAGTTATTTGAATAATAATTAACCATTTCTTTTGTGATTGATTGTAAATTTTCATCAAATGTTGGCGAAGATGCTGGATACATAATATAAATTAATATTAAAATTATTATTGCAGGAAGAACATATGACAATTTCCTATTAAACGAAATTTTCTTTTTAGCATAGATTTTTTCATTAACTCTTGGCAATAATGAAGCAAAATATCTTTCATCGAGCTGTAATTTTTCAAATTCCTTAAATTGATTTAGTAAAGAAAGTGTTCTTTCATATTCCTTATTTAATTCATCTGATGATTTTAGTTTGTCCTCAAAATTTGCTTTCTCTTTCTCATCCATCATATCTGAAAGGTATTTCAATATCAAATCTTCATTCTTTTTCATTTGCATACTCCAATATTTTTTTCAACGCATGGAAATAATTTGCTTTTAATCCACCAATACTTTTCCCGGTAATCTTTGATATTTCTTCATAAGAAAGTTGTTCAAAATTTCTAAGTATAAAAACCTGTCTTTGTTTTGGAGGAATCTTTTGCAATATTTTATTTAATTTTTCCAATTTTTCTTTATTAATGATGTCATCAATTATATCTTTCTTTTCTGCAAGTTCCACTTCATTAGCATTTTCAAATGAAAGAAATTTTTTTAATTGATTTCTTTTTATTTGATTTAAACTTCTTGTCGTTACAATTCTATAAATCCAGGTAAAAAGAGACGACTTGAAATTAAATGTCTTTAATTTTTTATACAATACAATTAAAACTTCTTGTGTTACTTCATCTGCATCTAAATGGTCACCAAGCATTTGTCTTGCATGCCAGTATATTTTTTTTGATATTTCTTAACAATTTCATTGAATGCAGATTCATCACCTGCATTAAATTTTCGAACAAGTTCAAAATCGTTATCTAAATTCATTTAAACTCTTTGATTCAAAAGTGTAGACAAATATTTTTTTATTGTGGTTTAAAAATAAACTGCATTAAAAAGTTTCTGCTATAAGTAAAATTAATTAAACTATCGATGAAAAACTGATGTCAAAAAAGCGTCAAATAAAATAAAACAGGAGATTCAGCAATGAAAAAAATAACATATTTCTCAATCATTATTTTGTTTTTGTTTGGAATATCAACATATGCTCAACCAGATTTATTTGCAGATTTAGACAATCACTTTGATGATGAAGCAATTGAAATCGAAAAAGATTTCATTGATAATCCAATTCAAAATGACCAATTCGTTGAAGAACAATTACCGGGAATACAGATTCATAAAAGAATGATGCGTGATAGGCTGTTCGATAAACTAAATTTATCCGACGAGCAAAAGAAACAGTTTAATAATTTGATGAGTGAGCATCAAAAAAAGATGGTTGATTTAAGAGCACAGCTTCAAAAGAACAGAATTGATATCAAAAACATGATGCTTCAAAATAAAATTGATGAAAAAAAATTGCTCGATCTGGTTCAAGCAAATAACAAAATTCTTTCCGAAATGAGAATTGCTTCAATCAATCACTGGCTTTCTGTTTATAAAATACTCAATGATGAACAAAAAGAACTATGGGCAAAACTTTGGGGGAATAGTTACGGTTATGGTAAACATGTAATCATAAAAAACAAAATTTTTGATAGACTAAAAATGAAAGGTTGCCGTTAATAAAAAGCCCCGCCTTAAGTGCGGGGTTTTTTTATTCTAAATCTCCCTGTATAGGTCTTATAACAATTTCTTCTGTAACTAAATTTGATTTTATAGAATATACATAATAAACAAGTTTAGCTATTTCTTCTGGCGACATCATTCTATGAGACTTTTTTTCCAGAACAGAGCTATTCCATATAGGTGTTTTAGTAGCGCCGGGAATTATATTTATTATTCGAATATTATTTTCTCGAATTTCTTCTCTCAAAGAATTTGTATAAGCTAAAAGTCCTGCTTTTGAAGCTGAATATGCACTGCTCCCTAAAAATACTTTATGAGTAACTACAGAAAGTATATTTATAATTGTTCCGTAATTCATTTCTATCATCTGCGGTAAAACTTTTTTTATAGAATAAATTGCTCCAAGCAGATTTACTTCAATAATTCTTTTTATCTCTTCGAGAGAATCTTCTTGTGCAGATTTGAAGGAAGTAACTCCAGCATTATTAATTAAAGCAGCAATAAAAAAATCTTTTGAAAACTTTTTATAAAAATTTTCGATTGATTTCAAATCTTCTATATCAAGTTGTACTGGAATTATATTGGATTCCTTTTCACCAAGTTCTTTTTTATAATTTTCAATAAGATTTACTCTTCTTGAAGTTGCAATTACAATTTCATCTTTTCTTGCAAATTCAAGTGTTAATTCCTTACCGATTCCAGAACTTGCACCGGTTATCCAGACAGCTTTTTGGAGTTTATCCATTAAATTCTTTTTAGAGCTATTAAGTTTAGAAATTCTGAACGTGTTCTTGTATCTTCTGAAAAAATTCCATGCATTGCACTTGTAGTAGTAATTGAATTTTGTTTTTGTACACCTCTCATCATCATACACATATGATAGGCTTCAATTACTACAGCAACACCACGAGGAGCAAGATATTTATCAAGTGTGTCGGCTATTTCCTGTGTCATTCGTTCTTGTACCTGAAGACGTCTTGCAAAAACATCTACTATTCGAGGCAATTTACTCAATCCAACAATTTTTCCATTTGGAATATATGCAATATGAACTTTACCAAAAAAAGGAAGCAGATGATGTTCGCACATACTGTAAAAATCAATATCTTTAACTATTACCATTTCATCATATTTTTCTTCGAAGATTGCCCCATTTAGAACATCTTCAATTTTTTTGCGATAACCTTGAGTTAAAAATTCATATGCTTTTGCAACTCGATGAGGTGTTTTTAATAGCCCTGGACGATTAATATCTTCACCAAGTTCCTTAAGAATTGTTCTTACACTTTCTTCAACTACTTCGTGATTCAATTTATTCTCCTCGATATTCTACATAATTATTTTCTGTCTCATACAATTTTATTGAATATAATTTCCCATTAGGTATCTTATCTACCAATTGACCCCAGATTCCAATTAAAATATTCTCTGCAGTAGGAATTTTGTCTTTTAGAAACTCTACATCCAGATTTAAATTTTTGTGGTCAAGTTTATTTATCACATTTTCACGAATAATATTTTTTAATTGACTTAAATCAATAAGATAACCTGTATCTTTATTAATCTCTCCTATAACAGTCACTTCAATAGTATAATTATGTCCATGTCCATTAGGATTACTACACTTCCCATAGATTTTGAAATTTTCTTCGTCAGATAAATTTGGGTTATAAATTCTATGGGAAGCACTAAAGACTTCTCTGCGGGTTACATAAATCATATTTAATTTGATTTTAGTACTTTTAATATTTCTTCTACATGACCATTTACTTTTACTTTAGGGAAAATATGAATTATCTTCCCATTTTCATCAATTATGAAAGTAGTTCTCTCTACACCCATATATTTTTTACCATATAAAGATTTTTCTTTCCACACACCATATTTCTGAACCACTTCTTTCTTATCATCACTCAATAAAATAAAAGGTAAATTGTACTTTTCAGTAAACTTTTTGTGTGACTCAACTGAATCGGGACTAATACCAATTACCTGCACTTTTAACTTGCTAAAATTAGGGAAATTATCTCTGAAATCACATGCTTCTTTAGTACAGCCACTTGTCATATCTTTAGGGTAGAAATAAAGAATTACTTTACTTCCTAAAAAATCCTTTAAAGATACTTTCTTACCATTAATATCTAACAAAGTAAAGCTTGGTGCTTTTTTACCGACTTCAAGCATAATATCCCCGGCATTTATGATAATTTTTTTAATGTTTCTTTTATTGCATTGTAGTTTGGTTCCTCACCAGCATTTTCAAGAACTTCTACATATTGAACTATTCCATTTTTATCAACGACGAAAGCAGCTCTTTTAGAAACCCCTTTCAAGTTGAATTTATCTGGAAGCCAAACATCATAAAATGCACCGTATAATTGTGAAACTTCTTTATTAAAATCACTGAGCAAAGGGAAATTAAATTGATGTTTATCTGCCCATAATTTTTGAGCAAAAGGTCCATCAACACTTATTGCTAATACTTGTGCATCAAGATTTTCATAATCTTTCATGCTGTCTCTTGTTGAACATAATTCTTTTTCGCAAACAGAAGTTCCAACTGCAGGGAAAAATAAAATTACTACATTTTTCTTCCCTCTGAAATCAGATAATGTGAAAGCTTCATTATTTGCATTTTTTAAAGAGAAATCTGGGGCTATATCTCCTACTTTAAGTGACATTTTTTCCTCCTTTTTTATTCGTTAATTTTTCTTCCAATTTTCACTTTTACTTGAAATTCAATTTTACCTTCAGAAGTAATTCTACCACGTTGTTCAATAACTTCGAACCAGGCAACTTTCTTTTCTTTATTTGCTTCTTCAACTACTGATTTAATTGCATCACTAATACTTTCTAATGATATACCAACTCTTTCAATTAATTCAAAATTTCTTGACATTTTTCTCCTCCTATTTATAAAAATTCATTTTAGTAAATTTAATTACAAAAGAAAAACAGCAATATTTATTGCTTAGTTCATTTTAAGAATTCTCATTCATAAAATTATTAAAAAATCTTAAATGAAATATTTATATACTCAAATTAATTTAATAAAAGAGATATTAACATTTGCTTTTCTTGAAAATGGTTGATATTTTTATGTAGACTTAATCTAAATTATATGAAAAATGAACTTAGATATTAACGCAGCTCACGAAGAATTCAGAAGATATTTAAAAAAAGAAAACCACCGTATTACACCGGAAAGATTCGAGGTTCTTGATTACGCTCTCGAATATGATGGACATTTTGGTGCAGATGAATTGTATTTGAAAATGAAAAACAACAACTCAAACATTTCGAGAGCAACGGTTTATAACACACTCGAACTGCTTGCAGCTTGCGATTTACTTGCAAAAAGAAATTTCGGTGAGAACAAAACCAGATACGAAGCAAAGTATGGGAAAAAAAGTCACGACCATCTAATATGTACAAATTGTGGTGCAATCAAAGAATTTTCTGAACCTATTATTGAAAAAATTGTCAAAGAAATTTCAGAAAAACTTGGTTTTGAACCTTCAGGTCATTCATTTTATATATTTGGTAAATGTAACAATTCTAACTGCAAATTGAGGAAAGATGACAAAAATGACACTTGATAAAGCAAAAAAGGGAAGTAGAGTAACAATTCTAAATTTGCCTTCAGGTCAATACAAAGTACAGTTTCTTCGTCTTGGAATTACTGAAGGTGATTCTGTTTTATGTTCTGAACGATTACCGGGAGGAACAATTGTAATTCAAAAAAATAGACAAGAAATTGCCATTGGCAGTGATTTAGCAAAGAAAATTAAAATAATTCTTCAGTGAAAATTATGAGCTATGAAAATTTTGAAAACCAGCATACAGCCGACCAATTGATTGAGAACCATAAAGTCTCTCAAACCTTATTAAAAGAAAAAATAGTTCTTGTAGGCAACCCAAACGTTGGCAAGTCTTGTATTTTTAATTATTTGAGTGGAATGTACGTTGATGTCTCCAATTTCCCGGGCACAACAATTTCTATTAACAAAAGTTTTTATAAAGACAAGGAAATTTTTGATACCCCTGGAATTTATGGAGTTTCTTCATTTAATGATGAAGAAAGAGTTGCAAAAGAAATTATTTTATCTTCGGACATTGTCTTAAATGTAGTTAATGCACTTCACCTCGAAAGAGACCTATTCCTTACTCTTCAATTAATCGATATGGGCAAAAGAGTTTCTGTGCTGCTTAATTTTTCTGATGAACTCAAGAAAAGAAAAATTAAAATAAATACAGAACTCTTATCAGAACTGCTTGGTGTAGAAGTAATTGAAACATCTGCAATTTCAAAATATGGATTTGACAAAATTGACTACGCAATTCAAAATGCAAAAATTGGTAATCAACAGCTCGAACTTTTTGCACTTCTTCAGCAATTAATGGAAAAATCAATCCCTCAAGCAGAAGCACTTTTAATTCTTGAAGGCGACGAGGAAACTGCAGTTAAGTATAACATCAAAAGTGATAAATCAGATTCAAGAGAAAAAATTTATATAAGCAGAAGAAATAGAGTAAATGATATTGTTGACCAAGTTGAACATGAAGATTCAAAAAAAGGAGAAATATTTAATCTAATCGGGAGAATGTCATTAAATCCTAAAACTGGTATACCAATTCTTTTTCTAATGTTGATTTTAGTTTATTTCTTTGTTGGTGATTTTGTATCTCAAAGAGTTGTTGATTTTACAGAAAACACTCTTGGAAAAAAATTTTTTGAATATAACTTAAAATCTTTAATTGCTGATTACTCTCAATGCAAAATAACTGTCGATTTATTGAATGATGAAGAAAAAGTCATAGACACAAAAAATTTTTATTTCCCGGATGGAATGAAAAAAAATATTAATCTTAGAAATGAATTTAAAAATTTATCAACTAACGACTCGGTAGAAATTAATTTCCATTTTTATAATCCATTACTTAGACTTTTATTTGGGGAATTTGGAGTCATTACAATGACCACCACCTATCTTCTATTTCTGTTATTCCCACTTGTTATTAGTTTTTATTTTGTTATGGCTTTATTAGAAGATAGCGGTTATTTACCTCGACTTGCAACTATGCTGGATAGATCTTTTAACCGAATAGGATTAAATGGAAAAGCTGTAATTCCAATTATCCTTGGGTTTGGATGCATTACAATGGCAAATATTACTACAAGACTTCTTGGAAGTGAGCGAGAAAAATCTATTGTTACTGCAATACTTCAATTTGTTATTCCATGTTCTGCTCAATTAGCAGTTATTACTGTTTTGCTAAGCGGTGCAGGAATTACTCCACTATTAATTTATGTATCCGTAATTGGTAGTGTATTAATTATACTTTCGACCATTTTGAATAAACTTCTTCCCGGCGAAAGTTCTCCATTATTGATTGACCTCCCTATTATGAGAATTCCTAAACTCAATAATATTTTGAAAAAAACATTTTATCGAAGTTTAGGATTTATGAAAGAAGCAGGTTTCTGGTTTTTTGTTAGTGCATTAGCAGTAGGTTTAATGGAAATTACAGGCTTACTTTTTATATGGCAGGATTTACTTTCTCCTATTACTACTTACTGGTTAAAATTACCTAAGGAAGCTGCCAATGCCTTTGTTATGGGAATGGTTCGAAGAGATTTTGGTGCAGCTGGTTTATTTGATTTAAAATTAACTACAATGCAAATAACTGTTGCAATCATAACTATTACTTTGTTTGTTCCATGCATAGCATCATTTGTTGTTATGCTGAAAGAAAGAGGCTTGAAAGAAGGAATTTCTATCTGGATTGGAACATGGATAACAGCTTTTTTAATTGGCGGAATTGTAGCACAAATTATAGTTTAATTTATGAAACAAAAAGATTTTCATAAGTACCCTTTAATCTGGCGCAAGGATGATTTCTTTATAAAAATTTATAGCTCAATACCAAATGTTTCTACTGGAATTCTTCTTACTACGAGCAAAACAACTTTTATAATTGACCCCGGCGATGGAATACTGAGAGATTTGACTCAAGATGTTGGAGCAGAAACAATTCTTAGAGTATCTGACATCTTTATAAGTCATGGTCATCACGACCATGTAGGAGGTGTGTGGTCCCTTTTAACCTACTTATCAGTATTGAGAAGAAGACTTCCGCTTTCAATTTACTACCCTAAAGGTTGTGTTGAAATAGAAAGTATCTATAAAGCTTTCAAAGAAGTTTATGGCAAAGAGCTTTCTTATGAGATTGTTCTTAAACCAATTATTAATGAAAAACAATTCACAAGAAATTCAATTAGAATAAAACCATTCAAGGTTAATCACAGAGAAGTAAGTCCAGATGGTAAATTCATTGAAGTTCCTTCACTTGGTTATAAATTTTTTTATGACACTAAAACTATATGCTATGGAGGAGATACTGCATACTGCGAAAATCTTGTTAAGATGGCAAAAGGCTCGGATTTAGCAATTATCGAAGCTGGTGCCTTTGATGAATCAACATCGGAACTTCATATGACTATTGAACAGGCAACGAAAATTGGAAAAACTGCTAAAGAATTTTTCCTTGTTCATATTCCTCTTTAAATTTGCACATCATTAATTTAGAGTTAATCATGAGAAAATATCTTATCATCTTTCTATCATTAATAACTACCATTACATATTCACAAAAGAAATGGATTGATTCTGAAATAACCCCAAAAGATTTGAAAGCCCATCTATTTTATTTAGCATCAGATGAAATGAAAGGAAGATTCACTGGGAGCAATGAGGAAAGAAAAGTTGGTAATTATATTAAAGAACAGTTTGCTGCATATGGATTAAAACCACTTTTTAATAACTCGTATTTTCAGGAATTCCCATTTATTGAGAAAATAGAATTAACCAGAAATAATTCTGTTCTAATTAAGACACCTCTTTATTCAAAAAAATTAATTATCAAAAAAGATTTTATAACCGCACCATTTTCTGGAAATGGTAATGCAAAATCAAATGTAATTTTTGCAGGATATGGAATTTCAGCCCCTGAACTTAATTATGATGATTATGAAAAAATAAATGTATATGGAAAAATTGTTATCGTATTAAGGTCGAATCCTGAGAATGATAGTGCAAGATCTGAATTTGAGAAATATTCTTCAATGAGATTTAAGGCTTTAATAGCAAAGGAGAAAGGAGCAGCTGCAATTATTTTTGTAAATCAAAAAAAGAATGATGATGAATTAATTCAACTAACATATGATGGAGCACCCGGAATTAAAAATTTCCCGGTTGT
This sequence comes from Rosettibacter primus, assembly GCF_036860675.1. Taxonomy (NCBI): domain Bacteria; kingdom Pseudomonadati; phylum Ignavibacteriota; class Ignavibacteria; order Ignavibacteriales; family Melioribacteraceae; genus Rosettibacter; species Rosettibacter primus. Next base: position 83,912 of record NZ_JAYKGK010000008.1, read on the forward strand.
TCAGGTTAAAAGAGAATTCATTGAAAATATTTTTGAACAGAAAGGATTAATTCTTTCTGAAATTCAGAAACAGATTGATTCACAAAAGAAACCACATTCAATTGAATTTGATGATATAACAATTTCAATTGCAACTGAAGTTAAAGAAATAGAAAAGAAAGCAAGAAATGTTGCAGGCTATCTCGAAGGCAATAGTCCAAATCTCAAAAATGAATATTTAGTTATCGGTGCTCATTACGACCACCTTGGAATTGACCAGTTGTTATCATCTTCATTATATAAAGGTAAAGATAAACAAATTCACAATGGTGCAGATGATAATGCTTCAGGCACATCAGGTTTACTTGAACTTGCAGAAAAATTTAGTTCAATAAAAGATTCGATAAGAAGAAGTATTATTTTCATTGCTTTTTCGGGAGAAGAATTAGGAATACTTGGTTCTACATATTTCACTAATAATTTACCAATCCCACAAGAAAATATTATTGCAATGTTAAATTTAGATATGGTAGGCAGACTGGATTCTGAAAAAAATCTTACGATTATTGGAGCTGGAACATCTTCAAAATGGAAAGATATGCTTAATAAAAACAACAAATACAATTTCGAGTTAAACTTAAGTGATGCTGGCTCTGGAGGTAGTGACCATCAAGCATTTCTCAATAAAAATATTCCGGTGCTTTTTTTCTTTACAGGTATACATTCGGATTATCATCGACCATCTGATGATGCAGATAAAATCAATTATGATGGTGCATCAGATGTAATAAAATTTGTATTTGATATTGCAAATGAAATCCAAAATTATGATGCAAAAATAGATTTTGTAAAAGTCTCCGAAACTGTAAAAAGAACATCAACTCGTTCAAGAGTTACAGTCGGAACAATTCCGGAATTTGGCTACAATGGTGAGGGTTATAAAATTTCTGGTGTTACTGAGGGGGGACCAGCAGAAAAAGCCGGATTAAAGAGTGGTGATATTATTATCAAGTTTGGTCCTAAAAAAATTAGCAATATTTATGATTTCATGTATGCAATATCAAACTATAAACCAGGTGATAAAGTTGATGTAACAATTTTACGCGATGAAAAAGAATTGACTTTTGAAGTAGTGTTAATCGAAAAGTAAAAGAAGTTAACTAAAAAATAATTTTACAATAAAAGACCTGCTTGTTCAGGCAGGTCTTTCTAATTTGGGACTTTTCTACTAAATCTAAATTTTTAGACACCTTTTAACATTTTATGCATTCGCTCTCTCGAGCATAAATTTTTCTCTTGAATAAGATAAAGTTTTTTCTCCAACCTTAAATTTACTGAATAAATCTTCAAGATTAGAAGTTAATCTTGCAAGGTTATTTGCTGCACTCGCAATTTGTCCTGTACTTGTTGTGCTTTGTTCTGTTACACTTGCAATATTTTCGATATTCTTGCTTATTTCATCAGCAGAAATTGATTGTTCTTGACTTGATGCAACGATATTATCAATTAAATCGGATACAGATTTAGCAGATTGATAAATTTCCTGAAGTGTCATATCAATCTCTTCTGTTAATTTCATTCCTTCATAAACTGAAGATTTAGCATTAGCCATCGATTTATCTGCTTCTTTTACTTCCAACTGAATTGATTTAATTGTCTCGGCAATTTCTTTTGTAGCTTTGGTAGTTCTTTCTGCAAGTTTTCTCACTTCGTCGGCAACAACAGCAAAACCTCTTCCCTGTTCCCCAGCTCTTGCGGCTTCAATTGCAGCATTCAAAGCAAGTAAATTTGTTTGATTGGCAATATCATCAATCACTTTTGTAATTTCTCCAATTTGGTCAGTTTTATTTGTAAGTGAAGCAATAATTTGTGCAGTTTCCTGCGAAGCCTGAACAATTTTATTCATTCCTTCTTTTGTTTCATAGGTTTTTTCAGTGCCTTGTTTTGCTGACTGACTTGATTTCTGTGACATTTGTGCAACTTCTGTTATGTTCTTCGACATTTCAATTATTGCTCTTGTCATATGCTCAATTGAACGAGATACTTCACTTACCTGAATATTTTGCTCTTGAGCACCCGCAGCCATTTCTTCTGATGAAGAAGATATTTGTTCTGCTGCACTTGCTGTTGATTGAATTGCTTCTTTAACATTTTCAAGTACACTTCTTAATTCTCTTATCATTTTATTTATCTTTAGGCCTAATTCATACAATACATCATCATTTTTTAATTCAAGTTCTTCTGTAAAATCTCCATTGGCTAAATTTTCAATAATTTCAACAATTGGTTTTATCTGCTCTTTTAAATATTCTTTGTTCTTTTCTTCTACTTCTCTTAAATCTGTAAAGAATACAAAACTGCCATCAATTTCTTTTTTGCTATTATAAATTGCTCCAGATTGAACAAGCACTGGAATATCTTCGCCGTTTCTGTTTTTCAATGATATTTTTTCACCTTTAATGAAAATTCCTTCAACAGCTCTTCTACTTACCGAGTCAGTACCAAATACTTCTTTAACTTTCAATTTACCAATAATTTCTTCAGGACTTTTATTAAATCCAACAATATCACAAGCAGCTTGATTTATAAATCTAATGGTTAAATCTTTATCAACAATAAAAAATGCTCCATTAACACCAGTTTGAAAACTTGTTGCTCTTGCAATTTCATCTTTAATTTTCCTAATCATGGTTTCAAAAGACAAATAAAGATTTCCGATTTCATCTTTACTGTTTATACTTTTAAGTGCAACATCATAATTTCCATTAATTATTTCTTTAGCACCTGCATCGAGTAATACTATAGGGTCAATAATTATTTTTCTTATAACTGGAATAAGAACAAAAATGATAACAGTAGTTATTAAAATAAAAACCAAAGTTTTTGTTTTTGCATCAGAAATTGAACTTAAAGTAGCTTGATTAAATTGTGAAGCTTTTTCATCGTAAATATTGACGAGTTCTTTTAAGTTCAATTTTGCTGTATCAAATTTTTTCAAAGCTTCTATTGACAATTCATTGCATTTCTTTCTCAATTCTATTAATTCATTATTCCTTTCTATATCTAAATTCTGTGATGCTAAGTTATCTATCCTTTTTTGTAAATCCATAACTGCCTGATGTGTTTCTTTCCAGTTGTTCCAATCATTTACAAATTTTTCCCATATTTGTTTTTCCTTTTCATCTTTTTCTAATGACTCAAAAATTTTCCATGCATCTTCAGCTCTTTTAAATGCAGCAGGGATTGATTCATAAATCGATTGACGAACTTTTTCGTCCTTTAAATCTTGATTTAATAATCCTCTCTCTGCTGCTAAAACAGAAGCTTCGGCTTGATATAGAGTTATAAGCGATTGTACTCCTGGTAATATATTGTAACCTAGTGTTTTAACAGCTAATTCTTCTTCATCTAAATTTCTATAAGCCAGATAAGCATTTATTCCTGTTACAATCGCAACAACAGCAACAATTATTATTGTTTTGTAAATAATTTTAAGGTCGTTAAATTTTTTGAACATATTTCCTCCAATTAGACAAAAAAACACTAATTCTATTCCTATTATCGAGAATGAAATTAATTTTTGAATAGTGTTAAAAAATTATTTTGAGGTGTGGGAAAAATTAATCCCAGGGATTTCTTTTATATAAATTATTCAAAGGGTGTAAATTTTTTCTACCATCAACAAAAACAGCGACCCATTCAGCTAATCTTTTTCCTAATCTTTTACAAGATTCAATTTCTTTTTCTTGTCGAGGTTCACCAGCTTGAGTTGCTCCATAATGAGCTGTAAATTGTTTACCAGAATAATCAGTGACACCAAAAACTAGAAATCCATAATTAATCATAATGTTCATTAAAGTTTGACAGGTTAATTCTGCTCCACCACCCCAGCCGCCTTGAGAGCTAAATGCACAACCAATTTTACCATCTAATTTTTGCCAGTATGGAAGCAAATCTTCCCAGAATTTTTTCATTTCGGAGGCAACAGTACCAAGATAAGTTGGGGAACCAAGTGCAAGGCCATCACACCAGAAAATATCATCTTTATTTGCTTCATAAATAGATTTGAGACGCACCTCTGTTTCGGGAATTTCTTTTGCACCTTCGGCTACAAATTCTGCCATTTTTTTAGTATGCCCTTCATTGGAATAATAGAGAACTAAAACCTTGCCCATAGAATTAATGAAATTTTTTAAACTAATTTCTTACTTCATGAAAGAGGAAATTTAGTAAATCTCATTGAATGAACTTTATTTTGAACGGGAATTTTAACTTCACTTTTTACATACTTTTCAAATTCATCTCTAAATCTTTGAATCATAAATTTAACAGGCCATGCTGCTGCATCACCAAGTGCACAAATAGTATTTCCTTCAATGTTGTTTGCAACACTAATCAATAAATCAAGGTCTTTCGATGTTCCATTACCTTCAGAAATTCTTTGAAGAATTTTTTCCATCCAGCCTGTTCCTTCGCGGCAAGGGGTACACTGGCCACAACTTTCATGGTGATAGAAATGAGCAATTCTCAAAAGCACTTTTAATAAATCTGTATCTTCATTCATGACTATTACACCTGCTGTGCCAATAGCAGAACCAGCAGCCTTGAGAGATTCTGCATCCATTCTAACTCCTTCAATCTGGTCGCCTCTTAATGGAGGCATAGAAGTTCCTCCGGGTATTACACATTTAATTTTTTTATTTCCTAAAACACCACCAGCATAATCATAAATTAATTCTGTAAGTAAAATGCCGGTTGGCAATTCATAGACTCCTGGTTTATTTACATGACCACTCACTCCATAAAGCAGGGTACCAGGATGTTTTGGTGCTCCAATTTTTGAGAACCATTCCCAACCTTTTAGAATTATTGGGGGGACATTTGTAATAGTTTCTACATTATTAATTGTAGTAGGACAACCCCACAAACCACGTTGCGCTGGGAAAGGTGGTTTAACTCTCGGATAACCTCTCAAACCTTCTATCGAATTCATTAATGAAGATTCTTCACCACAAATATAAGCTCCAGCACCTTTATGAATATAAATATTACAGTAAAAATCTATTCCAAAAGTAGATTTCATTTTCTCGCCAAGAAATCCTCTTGCATAAGCTGTATCAATTGCTTTCTGCATCAACTTAATCCATTTATGATATTCACCTCGAATATAGAGATATGCTGTATGAGCTCCAATTGCATAACAAGTTATAATTGCGCCTTCAATCAATTGAAAAGGATTATATTCAAAAATCTGCCTATCTTTAAATGAACCAGGTTCACTTTCATCACCATTAATACACAGATATTTAGGTTTATCTGTAGTTTTTGGCATAAAGCTCCACTTCAAACCTGTTAAGAAAGCAGCACCTCCTCTTCCTCTCAATCCAGATTTTTTTACCTGCTCAATAATATCATCTGGTGATTGTGAAAATGCTTTTTTAGCAGCTTCAAAGCCACCATGTGAAAGATAAACTTCTATATCATCTAAATTTGGAATTTCAGGCAGAACTATTCTTTCCATCATTTTGCTCATTCTTTTGAAAGGGAATTCAGTATTTCTTCGACTTTTTCTTTAGTTAAATTTTCATAGTAATCTTCATTAATTGCAATCATTGGCGCATAACCGCAGGCTCCCATACATTCAACTTCTTCTAATGAAAATTTTCCATCAGGTGTAACTTCCATATGGTTAATTCCAAGTTTACTTTTGATTAAATCCCAGATTTCATAAGCCCCGCGAAGCATACATGATACATTTGTACAAACTTGAATATGATATTTACCAACTGGTTTTGTATGAAACATAGTATAAAAAGTTACAACACTTAAAACATCTACTTTACCTATTCCAAGTACATTTGCAATTTCTTCCATAACCTCATTAGTAATATATCCATTTTGTTCCTGTGCTATATAAATTGCGGGCATTACTGCTGCAAGAGGTGTTGGATATTTCTTTCTTGCTTCTTCTATTCTTTTAAGATTTTCTTCAGTGAATCTAAAACTCATTTTAAACCTTAATTTACATTAAATAACAATTTATTTATCTGCTTCTCCCATTACAGGGTCTAAACTTCCGATAATTGCAATCACATCAGAAATCATTGCTCCTTTACAAACCACTGGCAATGCTTGAAGATTGCAAAATGAAGGAGAGCGAATTTTTAATTTCCATGGATGTCCACTTCCATTACTAACAATATAAAATCCAAGTTCTCCTTTAGGATTTTCTGCCGAAAAGAATACATCACCTATTGGAGGATTAATTCCATAATTAATCAACATAAAATCATGAATTAGTTCTTCCATTTTAGTATAAATTTCTGTTTTATAAGGAAGAACATGTTTAGGGACATTTGCAAGCACTTCTCCCTGCGGCATTTTATCTAGAATTTGATAAAGTATTTTTACACTTTCTCTTACTTCTTCGCCTCTTTGATAATATCTAGCTAAACAGTCACCTTCTGCTTGAGTAGGAATATTAAAATCAATTTCATTATAGAAAAGATATGGTTTTGCTCTTCGCACATCGTATTCAACTCCCGATGCTCTAAGATTTGGACCTGTCACACCAAGTGAAATAGCCTCATCTTTAGGAAGTATTCCAACTCCTTCAAGTCTATTTATAAAAATTTTATTTCTTAAAAGAAGTTTATCCATTTCATCAAGAGCAGAATGATGCTGGTCAAGAAAATCTCGAACCATTTTTAATGTAATATCATCTGCATCATTAGCTACACCGCCAATTCTTGTATAACTTGTAGTAAAACGAGCCCCTGCTAATCTGTCAAAAATATTTTGAATTTTTTCCCTTTCTCTAAAAGTCCACATCACCATTGTAACAGCACCTACATCCATTGCATAGGTTCCAATAGCAACCATATGAGCAGCAATACGAGAAAGTTCTGCAACCATCATTCTGATATACTGTGCTCTTTTAGGAGCTTCGATACCAAGAAGTTTTTCAACTGCTAAAACATAGGCAACATTATTACACATAGTGGCAGTATAATCAAGGCGGTCTGTGTGAGGAATATATTCAATGTAGGTCATTTCTTCAGCCATTTTTTCATAGCCTCTGTGCAAATAACCTAATTCTGGAACAACCCCAAGAACTGTTTCGCCATCGAGTCTTAATACCAATCTCAACACACCATGAGTAGCAGGATGTTGAGGACCCATATTAATTACCATTTCGTTTTCGAGTGCATCTTCAATGGTAATGTCTCTATCCTCAAGTAATTTTTTTAATAATTTTTCATCTGAGTAGATATTTTTCTTTTCCATAATGAATATTTAATCAATTTTATCTGGTAATGGTAATGACCCTGGAATGCCTAATACAGGAAAATCTTTTCTAAGAGGATGATATTCAAATCCTTCGGGCATATAAATTCTTCGTAAATCAGGATGATTGATAAAAATTATTCCATACATATCATAAGTTTCTCTTTCATACCAATTAGCACTTTTCCAAACTGATGTAACTGATTCAATTTGTGGAGGATTATCATCAATGTTAGCTTTTATTCTAAGAGTAAAGTTGTTCTTGTAAGAATAAACATGGTAAACAACAGTAAATCTATTTTTACGAGTTGCCCAATCAATTGCAGTTACATCTATACAAGTTTCGAAATGAAGGTCATTATTTTCTTTTAATAGTTTTGCGAGTTCAACAATTTTTTCTTTTTTAATTGTGATAGATAAATCACCACGAAATTCTTTAATTTCTTCTATTGAGTTGTCAAACTGTTCTTTAACTTTCTGAATAATTAATTCTTTAAATTCCATAATTATTTAGCAATATTTTCTAAAAGTGGTTTATCCTGAAAATCGCGTGCTTTTGTTTTAGCAATCTTTTGTTGTATTGTCATAACTGCATTTATTAAATTTTCTGGTCGTGGCGGGCATCCTGCTGTATAAACATCGACCGGCAAAAATTGGTCAATTCCTTGAACTACATTATATGAACGATACATTCCACCAGAAGAAGTACATGCACCCATTGCAATTACCCATTTTGGTTCAGGCATCTGGTCATAAATTCTTCTTACCACTTGAGCCATTTTATAAGTTACTGTTCCAGCTACAATCATTAAATCACACTGGCGCGGTGTAAACCTCATAACTTCTGAACCAAAACGAGCTAAATCATATTTAGGGTCTGCAGCTGCAATTAGTTCAATTGCACAGCATGAGATTCCCATAGGCATTGGCCAAACAGAACTTTTTCTTGCCCAAGCAATTACCGCATCTAATGTAGTGATAATAAAACCATCTTTATTTAACTTTGCTTCTAATCCCATTTTAATCCCCCTTTCATGAGGATATATATAAATCCTATTTCGAGTACTACTAAAAAGATAAACATCGGAAAAAATGCAAAAATTCCACATTGATTAAAAAGTGATTTAAATTGGACAGCCCACGGGTAAACATAAATAACTTCAATATCAAATATTATGAATAACATTGCAACAAGATAATACTTAACCGAAATTCGTTCGTGAGTTGTTCCTACAGGATTTTTACCACTTTCATATGGCATTAATTTAACTTTATTTGGCCTATAAGGTCCAAAAATTCTCGAAGAAAGAATAATAGCTGCACTTACTATTACAGAGAAAATTAATACAAGAATTATTGGTATATAATCTAATATCATAAACAGATTTTCTACTTTTTTATGAATGAAAAATAACCTAATTCATTTTATTATGCAAAAGCAGATATTAAGAAGTGATATATAATTAAAAATCCCGGTTACTTTTAGAAATAACCGGGATTAATTTCAGGCAAGCACTTCGGCAATTTTTTCTATTGCAATGTCTAAATCTTCATAACTTATTACTAAAGGTGGAAGTAATCTCAACACAGTAGTGCCACCGGGAAGAGTAACAACTCCTTTCTTTAATAATTCCACAATAACTGGCTGAGATTTATCTTTTAACTCAATGCCAATCATTAAACCGATTTGACGAACCTCTCTTACTTTTGATAATGAATATTTACTTAATTTTTCTTTGAAGTAATTTCCTTTTTGTTCAGCTTGTTCCCACAATTTATTTTCAATCATAAAATCAATTGCAGCGATTCCAGCTGCACAGGCAAGAGGATTCCCGCCAAAGGTAGAACCATGTTTGCTTTTTTCCATTTTAATTTTATCCGAACAAAGAATTGCACCCATAGGGAATCCACCAGCAATCGATTTTGCAAGTGTCATTATATCTGCTTCAATATCATAATGTTCTATTGCAAACATTTTTCCTGTTCTGCAAAATCCAGTCTGAATTTCATCAATGATTAAGATAATACCTTTTTCATCACATAACTTTCTGACATTCTGAAAAAATTCTTTCTTCCCAATATTAATTCCACCTTCTCCTTGAACTAATTCAAGCATAATTCCAGCAGTATCATCATCAACAGCTGCAGCAAGTTTATCAAAATTATTATAAGGAACAAATGTAAAACCTGGGACCAGCGGTTCAAAACCTTCACGATATTCAGATTTGTAAGTTGCACTTAAAGCCCCCATTGTTCTCCCATGAAAACCTTTCATTGCAGCAATGAATTTTGTTTTCCTGGTTGTAAATCTTGCAAATTTAATTGCACCTTCAATTGCTTCTGTTCCTGAATTTGTCAGAAATGCTTTTTTAAGATTCTTTGGTGCAATACTAAAAAGTTTTTCAAGAAATAAAGCTTTTTTATCGTTATAAAAAGTATTCGGACATGTTATTAGTGTAGAAGCTTGTTTTGAGATTGCATCTGCAACTTTATCGTTGCAATGTCCTACATTAGCAACGCTAATTCCTGCAGCTAAATCAATATATTCATTTCCCTGGTCATCCCAAAGTCGTGCCCCTTTTCCTTTTACAAAAACAATATCTCGCATTGGATAAACTTCAATTTCGTATTGCTGTTGAAGTGCTTTGTAATCAGTCATTTTTGAAACCTCATTTCTATGAAATAATTGTCCCTTTACCATTTAATGCATCTATAACTGGATGCTCAGTTCGGCCATCTGAAATTATAACTGTTGTATTTCCAGTTTCAAATAATTTTCGAAGTGCTAAAATTTTTCTTTTCATTCTCCCTTCAACTTTTTGTTCCATTGCCTCAAGTTCTTCTTTTGACATTTTAGCAACTAGTGATGATTCATCATTTTTGTCAAGTAAAAATCCTGGAGCTTCAATTAAGGAAATAATTTTCTCTGCATTGAATTCACTTTGTAATAGTGCTACTATATCATCATTTTCTGAATTAATTGCAAAATTATTTTCATCTATTAATGGAACGCATAAAACGGGAGTATAGCCATTATCAAGCAATAAATTTAATAGATGTTTATTAACTGACTTTGGTTTTCCGGAAAAATCTCTTAATAAAAGAGTTTTGCCGCCTTCTCGAACTTTTATTCCACTATTTCTTTTTCCAACTATGACTTTGCCGTCAAGTCCACTTAATCCAACTGCATTAATTCCATTTTGCTGACAGAGTTCTACAATTCTTTTGTTCTTCAGTCCTGCATAAGTCATCATCATCAAATCGATTGTTTCTTCGCTGCTCAAAACAGAATCATAGCCAGATAAAGAAGTAACAATTTTTTTTTGATAATTTAATTTTTGTGCTATCTCGTCTCTTAAAGCATTTGCACCGTGAACTATAATAAATTTTTCATTAATTGTTGAAAGGTCTGAAATAATTCCTTTTAGATTAATTTCTTTTCCACCACCAATTTTAATCAAATACATTTGAACTCCATCAATGAATTATTTGGAATAGATTGCCAGTTATCTTCATTCATAAATTTATCTGAACAAATAAGAATTAAATCTTCAGTAATTTTTTTATGCATTGTAAAATAATCTTCATCTTCATTAAATAAAGAATAAAGATAAGCATTTTCTTTATCTGCAATGATAAAATTCATTGCTCGGACATAAGAAGATTTTTTTATAATTATTTCAGTTCCTTTTTTAATCGCATCTTTAATGCTTCCCTTATCAAATCTTTTTATGTAATTAAAAATTTTTTCTGCACCAATTCTTCCTTCTTCTTTTATTTTAACACCGCGAAGTTCACCATTAAAAATGAAGACGTAATTATCATCATAAAACGGCATATTATTTTCTATGCTAATTCCTTCATCGCGAAAAGCACTTCGTGCATGAGCTATTAATCTTTTTGTCGAACCAAAATGATGAAAATCATCTTCCCAGATTGGTTTTATGTTTTTGTAAAAATTCCATTTATTGTTTCGCCAGTAAGCACAACCCCACCCATGACCTTGATATTCCTTACTTATTTTTGATATTTCTGCAAATTTCAAAAGATAATCTTTAGCATTAAATTCATATTTAGAATTTACATACAACAGTCTGCACATTTTTTCTCCATAACATAACAGTTATAATTTTATCTCATCTTAATAAACTTATTCTTTTTAAGTAATATCAAAGTAAATTAAATCATCAATCAAAATGAAAAAAATTAAATTGGATGAAGTCCTGGAAATTCAAGACCAGTTTTTTCATCAAATCCGAACATGATATTAAATGCCTGAACAGCTTGACCTGCTGCTCCTTTCATTAAATTATCAATTGCACTTATAACAACAAGTCGATTTGAGAATTCATCTTTTTTAAAACCAATATCACAGTAATTTGTACCAATCAATAATTTTGGTTCGGGGTATCTGTAAATTCCTTCGTTTTCTTTCACAATACGAATAAATGGTTCATTACCATAAGCTTCGCGATAAATTTTCCATATATCTTTTTCAGTTAAATTTTCTTTTAAGAATACATGACATGTTGCAAGCAAGCCACGGACAATATCAATAGCAGTAGCAGAGAAATGAACCTGAATTTTTTTACCAAAAGATAATTCCTGTAAAATTTCAGCAGTATGTCTGTGTTGAGTTGGCATATAAGATCTAACAACTCCACTTCTTTCAGGATGATGAGAACCCTCATTAACTTTATTGCCGCCTTCACTTGAACCAACTTTTACTTCAATTACAGTTCTATCTTCTTCGACAAGTCCATTTTTATACAAAGGATATAAACCAAGTATACTTGCGGTTGCATTGCATCCTGCACTCGAAATAAAATTAGATTGTTTCATCTCTTCACGATGAAGTTCAGGAATACCATAGACAAATTCGTTTAATAAGTCTGGGCGTGTATGTTTGTGGCCATACCATTTTTCATATTCAGAAGCATCTTTTAATCTAAAATCTGCACTCAAATCAATTATTTTTGGAGCAATTTTTTTGAATGCATCAATTTTATTTTGAGAACTATTATGAGGGAGACAAAGAAATAATAAATCACACTCTTCAAGCTCATTAATTGAATTAAATTTCAGTGTTGTAACTTTTCTTAAATTTGGATGAATTTTATGAACAAATTTTCCGGTATTACTTTCAGAAGTAACCTGTTTTATTTCAACAAAAGGATGAAACAGCAATAATCTAAGAAGTTCACCTCCAGTGTAACCAGAAGCACCTACTATGGAGATTTTAATCTTTTCCATTTATTTCTCCTCTGCAACTCTCAAGATATATTCAACCATTTTTTTAGGAATATTTACACCCGTAGTTACGATGCTGTTTTTATATTCCATTGTATAATTAACTTCATTTACCAAAAAGCCGTTTTCAGTTTCGAAGATATCGATAGCAACAATACCTCCGCCTACTGCTTTGGCAGCACGTAAGGATATATCACGAAGTTCATCAGTTACAGGACAATTAGAAGCAATGCCACCTCGAGCTGTATTTGTAATCCAGTGAGGTGATGTTCTATAAATTGCTGCAATACATTCGTCGCCAACCACAAAGCTACGAATGTCTCTTCCTTTTTTTTCGACATATTTTTGAATATAGAAAATAGAATGATGATAAGAACCTAAAATAGTTTTATGTTCAAGAATAGCTTCTGCTGCATCGCGGTCATTAATTTTCGAAAGCAGTCTACCCCATGAACCAACAGCTGGTTTAAGAACAACCGGATAACCCATTTCTTCAATAGCTTTTAGAGCTGATTCTTCTGTAAATGCAACTCTAACTTCCGGTTGCGGAACATTATGTTCGGCAAGAGCAACAGAAGTAAGCAGTTTATCACCACAAATAGTAGCAACATGATAAGTATTAACACATTTAATTCCTGCTGCTTCAAAAAGTCGTAAGCTATGCAGTGCCCGTGAGTGATTAATACATCTTTCAACAACAACATCTAAGTCAAAATGGTCTTTGCCAAGATTAAATGTTATCTCACGGTCATCAATCATAACCAATTCAACACCTTTAATTGCGTTGAATTCATCAATTAGAAATTTTTCATCTTTTCTTATCAATGAATGAAGTAATCCGATTTTCATTTTTAATATTCTCCCTAATTAAATAAAAAAGAGCAGAAATTTTTCAGCGTTTATAGGTTAGATGATGTTTGACAGCATCTACGATGTGTTTAAGTTCGGCAAGGTCGACCATCCGTCCTTTCTGACCAACAGATTTTACTTCCTTCAAAATATCATATTGCGTCTGCTCATCAAGTTCTGATTCACCAATTAAATTTAATGCATATCTTAGTGATGCGATTCCCGACATATGGTCTAAAGCAAAACTTCTTTCTCTACCAATAACTGCAGGACTTAAGCTTTCATAATGCATTGGATTGATAGAAGCAGCGTGGGTATGAACTCCGGCACAGTGAGTAAATGCATTCATACCAGTAATCGGGAAATTAGCTGGTATTGGAATCCCAGAATGTTTACTAACTAGATTATATAAATCAATAAGTTTGTGAAGATTCCATCGATTTTCTCCAAAATCTACTGTAAGAACAACCAGTAATTGAGCTAAATCGACTATACCTGCTCTTTCACCCAAACTAAGAGTTGTTGCGTCAATTATATCGGCTCCAGCGCGATATGCATCAAGTGCATTTGCGAGTGCCAGTCCTCTATCATTATGGCAATGCACAGCAACTTTAGGATATAAATTTCTCTTATTAAATTCTTCTTTCAATCTTGAAATATAATCATACATACTTCTCTTGCCTGGTATCATGTATCCTGTAGTATCAGCAACACTGATAATGTCGGCTCCTGCTTCAATAGCAGCAACAGAAGCTTTCACAACATTTTCAAACTGTGACCTTACAGTATCTTCAGGAGTATATCGAATTAATAAATCAGGTTTTTGACTTTTAGCGTATTTAATTATATCGGTAATTTGTTTAATTGCACTATCGAGGTCTTTCTTAAAAACTGTGTTTAATCTTTCATCGGATACGCAATAAAAAACACCAATAAAGCCTACACCACATTCAAGTGCCATGTCAACATCCTGTTTTAATGACCTTGAATGAGCTCCTACAATAGCCTTATAATTTTTTTGAGCAATAGATTTTACAGCTTCATGAATTTCAGGCGTAACCATTGGATGCCCGGCTTCGATAATATCGATGCCGATTTCATCGAGTAAATTTGCAATTGCAAGCTTGATGTGCTTATCAAAATAAACACCGGGGGTTTGTTCCCCTTCTCTTAAAGTTGAGTCTAAAACCCAGACCAATTATTCTCCCCAATCTTCTTCTTCTTGAGGTGCTTCGTTTAATGTTGGAGGGTTAAGAGAAACAACTTCAAGTTCAGTTCCACAATCGGGACATTCAAGTAATTCTCCAACTACTGTCCCTTCCTTTAATTCAATCATTGCACCACAAACAGGGCATTCTGCTTTCATATTGCTCCTAAAATTTTTTGCGAAGATAAAAAATATTTTGCGGCTTTGCAATAAAAACAGTTGTTAAAAAAAATATTTTTTAATTTTATGCATAATAATGCATAATTATAAGTTAAATATTTATAAAAATTTTCAAACTGTATCGAGTCTCTTAATAATTTCTACAGAATCTATACCTTCTGCTTGAGCAGAAAAATTCGGAATTATACGATGACGTAAAACTGGAATAAGAAATGTTCTCACATCTTCAATTGACGGAGTAAATCTTCCTTCCATTACTGCTTTTGTTTTTGCAGCAAGTATTAAATACTGTGATGCCCTTGGACCTGCACCCCAACTTATCCAATCTTTAATAAATTTATTTGTTCCATCGACTGGACGTGTTGATTTAACAAATTTAACAGCATATTCGATAACATTTTCTGCAACTGGAACTCTCGTGATAAAATCCTGAAAGAAAATTATATCTTCAGCATTAAGTATCTTTTGCAATTCTGGTTTATAATCGCTTGTAGTTTGTTTTATAATTTTAATTTCTTCATCAAAAGACGGATAATCAAGCCAGAGATTGAACATAAATCTATCAAGCTGTGCTTCAGGTAATGGATAAGTTCCTTCTTGTTCAATAGGATTTTGTGTTGCAAGCACAAAAAATGGTTCTTCGAGTTTGTATGTAACACCAGCTGCAGTGACTTTATGTTCCTGCATAGCTTCGAGTAATGCTGATTGAGTTTTGGGAGGAGTGCGATTTATTTCATCTGCAAGAATAATATTTGCAAAAATTGGTCCTTTTATAAATCTAAAATCTCTCTTTTTAGTTATCGAATCTTCTTCAATTATTTCTGTTCCTGTAATATCACTTGGCATTAAATCAGGGGTAAATTGAATACGACTAAATTTTAAATCGAGTACTTCTGAGAGTGTTTTAATTAAAAGAGTTTTTGCTAGACCAGGGACTCCAACTAAAAGGCAATGGCCTCTTGACAACAAACTTACAATTAAGTTACTAATAATTTCTTCCTGTCCAACTATGACCTTTGAAATTTCCTTTTTAATTTCTTTAACAGCTTCAGATAGTTTTTCAACTATCTCAATATCATTTATATTTTTGTTATTCACTTTATTCCTTTTGATTTATTTATAATCTAACTTCCCAATAAATTTTTCCTTTAATTTCATCCATCCAATTTTTATAAAGTTTTTGTTTCTTATAATATTCTGCAAGTCTTTTAATTTCATTATAATCAAGTTCAAGGTCAGCTTTATGCTGTGGAATTCTTTTAATTAGTTTCACAATGTGATATCCGTAATTATTTCTATCAAGTTCCATTCTTTTAGGGAAACTAATATCTCCTTCCTTCATTTTATAAATCTGATCAACTATTGATTTATCAAGCTGATTAGCTTCAAATGTACCAAGAACACCACCAAATTTTGCACTTTCTTTATCGTCACTATATTTTTTTGCATAATATTCAAACGTGTTTTTGCCAGAAATTATACTGTCTCTTATTTCATTTAAAAATTCTATTGCTCTGAGGTCCGACTCATTATCAGATTTCATTTTAATCAAAATGTGACGTGTATGAATGGATTCACCTCTCCTTTCGAGCATTTGAATTATATGAAAACCAACTGGAGATTCAACTATTCCAGATAATTGATTAGGAGCCAGTGAAAATGCAACTGCTTCAAATTCAGGGTAGAAAACACCACGCTTTACAAATCCCAGGTCACCACCCTGAGCAGCACTGCCGGGGTCATCAGAATATTTTTTAGCAAGTTCAGCAAAATCAGCTCCCTTTTTCAAAGAATCAAGAAGAGTTTTTGCAAGTTCATATGCTTTTTTTCTTGCTCTTTCACCAGTTTTTGGATTCTGAAATATATGTGCTATTTCATATTTTTCTGGCACAATACCAAGTGAATCTTTATACATTTCAAAAAAATCTTCTACTTCTTTACGTGATACCTGAACATCACCAAATTTCTTTTGCTGCAGCATTTGAGCCATAAGATTTTTTCTTGTATCATCTCTTAAAACTCGTTTTATTTTTTCGACAGGCATTCCATAAACCTGTTCTAATTTTTCTTGTGAACCATATTGTTGAATAAAATAATTAATCTGATAATCAAGCTGACTTTTAACCTGGTCATCAGAAACAACAATCGAATCAAGTTCAGCCTGAGCATATAAAAGTTTCTCTTCTATCATCTGCATCAAAACATTTCGTAGCATATTTGAATCAGGTGCACTCATATTTCTTTGAGCCGCTTCATAATTCGCTCGAAAATCCAATTCAGATTTTAAAATTATTTCATTATCTACTACAGCAACAATTTTATCAAGCACCTGTTGTGCAAAAGCTGATGTGCTAATCAATAATGCCAAAAAAATTTTTTTCATGTTAATTACCTTTTTATTTCAACATCATAATCAGAAATTAATTCTTCAATGTAATTCTGAATAAACTCTTTGTTTTTTATAACCTGATATCTTTCTTTTACTTTTTCTTTTATCACTTCAAATGGCGGAATAATTCCTTTATCAAATTTTTCTTCGAGCTGGACTACAGCATATTTATTTTTTTCTGCTTCGATTACAATGCTAATTTCACCTGGCAACATGAATGAAATTATTCTTGCCAAACTTGCTGGTTGTAATTGATATCCATAATACAAACTATTGGTCTCTGAACTTATAATTGAAGATGTATTAGCAAATGCATTTAATGCTTTATCCCATCCGCTTTCTATTAAAATTGTTCTAAATTTTACAGCATCATCAAAGTTATTAAAATAAATAATGTTAATGCGATATAAATCATCTAAAAGACGAAAGTCTTCCTTTAATAATTCATAATAATCTCGAAGTTCTACTTCATCAGGCGAATTTGTATTTTCAGATAATATTTTATTGATAAGAAATGCAGCTGCCAATTCTTTTTTCGACCTTTCTAAAATTGAATTAAATTCTTTATCCTCAGTAATTCCTTCTTCGATAGCTTTTTGATACAAAACTTCTCTTTCAATCCATTCATTTATGAATTGTTCTCGTAGTTTTGTATTGTTCGATTTTTCGCCGAGTGCAATATTTAGCTCATCTTCTGTAAGAACAGCATCTCTTATTCTTACAATTTCATTTGATTTTCTTTCTTCTTTTGAACAACCAAAGAAAATAAAAAGAACAAAGAAAGCAAAAAATATTTTATTGTTTGAATGCTTTAGCAAGTTCATCATAATAATATTTTGGATGATACAATTTTTTTAATCTGTTAATATATGATTCTTCAAGACGTTTACTTTCCAGTTCTTGTAAAATTCCCATAATTTCATTTCGAACTTCTGCAAATGTTTTAATTCGTGATGGTTCTCTATTTGTCAGTTTTAAAATTATCCAATTATTCCCATTTTTGAATGGTGCTGAAATATCTCCTATGTTTTTAATTTTATTTGCTTCATCAGCAAGACCATTATCACCAATTTCAACTAACTCGTTCTTAGACTGACTTCGCGCAGATGATTTTTTATTATACTTTATCATTAATGAATCAAAATCAACTCCACTTTTTGCTTGGTTATAAATTACATTTGCCAAAGAATCAGAATCAACTCTTATTTCTTTGAAGGCAACTCTGTCTTTCCATTTAAAATTTTCTTTATTCTTTTCATAATAATTCATAGCCATTATGCTATCTACTTTTACTTTTGACCAGACCTCTTCTTCAAGAATTTTGAAAAGATAAATTCCGTTTTCATAATCTTTAATTAAAGAAGCAAATTCTGGATTAACTTTATCATATTGCAATGCTTTTTCTCTAATTAATAATTCTCCTGCATAATCTTCGATTGCTTCATTCAACATGTCTGAACTTAATTTTCTAAAAACATAATCACCTTTTCCCTTCATATAATTGAATAATGAATCGCACAATATTTTATTTTTATTTAGTTCAAAAATTACTCCCATTCCTAATTCATAATGTATCACACTTTGAGAATAGTCATTAATATTCTTTAATGAATCGGAGTAAGAAAGGACTCTATCAAATAAATCTTTTTTAATTTCCAGATTTGCCTGTTTAATCAAACTTTGTTTTAACTTCATTAAATCTTTTTTATAACGCAGATTTTTATATGTTTTTTCTAATTCATCTTTGCTTTCTTCAAAACTTGGGATTGGTTTTTCTTCTGTCAATTTTATTATGTGATAGCCATAAGAAGTTTTAACAATTGGAGAAATTTCTCCAACCTTTAATTTAAATGCAGCATTTTCAAATTCAGGAACCATGCGGTGACGCTGAAAATATCCTAAATCACCCTTATTCTTTGCACTGTATTTATCATCAGAATATTCCATTGCCAGTTCACCAAAGTCTGCACCTTCCTGAATTTTCTTTTGTACTTCTAAGATTTTTTGATAAGCTTTTAATGTATCAACATTACCGAGAGAATCTCTCGAGCTTGCAAGAATATGTTGAGCACGAATCATATGTCTTCTTGGAATTTTCCCAACAACTTTAATGATATGATAAGCAAAATTTGATTTTAATAATTGTGGATAAATTTTACCTGGTTCAGTAGAATAAATTGCATCTTCAATTTCTGGGATTACAATTTCTCCAGCTGTAACAAAACCAACATCACCGCCTTTTTCTTTTGAGTATGTGTCCTTAGAATATTCTCTGGCAAGTTTTTCAAAATCTTCTCCATTGTTAATTCTTTTAATTAATTCATTCCCGAATTCAATTGTTTGTTGTTCGTTCATCGAAGAATCAGGTCTTAACATTATATGAGCTACTTGATATTCATATCTTCTTCTTTCATAAAGTTGTTTAATCCCTGGTTTAATTAATTCATCATTAAGATAGAATGTAGTACCTATGTTTGTTTTATAATCATTCAATTCTTTTTGCATATCTTCATCTGAATAATAACCTCTTACGAATGCATCACGGAGTTTCATTCTGTAATTAACATAAAGGTCTAAAAATTTTTTATAATTACTTATTGAATCCTGTTTAGCATTTTCGATATTGCCGGAATTTTTAGCATATGCTTTTTCAAACTCGTCCATATAAATTTTATTTTTACCAAATTCTGCAACAACAATTTTAGAATGTTCAACAGCACAGGAAGTAAAAACGGAGATTATAACAGGCATCAATAAAAACATTTTTTTAATATGCATAGCTAAAATCCTCCACAATAATTTTATTTAGTTGTTTTTAATAATTCTATTCATAAAAAAGTTTCTTGCATTCTAATTTTATCTTTATTTCAATATCACAAATATTTTACAAAGCTAAAATGAAATCTTTTTGTAATAATCTGCAACTCAAGTATGTCAATGGAATTATACAGGGAAAGGTTTGGTATTCCTTTCCCAGAAAACGCCGTATTCGAAGCCCTGTATTTTTTTTTCTTTTTCGGCAATATGAAGTCTTTTTTCTGCTAACGATGCAAAATATTTATCTATCTCAATTCCTACATAATTTCTTCCTAATTTTTTTGCTACAACCGAAGTAGTTCCAGAACCTAAAAATGGGTCAAGTACAATATCATTTTTATTTGTGCTTGCTAAAATAAGTTTTGCAATTAATTTTTCCGGCTTTTGAGTTGGATGAATTGTATTTTCAGGCATTGACCAGAACGGCACAGAAATGTCAGTCCAGATATTTGAAGGATGAGTTAATCTATAATTCCCTTCCGAAGAATCTAACCAGTCTTTCGGATTCCCATTCTCATCTCTGTAAGGAGCAATAACTTTCTTCATCAATTTAACTGAATCTATATTGAATGTATATTTGTTTGAAACAGTACAAAACCAAATATCTTCCGAACTATTTTTCCAATTTGATTTTGAACCTCTTCCCTTTTCTCTTTCCCATGTAATTCGGTTTCGAATTATAAAATGTTTTTCTAAAGCTAAAGGAATTGAAATTGAAGTATGCCAGTCGCCACAAAAATAAATTGTTGCAGTTGGTTTTAAAGTTCGCTTCAATTTTATTATAAATTGTTCAATCCAGCTTGAGTAATCTAATATTGATTGTTCCTTGAACTTAAGTTTGTTAAAAGATTTATTAAGATTATACGGCGGATCAACAAAAAGTAAATCTACAAAGGAATCTGGAAGATAATCCAGAACGGTGAATAAATCCTGACAGATTGTTTTATTCAATATATCTTTTACTTCAGCTTTATTTTTTAGTTTGATTAACTTCTTTGAATATTTTTTCAATTCATAATCAGATAAAAAGATTGTTCTGTTTCTGGGTGCAACTTTTTTATTCTTCATAAATGAAAAATTAGATTAGTTCAAAAAGAGAATATAAATTATTTTGCAAGTGTGCCAGACTTAATCGAGCTATCAATTTCGATTATCTTTACTTTTCCTTCTTCATCAGCATCAACAGCAAGTATCATTCCCTGTGAATCCAATCCAAACAATTTTGCCGGTTTTAAGTTGGCAACAATCAAAACATTTTTCCCAATTAATTCTTCTGGTTCATAGCTCTTTGCTATTCCAGCAACTACCTGTCTTTGTTCGTTACCCAGCTCAAGTTGAAGTTTAAGAAGCTTATCACTTTTCTTAACCTTTTCCGCTCCAATAATTTTTGCAACCTTTAGTTTTATACGTTTAAATTCATCTATTGTAATTTCTTCGTCTTTTTGAACATCCGTATCGACCGCACCAAGTTTATTAATTTGTTCTTCTATAATCTTATCTTCAATTTTATTGAATAAAATTTCTGGAGGATTAAGTTTATGACCTTCTTTTAAATTCAATTTTCCGGATTCATTCCACTCACATTTTTCTGCATTAAGCATATTAAATATTTTGGAAGATGTGAAAGGAATAACTGGTTCGAATAATTCAGCAAGAGTATAAATAGTATTAAGACAAATATTGATAGTTGTTCCGCATCTTGCTTTATTTTGCTTGATAGTAATCCATGGTTCAGAGTCATTAAAATATTTATTTGCAGCTCTTGCAAGATTCATCATTTCGAAAACTGCATCTTTGATTTTAAAGTGTTCAATAAGATTCCCAACTTTTTGAGGATATGATTTCAAAAGTTCAATCATGTTCTCATCTATTGGCTCTAAAGTTTCAAGTTTTGGAACTTTACCTTCAAAGTGTTTGAATGCAAAAGTAAAAGTTCTGTTAATGAAATTGCCAAGAATATCTGCAAGTTCGCCATTATTTCTTGCTTGAAATTCTTTCCAGTAAAAATCGGTATCTTTATTTTCAGGAAGATTAGCTGCCAGTGTATATCTTAGCGGGTCAGGGGGAAATATTTCAAGGAAGTCAATTACATCAATTCCCCAGCCGCGTGATTTAGAAAATTTTTTCCCTTCAAAATTCAAAAATTCATTTGCAGGAACATTTTGAGGCAAAATATATTTGTCGTTATTGTAATCATTCCATGCCATTAACATTGCAGGAAATATTATTGTATGAAAAACAACATTATCTTTCCCTATAAATGCAATATATTTTGTATTCGGGTCCTGCCAGTATCTTTTCCATAAATCGGGGTCATTTCTTTTTTCAGAAAGATCTTTCGTTGCCGATATGTAACCAAGAACAGCTTCGAACCAAACATACAAAACTTTTCCTTCTGCATTTGGGAGTGGAACTTTTATACCCCAATCTAAATCTCTCGTTACAGCTCTATCTTTTAATCCTTCGCTAAACCAACCTTTGCAATATTGAAGCACATTATCTTTCCAGCCATATTTTTTATTCATTTCATCAATATATTTTTCAAGACGTTCTTGATATCTGCCCAAAGGGAAATACCAGTGAGAAGTTTCTTTCAGTATAGGAGTTTCGCCGCTGATTTTGCTTTTAGGATTTTTTAATTCTGAAGGTTCATAAAGTGAACCACATTTTTCACATTCATCACTTCTTGCTTCCTCGTATCCACAACGTGGACAAGTTCCTTCTACATATCTATCTGGCAAAAACATTTTAACTTTTTCATCATAAAACTGCATTGACTTTTTTTCTATCAGCAATCCATTATCATAATAACACTTAAAAAATTCCTGTCCTGTTTTATGATGTATTGGAATGCTTGTTCTTGAGTATATGTCGAAACTCATACCAAATTTTTCAAAAGCTTTTTTATTGAGTTCATGGTATCTGTCAATAATAACTTTTGGATGAACTTTTTCTTTATCTGCTGTAATTGTTATCGGGACACCGTGTTCATCAGAACCGCAAATATAAATTACATCATCTCCATTAAGTCTTTTGTATCTTACATAAATATCTGCAGGTAAATAAGCTCCGCTTAAATGTCCAAGATGAATATTGCCATTTGCATAAGGCAGAGCAGAAGTTACAAGTACTTTTTCCTTAGCCAAGTTTTTCTCTCTTTTTATTAATAACTGCTAACAAATATAAGAAAATTCTAAATTGGAATACTTAATTGTTTTTCATAAAATCGATATTAATAATGAACCAAATTCAAAGGCATAAATCCAAAAATAATTTATATCAATTCGTATAGAATTTTAATAATTTTTACATGAAAAAAATTTCAATAAAAGATGAGGGATAATTAAATGAAAAAATTAATGTCAACAGTAATATTTGCATTAGTAGATATTGTTTGTTTTGTTCAGGGAGGCGTAATTTTATTTTATGCTTTGCTTCATTTTCAATATAAAGTCGAAATAGCCAGAGGTGAAGGCTTTACAACTTCTGAGTTGCAAAATGTTCCTGTTGCAATTGGAGGATTTTATTATTACTCAGAATCTTATATAAAAATTGCATTAATTGGTGTTGCATTGATAATTACTGGCTTTTTAATGCGAAGCTGGAAAAAAAGTTTTGAATAAATTCTTTAATTAAGTAATGTTCCTTTAAGTATCATATGAGCAACAGTAAAATAAATTATGATTCCTGTAACATCAACCAGAGTTGCTACAAATGGTGCTGAAGAACTGGCCGGGTCAAATCCAAGTTTTTTGAGTATAAAAGGGAGCATTGAGCCCATAAGACTTCCCCAGCAAACTACACCAATTAAAGCAATAGCTACAGTCATCCCGATTAAGAACCAGTGTTCTCCATAAACACCGCTTACGAACTGCCACAAAGAAATTCTTAGAAAACCTATTACTGCCAGTATTACACCAAGTATTAAACCTGTTAATATTTCTCTTCTGAATACAAAAAACCAATCTTTAAGAGAAAGTTCGTTAAGAGCAAGAGAACGTATAATCAATGTAGAAGCTTGTGAACCTGAGTTACCCCCACTTGAAATTATAAGAGGAACAAATAAAGCGAGAACAACAGCCTGACTAATTTCATTTTCAAAATAACCCATAGCAGTAGCTGTAAACATTTCACTGATAAATAAAATACTCAGCCAGCCTGCTCTCTTTTTTATCATCTGAAATATTGATGCCTGAGGATAAGGTTCTTCGAAAGTCTGAACAGCTGCAATCTTTTGAATGTCTTCTGTTGTTTCTTCTTCTGCTATATCGAGTACATCATCAACTGTTACAATTCCAACCAGAATTCCTGAACTATCTGTAACTGGCAAAGCAACCCTATCATACTTTTTGAATATTTCTATTGCAGATTCCTGGTCGTCGTATACTTTTAATGAAACAAAATTACCATCCATCAACTCACTAATTTTAGTATCAGGTGAGGCAAGTAATATTTCTCTAATTCTGATATCATCAATAAGTTTACCAGATTCATCAACTACAAAAAGAATGTTCAAAGTTTCTTTATCCTGTCCATATTTTCGAATATAATCAAGTGTTTCTTGAACAGTCCAGTTTTTTTTAATTGCAATATAATCAGGCGTCATTAATCGCCCGATGCTGTTTTCAGGATATCCTAACAATTGCTGAGCAATTTTTCTTTCTTCATATGATAGATAGTTTAACAACTGTTTAACAACATTAGGCGGCATTTCTTCAAACAATGCAGTTCGGTCGTCTGGTGACATTTCATTGAGCAGTTCCGAAATTTTTTCGTGTCCCATTGAATGTATAAGTTCTACCTGTGTATCATAATTTAGATATTCAAAAACATCAGCTGCTAATTCTTTAGGAAGCAACCGAAAAAGTAATACTCTTTCATCTTCATTAAGTGTTAAAATCAAATCCGCAATATCTGTTGGTGTCCAGTCAATTAAAATTTCCTTAAGGTCAAGGAATTGTTTGTTTTGTATTAGTTCTTTTATTTCAGGACTGATTAGCATGCTCAGCATCAGACACCTCCTTTTTGAAGGATGATATAAGGATTGCTTAAATTATGTTTACAATATTACTATATAAAATAGAATTCTCAATTAATTTAACCTAAAAAAACTTTTTATTATTCTTCATAAGTATTTGAGCCCTTATTTACTTTTTAGAATTTTTTAAGATTTCAATAAAAATCACAAATTCAAGTCTCTTCTCATCATTTCAAATGATTCTTCATACTCGTGAGGTTTATAATCAAGTTCTATCATTGCTTTCAAAATTATCAATCCTGATTTTAAAGGACGTGGTGCTGCTTGATTCAAATCTTTTGTTAAAACTGGTTTAATTAATTTTTTATTTAGATCAAAGTAATCAGCTATTTTTAATGTAAAATCATATCTTGAAATAATTTCTTTTCCTGCAATATTGTAAATACCTTCTTTTTTGAATAAAATAATTTTATGAATTGCATCAACAAGGTCATCCACATATGTTGGATTGTTATATTGGTCAGTTACAATTCTTATTTCTTCACCTGCACGAAGTGAATTAATAACCCATTTAACAAAATCGGGTCTGCCATGCTTTGCTGGTCCATATAAAACATTTGTTCTAACAATTGTATAACGAACCCCGCTTGTTCTTATCGAATTTTCACTTGCTAATTTGGTCCTTCCATAATAACTGATTGGACATGGTTTATCATTTTCAGAATAAGGACCTTTTTTACCATCAAAAATGTAATCCGTTGAAATATGAATCATGTGAGCATCAATCGTCCATGCATAAAGAGCAATATTTTCAACACCATTTACATTTATTTTCCATGCCAATTCTCTTTCTTTTTCTGCTTTGTCAACATTAGTATATGCAGCTGCATTAATTACAAAATCCGGGAAAAAATCTAAGATAAGTTTTCTTACACTGTTTTTCTGAGTAATATCAACACTTTTATAATCAACACCGGGAACGAAAGACTCTGGTTCAGCCGAGGCACACATTAATTCATAATTATTTGTAAGTGAAAAATATTCCGCGAGTCTTTGCCCCAGCATTCCATTTGACCCAATTATTAGAATTCTTGTTTTAATTAAATTACCAATTAACATATTCTTTCAGCAATTCTTCAATATTGTTTGATGAAACTGATTTTGCAGCAATTTTATTTGCAGTTCTTAAAGAAATTAATAAGTCGTTTGTATTAAGATATGTATAAAAAAAGACTGCGCCAAAAATATCACCACAGCCAATTTTATTTTTTATTTCAACTTTTTCTGCTGTAACACTCAGGTTTTTAATCTCTCCCTTGTCTATGTAGAAAATTTCTGCACCTTTATTTCCTTTTGTAAGAATTAAAGCTCGAGGACCGTATTTCAAAATATTTTCAATAATTATCTTCTTGTCATCATAATTAAAAATAGTTTTCAATTCACTTTCATTGCATTGAATTATATCAACATTTGAAAGCCAGTTTTCTACATCAGGAATTGTTCTAAACTCTCGCTTCAAATTTTCATCAACTCCGCGAGATAATGTATGAACATCAAAGTAAATTAAACCATTAAAATTATGGCGAACATTTTTCAACTGTTCGTAAGTAATATCAAAGCCGGTTATCATGTTTATTAAAATTCCATCAAAAGATAACCAGTTATTAATTTTTTCAACTGGCAAAGATGAAGAAATATTTTTATAAAATTCATCACGTTCTTTATGCTCATAAATTTTTAGAAAGACTTCGGGCATATCATCAAGATGAATTAAAAAGTCAGGCAAACATTTTGAATATAATTTTTCGAAATACTTTAATGCATTCTTATTGATTCCGGTTAACAGAAAAATATTATCATTTTCGTTTTTCACAAATAACATTCCCGAAACTGAATAATAAATTCCACCAGGTTTTATTATCTCCCTGCCAGAGATTTCTATGTGATCAATAATAGAATGTCCGATTAATAAAATATTCATATCAAAATTGATATATTATGAACTAAAGATTATGCGTTTAATGTTTAATTCAAAAATAAATAAGATTGAACAAAAAGGTTAAATAAAATATGAAAATTGGAATAACATGTTATCCAACTTATGGAGGAAGCGGAGTTGTAGCAACAGAACTTGGACTAGCTCTTGCTTCTTTAGGTCATCAAGTTCATTTTATCAGTTATGCGATTCCACACAGATTAACTCACTTTGTTGAAAACGTTTTTTTCCACGAAGTTGAAGTAGCAAGCTATCCATTGTTTGAACATTCATTATATGGCTTATCATTGACAAGTAAAATGCTCGAAGTAATAGAATATGAACAGTTAGATTTAATGCATGTTCATTATGCAATTCCTCATGCAGTAAGTGCATACCTTGCCAAACAAATTCGAAAAAAAGTAAATAAGGATATAAAGTTTATAACTACACTTCATGGAACTGATATTACACTAATGGGTCTCGAACCTTCGTTTATGCCTCTTGTAAAATTCAGTATTGAAGAAAGTGATGGGGTAACTGCAGTATCAAGATTTTTAAAAGAAAAAACATTGATTAATTTTAATGTCAATAAAGAAATTGAAGTAATATATAACTTCATTGACACAGAAAAATATAAACCAGTTGATGATAAACCTTATCGTGAAAGATTAGCTTCACATGGAGAAAAAATTTTAATTCATACTTCAAATTTCAGAGCAGTAAAAAGAGTCCCTGATACAATAAAAATACTTCACAAAGTAAAAAAAGAATTGCCCGCTAAATTAGTTCTTGTTGGTGATGGACCTGACAGGTCTGAATGCGAACGACTTGCAAGAGAATTAGATTTGCAAAAGGATGTAATTTTTCTTGGCAAGCAAGATGCATTACCAGAGATTCTTAATGCTGCTGATATATTTTTAATGCCTTCACAATCAGAAAGTTTTGGATTATCTGCACTTGAAGCAATGGCATGTGGGATTCCAGTTGTAAGCTCTTCTGTTGGTGGTTTGCCTGAATTAGTAATTCACAATGAAACTGGATACATTGCAGAAATTGGTGATGTTGAACGCATGGCAAAATATGTTATTGATTTGTTAACTAACGAAAAGAAGTATAAAATATTTTCAAAGAATTCAAGAGAAAGAGCGGTAAAATATTTCGACAAAAATTTAATTGTTCCAAAATATATTGATTATTATGAAAAAATCTTAAATGCATAAACAGAAAATTTTAATAAAATAAATGACAAAGCAATCTTACAACTGTTAAAATTTCTCTCATTATTAAAAAATACAAAATTATATTCCGACAGGTCTTCTGCCTATGCTATAATAAATAAATCCCATTTCAAGCATTTTATTCAGGTCAAAAATATTTCTCCCATCAAAAATCAGTTTTGATTTCAGCAATGATTTTATCTTATCAAAGTCAGGATTTCTAAATTCATTCCATTCAGTTAATATTAAAAGAGCATCAGCATTTTCTAATGCTTTATATTGTTCATCTACATATTCCAGAATATTACCAAGATAATATTTTGCGTTATCAGCAGCTGCAGGGTCATAAGCTTTTACTTCTGCTCCAAGTTCAACGAGCTTTTTTATAATAACAATTGAAGGGGCTTCGCGCATATCATCAGTATTTGGTTTGAATGCTAATCCCCAAACGCCAAATGTTTTCCCCTTGATATCATTATTAAAATGTTTTAGAATTTTATTAACAAGAATAAGTTTTTGATTATTATTTACTTCGTCAACAACTTTCAAAATTTTTATTGGAGAACCTTTTTCTTGAGAAGTTTTAATCAATGCTTTCACATCTTTCGGGAAACATGAACCTCCGTAACCAATACCAGGAAAAAGAAATCTTTTTCCAATTCTTGAATCGGCACCCATAGCTTTACGAACTAAATCAACATTAGCACCAACAGCTTCGCAGAAGTTTGCAATCTCATTCATAAAAGTAATTCTCATAGCTAAATATGAATTGGCAGCATACTTTGTTACTTCTGCACTCTCAGGGTCCATATTGTAAATTGGATTACCTTGACGAACAAATGGTTCATAAAGCTCGTGAAGTTTTTCAAAAACTTTTTGACTTCTTGCCCCAATAACAATTCTATCTGGTTTCATAAAATCTTCTACTGCAAAACCTTCACGCAAAAATTCTGGATTTGAAGCTACTTCAAAATTTTTAATTCCATGCTTTTGTAAAATTTTTGTTACTTCATATGAAGTTCCAACAGGCACGGTACTTTTGTTAACAATGATTTTAAAATCTGAAGTATTAGCTTCTTTCAATATTTTGCCAATTTCGTCAGCAACACCAAAAACATATTTCAAATCTGCCGAGCCATCATCATCCTGAGGTGTGGGCAGACATAAAAAAATAATTTCTGATTCAAGTACAGCTTTCTTTAAATCATCCGTAAAAATTAATCTTTGTTTTTCAATATTTCGATGAAATAAAATTTCTAAACCGGGTTCATAAATTGGGACTATTTTGTTT
Source organism: Rosettibacter primus (assembly GCF_036860675.1). Taxonomy (NCBI): domain Bacteria; kingdom Pseudomonadati; phylum Ignavibacteriota; class Ignavibacteria; order Ignavibacteriales; family Melioribacteraceae; genus Rosettibacter; species Rosettibacter primus. The sequence goes on from NZ_JAYKGK010000008.1 coordinate 113,334, forward strand.
TTAAGTTTTTTTAGCTTTTCTTGATTATTATCAACACAAATCACCCTATTTCCCATTTCTGCAAAACATGTCCCACTAACCAATCCAACATAGCCCGTTCCAATAACTGAAAGTTCCATTTGTTTTCCCTCAATTTTTATAAGTTATTTTTTATCTGTCAGAATTAAATAAAAAATCTTTATCTATTTCCTTAAATCTTTTTAATGATAAATCTTTTTGAGATACAATTGGATTTTCAACATTCCAGTTGATATTCAAATCAGAATCGTTATATAAAATTCCTCTTTCAAATTCTTTATTGTAGAATTGAGTGCATTTATAACAAAAAATAGTTTCTTCAGATAAAACAGAAAAACCATGAGCAAATCCGGGTGGTATCCACAATTGATATTTATTTTCTTCACTTAATTCACACGAAAAATATTTTCCAAAGGTAGGAGAACCAAAGCGAATATCTACAGCAACATCTAAAACTTTTCCTTTAATTACATAGCACAATTTACCTTGAGCAAATTCACCGACTTGATAATGAAGTCCGCGTATAGTTCCTTTTTTTGATTTTGAAATATTATCCTGAACAAAATTATAATTAATTCCTAACTCTGAATATTTTTTTTGATTAAATGACTCAAAGAAAAAACCTCTTTCATCAAAATAAACATCAGGTTTTATAACTAATAAACCATCAATAAAAGTTTTTTCTGTTGTCAAATTACCCTCTCAAAATTTAGGATTTAAATGCCAGCGCCAAGCAGATTCAAGAATTTCTTCAATAGAAAATTTAGGTGACCAGCCTAAGACTTCTTTAGCTTTTTTATTATCTGCAACAAGTATTGCAGGGTCACCTTCTCTTCGCGATGTAATTTCATATGGAATTTTTCTTTTTGTAATCTGTTCGGATTTCTTAATTATTTCAAGGACTGAATTACCTTTCCCGGTTCCAAGATTAATAATAGTCGATTCATTGTTAGCATTTAAGTATTCTATAGCTTTTAAGTGCGCATCAGCTAAATCCATTACATGAATATAATCACGAATACATGTTCCATCCAGAGTATCATAATCATTTCCATAAACAAATAACTTTTCTCTTTTTTGTAATGCAGTATAAAGAACAAGTGGAATTAAATGAGTTTCAGGATTATGGCTTTCTCCAATTTCACCACTCAAATGTGCCCCTGCAGCATTAAAATATCTCAATGCTACATATTTTAATCCATAAGCTGTATCGAAATCTTTTAACATAGTTTCAATCATAAGTTTTGTATTTGCATAAGGATTTATAGGTTTTGATGATTCTTTTTCCGAAATAGGAATCATCAATGGATTGCCATAAATTGAACATGTTGAAGAGAATACAAATTTTTTAATTTTAGAATGAACAACGGCTTTAATTAGATTAAAACTTCCAACTACATTATTCAAATAATAAAGTTCTGGATTTTTAACCGATTCACCAACATAAGCCAGAGCAGCAAAGTGAACTACAGCTTCAGGATTATGTTTTTTAATTGCCTCAAATAATTTTTCATATTCAAGTAAATCCACAATTTCGAGTGGAACACCTTCAGGCAAAGCTTCTTTATGTCCGCGAAATAAATTATCTATTACAATAGGTTCATGACTATATTCGCATAGTAATTTTACAAAATGAGAACCAATATAACCTGCTCCACCTGTAACTAGTATTTTCATAATTTTTCTACTTTTTTTTGTAAAAATACGAAATAAAATTCTTGTAATTAAAAATATTATAAGAAATTTCTTATAAATTGTAATACACAAAAAAATTTTTACTCGATAAAAATTTTTATTGAACAAACCATGTTATAGCGTTAATTTACACAATAAAATATTGAGGGATATAAAATGGCAAAGCTTCCAAAAAGATTCGAAAGATTCTTGAAAGAATTTCCTGAAATTGCAGTAGCTTATGAAAATTTAGGTGCAGCTGTTCATGAATCCGGACCACTTGATGAAAAAACAAGAATACTAATTAAATTAGCTCTATCAATTGGTGCAAGAATGGAAGGAGCGGTTCATGCTCAGGTTCGTAAAGCATTGAAATCAAAAATTAAGAAAGAAGAAATTCGTCAAGTAGCAATTCTTGCCATTCCTACAATTGGATTTCCTGCCGCAATGGCATCATTAAGCTGGATTGATGACTTATTAGACAAAAAAGGAGGAAAATAATTATTGGAAGAAACAACACTTCGTTTTCATTATAAACTTTACATTGATACAAAAAGATTTACCGCACTATGGGCCTTCAGCGAAGCTGTTTTCGGTGGAATGCTCGCTATATTGAAAGTTCCATTCTCTGGAATGCTCTTAAGTGGTGCAGCAACAGTTTTTATTTCATTAATTGGCAGATATTCAGAAAATAAATCAGAAATTCTTCGTTCTACTCTACTTGTCATACTCGTTAAAGCAGTTGTGAGTCCTTACAGTTCATTAAGTTCTTACTTTGCTGTTACATTACAGGGATTGATGGGCTATGTGTTTTTTAAGTATATAAAAAATATTAAAGTAAGCAGCATTCTTCTTGGATTTTTCTCAGAAACATTTTCTGCAGTTCAACGAGTTCTTGTATTAACAATCCTTTTTGGAGTTACATTCTGGGAAGCAATTGATTCTTTCACTCATTTTATTTTCAATCAAATTGGAGTAGAAAAATATTTTTATCCTTTTAGCTTGAGTATTTTCTCAATCATGCTTTATATAACTATTCATATGTTAGCAGGAATTTATATTGGGTCAAAAGTTGTAAAAATTCCAGAATGGATAGAAAGCAGAACTGATTTGGTTTATCCTCTTTATTCATCTTTTTATTATAAGATGGATGCATTCAAATTAAATATGAAAAAGAAGAAAAAAAGATGGTGGAAAAAACCAAGTGGAATTATAATCATCTCATTTTCAATTCTATTTATGATTTTATCTTTTTATTCAAAAGAGCTTGGACCAAACAAAGCAATAGAAATTCTTATGATGTTAATTCGCTCCGTATTAATAACATTTATCTGGTTTGTTTTTGTTGGACCATTTATTGAAAGGAGATTTAGTAAATTCCTTGAGAAAAATAAATTCAATCACGCACCCGAGATTAATAAAATCATTGTCCTTTTCCCAAGTATAAAGAGACTTATCAATTATACTTGGTTTATGTCGCAGGGTTATATTGGAATTTTTAGATTAATAAAATTTTTCTCAGATACAATTGCTTTATTACTTTCAGCTGATATTGATGAAGAACAGGATTTATATCATAACTGGATTGAGTAAAACCGGCAAAACAACACGTTTAATGAGCTGGGTTTCTTCTCAAAAAAATATCGATGGAATTCTTCAACCAGTAATAGAAGATAAACGCTTTTTTTATCATATCTCTTCAAGAACTTTATTTCAATTAGAAAGTGATAACGATTATAATACAATTAAAGTAGGCAAATATAAATTCAGATTAGAAGCTTTTAACTGGGCAAATGAAAAACTTAATAATTGTATCGGGAAAAATTTAGAATGGATTGTTGTAGATGAAATTGGATTACTGGAAATTAATGGAGAAGGATTAAACTCATCTGTAAAAAATCTTTTATCATCAACATCAAATGAAAAAATAATTTTTGTAATTCGGGAAACACTTCTCCAACAAGCACTCAATTATTATAAAATTGATAATTATAAAATGATGAGATTATGACACAACCATAAAATTTTCTTTTTTAATAGCAAGAAATTATAAATCGATTATAATAAAAAAATATTTACACGGTAATACTTATAAAATTATTGAAAGCAAAAATTCTTTTAAACCACTTGGAATATTGTAAAGAATAAACCAGTTTTGAAAAAATTACAGCAAATGGAAAAATGGTGATTTGTTAGAGTTATAAAATAGAAAAAAGTATGTGGTTAAAGATTGAGGGAATAAATTAAAAATAATTATTGTTCTATTTAATGAATAATATTTTATGAGGAAATAAACTTGAAAGTACTACTTACCCGAGGCAACCGATTATATCGGCAAAAGACTTCTTTCTTTTTTGATTGAACAGGAACAAGAAGTTATTTGCTGCTATGTCCGCTATAAAAAAGATTTTCTGCAGATGGAATTTAAAAGCAACCACATGTTTCTGTATTTGAAGTTGATTTTCTTAAAGATATTTCTGATTCTTTTACACTGTCATTCCTGCGAAAGCAGGAATCCAATAATTTTACTTCATCTGTCGCAAGTTCATCTTTACAAGATATCTACACAGCTCATTGCCTCATTCATTCGATGAGTTCTAATGTAAAGGATTTTGGTTCGCTTGAAGAAACCTCAGCAAATAATTTTATAAAACTTGTTAAACAAACTTCAATCAACCAGATTATTTATCTCGGTGGGATTACCAACGAAGAACAACTTTCAAAGCATCTTGCTTCAAGAAAAAGAGTTGAAGAAATTCTTGCGGCAAATGGAATCCCACTTACATTAATCAAAGCAGGAATAAATGTTGCTTAGGGAAGTGCATCAAGAAGCAGAACAAACAAAACAGAAATTCACACAGGTGATACACTTGTTTCTGGAATGCGCTTACTGCTGTTAAAGAAAACAAATAATTACTGCTTTATGCAGAAACGAAACTCCCCGGCGAAGCTTGACTTGAGTTTAAGATTATTGAAAAGAACGAAAAAAACTTTTTACAACAAACCGCAACATTCCGTCCAAAAGGTTTGCTTGGAAGATTATACTTGTATTCAGTCCTACCATTTCACTTTTTTGTGTTTGATGGAATGGCGGAGAATATTGTGAATTATAGAAGTTAAATATTATCAAAAGGACTTTTAATTTTCTTAATGGAAAAGGGACTGATATGAGTATAAATCTGAGTTGTAGATAAATGTTTGTGACCAAGCAATTCCTGAATAAGCCGAATATCTGTTCCATTATCAAGCAAATGCGAAGCGAAACTATGACGTAATGAATGCACTGTAACTTTCTTTTTTATTCCAACTTTCTTTACAGCATTATCAAAAATTTTCTGAATACTTCTTGATGAATATTTCTCCCCTTTTTGTCCCTCAAACAAGTAAACTTTAGGTTTGTATTCTTTGAAATATTCACGAAGCAAAGAAAGAAGTTTTTCTGAAAGCATTACGATTCGGTCATTTCCGCCTTTTGCATTTACTATTTTAACTGTCATTGCAGAAGAATCAATATCATTTATTTTTAAGTTCACCACTTCAGAAATTTTTAATCCACAGGAATAGATGGTTGAAATTATTGCACGATGTTTTATATTTGTTATTGAGTTTATGATTTCTCTTACTTCTTCAACTGTTAAAATATTAGGTAACCTATTTGGTTTTTTAATTTTAACGAAGAAATCAAAATCAATTTCTTTTTTGAGAACATCAAGAAAGAGAAATCTTACTGAAGCAAGAGATTGCTTGATTGCGGAGTAAGAAAATTTTCGAGTTTGCTTAAGATAGCTGAAATAGTCAAGCAATATTTTAGAATCAACCGAAGAGATTTTAGATTTGCTAATGTAGTCTAGGAAAAGATTAAGGTGATGCAAATATGCTTTTTCAGTTTTAGGAGAATAATTTTTCAGTCTAAGAATTTTTTCGTATTTATCTATGATTTCAGTTCTTTTCATACTGAAATTTATTCGTAATAGCTTAAATTTTTAGGTTATTACGAAACAAATATAGTTTTTATTATAAAATATATGCAATATTGCGTAAAGAATTTTGTTACCGGCAATAAAATTAGCGACCATGCGACTACTTACTGACAGACATAAAACAGACAAACTATGAACAAATTAAAATTGACTTACCAAGAAATTAAAAGCCGACTGACAGGATTTAGCATTCCCATTTTCGGTATTTCTTGGCAACCTGACGAAGCGGAAATTAAAATAGCAAAACGAGTTATTACACAGCTTGAAGACAGACGAGTTTTATATTCGCCTTACGAACTTGAAGTTCCAAGACATTGTGTAAGTTCAGTTCTTGAAATCAGGAAAATGCTCACAGACGAAATTGGCAAAGTATCTCAAAAGTCGGACTTGTATAACGACCTACAACTATTACGAGCAGCTTGCAGAAAATTTCTGGATGACATACACAAAGTTGAACGGGACTTGGACAACTACCAAAGTTTTTCAACAGTAAGTGGCTGGATTTTCTTGACAGCACTTGGAGAATTGAGAGGCGTTTTCGGAATAGGCATCGCCAAGATTGCAATTTCATACGGACTAAATCTCACAGGCGACTTAGTAAAAATTATTCCTGTCATTGAGGACAACAGCAAATTAAAAGGACATAATCACAAAGAGTTGGAGTAAATGAGCTTAAATATTTTTCAAATCTGGGACAGCATTGGGCGTAAGACACCTTTCGCAGTTAGACGAGACAACTGGACGGAAGAATACTACACAATTGTTGAAAGCGTTGAGTGTGAAACTTTGCCTTACGGTAAAGCATTCGGCTATCCAATTTTCAATGGACAATACTCAACTCATTATGAGTATGACACTAAATGGAGAAAGAATAAAATTATTCCTTGTTGCGGTTGTTATCAATGGACTTTAGTAGAGAATGCCGACCTGACAAAATACAAGGACGGACTTAAAGCGACAGAGAAATCTGTTAAAGCAGCTTACACAATTAGTTCGCAATTCTATTTCGGCAAACATCAAGGCAAGACAGTGGAAGAAGTATTTAAAGACAACTCTGGCTACATTGAGTGGGCTATAAACAACATAGACAAATTCTTCCTGACACCTGAGACACTTGACTATTTGGACAAACTAAAAACGGACTTTAAATTTACTGACGAAACAAAAAAATAAACAATGAAAAAGTCAGCAAGCGACAAAAAGCATAAAGCTTTACTGCCGGTAACACGGGTTTTGCGTCAGGCGGGGTGACGTGCAAACTTGGAGCTTTGTGCTTCTATTCAAGTTCGGTGTTCGTTGACAGTTTTGTGCTCCGAAACCCGCCCGAACGCAAAGCCCGAAACCGTTAGGCGCAACGCAAAATGCAATGATTAACCATCCACACTCTGGAGACAAATGATGGCAAAAAAGGATACATCGAAAAGGAAATCATTGGTGGCGGAGTCGAAACGAGTTTACATTCCGCAGAGTAAGATCCCGAAGATGTCACTAGAAGAGGCACTCAAGTTGTCACAGGGATTGCACGACAATTTCGCAGGAAAGCCCACGACGCCCCATCAACTTGCCGTTGCGGTTGACATCTCTCCGACAAGTTCCAACTGGCAGGATATCTGCGGAGCTTCGATTGCTTATGGACTGACTCTTGGAGGTTACAATGCCGCCACTATCTCACTCTCCGAGTTGGGGTCAAGGATCGTAGCTCCAACAACAGAAGGGGATGACATAGTCGCAAAAGTGGAGGCGTCTCTGAGGCCAGAGATAGCCCGGCAGTTTTTTGAACACTACAATAAAGCGAAGTTTCCGCAGGACAAGATAGCCAAGAACGTTCTCGCCCAGATGGGAGTACCTGCTGAGAGACTCGACTCCGTACTAGAAATTCTTAAGCAAAACGGCCAGTTCGTCGGCATCATTCACCAAACGAAGAACGGCCCATACGTTGCAATTGACACCCCGAAGCCTTCCGAGGCTGCCCCGCCTGCGGAAGAACAGGAGCAGCTGCCAGACGAACTCGCAGAGCAGAAAGGTGAAAGCGTACCAGCCCTAACATCACCACAAACTCAAACAAGACTCAACCAACGTGTTTTCATTACGCACGGAAAGAACAAGGAGATTGTAGCTCAGCTTAAAGACCTATTGACCTTTGGAAGGTTCATCCCAGTAGTTGCAGAAGAACACGAGACTCCTTCCAAGCCAGTCTCGGACAAAGTTCTCGATGATATGCGCTCGTGCTTCGCAGGTATCATCCACGTTGCTTCAGAGGACGAACTCCTAGATAAAGCTGGAACCGTTCACCATAAAATCAACGAGAACGTTCTCATTGAGATTGGGGCGGCGATGGCTCTTTATGGAAGAAACTTCATTCTTCTCGTCCAGAAAGGGATTCATCTTCCATCCAACCTTCAAGGTTTGTATCTGTGCTACTATGAGGGCAACAGGTTGGATTACGATGCAACAATGAAATTGCTCAAAGCCTTCAATGAGTTCAAGTGATGCATTTTGCACTGCGCCTAACAAGCAAAACACCGACGCTCCCTTTGTTGATATGGCTCAGTTGAAACTCCGGAAAGAAATAGTTGTGGTCGCTCAATGCTTTTTGCCGCGGTTTGGTATTGCGCCTACGGGCGCAAGAAATAAATTGTTGATAGCGCCCTTCAGCGCATCATTCGATATCGGCAAAAAGCACTGCGGTGTTTTGCCAAACGTTATAGGCTATGTTAGAACAACAACACACAACAAAATAACAATCGGAGAAGTACTATGGCACGAGAAAAAATAAAAGTTAAAACAACTATTTCAGCTGACAGACAAAAAGTATGGGATTATTACACAAAACCCGAGCACATTACAAAATGGAACTTTGCCGACCCAAGTTGGCACTGCCCCTCTGCCTCAAACGATATGCGGGTGGGTGGTAAATATTCCGCAAGAATGGAAGCCAAAGACGGTAGTTTTGGTTTTGACTTTGAGGCTGTTTATACAGAAATCAATGAAGGACAAAATTTTACCTACGAATTTGGCGGACGATTGGCAACAATTGATTTTAAAGAAGCGAACGGACAAACAGAAGTAACCGTAACTTTTGACCCTGAAACTGAAAACCCAATAGAAATGCAGCAACAGGGATGGCAAGCCATACTCAACAACTTTAAAAAATACACTGAAACTGATGGACAGGGATACTAAAGAAATCGAATCTGTTATTGACTATTGGGTGAAATCCATACAACAAAAAAATATGGAGGGAATTCTTCAAAACCACTCCCCCGACATTTTGATGTTTGATGTACCTGTTCCCTTGCAATCCAAAGGCTTGAAAGAATACAGGAAAACCTGGAAATTATTTTTCCAATACAGCAGCGAAGGAAAAAACTCATTCCAATTGGAAGAATTTCAAATTACGACAAGCGACACCGTAGCTTTTTGTACCGCACTGATAAAACTGTCCAATAGCCCTAAGCCACAATGCAGGCTTACCATCGGACTTAAGAAAATCAATAATCAATGGATGATTGTGCATGAACATCATTCCGCACCACATGAACTAAGTGAATAACTAAAAAGGTAAATACTATGCAAAAATCAATCACCACTTGTTTGACATTCTCGAAAAATGCCGAAGAAGCAATTCGCTTTTATGTTGATATTTTCAACCAAGCTTTTGGCTCATCAAAAGGCGAATCAAAAATTCTTAAAATCACTCACTTTGGAGAAGAAGAATTGAAAGATTTGCAGAATGTGCCAGATGTTCCCAAAGACATGATGCCCGGACCGGTTGGTTCAGTTAAAACCATTCGCTTTTTACTGAACGGACAAGAATTTATTGCCGTAAATGGCGGTGGTTATTTTGGAAAGTTTCACGAAAGCATGTCGCTTTATGTAAGCTGCGACAATCAAAAACAAATTGATATTTTATATGATTCACTTGCTGTTGATGGAGAATTACAACCCTGCGGTTGGGTAAAAGACCGTTTCGGTGTTTCATGGCAAATTACACCCAACTTCTTGTGGGACATGGACGAAGATGATGATAAAATCCGTTCTCAAAAAGTGATGAAAGCCCTCTATGGTATGAACAAAATCGACATTGAAAAAATTAATGAAGTGTGGAACTCATAATACACATTTGACAGACAGCAAAACAAATTGAAAAGAAAAACAACGAACTGGCAACAGCGGTTTGGTGTAATGGTGGGTGCAGGGGTTAATTGAACATTCTACCTCGCATCAACTTTTGTGGTATGTTGACAGTTTTGAGCTCCGAAATCCGCCACTTAGTAAAGCATCAAACCGTTAACCAATAAAATTCTTTCTCTACTCCTCATCAATTATCTTACTAAACATTGAATATAACTCATAGCTTTTCGCCTTTATTAAAACATTTCAAACCGCAACATTCCGTCCAAAAGGATTACTTGGAAGATTATACTTATATTCAGTCCTACCATTTCACTTTTTTGTGTTTGATGGAATGGCGGAAAGGATGCGAGATACAAACCATGAGAGTAAGAAAATTTTTAGATTTTTACTTGGAAACTTTAACCATCACATTATAGGATAGAAAATTAATGCATTGTATGTTGAAGAAAATAATTTTATGAATTCTATCACATATGTAAGGAAAAAATATTAAAAGAGATAAAAATCTTCTTATTAGAGAAGAATTGTTAGAAGGTACACCACTTAATTATGCACCAAAAAACGAATTAGGCGTTATATTTCTATTGGCATACCTTATAAAAAGTACAGACTTGTTAATAAGGTCAAAAATGCCATAGCAGGATGAAAAAAAATTAAAGATTATATGCGTTCTATTCGTAGAATTTGTTCACTTAAAGCTTCAATATTTTTCGAAAACCTAAAGCTATATAAGATACTTAAGATTGCATATTTTGTTCGAAGCGGTATGCAAGGCCGACCAAAAGCCACCAAATATTAGCCATATTCGTATAGCATGATTGTCCAAAAAAATCCCAGTGAGAAAAGAGAACTACAAAAGTATGCAATTGAAAGATTATAAATATCAGCAAACATAAAAGTTTAACAAAGTATATATTACTACTTGCCTTTTGTATTCCTATTGAGCACTTGTGCCAATTAGAATTTCAAAAAATAAACTTTTAGAAAGAATACAGAATTCTTTTTGACTTTTGTTCGAAACAACAAATGTATTAATTCTGATTTCTATTTATTTGAAAAACTTTATCTAATTGAGTTGTATGTTAAAATCCGTTGATAAAGGTAATAATCAAAAAGTTAAATTCTTTAATTAAACAAATCAAAAAATTTTTTTGTAGCCTTAGGACCAATATTTTTTTAAGGAATTTGTGAGCCATTCTTTTTTTAATAAAGAGCGGATAATTTTATTATTTTATTTCGATTTAGAATCTTTAAGAACTTTAATATTTAGATGATTATTCAATTTTCTACCGAATATTCTAAAATTTCTTTAGATTTGACTTGAGATTTTCTAATATCGAGGCTGATTATTATCAATCATTGTTCTTTTAGTTTATTGAAACTCTATCATAATTTTAGTCAAAGATTAATAACCTCAAAAGATTATAGAACTGAAAGAAATTAAATAAAAGAAAGGGTAAAACTATGAAATGTCCAAACTGTGGAGTTAACCTTGTAATGACGGAAAGAAAAGGGATTGAAATTGATTATTGTCCCGATTGTCGTGGAGTTTGGCTTGACCGTGGAGAACTTGATAAAATAATTGAACGTTCTTTGCAGGATTTTAAAGATGATTATAACGAAATAAAAAGATATCCATCAGATAAAGACTATTACTACAAGAAAAAGAAAGGATTTCTGGGAGATTTGTTTGATTTTTAAAAATACTTTAACTGCTACAACTTTTAATTGATGGTATGATTTTCAAATATTCAAGTAGAACAAAAGTTGAAAAATCAAAGGCACTTTTTTAGCTAACCAGGATTTTGGTTGTGTGCGAATGTTGGTAACCTAGTTCAAATATTTTATGTTCTTAGTCATAATAGATACCAATTCATTACTGTCTATGTTGTAATTGGTAAGTGTTAAAAACAAAAACTTTTTTTCTATGCAAAACACTGTGCTAAGAGTAAAATCATTAAGCAAAAGTTTCTCTAGTGTTAAAGCACTTAACAATATCTCATTTTCGATTAATCAAGGGGATATATTCGCTTTTCTAGGACCTAATGGTGCGGGCAAAACAACAACATTAAGAATTTTGCTTGACATCATTAAAGCTGATGATGGTCAGATTGAGTGGAATTTAGACGGAAATACACAGTGCTTACCTAAAGCCAATCAGATTGGATATCTTCCAGAAGAAAGAGGTCTTTATCTTGATATACCCATTATAAAGTCATTAGTTTATCTTGCTTCAATCAGAGGTATGGATAAAACAGAAGCAAAAAAATCTGCTCTTGAATGGTTAGAAAGGCTTGGTCTTGCTGATAGAGCCAAAGAAAAGTTACAAGTTCTTTCGAAAGGTAACCAACAAAAAATTCAGTTTATAGCTTCCATTCTCCATAAGCCGATTTTTGCTATTCTCGATGAACCATTTTCCGGATTGGATCCTTTGAATCAGGAGTTGTTCATTGAATTCATTAGAGAAATTAATAATCAGGGAACGACAATTTTATTAAGTGCCCATCAGATGCAATTGGTTGAGAAAATAGCCAACAAAATTTTTCTGATAAACAAGGGCGAAGAATTATACAATGGAAGCTTGTCAGAAATTTACAAAACTTTTGAGAATAAGAAGATCATCGAATTACATTATAAATCACCTTTGAATGAAAACTCATTGAAGAATTTTAAGGAGGCAGAAAATATAGATGTTATCGAAAATTCAATAGTGAAACTTACTTTTGGACAAAACTCTGATTTGAAAACTGTACTATCAAACCTTGCACAGTTAGAGGGAGATTTTGATATCAACATTCATAAACCCGATTTGCATGATATATTTCTTTACTTTGTAAAAAACCATTAGTTATGAATTACATAAAACAAATAATAACGGTAACCCGGTGGGAATATAGTCGCTTCTTTAAACCCAAAAACGAAGCAATCGGATTAATAATAATGCTGCTTCTTTCGGCTGCATTATATTTTGGTGGAAAATACGCCCTTTCTGAAAGTATTCCTGAAATAAATGTATTTGTACTTAATGATAACAATGGAACTTTAACAGAAATTTTAAAAAATAATTTTACGGTTCGACAGCTTGCGTCCAGCGAGAAAGATATTTTTATCAAAGGATTAAACGAGAATAAAAACAATGTTTTGCTCGATATAAAAAATGGTACAATAGAGCTTTATGCTTATAAAAACAACAAGGATATAAAGAAGCTTAAGACATATCTTGATATTTATCATCAACAGATTGAAATGCAAAAGTTAGGTTTAAGTGCTGAACAGCTAGCTTCTGTGTTATCGCCCGCATCAACCAAAGAAACATTCATTATTAAGGACAATTCAAGTAACAGATTAATTCTCTCTTACTTTTTTGCCGGTTTAATGATATTGGCTGTGTTTCTTAGTTTTGCTTATCAGTTTACCGCAATAACCGGCGAGAAACAACTTAGAATAACCGAGCAGATTGTATCAGCTATTAGTCCGCAAGTTTGGATGGATGGAAAAATTCTGGGAATTACACTAACCGGAATCTCTTCTATGATAACTTATTCTTTATTATTTATTTTGGGTGGAATAATATATTTTCAATTTACAGGAGCTTCTGTTTTAACAATACTTGAGTACCTGCATTTTCCATCAATAGCTTTGTTTTTACCTTTTGCCTTAATTGGCGTATTAATTTGGAATGCGATACTTGCTGCCATAGCTTCTGTTATTACTGACCCAAATAATTCAAGTAAAAGTTCACTTATGATGTTGCCCGCGGTTTTTGTGATGGCATCTTTTTTGGTAACCCGAGACCCTGATAGTGGTTTATCAGTTTTTCTTTCCTGGTTTCCATTGACATCTGCTACCTCAATGCCAATGCGATGGGCAATAACAGAAGTTGGAATCTGGCAATTGATAGGTTCATTTTTGATATTGCTTTTAACTTTTTATCTGCTTCGAAAAATTGCGGCAAAGATTTTCAGAGTATCTATTTTGCTCACAGGAAAAGAACCAAGTTGGAGCGAAGTATATAAATTTGTAAAGATGAAATGAAAAAGCACGAAACGCTAACCACGTGTATATGTAATTAAAAGGTATTAGTGGGAATTCAAGTGTTGTGGCCCGCTCAAACTTTCGTGTCGGTAGCCAGGAAATTACACCGCAATCCCTTACGGCACAACACTCGATTGTTATACGCAATTTCGCCTACAAAAGAATGGAGGAATAAAAAGTGTCTACACGTTTAATAGAAATATATGAAGACAGAAAGGCTTGTTGAGAAGATAAAAAGACGTTTACCCTATTTGTTCCAACTTGCAGAAGTAGAAAATTCAAGAGCAGGCAAAACAGGAATGGAGGTTGGCTCAATTCGAGAAAGGATAATCGTAGCTTTGCTTGTTTATAAATTTGGCAAAGTAAATGTTGAAACTGAGATTCCTATAACCGAACCAGAAGTAGAAGCAAAATAATTTGGAGAATCAGTATCCATTAAGACAATAACAGGTAAGAGTTTCGGTGGCGTTAAATTGATATGGACGGTTGATGCTCAGAAAACGAAAGAATTTAATGAAAGCTATTATCCTCATTGTGATATTCTGCTTGTTCAAATCAACTGGAATGACGCTGTAGGATTTTATTACATCCCATTGGATGCCCAAAAGAGGCTTTTTGATAGAATGGGCAGACAAAATTATATCAAACTTCCAAAACCCGGAACAAATCCTAGAGGTGTTGAAATTACTAAAGAGGCATTATCGAGTTTGACGAGAGATGGTGAGTCAAAGAGTATTCCAGTAAACTGGCTAAGAACGGATATAGAGTTTAATTCCTATAAAAGATGGGTTGAGTTGTGGAGGGAGGACTTAAATGGAATTTAATCGAAGAAAAAATGGTACGAAAACAAGTACTTTTGGTTCTCCAGGAAGAATCAATCATGATTCAAGTCCTTTTTATACAAGCAGACTATACGAAGGATTGCCTAAGGAAGAGTCAATCAAATATGTATAAAACCCTATCCCCTCTGAATTCCTGGATAAAATCTTTTGCAAAACAAGTGAAAAAATGGATGAATTACCAGATAACAGCATTCATCTAATTGTTACTTCGCCGCCATACAACGTATGAAAGGAGTATGATGAGAACCTTACTTTAAACGATTACAGGGAATTTTTGAAATTAGTTCTTCTGTGAACCTCTCTAAACATTCTATCTATTGGTGGTGTTGTATTAATTAAATGATAAAGTTGAACATCTAAAGAGAATTTAGTTTTTATTAATTCACCATTCTTTAAAACTCTGAGAACCTCAGGTTCCTTGTTTTTATATTTATTTATAAACTATTTCCTCCTAGCCAAATACTCTTGGTAACTTAATGACTTAAAAACTTTTGAGGCATCATTTAGTATCTCTGATTTTTTCTCCTTATTGCTAATTACATTTTTTATGTTCTGCAATTTATGAAAATACAATCTTGCTGTTTAACTCTGCGTTTATTTGTGTTATTAGTTCCATGGACATTTAACCTATTCCAAAGGAATGGATTCCCAATTTTTGTTTTTACAAATTTATGAGGGTAAATGCCTCTTTATTTTATTAATCTTATACAGTTTTTAGAACGCTGCTATCAAATCTTAATCAGAATTTAATTTGAAGTTTAGTAACATATTTTTTAGTTTTATTGCAAAGTGAAATAAAAAATAGAATATAATGAAAAACTTTATTTTTGTTCTAGCCTTATTATTTATTATTACCGCCTGTGATAAAAATGAAAATTCTCCAACAGAACCCGGGCAGGACTCAAATATCACGCCGCAAATACAATCAATTTTATTTACAGGGCCATCAAAAACAAATACAGATCCAACATTTCACGCTCAAGCAGCATCTTCTTTTGCAACCAGCTTTAATTCAATGTTTCTGTTTGCTTCTTCATTTAGTATGACTCCCGCACAAAAAAACGGAAATATCTGGAAATGGGTTATTCAACAAGTTAATTTAACAATTACAGTAGAAACCGAAAAAAAGAGTGACGGAAGTTATAACTGGAAATGTACTTACAATGGTACAGATAATTATGGAAATCAATTTAATAATTGGGTTGTATGGAAAGGCATTGTAAGTGCTGATGGAAAAACTGGTAACTGGGAGTTTTATGATTCGGATAGTAAAACAATAGAAAATAAATTTTCTTATGCTGTAGATTCTCAGGGTAAAAAGACCGGCACAATAGAATACTATAATAATGGTAAGGTGATTCAAAGAATAATATTAATAAACAATCCTGATGGGAGTGGTTCTTTGGATCTTTATGAAGAGTACACCAGTGGAATAACAAGTGGTTTATACAAATCAATGCACATTGAATGGAAAGCAGATGGTTCAGGAAGCTGGCAGGAATTTGATGAAAAAGGTTTTGTATCAGATAGCGGTAGCTGGACATAAGATCTTGTATATATGTAATCAGATACTTATTACTTCTATCCCGGAACAAAATATTTAGATTATCGCTGGATCAAATTACTATTGATATGTCTAAAGTAAACAGCTGTGCGTCATTGTATCGGACGACTAAAAAATCGTCTGCGATACGACTGACGAGTTGCGATAAATTTTATAAAATTGGACTTATGAAAGTAAAAGTTTTTCATATAAGACTGACAAAAGAGAACTTTCAAACTGACCCAGACAACTTAAACAACTTCTTGGACAGTGTGACAGTTAAGAAAACTACAACCGAACTCATGAACGGACAACCTAACTTTTGGTCAATACTAGTTTTCTACGAAGACCAAGAAACTGAGAAAGATGAAATAACATCAGTCAAAATCTCAATTACAGACGAGAACGAACTAACAGACGAAGAAAAAAGAATTTTTGCAACATTAAAACAGTGAAGACAAGACAAAGCAACTAATCTAAACATACCAAACTTTATGATTTGCAACAACACAGAATTAATGACAATTTCAAAAGTAAAACCACAGACATTGGATGAACTTTCAAAAATCAAAGGTTTTTTTTGGACAGAAAATCGCAAGATTTGGTGACGACATTTTAGCAGTATTAAATTCAATTTAAAAATCAACGAAATGGAAAGTAAAATGTCATTACAAGGAATTGATACAATAATTGTACGAGTTTCTAACATAGAAATATCTAAGAAGTGGTATCAAGAAAAATTAGACCTCAAACCAATTTGGGACGACCCTAATTTAAAACTCGTAGTTTTTGATACCGGTAGTCCGACAAGTTTGACCATTTGGCAAACAGAAAAAATCATTCAAAACAATCCCGACACTTCTTCTTATCCAATATTCAAAACACTTGATGCAAATACTGCAAATCAAGAATTAAAGGAAAAGGGTATAAAAGTTGGGGAAGTTATTGATGACGGTTTTGTGAATTATTTTTTCTTCTACGACCCAGATGGAAATATTCTTGAAGCGTGCCAAGTTCACGAATAGAAAGACAAGAACAACGAACGCATAACAGCGGTTTGACGTAATGGCGGGTGCAGTGCTTCGTATGACAGTTTTGTGGTAGGTTCAAGTGAAGTTCTTTGATTGAACTTTCGTGCTAAAAATCCCCCACTACGCCAAGCTGCAACCGTTTAGGCGAAACTGTTGCAACAGATAAATCAAATTACAGGATTACTAGATGAAATCAAATTCATTCACAAAGGAAGAGGTTCTTGCCCTTGCGAAGAAGGCCTATGATGAGGGCAATGCACATTTTGAGATTGATCCGAGCAAATGTGCCCTGCTCGTGATCGATATGCAAGATGAGTTTGTGAAACCAGAATGGACTCCGTACTGGGTGCCAGAGGCAACCGAGCAGGTCCCTCGCATCAAGACCCTTATCGATCACTGCAGATTGAAGAGTATTCCAATCATATTCACCTCCTTTGCCAATACACATCATTACCTTGATCGTCCAAAGACTGGCGCTTCGATGCCAAATCGTTATCATCTACTTGACAAAGGCGACCCGTCGTGGTTCAAAGAAGGAAAAATATGGCACGAATTGGCACCAATGCAGAATGACATCGTCATCCACAAACCGTCGTATGGTGCCTTCTATGACACACCCTTGGAAACCATTCTCAAAAATCTCCAAAAGGATACGGTGATCATATCCGGTACACTGACGAACTTTTGTTGTGGTACTACTGCTCGCCAAGCGTATGAACGAGGATTCAAAGTCATCTTTGGTAGTGATGTCACGGCGACAGACGATCCATCCTTGCAGGAACCTGAGTTGAAAGTCCTTCGCAAGGGGTACGCAAAGGTTTTATCGTTGTCCCAAATCATCGAAGGATTGAAATGACGCATCAGCTTTGCATTACAACCAAAAGTACGACGCTCCCTTTACTGATAGAGAATTATTGTGGTCGCTCAACACAGTTTGCCGCGAGGAAGAATTGGTTGTTTGATAGAGGCAAACTGTGCTGCGTGCTTTTATTAAACGTTATCCACAATTTTAAAGAAAACTCGAAAATATTGATATTGCAAGACTAATTTTGGATTCTATAATCATTTTATTAGGACTCTATTTGATTTTAATCAAAAGCTATTATTCCGAAAAAGGGAAAAATCTTGCGACATAGGAAGATATTAAAGAGATTACGGATAAAATAGAATCTGTGAAATTAGATTATCTTAGGAGAATCGAGGAATATAAAAAAGAATTAAATATTAAATATGAACTTGAAAAAACGCTGATTAACAGTAAAGTGAAAGCATACCAAATTGCAACTGCTTTGAAAGAAACTATTATCAGAAGAAAGAGCAATTTGGGAATTGAGAAAGACCAAATGCAAGAAATTTTCAAAAATATTCCCGAACTATTAATTCATTTGAATTCTCAAGTTCATTTGAAAAATATGTTTCAAGAAGAGATAAAGGCGATGCAGGAAAGTTATAATGGAATAGTTTCCTATATTGAGCAACTTCGAACTTCGGGGACAAAAACATATGTTATTAATCTTGACACAATAGATTCAAATCTCGAAAAAATTCAAGAAAAATTGCTTCAATAAAAAGCTGTGGCTAACAAACGCTACAGCAAATGCGGGTTTGCGTGTTCGTTGAAACATTTGAAATATTTACATACATTTGTGTTGGCAGACAGTTGAGCAACAATTTAATCCCGCACTTGCCATAGCGTCAACCGTTAGGTAAAATCCATTACCGATAGAAGGGTTTATGTATGAAATATACCGTTATTAAAAGATACAAAAGCAATTATTCAGACCCAATTACTATAAAAAAGGGCGAGAAAATTAAATTAGGTAAAAAATATGATGGGCCAGAAGATTGGCCAAACTGGTTATACTGTTATAAGTTAAACTCATCACAAGAAGGATGGGTCCCAGAACAGATTATTAGGAAAACAGGTGAATATGGAATAGTAGAAAAAGATTATACTGCCAAGGAATTAGATGTTGAAGAAGGAGAGCAAGTAGATGGGACTAGGGAAATAAATGGCTGGATATGGTGTAGAAGGGATAAGAATTACGAAGAAGGTTGGGTACCTAAAAGTAATCTGATAAAAAATGAATGAGCGACTTCGGCTAACTTCAGATTTGCGTCATTTCTGACGGGATTCGCAAATCCCTTCGGGACTTCGCAAACCAGAGTCACGTTAACTATTAAAAATTTATTCTCTTCATCTCATCAACAATCTTATTAAACATTGCCCCAGGGCGCATCATTCTTCTTCCTGAATTAAAACATTTCAAATAGCAAACTTTTGTTACAAATGTTATGAAGTATAAAACATAAAATTATCAAACAACATATGTGTTAAGCTCAGAATTATTGCCAGAAAAAAAATTTCTAATGAGCATCAATAGAAAAAAGTCGAGCTAAATTGTTTTTAAGTAACACGATAAGTTATTTTTTACCATATAAATCTTACAATTCTTTTACTGTCTGTTCAAATTAACTACTTTGAAAAATTTAGACTTCCCATTAACAATTTATTTGATTTTGTAACTCCGCCCAGTTTCCATAAATGCTTTTATATTTTCTATTGGAACTTCCTGAGGCAAATCACACCCTGTGCTTAAAATAAAATTGGAATATGGTCCCATCTTAATTAGTAAATCTTTAACTTCATTTTTAACATCTTCAGGTTTGCCATTTAATATTTTGCCAGTTGGACAAATATTTCCAATAACAATTACATCATCTGGAATTTTATTAATTGCAGAAACTAAATCCACATTAGCTTCTTCTGAATCGAGACTTAGAGCATTTACATCAGCTTCGCACATTTTTTCGATTAAATGCATTGAATTCCCACATATATGATATACAACCGATATTGGAGTATCATCACATAATTTACTTATTCTTCTTACATATTTTTTTGAAAAATTGTCAAAAGCATCTGGACTCAACATAACTGCACTTGGTTCTAAAACACAAATAATTTGTGCCCCTGCTGAAATTAATAGTCTTACATAATCAAGTATTTTTTCGATTACGACTTCACAAACTAAAGTAAGAAATTCAGGATTAGTAATTGAATAAGTAGCAGCATTCGTTGCACCTAATAAAAGACCGGCTAAAGTGTAAGGGCCGGTTACATAAGCTCCTCTCAATATTTCTTTTGGCAGATAAATGTTCATCAACTTTACTGTTTCTACATAACCTAATAATCTTGTGTCATATCTAATGTCAACATCTTTTATCTTTTCTAAATCATCAATTGTAAAATCTTCATTAACTACTGTAGCGGATTCATTAACTGGAAAAATCGTATACCTCCCCAAAGCATTTGCTTCAACAGATAAATCCATTAATGGAAAAACAGCATCCAGGTGAAAAGCATCAACATTAGCTTTAATGACTTTAAAATGTTCATAATAATTTTGTTGAGCAAGTTTAATTGTTGAATTTACCAATTTTAATCCAGGAAAGCCTACAAGAGGAGCAACAAGCCTACGCTTATTTTGATGTGCATATTTTAGTGCTTGTAAAAGAATTTTTTCTTCTTTGTGAATTGAAGTCAACATAGTTTTTACTAGATTAATTTGACATATTTTATTAAGTCAATTATCAATTAAAATTTATTATTAAGTAAAATTTCTATTCAACTATTTATATCAGCATCTTTGAAACATTAACACTAAAAACAGTTAGATAATTTGGCGGCATTTACCTTACTCATTTCATATAAATCATTTTCTTTGCATCAGTAAAATTATCGGTAATAATTCTATAAATATAAATTCCAGAGGTTAATCCATCTGCATCAAAAACAACTTCATGATAACCTGCAGGAATTTGTTTGTTAATTATTGTTTTTATTTCCCTTCCTGTAACATCATAGATTTTCAAAGTAACAAAATCATTTTTAGGCAAATAAAAATTAATTCTGGTTGATGGATTAAATGGATTTGGGAAATTCTGTAAAAGTTGATATTCATCTGGTAAAGTGATACTAATCTCATTTACAGAGGTAATTAAATCTTTCCCATCACCTACAATTTCAATTTCAGAAAGATTGTTAATTCCAAATCCTTTTTGATTTAACATATAAAGATGATTATCGCATTCACCTCCTCCTGGCAATTGTAATTTTGGTTTAGAAGGGTCGCGTCCCATTATATAAGCACCAACACTATCAGTGGCTACGCAGTCTTTTCCCGCAATTAAAACATTATACTGTGCTGGTTGAAATGTTGGATTCCAAACACCTTCACCACCAATTGCGTTTTTAATTCCATCAATAACAGAAAGATGGATTGGTTGAGCTAAAAGTAAATCACATATTGATTTTGGTAAATGAGTATTAGAAGGTCCACCCTCTTGATGTAAAGCACCTCTTCTTGAACTATCATTTGGTAAAGTATAAAGTTGTTTTGGTACAATTCCAACATGATTTTTTATTGATCCAGTATAGCCTGCTTCGTAATGATGTTTTAATTTGGGGATAGAAACAAATAAATCAACTTCATCAAGGATTTTGTTGAATTTAAATGAACTATAATAAAATTTATCATTACCAACAGATTTTTCAATAAAATCTGAATAAGGCTCTGGTTTATTTAAGTCAATAAAATTCACTCCAAGATTATTTTGAATATCTTTATAACCAAAGTTATTAAATGATGCATCATCCCATAAAGCTTCTACTATAAATATATCTTTTGGATTTACACCACTGTCAATTATTAATTCTAAAGTAGCACGCATAACTTCTGGATGAGTCCACATTGCTTCCCTAATATCAACGCCTTTTAACTTTGAACTAAAAGCTGATCCAGAACCACCAGTAAGATTTATTTTTACAGCAACCCTTTTACCATTTTTGAACAAATCATTAATACCGCCAATCTGTTCAAATAAAAACTGAACTTTTTGTTTGACATAATTTCTGTCATAATTATTTGCTTTTGTAATAGCAACTTTTGTTTTGAATTCATATAGAGACTCAGCAAACAATTTTTTTGGTGAAATATATGGCGATAGCATCAACCCAGTCGACGCAATACCAATTGATTTAATAAAATTTCTTCTGGTAAAACCTTTTTGGTTCTTCATTTTATTCTCCCTTTTAGTTAATAATTTTTTAATCAGGGCAATGACTTAATACCATCTACTTTTATTTTCCATTTTCCATTTTTTGGGAAACCGGGTGCAGCAATTTTTGGCGCACCATCCCAGCCAGCTGCCATCATTGCAACTGCAGTCAACAAACCTCCATTGCCGGGTAAATAAATTGGCAGTCTTTCATCCTGATAATTATGACCATTTATTAAATAAGTATTCTTTTTCACATTCATTAACAAAGCATCAACAGCTAATTCAGGTTCACCAATTCTTGCTGCTGTCATTGCAATCATTGGATAATCCCAGCCCCAGGTTTTTTCCCAATTCCAGTATTCTAAAACTTTTTTTAGCGTGTTGCGCATTATATCTTTATCAATATTGTCATTTGGTATCATTCCAAAAGCAGCTAATAATGTTGGATGATCATTTCTGTGATATTCATCTTCAAAAGTATTCATTGCGTTTTCTGCATTTTGATACAAACTATTTTTTACCGGCAGCTTTGACAGATTCTCAATTATATGTTCCCAATTTTCATTTTTGCCAAGTCCTAATCGTTCTCTCCATTTTTGTGCTGTCTTTAATCCAAAGGACCAATACGATAACTCAAAAGTTGGATTAATTGTCACTTCTGGTTTATAAATTTCTTGAGCTGGAATTAAAGGAGGACCTAAAACATATCTTTTATTTTTTTCATCCCATATTGCATATGAAGAAAGAAATTCTGCAGTTTCAAAAACAATATTTTTATATTTATAAAGAATTGAATCATCTTGATGATACTGATATAAAAGTTCAGCAAAATAAATTGGATGAGGCTGCTGCCAGATTAAAAACACACCAACCTTAGAAGGATTTTCTCTTCCATCAATTGAAACCATTTTAGGCCATCGTGCACCTTTATAACCTTGTAGTTCTGCATTTTGTTTTGCACTCGGTAAAATTTTTTCATACCAGTTTAATTTTTTCTCTAAAAATTCTGGGTGTCCCCACAACACAAAATGAACCAAATGCCACCAGCTCATTTCAAGATGAAATTTTCCATACCAGCTGTTAAAAGTCAGTCCAGTTTCTTGTGGCGGATAATCTCCTCCGCATTGGATTGCAGTTAAATATCTTGATAAAACAATTCTTCGCTCTAATTCAAAAGCACGAGGGTCACTGCATTTTGAAAAATCTATTGTACCTCCAGTCATCCAGAAATTCTTCCAGTGATTTCTTGATAATTCAAATACTTCATCAGGATTAAGCAATTTTCCTTTAATACTGTCCGAAGAAAATTTCACAGAAAATTCAAATTCATTTTCATCTTTTATTGAAAGCAAAAAATGATGTTTGGATTTTTGTTCAAATACAGCATTTTTATTCCATTGAATTGCAACATAATATTTAGTTGTATCAATTGTTCTTTTTAACAATACATAATTTTTGTTCATCAGAATAATTTCTGAAAAATGCTTATTAGGACTTTCCCAATCAGAAGCATTTTTACCCCATGCTCCAGAACCATATGGGAACATAAATTTTACAGCAATTCTTTTCTCATTCAATAAATTGGATTTAATACGAACTGCAATCTGGTCTATTTGAGGATGACACGCTGTTTCAATAAAGACATTTTTATCATTAACATCAAAAGAACTTTTAATTATTCCTTCCCATATGTTTTCTTCTTGATGAATATTTTTTACATCTGATAATTTTATTTCTGTTGAATCCAAATTTAAAATTCGAAGTCCAATTCTCCCTAAATTAATCCTATGCGGATTAGCTCTTAACCATTCTCCTGCAGATGAATTTTGTTTTGATGCATAAGGAACTTTTCTGCCATAAGTCTCATAATATTCGAATGTATCTTCCAACTTGTAATTAAATTCATTTGGGAAAGAATGCCAGCCCCACTCGGATTGAGTGCACAGAGGGATTCCATTTTCATAATAATCAGAAAATGTTTGTAAGCCTGTAAAATCAACTGTAAAGGTAAACTTGCCGTTTCCAACTGAAAATGGAGAAAGTGAATCTGCTTTCGTAATTACTGGGATATGCCGATGCACGAGAGCATATCTATCAATTTTATCAGATTGACTTTTTGTTTCTGTTAATGTGACTAAAAGAAACAACAATATTATTGTATGTTTAATCATATAATTATCTAATCAAAATCATTTTCTTAGTTTCAGAATATTTATTGTTCGCTGAAAGTTGATAAAAATAAACTCCGCTGGATAGATTTTCAGCATTAAAAGAAACACGATAAGTATTAGCACTTTGATATTCATTTATGAGTGTTTGAACTTTTCGTCCTAATTCATCAAATAAAATTAATTTTACAAAAGCTGGTTCTTTTATTGAGTATGAAATTATTGTTTCATTATTGAAAGGATTAGGATAATTATAATTAAGCTGGAAAGATTTTGAATCTAATTTTTCTTCTTCTTGAATATCTGTATAAATATTTTTTACACGATAAACTGCATTGCCAGAAGTTACAAACAAAGTTCTTCCATCTTCACCGAAGCAGCAGTTTGTTGTTTGACCAGGAATAGGAATTGTATCAACTACAGTTCCCTCAGGACTAAAAACCCATATACCAATTGGTCCGGCTTCAAATATAAATCCATATTTATCTACTTTCATACCATCTGCATAACCTTGAGGAGCCATGCTGGCAAATCTTTTTTTATTCGCTATTGTTGAATCAGAAATTACATCCCATACATAAATGATGCGCGCTTCTGAATCACTTACATATAATTTTTTTTCATCAGGTGAAAATGCAATTCCATTAGGTCTAAATAGAGACTTATCCAGTAATTGCAAATTACCCGACACACTAATTCTATAGATTCCATAAAAGCGAAGTTCTTCCTGGCTTGAATTAATTCCATAAGGAGGGTCGGTAAAGAATATTGAGCCATCAGATTTAACAGCAATATCATTTGGGCTGTTTAATCTTTTCCCGTCGTAATGAGTTGCAAGTGGTGTTAATGTTCCATTTTTTTCTAATCTTGCAACCTGCCGCAATCCATGTTGAGCTAATAAAAGATTTCCATTTTTATCTAAAGCCAATCCATTAGAATTTCCTGAAGGTTTTAAAAAAACTGAAATACCCGAATCAGGTTTCCATCGATAAATTGTATTTGCCGGAATATCACTGAAATATAATGCACCATCTTTCCAAACGGGTCCTTCTACAAATTGAAATCCATCTGCAATCTTTTCTACAATAATACCTTTCGTATTGATGCTTTGACTGAATAACTGATTGATGAATAAAAATAATACCATCAAAAATAATTTTATTGATCTCATAATAATTATCCTCTCCTGAAAATTGATAGTTTAACTTAACGAATTAAAATCATTTTTTTAGTTGCAATGAAGTTATTATCAGCATTCAATGTATAAAAATAAACACCGCTTGATAAATGACTTGCATTAAAAATGGCTTCATGTCTCCCAGGATTTTGATGTTGATTTATTAGAGTTACTACTTCTCGGCCAAGTACATCATAGACTTTTAATGTTACAAAACTTGCTTTCGATAATTCATAAGTAATTTTTGTTGATGGATTAAATGGATTAGGATAATTCTGATATAATACAAATTCTTTTGGAATAAAATTATTTTCTTCAACATCAACTGTTCCATTTGTGTCGACCTTTGCATAGCTTATTCCATCATACCATGTGCGAGTTAAATCACCAGTTAATGTATTTGTTGTCCCGGTTCTAATTGCGTTATCATCAATGTAGATATAAAAAGAAAGGTCATCATTAATTACAATTCTTCCAACATAAGCTTGATAGAGAAAATAATTTGATTGATTGGCAGTTAAAGGCACCTCATAATCATTTTCGTCAACAGATTGACAAGCTATGTGTCGATAAGTCTGCATATTATCTAATGATAATCCAGATTTAATTCTCCAATCAGCAGAAGGATTAGCCCAGAAGTTCACCCAGATATCATAAGTTCCATTTTCAGGAACTGTAATTTTTGTTTTAATGACTGGAGCATTTTCACCTCTTATTTCTGAGGAAGTAAAAATTGTATTATTATTTCCATAACCTGTTCTAAGATGCCATTTATTATCTGCAGCTCCTGAATTTGAATCTGGACCAGTTATCACAATAGGAGAACCATCTTCTAAAAATGTATTTACGATCGATGCATCTATATAATTCTTTTTAGAAATTTTTTCATTTTTTCTTTCAATTATCCCAACTACAGCGGCATCATAACTTTGAGCTGAAGTATATGTACCACGACACCACAGCAATGCAACGTTATCTTTGTTCCAGGAAGGAACGATTGGACGAATATTATCACGGGTCGAATTTTGTGTAATTGGTTCCCATGACCATGTAGTTCCATTGTCAATAGTCACACCTTTAAAAATTTCACGAACATTTAATTTTACTGTAGTATCGCGGGGATCATAAGGTGTAGAAATATAAATTGTATTAGGGTCGTTTGGAGATAAAGCACCTAATCCAACATAATCAGCTTCGGATGCATAAAATTTCAAACCAGCTTTTGTTAAAAAAGTATAAGACCACTTCTGCCCATCATAACGACAATAGATAAAAGCATGTTCTGGATTAACATTATTATCTGGATAACCAAAACTTTCACTTTGGTTCATTCTTGCAGTTATAATTGCTGCAATTGTGCCATCATCATACCTCATCAAATCCGATTGCCAGCAGCGATAAAAAGTATTATTCCCAATTTTGGTCCCGTTACTAAATACTTTTGTAAAATGCCAGTATGCTGGAATAAAAGTAGTATCGTAAATATCATCATCTACTTGAGTTCCATCAGACTTGAAGGCTTTCCCATTTTTTATATATCCATGATAAATACTTGTAAGAGTATCCCTTGGATGTTGTTCTGTAAAAATAAAATCAATTCTATCAATTCCATTGCTCCAATATTTATAATATCCTTTGTTGTAAGAATTACTCGAATTAGTAGTTAATTGACCGCCAAAAGTCCATGTATCTCCTTGATCATCAGAAACAATAAAATTAGGACTGCGATGATTTGCTCTTGAAAAATTATACATTCTTTTTTCTGCAGAAAGATAATAAAGATTGTTATATGCAATTGTATAATCTGTTCCGCCAGGTCTTTTAGTCCAATCATAAGCTAATTGAGGTGACCATGATATACCATCAAAAATTCTGTAACGATTTTTGTATTTATCATAATGGTCAGAAAACATTGCGATATACTTACCATCGGGACGAATTAAAAATGCAGGAGCATTATGGTCGTCGTTGCTTAATTTACCAAGTTCATAACGATTTAATAAACGAGTTTTAATATCAAAAATTACAGCTTCGATTAGACCGCTTCTTGATGAACCGTCAAATCCATTTAGATTTGCAACACTGCCAAGAATTAATTTACTATTTATTGTGTCCACAATACATCTTTCATCCTGAAACCAGCACCAGAGACCATTATCATTAAACAGGATTAGATTGCCATAAACAATATCTTTTTTTGTTTGCGCAAATAAGCATATATGAACCATTATCAGAAATAAAGTCGATGCAAAAAATATTTTTTGTAGATTATAATAAGAAGTTTTCATGGAAATTTTCCCGGAACATTTTCTAATTATTTTATATTCTTAACTGTCTCAATAAACGTAAGTATATTATCAGTAGTAACTCCTGGAGGCATACCACCACCACAAGATAAAATTATTCTTGACTTGTCTTTTAATGAATTAATTAAATTAACTACTGCATTGCTTACATCTTCTTGAGAACCATTTGCTAAAACATCTCTTGGAGGAATGTTGCCAACAAGTGTAACTTTATTTTGAGTAAGTTCTTTTAATTCGTTTAATGAAACATCAAAACCCATATTGAAAAGATTTACACCCATTTCTGGAAGATACGGTGCAGAAATTCTGCATGGGGCATCATTGTGTAAAAATTTAACCGAAACATTTTCATTAAATAATTCTTTGAAATAAGGAAGACCAAATTCTTTGAACTCATTTTCACCCATAAAACCAATTATATCATCAAGAAGGAAAATTCCATCAATAGAGAGAAAAGTTTCCATTTGAAGCTGGAGCCAATCCTTTAAATAATCAGTTATTTTTCTGAGTAATAAATGTGTTTTATCTGGCTGCATCATCATTGTTGTAAGAAATTCAGTTGAACCCATTAAATAACTTGCAATATTAAGAGGGCCGCGTGCAACAGCAAAACGAATTTTGTGTCCAGCATCTTCAATTCTTGGCAGCATAATCTTCAATCGATTCAGCATAAAAGGCAATAATCCATCAGTTTTAGGATTTGGCTGTTCGAGTGAATCAATATCATCAACTGAACGAATGATTTTGTGAGCAAATGGGAATTCATCAGGCGGGAAAGTACATTTTACACCAAATGCAGATGGTTCTGTACACATACCAAATTCGGACCAGAACCCTGGTAAAAAAATTACATCGGGGAAATTATTAATTGCTTTTAAATTTGCTTTGAACCAGAGCTCTTCACTCGAAAAATATTCGATTATTTTGATACCAAACCAATTCGGAAGCCATGGACTATCAATAATAAATGCCATAGGCAATGGTTGCAAAACTTCTCCGTTAATTACTTTTTTTAATTTTTCCCATTGTTGGTCAGTCATTTTTTTACTCCTGTTAATTATTTAGTTTATTTATTCATCAAAATAGAATGCTTCCACTCATTTCTACAAACAATATCTGATGAAAAACAAAAAATTGCTTTTGTATAGAGCCTAAAGTTTAGAAAACAAATTAAAACTCTGCGATTCAATGTAATACTTTACATTTTTTACAATTTATTATTTGAACTCACCCTTATTCCATCTCTTAAAAAGAGAGGAACTTAATCTCTCCTTCTATTTCAAGAGAAAAGGTCAGGTGGAGAGTAATCTTATTTTAATAAGAGCATTTTGCTTACAAAAGATTTTATTCACTACCAAAAATTTTATGAAAGATTCTTTCCCACCAATTGCTAGGCCAGAATGTCTTCTTTATTTTTTTGATTGTCATTCTGAGGAGTCTGCCAAATGGTGGACGAAGAATCTAAAATGAATTCATAATTTCAAAGAACTTTATTTGCTCTTTTCTTTATATTTAATCATTGTTATTAACTCTCCCTATAGTCCATCTCTAAGAAAGAGAGGGACTTATCATGTTCTTATGCCTTTATCTTCTTAAGAGAAGCTCGGCAGACCTCATCTGGCTCTGACGAGAGTTGGGTTGAGTTATACTAATTATAACATAATCTCTTTGTTATGAATATTTTTTGTGTATTTCTTTTATTGTTATTCTAGGTCTGCCATTTGGCAGAAGAAGAATCTCATGCCAATTTTTCGTTTTAAAGAGATTCTTCATTACGCTTCGCTCCATTCAGAATGACTGTATTATTCTTTCATGTCATTCTGAGGAGACCGCCAAATGGCGGTCGACGAAGAATCTAAAATGATTTTATAATTTCAAAGAGCTTTATTTGTTTTTTTCTTTATTTAATCATTGTAACAAAATCACCCTAATTCCCCTTCTTAAAAAGAGAGGGACTTTAATTTCCCATTCTCTTTTTAAGAGAAAAGATTAGGTATTAAGTTATCTAATTTTTTTGCAAAAAATTTTTATTCGTCATAAAAACCCATAATAAAAATTTCCCATTTCGCTTTGAGCGATTATGTTATTTTTTTCTTAGCCTTCATCTTAATTCTATACGTACAATCTTTTACACCGCATTTATCACATAGATATTCTTTCCACTTTGCATTTTTACCAATTCCAATTATTCCACTAATTGATTTTATTGGAATCATTAATGCTGAATCGGTTAATTTTATTCCGCAAAAATTTTCAGGCAAAAGTGAAAAGAGTTTATGTTGTTCAGAAACAGACCAATTACAATAGCCGGGACTGTAGCGATTCGTAACATTTAAGCCCTGATTTTTCATTTTTTCTTTCAGGTAGTCATGTAGTAAATCAGCAACATTTTCAGCTGCTTCTGATGCAGTAATATCTACCAGATAGCTTAAAAGAATTTCTCCTTTATCATTTAATTCTTTAATCCAATTTTCAATTTCCCTACCAATGGTCAAAACAAATATTGCAACTTTCTCAATATTGTTTAATTGGGATTTAACAATTCTATCAGTCTTAAAGAAAATATCAGAGATTATTATTCCATCTTCACTTCTTGCAGGTTTATAATCAAAAATTTTATAACCTGTTTTTATTTGAAATTTCTTTTTCAATTCACCAATTATATCATCAAGCAATTTTTCAAATTCTTCAGGGAAATTATTGTAACCAATAATTTCAACAATATTATTTTTCTTTATAGAAATTAATTTTGGATTTATTAAAAGTTCAAAAGTATCGTTGTCTATTTCTTTCTCAATAATCATCCAAGATTCCTGATTACATTTGCAATAGCTGAAATATGGGTTGGAGTAGTTCCACAGCATCCACCAATTATATTAGCCCCGCTATCGATTAAAAGCTGAACTCTCGATGCCATATATTCTGGTGTTTCAGGAAAGATTGTAATTCCATCTTTATAAATTGGTTTCCCTGCATTAGCATGAACAAGAATTGGAATTGAAGAATCAACGCTTCTAATTTCTTTAACAATTTCAATCATCTGGTCAAAGCCATTCCCACAATTTGTGCCGATAATATCAGCTCCTACTTCTTTTATAATTTTTGTCATCTGTGTGGGAGTAATTCCCATCATAGTTTTGAATTCACCTGATAGAGTTTTTTCAAAAGTAAATGTGCATATAACTATTAAATTAGTAGTATCTTTCGCTGCTTTAATTGCAATTTTTGCTTCATCGATGTCCGTCATAGTCTCAATTAAAATTGCATCGGCACCACCTCTCATGAGTGCCTCAGCTTGGATAGCGAATCCTTCATATAGTTCAGATTCAGAAACTTCTCCCATCATTAACAAAATCCCAGTTGGACCAATTGAACCAAGAACATAATGATTATCTCCAGCAGCTTTTCTTGAAATTAATGCAGCTTTATAATTTAATTCACTGGCTCTGCTATCTAATCCATAATGTTTCAATTTTGTTGGACTACCTCCAAAGCTGTTTGTTAAAATTATGTCTGCTCCAGCGTCAATATAACTTTTAGCAATTGCATAAACATCGTCTTCGTGAGTTACATTCCAGAGTTCTGGGCATTCACCAGGTTGAAGCCCTCTTCTTTGAAGAAGTGTCCCCCAGGCTCCATCAGAAATTAAAATTTTCCCTTTAGATACAACATCAGTTAATGACTCCATAAATTATTTCCTTTTAGCATCCTGAGTTTTTATTCTATTTTTTTATAGTTTCAAAAAATTTAGAACATGAGTGAAGATTCTTAATTTCAAAGAACTTTATTTGCTCTTTTCTTTATATTTAATCATTGTTATGAACTCTCCCTATAGTCCATCTCTAAGAAAGAGAGGGACTTTAATTTATCAGAATCATTTTTATTTTTTTCATTATCATATAAGTCAACTAAATGTTGACCAGTCTTAAAAATAAATTCTATATTTCTAAGAATAACTGTGTTAAACTTCCTAATTTGTTATTCTGAAGAGTCTCACCAATAGGTGGACTACGAAGAATCTAATTCCATTTTTTGTCTTAATGAGATTCTTCATCATCGCTTCGCTCCATTCAGAATGACTGTATTTTTCTTTCATGTCATTCTGAGGAGTCCGCCAAATGGTAAACGACGAAGAATCTAATTCCATTTTTTGTCTTAATGAGATTCTTCATCATCGCTTCGC
>NZ_JAYKGK010000009.1:0-132836 GCF_036860675.1 Rosettibacter primus
ATCGCTTCGCTCCATTCAGAATGACTGTATTTTTCTTTCATGTCATTCTGAGGAGACCGCCAAATGGTAAACGACGAAGAATCTAAAATGATTTCATAATTTCAAAGAACCTTATTTGCTTTTTTCTTTATTTAATCATTACATGAACTCTCCCAATAATCCCTCTCTTAGAAAGAGAGGCACTTGTAAATTTAATTTCCCCCTTCTCTTCTTAAGAGCAGATCAACAAATTCCGTCCGATTTTGACGAAGAACGAGGTTGAGTTATCTAATTTTAATAAGAACTTTTTTAACAAAGAATTTTTTTTCATTATCAAAATAAAAGATTCTTCTACGCCAGCAACCGGTCAAAATGACTGAATAAACTTATCTTTTCATTTCAATTAACTTTCAAACTTTCAAGAAATTCCACAGCGCTTTGAGGATTTGGACCGTAAGCATCGGCTCCCATTTTTTCTGCTGCTTCTTCTGTAAGTGGTGCTCCTCCTACAATTATTTTTACATCTGGGAAATGTTCTTTTATTTCTTTCACAGTAATTGCCATATTCTGCATTGTCGTTGTAAGTAATGCACTTAAACCTACTACACTACTTGGATTTTGTTTTATTACATCTAAAAATTTATTTGGCTTTACATCAACCCCCAAATCAATTACTTCATAACCATTGCCTTCTACAACCATACTTACAAGATTTTTACCTATGTCGTGCAAATCACCTGCAACTGTTCCAATTATAAATTTTCCTTTTTTTTCAACAATACCTTTTTGAAAATATGGTTTGAGGTGGTTCATTACTGCTTGCATTGCTTTCGCAGCCATTAATAACTCAGGCACAAAAACTTCATTACGACTGAACTTATCACCAATTCTTTTCATTCCTTCGTTACATGCATTAAGAATATCATTCGGTTGTAAACCAGCTTCAAGTGCTTTTATAGTCAATTCATCTGCTCCTTCCTGTCCTCTTAAATCCGGAGGGTATGGAGAAGCTAAATTAACTTTTCCCCTTTCAATGCAAATTGTAATTCGATTAATTAATTCTTCCATATTAAGTTACCATATTTATTTTATGAAAAATTTTATTTCATTAACATCATTTTTTTTACTTGCACAAAATTACCACATTGTAATTTGTAGAAATAAACTCCACTTGAATATTTTGAAGCATCAAATTTAACTTCGTAAGTTCCTGGAGATTTAACTTCATCAATTAATGTTTCAATTTCGTTTCCAAGGACATCAAAAATTCTCAATATTGTTTTGTTAATTCCTGATGAATTAGGAATTGTAAATTTTATTATTGTCACAGGATTAAATGGATTTGGATAGTTCTGACTCAAATAAAAATTATCTTGAATTACATGATTTTCTGCAACATCTGTAATAGTACTAAACTTACCGACACTAAAAATTCCTAATTTATCAATACCACCTCTTTTAATTGTAAAAGGTTGTCTTGTTAATTCTTTTTCATAAGCTCCACTGCCTGCTTCAGTTGTATCTATAAGATTAAAAATATATGCATTTGCATTTCTATCCTGTCTAAATTGTGCATCTTCAAGTGTAATTATCCAGCCAAATTTAAGTGAATAATTTCCGCCACCGGCAACAGCCTCATTAATGAACCACTTAGCTAAAACTCTTCCTCCCGCTGCTGCTGGAATTTTATCATCTTCTACGCGCACACCAATTAAATCTTTAGTCCCTTTATTTTCAATCCACACTGGTGCATACGAAGTGACAGTACCAACAGGGAATAAAACTTCTGAATTTCCAGCTGATATCCTTAGTTCACCACTGCCATCAGTGATAACATATCTGGAAGTTCCCCCGCTTATTGCTTCAGCTACTTCAAGATTGTTATTCCCTAATTTTAATTTACCTTGCAGTTCTAATTTACCTTCAATTTTTCTTGATGCATGTAGAGTTACACCTGGATTTAAATTTGTAATTAAAATATTCTTTGGACCATTAACTTCGGGGAATTCTTCATCTCTTGTAATTTGTGCTGTGCTTCCAGTGTATTTTAATGTTGCATCTTTACTATAAATTAATTGATTACCTCCGAGAAGCAATTGCCCTTTTTTGATTTCAAGTGAATTGTTCACCTTAATTGTCTTTGATAATGTTAAACCAAGATTATTATCTATTATTAATGAACTTACAGAATCTGGAATTGAATTGCCCGTTATTTGAGCATTGCTGCCATTAAAAATATAACTTGCTTCAGGACTTAAAATTTTTTCACCATTAACATTAATTGAACCATCAAGACCCAAATTATGAGCTGTTTGCAAAGCAGCTCCTTTATTCAAAATGAAGTCACCCTCGCCTTTTAACTCACTTGTGCCAATATTCAAAATAACACTGCTGTCTACTTCAACTGATAACCCACCAGTTGCATATTGAACATTTTCAAGAATTAATGATTGAATTCCATTTTGTCTGGAGAATTCTATTTTCCCTTTATAATAATTTCCTACGACGGCATTTTTAATTGATACATTCCCTTGATTAATTTTCCAGGTAGTTCCAAAATATTGTTGATTGTTTTGTGAA
Organism: Rosettibacter primus; assembly: GCF_036860675.1. Lineage (NCBI taxonomy): Bacteria > Pseudomonadati > Ignavibacteriota > Ignavibacteria > Ignavibacteriales > Melioribacteraceae > Rosettibacter > Rosettibacter primus. Next base: position 2,560 of record NZ_JAYKGK010000009.1, read on the forward strand.
TAATAAATTTGCCCTTCCGGGTCAAATGAATCAACAATTATTGTAGTCTTTTCTGCAGGATTAATAAAAAATTTTCCACCAGTAACATTAAGATTTCCGTTAAGTTCTATAATAACACTCGAAATATCTATGATTGGAATTTGTGCAGCTAATTCTCCACCACTTTGATTCAAATCTCCTAAAATTTTTACGTTGATAATATTGTTGAGAACATTTATAGGGTTACTTAATAATAATCTGCCGCTTCCCGTACTAATTACATTTACATTTCCACCGATTATATTTCCATTCCAACCTAATGAAATTGATTTTGTTTGTTCTTGACAATTCCATATAAGATGATAAAAATTTTGATTAGCATTTTTTGGTGGTGTAACTTTTATGCTATCAAATTCAATAATTGAACCAGAAGCCCACAAAGCAAAAGGAACTTCACCTCCATCCTGATTATGATAATATTTACTTCCATCCTGAAAACTAATTGTTGCAGAAGAATCTTTAATAATTGTCCCATAATTTTCAATAATTCCATTAACAGACAAATCAACTCCATAACCATCTTTTATTTTCAATTCTGCACCTTTTGTAATAATTAGTTTTCCCCCCTGTGCAATTGACATCTGGTCAACAGTGTCTTTAGTATTTAATGTAATAGTATGACCATTTTGAATAATAATTAAATCACCTGTTGCATCTGGAGATTTTGTTGCAGGTTTAATCCATGTTGTTCCATCATATTCTTCCCAAATATTTAAGTCATTCCAGTTTCCACTATTAACAGTTCTAAAACTATTTTTTGATGTAAGATATTGACGTAACCATTTCATAGCTGGTCTTTCAGTTCCATCTGATTTTATCAAAAAGCATGTCTTTTGCCAGATTTGTCCTTCTATATATCCCCAGAAAGTAATTCCCTTAACAGCAGGGTGTTCCCAGAGAATTGGAAAAATTTTTTGATAAAGTTCAAGTTGTTTAGCATCATCAGGATTGCCAGAATCACCAAGATTTCCAAGATCAAATTCAGAAATATAAATTGGCAATCCAGTGGCTGCTAATCTATCGAGATTGTTTTTTAATGTATTAATTGAAGTACTTTCTAATTCAAATCGATGACCCTGAATCCCAATTCCATCAATTAAATTTCTCTCTTTCAGTAGATTTATAATGTTGAGTAATTGAGTAGTATTGTAGCTATCATTAATTATGTTATAATCATTCAATATTAATTTTGCTTTTGGGATATATTTTCTTGCCCATTCAAAAGCTTGAATAACCCAATCCCAGCCTGTTTTGCCTGAACCACCCAGTGCATCTTTGTAAGGTGCAGGTGCATGATTTGGTAATGGTTCGTTTACAACATCAACCATATCAATGTCTGGATATCTTTCACCCACAAGCCGTATCCACTCTTCAACTTCTTCTCGCTGTTCTTCAAGACTTAATGTTGTAATCCAATTGGGGTATTGTTGTCCCCATACTAAAGTATGAAATTTGAATGGATAACCTCTTTGTTTAGCATAATAATAAATTTCATCAACACGGCTCCAATTATAATAATCACGGACTGATTCAACAGAAGCCCATTTAGTATTATTCTCAGGTGTAATTTGATTCCAGTAATCATCAAATTTCAGTGGAACACCAGAAAATCCAAAAACATTTCCTAAAAATTTTTCTTTTCCAAAAGCCAAGGGTTGAGCAACTAAGTTTATGTTTATAATAAATATTATAAAAATAAAAAGTAAGCTTATAATTTTTTTCCAGTTCATTTTACTCTCCTTTCTTTAACTTCAATAAACTATAAACATCATCATTGCCTTTGTATTCAAACCAATCGAAGTATGCATATGCATTACTGATATTACCATGTGAAGAGCCATAAAGACCAAATACTGCTCCAACAAAACCACCTGCTACTTTTGTACTCAAGAATGTTCCATCAACATTTTCTTTTAATAGTGTAAGATTATTTTTATTAAATCCATAATAAAAAGAATAATCCTTACCCTTCGCTTCTATTTGAAGTATAAGTTCTTTATTCATCTCTTTTTTAGTTAAAAATTTTTCCTCTAACAATTCCAAATCTTCTGTGTTTGTAGATTTAAAAAGTTGAACAACAGGTAAACCATTCTTAATAGATTTACATAAAAAGTAAAAATGATTTTCATTCTGAAAAATTATGATACCAGCTTTTTCATATTCTGCTTGAGGCAAAAAATTTAATTTAATTGTTGCAGAACAATTTTGATGCTGTTGTCGATGGCCAATGAAACTTGGATTTGACTTACCTGCGCAGGTTTCAGGTCTTAGTTTAATTCTCAATTTTCCATTTTTCAATTCAAACCATTTTTCTAATGGTGTTCTTAAAAAAATCCAATCTTTTGATAATTCTTTAGTATTAAAATCATCATGAATTGTAAAATTCCCACCATATTTTCTAATAGCAAATTTTTTATTGGGTTTAAGAGGATACGGATAAAAATATTGCACTTCTTCAAAATCAGGATTAATAACAGGCCAGCCGTCAATCCATTTTACTGGAGCTAAAAATGTTTCTCGTCCTGTATTGTAATAATTTTCTTCATAAGGTGGATAAGGTCGGCACCCTAAAAATACAGCCCACCAATCACCATTTTGTGTTTCAACAAAATCTGCATGTCCAGTTGATGTAATCGGAAAATTTCTTTTGGGATTTAAATGCCGCTGAGTAAGTATTGGATTATTTTTATATGATTCATATGGACCAAAAACATTTTTGCTTCTGAATACAACTTCTGAATGTTGTTCTGCGGTTCCGCCTTCTGCACAAATCAAAAAGTAATAACCATCTTTCTTAACAATGTGAGGTCCTTCAATCCAGATTGGTTTCTTTGAAATATCAGTACCACCATTAATGAGAATTTTTTCTTCACCTTTAACTTTGAGATTTTCTATATCAAATTCATAAATTCGAATGGTTCGATGACCATCATAAAGAGGTTTGTTATCTGGAGCTACACTGTTATAAATTATGTAAGCTTTTCCATCATCATCAAAAAATAATGAAGGGTCGATGCCATTTATTTCAGGAATCCATACGGGATTTGACCACGGACCTTTTGGGTCTTTTGCAGTTACCACAAAATTTCCACCAGCATCAACAAGCGTGCATGTAACATAAAATATTCCATTATGGTAACTAATTGCTGGAGCAAATATACCACGCGAGACCCCTAATCCATTAAAATTTGCTTGTTCAACTCTATCAATTACATGACCAATTAATTTCCAGTTTACTAAATCTTTACTTTGAAAAATTGGGATGCCAGGAAAATAAGCAAATGTAGAATTAACCAGATAGTAATCATTACCTACTCTGCAAATGCTTGGGTCGGGATAAAATCCTGCAAGTATAGGATTTGCAAATTGTAATTTCTCTTGAGCAAAAGAGAAATTAACAAATAATAAAATGTAAATTGGTAAAAAAAGCTTTTTCATGATTTATTCCATTAATTTCATCAGAAAAAATTATAAATTATTTTCACTCTCATTGACTAAAAGATTCTTACTCAGCTATGACGGATTCATAATTACTGAGTTTATCTTTTCCTGCATTTCATTCTGAGTCCGCCATTTGGTGGAAGAAGAATCTAAAAAACCCATATTTTCAAAGAGCTTTACTTATTTTTCTTTATTTTATCTCTTTTACGAATTCACCCTAAATCCCTCTCTTAAAAGAGAGGGACGTTAACTTCTCCTTTTATTCCAAAATAAAAGTTCAGGTGGAGTGTTATCTTATTTTGATAAAAGCATTTTGCTTACAAAAGTATTTTATTCACCATCAAAATTCTTATAGAGATTCTTCCCCGCCTTTGCCGGGGTCAGAATGACAATTTTACTTTTTCTGTCATTCTGAAGAGTCCCACCGATAGGTGGACGACGAAGAATCTAAAATGAATTCATAATTTCAAAGAGCTTTATTTGCTTTTTTCTTTATTTAATCATTATAACGAAATCACCCTGCAGTTCTTTTTTAGAATATTATTTCTTTAGAACTAATTTCCCATTAAAACTTTCTGGAGGACCTAAGTAACTATTTTTTACTCCACCAGCATCAATTACAATTTTTTGAATTACAATTCCAGGGTCAATCATCCAAATCTTCAAAACATGATTCCCGGAATATTTAATATTATGAGTTGAAGTTTGTATGTTAATATTATCTGCAACCCATTTATTCCAGACGGGGTCACGATTTAAATCAGGAGGATTTGGATTCGACGTCATATTAAAAATTTGTGGTGACTCATCATCAAAAGACACGGCATAACGAATACCTTCTGGATTATGTGTAAAATTCATTGTGGGAGAAAAATATAAACTAACTTTTATTTCACCACTCGAAAAAAGGTAAACATTATACTCTAAGTGTGGACTATCATTACTCAATTTTTGTGAAAGTGAAGTTACAGGGAATACAGTAACTGCTGATGATGTTCTCCCCAGGTTAGGAATAACAACCCAATTAACATTATTCGAATTTACTGCTTTAGAAAAATTTTCTGCTTCAATTGAAATATAATTATTGCTTTCTATGAAAAGATGTTCTTTTGCTACTTTTGGTTCTGCAGGATTATTAACCACTAAATTTATTATTACTTTTTTACCTGTTCCTTCAACAAAAATTTTTGATAAGTTTTTCCCTTTAGGTGCTTTATTCCAATCAACAGAAATCCAGATTCTTTTTTCTGTGTTAATTATGCCATATGCTTTATCTATTTTTAAGTATTTGTCTTTGGCTTTTATAGAATATTTAAATGGAACTTTCCCTTTATTGAAAATTTCCAGATAATATGATTGTTTATTAAAAACATCAAACTCAGGTAAATTAGCTTCATCATTATTTGAAGGATACCAATTTTCTGAACCTTCTACTGCAACACCCATCTCTGCAATATCTAACAAATTAATTCTCTTTACCTCCGGCATTATATTTTTATCCGGCTGCTGCCAATAAGTATAGCCAATATGAGTCTGCGACATCATGTGATTCCATTTACCATTTCCGAGACTATGATATTTAACAGTAATTAAAGAATCTTTTTCAAATAATTTTTCAGCATAATCTGCTAAACTATTTGTTAAAGCTCTTCCTTGCTTTGCATACAATCTATTTTTTGCAACAACATAATAAAGTTCATTCAAATTAGCACAGGCTTCAACAGGATGCAAAACAAGTTGATAGTAAGCATCTTTATATTCTGAAGGAATTTGGTTGTTGATTCTTTTTGCTTTTTCTAATAAATCATTATAATCATTAACAACATTTTCAAATTCTCGATAATTAACAAGGCTATAAGTATCAGGTGAAAGTAATTCAGGCTTACGTCGTGAATTATATTTTGTGTATTTGTTTAGAATCTCACCAATCTCTTTAGAATATTTTTTGCCAAATTGTTTTTCAGCCCAATTTTGAGAGTACTCGGGTAATTTTTCTAAAGGTATTAAATCTGGATTCCAGGCATAATCAAGGAAAAAGCTAATTGGAAATTCCATTGGTTTAATGTCACCAACATTTACAACCCAGATTTGTCTTGCACCATATTCATACGCTAAATGCATTTGTTCCCATACTCTTTCAATTTGATTTGTGTTGAGCCATTTATAATTTCTTGGACCGCCGACATAATCATAATGGTAATAAATTCCATATCCACCTTTACGTGGTTTTTCATTTAACGCAGGAAGTTTACGAATATTACCCCAGTTATCATCACAAAGAAGTAAAGTTACATCATCAGGAACTTTCATTCCTTTTTCATAATAATCCTGAACTTCTTTATACAAAGCCCAAACCTGTGGAATTTCTTCTGCTTTTTTTCCTGTTACTTCTTCAAGAATTTTTCTCTGGTCTCTCACAATTCTTTCAAGCAAAGCAATGTTAGATTCTTCACTCATTGGTTCATCACCATCGCCGCGCATACCAATTGTAACAATGCTTTCATAAGAGCCCATTCTACGAATTCCTTCACGCCAGAATTCTCTTAATACGCTATCATTCTTTTCATAATTCCATGGACCTTTGCCAAATTTAGACCATTCAACATGTGCCCGCATCATTGGTTCGTGATGTGATGTACTGATAACAATACCATATTCATCAGCCAATTTTGGATTGAGTGTATCATCAACAAAAAATGATTTGCCCCACATTGCTGGCCAGAGAAAATTTCCTTTAAGGCGAAGTATTAATTCAAAAACTTTTTCATAAAATTTACTATTGAACCCTCCAAATTTTTCATAAGCCCAGCCTGTAAGTGCAGGTGCCTCGTCATTAATAAATATTCCACGATATTTTATTTTCGGTTCACCAAGTGTAAAAATTCCAGGTTTGATATAAATTTCTTTTTTCTTTTTTACTGGAACATCAGCCCACCAATACCAGGGTGAAACACCAATTTTTTCTGACAAATCATATAAACCAAATATTGTTCCTCTTTTGTCACTTCCGACAATTACTAAAATTTTTTTAACATTTAATGAAGAACCCTCTACTACCTGAATATTAAATTTTTCCCACTTACCTTTTAATTCATCCACATTAATAATTTTTTCTTCAATAAGTTTATCTATTAAAGGGCTTTTACCAAGTGTTCCAACAATTATAATTTCTTTATCATTTATAATATCATCATTAATTAATTGAGGTTTTGCACCTGTTACTTTTTCAATATCATTTTGAAGATGTTTTATTACTTTTATAACACCAGGATAATCTTTCGAGCTATAAATTATTGGAGCCGATTTCCCATATGCAGAAAGTGTAAAATAATCTTTGTCTTTTTTTGTTGATACATAATTATCAATCTGTGCAAATAGATATGAATTGTAAATCAAAAATGAAATAATTATTAAATAAATTTTTGGCTTCATAATTATTCCCTTTATTCACAAAAATTTTTATAAATTCCATCAGGCAAGTAAATCTTAAAATTGCCGCTGACTTGAAGTAAAGCGAGCATATAAAGCATCCCATCATAATATCTTCCGCGTCCACTTGGAACGGGAAGGTTCCATAATTCTTCTACGAAATCTTTACGAATATCATCTGTTGATGACAAAGCCGCAACTGCATTCATAGCAATTAAACCTGGACTTCTTTCTTTAGAAAGAGGCTTGCCATCGAGAGTATAAAGATTCGGATAATCTTTAATTCCAAGAGAATAGAAAAATTTTAATAGTCGATTTGATTGTTCAATTGCCCATTCATCTTTTTTGAACCAGATATAATCAACAGCAATATTCATTGCAACACGCCAGGCATCATATTGAAAATTATTGTGACCTCCATTCCAAGGGTCAATAGGTGTTCCATCAAAATTTGCATAATCTGGTGCTAATCCAGTTTTAGGGTTAACAGTCTTTTTCCAAAATTCCCTGCTCACTTTAGCAGCATCACACCAGAAATGATTATTTGTATTACTTAAGGTAGCCCAGATTTCATAAAAGTGCGGAAGATGATATGAAGGGTCAGTAAAATCATCAGCTTCTCCTGCAGGTACAAAAACAACTTGTTTTTCTTTTTTATTAAACATATTGGTCACAACATTTCTCTTATCTGAAGAATCAGCTTTTGAGAGCATTGCATCCAAAATTTTTTGAGCTTCATTTTTATAATTGAAAATTCCTTCACCATCGCCCCATCTTGCAGATGCAAAAAGTAAAGCAGTAACAAACCATTCTTCACCATCTGATGCAGAATTTGAATCAAGCTTTTCTCCATTATCTTTACAGTGCCAGGCAAAATAATTTTCTCTTTGTCCAGATTTATGCTGCATATAAGTTTTTGCCCATTTCCACAATCTATCAAATTCTTCTTTCTTGTTTAATTGAACGGCAATCATCATTCCATATGACATTCCTTCTGTTCGAACATCGTCATTCCAGATATCTTTTATATAAGCCATATCAGAACCAACAGGATAATAAACTCGTTCAGTATTGTCATCTCCATAAAATAATTTTTGGAAAGCATTATCAATTTTTAATTTAACCTCGTCTTCTTTTTTGCTTAGCAATTCAACAAATAAGTTAGGATAATATTTTGAATAAAATGCTCCTTTTGATTTACTCTGCTTATCTGGATTAATAAACTCATTTGAAAAAATTTTACAATGTGTTAATGAAAGGAATATTAAACTCAAAATGAAAATTTTTAATTTCATTATTACCTCAGAGAATTTTATAAACAAGAATGGGGAACTTGAAAATGGAGGCACCATTCATTAAAACCAAGTTCCCCACATCTGGATTAAGAGACTTATTTCATGAGAATTAACTTTTTCACACTAATAAAATCATTTGCTTCTAATTTATAATAATAAATTCCTGAAGTTAAATTTGATGCATCAAGTTTTATTTTATGGTTGCCAGCATCAAAAATACCAGAAGCAATTTCTTTAACTTTTCTTCCAAGAATATCATAGAGAGATAAACGTACTTTTCCGCTAACTGGCAATGCAAATTCAATTGTAGTTATTGGATTAAATGGATTGGGATAATTTTGATATAGATTGTAAGTCAGCGGTTTTTGATTTTCATTTTCTACATCAACAGTTACTTCTGTAATCTTCAAATCATCGAAGTAATATATAATTGGGAGGTATATACTATTCATACTTTCACTCAAATGAATTGGGGCTCTTCCTTCTGTTACTCCAGCTGGAGTAGTAAATTCAAATGTTACTTGCTGCCATTCTGTTGTCATAACTACCTGATGAGCTCTTCCCCATTCTCTATAAGTAACTGGTTCTCCAACAGTGAAATTAACAACCGGTCCTAATTTATCCGCCTTTGCCATTATAGAATATTTATATTTTGTATTTGGTTTTACTGTAAATGGTTCATTTACAACCTGAATATCCCAGGCATTTGAACCGAGTGCATCGATAATAACCTTTAATGCTTTTATTCCATCATAAACTGGATTATCTACAATTTCAAAATATGCTTTGCCGTTTCCACCGACAAGTAAACTCCAACCAGCTGCATCTGTATCTACTACTGGACCATATGTTGCTTCTTCAAAGCTACCATTAGGATTTATTGGTTGTGCAATGAATCCACTGATAGGTACAAAAAGCAAAAAAACACTGATAATTAAATGTAATTTATACTTCATAATTTTACCTCCCAAATTAATAAAGTATAATTAGTCAATTTAATTTGCTCTTCTTGCAGCAAGTTCAACTTCAATTTTTTCCATCATTTTATTATTCAGAGGATATAAAATCATCAATAAGCCACCAATCAAACCAGCAATAGCTGGATAGATACTCATTAGTAATTTAATTCCGTTTATGGTTTCTAATGTTTGTTCTTGATTAGCAACAAATCCATAATAAGCTAATAGCCAACCTACAATTGCACCGCCGAGAGTAAGACCAAGTTTTAACGAGAAAAGAGATGCAGCCATTAACAAACCTGTTGCTCTTCTTCCATTTTTCCATTCAGAAAAATCTGCAGTATCTGTATACATTGCCCATTGAAGAACAGAAACAGGACCTAAAGCAAATGAGATGAAAAGATTTAATAGATAAGTTATCAAAACATCCTGCGGTTTCAGTATATAAAATAATGCACAAAATATCGAGCTTAATATTAATGCACCTGCATAAGTATTCTTTTTATCAAATTTTTTAGCAAGCCATTTGGTTAGAATTGCTCCTATAATTGTAACAATTGTTCCTGAGAGCATAAATGAAGAGGCTAAAACATCAAAAGAAACTTCTCCTTTCCAGAATAGAATGTTTAACTGTTGATCTTTTACATAATATTTGAAATAATACATAATTGATGAATTACGAACCACAACATATAATAACTGAAATACTGTTGCCCCTGCAATTAATAACCATGGTTTATTATGAATTAAATCTTTTATATCCTGCTTAAAATTACTTTTTTGTTCTTTAGGAGGATAAACTCGTTCCTTAGTTGTCAAAAATGTAATTAAAAATAAAATAACAGCCAGAACCGAAAGACAACCCATAGCCCATTGCCAGCCAAGTGCTTCATTTCCCTTGCCAAAATATTTTACTAAAGACATTGTAGAAGCCTGAACAATCAATCCACCAACAAATGCAGCTACAAATCTGAATGATGAAATTTCTGTTCTTTCAAGAGAATTAGGCGTAATAACTCCCATAAGAGCAGAATAAGGGACATTAATTGCAGTGTATGCCATCATTAATAAATTATAAGTAACATAAGCATAAATTAATTTACCGGTTACATCAAAGTTTGGTGTTGTAAATGTAAGAACTCCCATAATTCCAAAGGGAATTGATACCCAAATCAGGTAAGGTCTAAATTTGCCCCATCTTGTATTTGTCCTGTCTGCAATAGTCCCCATAATCGGGTCATTAACAGTATCCCAAATTCTGGTAATTAAAAACATTGTCCCAACAGTTGCAGCTGGAAGTCCAAATACATCAGTATAAAAGTACATTAAGAAAAGCATGAATGTCTGGAAATACAAATTGGAAGCAGTATCTCCAAGGCTGTAACCAATTTTTTCTTTTAATGAAAGTTTTTCTTGAGTTGTTTGCACTTTTAACCTCAGTAATTGTTAAGAGTTTTTTATTTATAAAAAGATTTTATTGCTGTCAATAAAATTAAAATAGATTAAAACAAATCTTTATTCTTAATTATTATTATACTCAAGAATATTAAAGTACTTTTCTTTTTATCAGTTCAACATTTATTGAACCGATTAAATATAAGAAACATTTTTTTTAAATGTCAACAAGAATTAAGAAAAGTAATCTCGGCGGGAATAATTTTTAAAACTATTTACGGAATAAACATTTATTGAGACATGATTTCATGATTATAAGTTTTGTGCTAAAAGAATCAATCCTTTTTTAGAACTTTTGTAGATTCTCTAATAATTAATTCTGTTTCTAAAACAACCTTTTCAACTGGTAACAATGTTGAAGATTCAATATTGCGTATTAAAATTTCAGCTGCTTTTTTCCCAATTTCTCTTTGTGGAGCTCTAATTGTTGTTAATGGTACAGGATAAATTTTTGCATAAAAGATATCATCGTTGCCAATTATTGATATATCATCAGGCACACGAATATTTAAGTCTTTAAGAGCAAGCATAACAGAAAGGGCTTGTAAATCATTAAAACAAACTATTGCAGTTGGATAATCTTCTTTTTTACGTTTCTTGAAATATTCAATTGTTTTTTTGTAACTCTCATCATAATCACTTCCTACAGGAACAATCATATCGGGATGAAAGACCAGAGTGCTTTCACTAAATGCATGACGAAATCCTTCAATTCTTTCCTGAGTATGTGATGAATGTGGTGGTCCTGCAAAATGAACAATTTTTGTATGTCCATTATCCATTAAATATTTTACAGCTTTTTTAATTGCTTTCAAATTATCTATTGCAACTACATTTGCTTGTATTCCTTTCACATCTTCCAGAAGTACAAAGGGAAAGTTCAACATTCTTAAATTAAATAGATGTTCTATTTCTGCTGTGCCTTCTACAATTGGGGCTATGATTGCACCTTTTATATCTTTAGTAGAAAATAAATGAGAAAACTTTTTCTCGCTTTCATGATTATTTTCTGAACTGGTAATGATAACAGAATAACCTTTACTATTTGCATACTCTTTGACTCCAGATGCAATCGCTGTATAAAATGGATAATTAATATCTTTGATTATAATACCAATGCTCTTATCCTGATTACCATTTTTAAGATTTCTTGCTATACCCTTCGGTCTAAAATTCAATTCTTTCATTACCTTTAAAATATGCTCTCTTGTTTCAGGTTTTACTGTGTTTTTACCATTAATTACTGCCGAAACAGTTCCTTTCGACACACCTGCTTTTTTAGCTACATCAACTATTGTAATTTTTTTCATTCCCATTTCCTGAACAAAATTGAAAAATTAAAACGGTTTAATATAATTTCATTTTGCAAAAATATTTTATTATTTATGGAAAATCAAACGTTTGAGTAAATTACTTTTTAATTTTTTTGTAAACAATTTGGGAATCGTACTTTTATATGAAAAATTAAAACAAAATAATTTTTTGAAATTTCTTTTTATTAATAATCAAAATTTGTATTAGAGAGTTGATGCTATTTTAAGTTGAGGTAAAATTCTATCGGCTGGCATATGTATTTAATTGTTTTGAATTACACAAATGAATCAATTATAATTTTATTAATAATTGATTATTAATATTGTATCAATTGCATCAATTTTTTCTTTGGGAATTTTTATTGCAATTCCAAATGAGTCTTGTTTAAAACTAACTTTTGTTCCATCAAATAATGAAATGCTTTTAATTTTTTTCCCAAAGTCTGGAATCAATAAATTTTGTTTTTCGTAATTAAGTATATGAACAAAAACTTTGCTATCCTTTTGAGTTGTTACACCCCATGATTTTGGAGAGATAGGTCCACCACGTGTCCCATAAATTGACTCTCCAAATTGATTCAACCATTTCCCAATTTCTTCAAGTCTTGATACAAATTCAGGTTGAATTTTTCCATTTGGCATAGGACCTACATTAAGTAAAAAGTTTGCATTGTTACCTGCTGCTTTTACAAGATATTGTATTAATTCCTTTACAGATTTGTAATTTTTATCAAGCAAATTAAATCCCCACGAGTTGTTCATTGTTTCACAAGTTTCGAGAGGAAGATTGCCGACTTTTGACTGGCCACTAAATCCAGAAGTATTTTGACCTGGCAAATCTTTTTCGAACATCTGAAAATCTTCTCCTTCTATTGGAGGCAAATGGTGATTATTACCAATCAAACAACCTGGTTGAAGTTCATGAATGAGTTTATAGATTTCATCCAATTTCCATTCAGCATCTTTTTTATCCCATAATCCATCAAACCATACACCAGTAACTTTTCCATAATTTGTTAAAAGTTCTTTTAATTGTTCTTTCATAAAACTGATATAATTATTCCAGTTACCGCTATCTGGTCTGTTTGAATATTGTCCTGTTGAACCTCGCGGGAAATAATCGTTGTGGTACCAGTCAACAAGTGAATAATAAAAGAATAATTTAATTCCCTGTTTCTCACATTCATCAGCCAACATTTTAATAATATCTTTTTTATATGGAGTACGGTCTACAATATTCCAGTCAGATTGTTTTGTATGAAACATCGAAAATCCATCGTGATGTCTGGTTGTAATTGTTATGTATTTCATTCCAGCATTTTTAGCTATCGATACCCATTCACTTGGATTAAATTCAATTGGATTAAAAAAATTTGCTACTTGTTCATAAGTTTTTTTATCAATCCTTTTATTCTGCATCACCCATTCGCCATCACTTAGCACACTATAAATTCCCCAGTGAATAAACATCCCAAACTTAGCATCTTGGAACCAGTTTCGATTTTTTAAATTTTCTTCTGAGGGGACATATTTGTATTGAGCCAAAATCAAACTAAAAGGCATTAATAATAAAAGTAATATAAATTTTTTCATGGCTATTATTTTTTATGCAAATTAATGAATTAAACATGCAATAATTAATTATTATTTTCAAAATACATTCAGAAAAAAAAGTTATAATCACAATTAAAATAATTTTTCTGAATAGATTATCCCGAGCTCTAATCCTCTTAATTCTGCTAATGCTCTCATTCTTCCAAAAAGTGAATAACCAGGATATATTCCTTTTTTATTTTGGTCTGGAATCATAAGCCTACCATGGTCTGGACGCATGGGCATTCTAACATCTTTTCTTCCTGCATCAATTCTTTTTCTTTGTTCATAAAGAAGTATTTTCATTATTTCATAAAGATTAATATCTCCATTCAAATGGTCTGCTTCCATAAAATCACCATTAGAATTTCTTGTAACATTTCTTAAATGAAGAAAATTAATTCTATCTGCAAAACTTCTTGTTATATCAATAACATCATTATGAAAACCTGCTCCAAGAGAACCTGTGCATAATGTTAATCCATTATTATGTGAATTAAAAGCATTCAATATTTTTTCAATATTACTTTTAGAACTTACTATTCTTGGCAAACCAAGTAAAGAACGTGGGGGATCATCAGGATGAATAACCATAAATACATTTGATTCTTCAGCAACAGGAATTATTTCTTTAATAAAATCAATAAGATTATTTCTTAAGTCTTCATCACTTATATCGGCATATTCATCCAAAGCTTTTTGAAATTCCTCGAGTGAATAAGCTTCCCACGAACCAGGCAATCCAAATAATATTGTATTAATTAATTTTTCTTTTTGTTTGTCATTCAAACTCTGGAAATAAATTTCTGCTTGTTTTATTTGTTCATCAGTATAATCTTTTTCGGCTCCATTTCTTTTTAGAATAAATAAATCAAAAGCTGCAAAAGCTTTTGTCTCAAATTTTGTTGTTATTGAACCATCTTTATAGACTGCTTCTAAATCTGTACGTGACCAATCAAGCACAGGCATAAAATTATAACATACTGTATCAATACCACATTTACCTAAATTTCTAATAGTTTCTTTATAATTATTAATATATAATTTGTAGTTGCCTTTTCTTTTTTTTATATCTTCATGAACAGGAACACTTTCTACAACTGACCACGTAAAACCTTCAGACTCAATAACAGTTTTTCTTTTTAAAATTTCTTCTACTGTCCACACTTCTCCAACTGGTATATGATGAAGTGCAGTAACAATTCCTGTTGCACCCGCTTGTTTAATTTCTCTTAATGATATTGGGTCGTTTGGACCAAACCATCTCCATGTTTTTTCAAATGCCATTTAATCCTCTAATTATTTTTTGCAAAAATTCAATTAGCTCTATTTAATAACAGAAATAAGAAAGAACTAATTCACTTTATTTCAAATACAATAAATAAAAAGTGAGTTTATAATTTTAACAAAAATCTTTACTGTATCACAAAATTAAAAATATTTACTATGGATCCATATTGTAATAAACATTCATAACTCTTCCAATTTTTTGATAAAAAAATTTTATTAATGCAAGTTTCTTTTACATTCCTTGACATTTACAGCATGGGAGAGTATTTTTTCGAGCCTAAATTAGGGGGTAAAAAGAATTAAATTGAAAGTTAGATTGACAGATAAAGAAAGAAGAGCTATAGAAGAAGTTAAAGCTAAAGGAAATATTCCTAAGCATATAGCAATTATAATGGACGGTAATGGCAGATGGGCTAAAAAAAGAAATTTACCCCGAGTTGCCGGTCACCAGCGTGGTGTTGAGACTGTTCGTATAATTGTTGAAACCTGTATAGGTCTTGGTGTAAATGTTCTTACACTTTATACTTTTTCTACAGAAAACTGGAAACGTCCTAAAGAAGAAGTTTCTACTTTAATGAAATTAATTGTTAAAAGTCTGAAAAAAGAAACAGACGAACTAAACAAAAACAATATTCGATTAACAACAATTGGAGATAAAAATTCTCTGCCTGAAATAGTTCAAAAGGAGCTTGATAATGCAATTGCCAAAACTGCAGGTAACTCAAAGATGATATTAAATCTTGCATTAAGCTATGGTGGCAGATGGGAACTTGTAGAAGCAGTTAAGAATATAAGCGCACAGGTTCTTACTGGAAAAATTTCTATCGATGCAATTAATGAAGAATTAATTTCAAAAAATCTTACTACTGCAGATTTGCCTAATCCTGATTTGTTAATCAGAAGTGGTGGTGAATTTAGAATTAGCAATTTTCTTTTATGGCAAATTGCTTATTCAGAAATTTATGTAACAGATATTTTATGGCCCGATTTTCGTTGCAAACAATTACTTGACGCTATTAAAGATTATCAAAAAAGAGAAAGAAGATTTGGTTTAGTAAGTGAACAATTATCGAAGAACATCAAGAAGAATTAAAATGCCAGAACTTAATTTCAAAAAATTCTCAATTTATTTTATAATTCTTTTCTTTTTAACATCAATTACTTATCCACAATATCAGAAAACAACGTATAAAATTCTCGGCATTAGTGTTACAGGCAATAAAACAGCAGATGCAAACACAATAATTGCAAACACAGGCTTAAAAGTTGGCGACGAAATTTCAATCCCGAGCGACCAAACAAATAATGCAATTCAGCGACTCTGGAATTTAGGAATATTTCAGGATGTCCAAATTATTATCGAGAAAAAAATTGAAGATGGAATTTTTCTTCAAATAAAAATAAAAGAATATCCCCGACTTGAACAATTTGTAATCCAAGGTAATGATGAAGTCAGTACCGATAATATCAATAAAAAAATCACTATTGTCCGTGGCCAAACTCTTAAACCTCAGGAAGTAGCAAGGATAATTCAAAAGATAAAAGAACTTTACATCGAAGAAGGTTTTCTTAATGCAAAGATTACTCCAAAGTATTTTATCTTTTTTAAAGCTGATACATCCAAAGATGAAATTACAGTAACCTGGAGAAATGAAAAAAATTTCTCAGAAGAATATCAAACTAAATACGAATTAAAAAAAGCCGTATCGTTCAACTCAATTGATAGAATTAAAGAAAGAGTTCTTGTAATTCTTAATATAGAAGAAGGCAACGAAGTAAAAATTAGAAGTATAGTTTTTAATGGTAATTCTGCTTTTGACGATGATGACTTAAAAAGTGAATTCGATGACACAAAAGAAAAGAAATGGTGGAAATTCTGGTCTTCAGCAAACTTCAAAAGAGACAAATTCGAAAAAGATAAAGAGCTTTTAACAAAATTCTATCAGAAAAATGGTTACAGAGATTTTGTAATCTTAAAAGATACACTGATATTTTCTGAAGATAAAAAGTATGTAGATTTAATTATTGATGTTTATGAAGGAAATCAATACAAAGTTAGAAATATTATCTGGGAAGGAAATACAGTTTATCCTGATGAAGTTCTAACTGACCGTCTTGGTTTTAAGAAAGGTGATGTTTACAATTATGAAAGGTTTAATCAAAATCTGCACTATAACGAAAAGCAATCTGATGTTTCATCACTTTATCAGGATAATGGTTATTTAGGATTTTCAATTGATGCTAAAGAACAAAAAGTTGCCGAAGATTCAATTGATATAATAATTAGAATTAATGAAGGCAATCGCTTTAAGATTGGAAAAGTTGATATTCAGGGCAACACAAAAACAAAAGATAAAGTTATAAGAAGAGAACTCTATACAATTCCAGGTTATTACTTCAGCAGAGGATTAATTTTAAGAAGTCTCCAGCAGCTTGCAAATTTGCAATACTTCAATTCAGAAAGTCTTTATAAAAGTGGAATCGACTATCGACCTGTTAACGACAGCACAGTAAACTTAATTTACAAAGTAGAAGAAAAGTCAAGTGATTATTTAAATGCATCTGTTGGTTATAGTGGTGCATTTGGCTTCAGCGGTGCGATTGGTTTTACTTTAACTAATTTTTCAATTACAGAACCTTTCCAAATGGGAGGTGGACAAATTCTTAACTTCAACTGGCAGTTTGGTGTAGGAAATTATTATAGAACATTTTCTCTTGGATTTACAGAACCATGGTTGATGGACACTCCAACTTCAGTTGGTTTTGATTTGTTTGATACACGACAAAGATATGTTTATGATATGCGTCAATCTGGTATATCATTTAGACTTGGAAGAAGATTAACATGGCCAGATGACTTTTTCTATGTTCAAGGCTCATTCAGATTTCAATATAATGATATTATTGATGGTGGTGGATTTTATATTGAAGGTTTAACAAGACAATACACGATTGGAACAGCAATTACAAGAACAGATATCGATAATCCTATATTCCCATCAAGAGGTTCTAAATTTGCTCTGAATGCTGAATTATCTGGGGGTCCACTTCTTCCAGGAAATGTCGATTATTATAAAATTGATTTATCAACAGAATGGTATAAACCTTTATTCAATTCTAACAGATTTGTTCTTTATGCTAATACAAATCTTGGATATATTCACAATCTTGGCGATTTCAAAAAAATAAATCCATTTGATTTTTATTACATGGGGGGCAATGGAATGATTATAGCAACAGTTCCATTGCGCGGATATGAGGATAGAAGTTTGGGAATAGTTGATGCAGGTGGAAATGTGATTGGTAGTCGGGTAATGGTTAAATATACTTTCGAATTCAGAACAGCTTTAGCATTAGAACCAATTCCTATCTACTTACTTGCATTTGCAGAAGCTGGTAATGTATTTTTCGACATAAAACAAACAAATTTCTTTGACTTAAAACGTTCAGTAGGTGTAGGCGCAAGAGTTTTAATAAATCCTATTGGATTACTCGGATTTGATTATGGCTATGGTTTCGACAGAAGAAGTGTTGATGGGAAAGACCCACAATGGTTGTTCCATTTTCAGTTTGGAAAAGGTTTTTAATTATTAATTAAAATAAGAGGTCATCGTGAAAAAAGTAATATTATTCATTTTTGCAGCTACAACATTATTTGCACAAACTCAACAATCAGCTCAAACACAAACTTTACAATTAAAAGTTGGATATGTTGATTCAGAAATTATATTAGCACAATTTCCAGAAGCAATTAAAGCAAAGAGCGACCTTGAAGCACTAGTATCTCAATGGAGAAAGCAGGCAGATAGTATGGCAACAGAACTGCAGAATGCTTATGCCGATTATCAAAAACAAGCTCAAACAATGACTCAAGAAAAACAGCGTGAAGCCCAGCAAAAAATTATTGAGAAAGAACAAAGACTTCAACAATTCAGAGAACAAAAATTCAGTCAACCTAATGGAGAATATTTTATTAAGCAGGACCAATTAATGGCTCCAGTTAAACAAAAAATTTTCAAAGCAATTGAAAATGTTGCAAAGGAAGAAGGAATGCACTATGTACTCGACAAAGCAGGTGAAGTTGTTGTTCTTTATGCGGACCCTTCTTTCGACATAACATTTAAGGTTCTTGACCGTCTGAAAAGAGGAAAATAAAAACGGACTTATAAAATGAAAAAATTCTTATTAATTGGTTTTCTTTTTGCATCAGTTGCATATGCACAATTAAAAATTGGTTATGTTGATAGTGATGCTATAATGAAACAGCTTCCAGAATATCAGGATGCTCAAAAAAAATTAGATGCTATAATTAAAGAATGGCAGGAAGAATTAAGCAAAATGGAAAAAGATTGGAAAACAAAATATGATGACTATGAAAGAAGAAAATTAATCCTGAGCGAACAAAGAAGAGTTGAAATTGAAAAAGAACTTGTTCAAATGGAAGACCAAATTTCAAAATTCAGACAGGAAAAATTTGGTGTTAGAGGCGAACTGTTTCAAAAACAGGAAGAACTAAACAAGCCAATCCTGAATAGAATTTTTAATGCAATTCAAGAAGTAGCTAAAGAAAACAATTATGATTTTATATTTGATAGAAGTGGTGATATTATGTTTCTCTATGCTAAAGAAGAATACGATGTCACCAATCTTGTTCTTGAAAAATTAAAGTGAGTATTTATGAAAATAAAATTGAAAGATGCCGCCGACTTTGTCGGCGGTACTGTTATCGGAAATCCCGATGTTGAAATATCAGGTATCGCAAAAATCGAAGAAGCAAAACAAGGCGATTTAACATTTCTCTATCTTCCTGCTTATGAAAAATATCTCGAAACCACAAAAGCTTCCGCCGTAATCATAAGTCCAGAATTCAAAAAAACAAGAAGTGATTTAAGTTATATTGAAGTTCAAAATCCAAATGTTGCTTTTCAAAAAATCATAACAACTTTTTTAAAACCAAAGTTAAATTTATCTGGAATTGATTCTACTGCATCTATTCATCCGACAGCAAAACTTGGCAAAAATGTGGCAATCGGGAAAAATGTTGTAGTCTCTGAAAACTGTGAAATTGGAGATAACACATTTATTTTTCATAATACTGTTTTAATGGAAAATGTTAAAATAGGTTCGAATACATTAATTTATCCTAATGTAACAATTCGAGAAAATTGTGTGGTTGGTAACAATGTAATTATTCACTCAAATACATGCATTGGTTCTGATGGATTTGGATATGTTTTAAATGATAAAGGTGAATATGAAAAAGTACCTCAAATTGGAAATGTTGTTATTGAAGATGATGTAGAAATTGGTTCAAATGTTTCTGTCGACCGAGCAGCACTTGGTTCAACATTAATTAAAAAAGGTGTAAAGATTGATAATCTTGTTCAAGTAGCACACAATGTTGTAATTGGTGAACATACAGCTATTGCTGCTCAATCAGGAATATCAGGAAGCACAAAAATTGGAAAGCATTGTATGATAGCAGGCCAATCGGGATTTGTTGGTCATATAGAAATTGCCGATGGAACAATAATAGGTGCACAATCAGGTGTTTCAAAATCAATAAAAAAATCGGGTAAATACAGAGGAACTCCCGCCGAAGAAATGTCTACTCAATTAAGATTAGAAGCTCACATAAGAAATTTGCCGCAATATTCAGAAAGAATTAAAAAATTAGAAGAAAAAATTGCATTTTTGGAAAGTAAAATTTTTGAACTAACAGGAAAGAAGGATAACTAATGTTAGAACTACAAAGAACCATTGCAAAACCAGTCACATTATCTGGCACTGGTTTACATACAGGCACATCTTGCACAATTACATTTAAACCTGCCCCCGAAAATTACGGGATAAAATTTATAAGAGTGGATTTGGGCGGAAGCCCAGAAATTCCTGCTAATGTTGATTATGTTGTTGATTTATCAAGAGGAACTACACTTGGCATTGGAGAGGCAAAAGTTCACACGGTCGAACATGTCTTAGCAGCAATTGTAGGTCTTCAAATTGACAACATAATAATTGAAATAGATGGTATTGAACCTCCTGTTGGCGATGGAAGTGCAATGCCTTTTGTTGAAAAACTTCTTGAAGCTGGATTTGTTACACAAAACAGTCCAAAAGATTATCTTGTTATTGACCAGACTGTTATGTATCACGATGAAGATAAGAAAATTGACATTGTAGCTTTACCTTTGAATGATTACAGAATAACAATAATGGTTGATTATCAAAATCCTGCTTTAGGAAGTCAGCATACAGGTTTATTTAATCTCGAAAAAGAATTTATAACTGAATTTGCTCCTGCAAGAACATTCTGCTTTTTAAGTGAAGTAGAACAACTTGCAGACCAAGGCTTAATTAAAGGTGGTAATATCAACAACGCTGTAGTAATTGTAGACCACGAAATTGATGATGAAAGATTAAAAAGATTGAAAGAAAAATTAAATCTTCCTGAAGATATTTCAATTACACACGAAGGATTTTTAAGCAACAATCAACTGCGTTTTAAAAATGAACCTGTTCGACATAAATTACTTGATATGATGGGAGATTTGGCTTTAATTGGAGTTCCTATCAAAGCTCAAATTTTAGCAGCAAGACCTGGTCACAAAGCAAATGTAGAATTCGCAAAGAAAATTAGAACACTTTATCAGCAGAAAAAACTTGTTAAAAAATATCAGCTTGTTAAAAAGGAAGGTGTTGTTTTTGATGCCAATGCAATTCAAAGAATTTTGCCCCATCGCTATCCTTTCTTACTTGTCGATAAAATTATTGACCTTGAACTCGATAAAAGAGTTGTTGGTGTAAAGTGTGTAACAATTAATGAACCATTTTTCCCTGGACATTTTCCAGGTCAACCAATTATGCCCGGAGTTTTAATTGTTGAGGCAATGGCTCAGGTAAGTGGTATTTTAGTGCTCAATTCATTTATTGACCCGGCTAATCATCTTGTTTACTTTATGAGCATTAATAATGCAAAATTCAGAAAACCTGTTGTTCCAGGTGACCAGCTAATTCTTGAAGCAGAAATTATTTCTAAGAAAACAAAATATTTTTCCATAAAGGGTTCTGCATATGTTGACGGCAACCTTGTTGCCGAAGCAGAATTTATGGGTGCAATAGTTGATAAAGAAAATAAACCTCAAAATTAATTTTTACTGTTATGAACAATATTCATCCAACCGCAATTGTAAGTCCTAAAGCTAAATTAGGTGACAACATTGAAATTGGTCCATATGCAGTCATTCAAGATGATGTTGAAATCGGGGATGACTGCAAAGTTGGTCCTCATGTTGGAATTTATAATGGTGCAAGAATTGGAAACCGTGTAAAAATATTTCAAGGTGCTTCGATTTCTAATTTACCGCAGGATTTAAAATATGCCAATGAGCAAACTTACTTGTTTATAGGTGACGATACTGTTATTCGTGAATTTGCAACTCTCCATAAAGGCACTGCTGCTACAGGAAAAACTGTTATCGGGAAAAATTGTTTATTGATGGCATATACACATGTTGCTCATGATTGTAAAATTGGGGACAAAGTAATTATCTCAAATGCAACTCAAATTGCAGGACATGTTACAATTGAAGATGTAGTAATAATTGGCGGTCAGGGTGCAGTTCATCAATTCTGTAAAATTGGTCAGCATGCAATGGTTGGTGGCGGCGGTATGGTTGGAACTGACATTCCTCCCTACTCTCTCGTAAGCGGCTATCCAGCAAGATTTATGGGATTAAATATTGTTGGTCTGCGAAGAAGAAATTTTTCTTCTGAAGATATCAATACACTAAAAGAAACTTATAGAATTTTTTACAACTCCGGTTTGAATCATACTGAAGCATTAAAAATTATCAAAGAAAAATTTTCTGAGCATCCACTTGTTAAAAATGTAATTGAATTTATTGAATCCTCCGAACGTGGCGTTGTAAGAAGATGAGATGGTTTTTCATTGATACCGGTGAATCGACAGGCAAATTTAATATGGATTTTGATTTTCAACTTGCACAAACCTGTCCTGACGATAATGCATATTTCAGACTTTACAGATGGAAACCATTTTGTATTTCACTTGGTGCGCATCAAAAATTTGAAGACATTAATCTTGAAAAAGCATTTAGCGACGGACTCGATGTTGTAAAAAGACCAACAGGGGGGAGAGCTATTCTTCATGCTGAAGAAATTACTTATTCAGTTATTCTCCCCTTTTCTAAAATTCGAAGTGCCAAAGAAGTGTATCAAAAAATATCCTTAGCATTAATTGAAGGATTAAAATTATATCATCCAGTATTTTCTAAACTTGAATTGGAAAATCTTCAACCTGATTTCTCAAAATTGTTAAAAGAGCCATCTGGCATTTTATGTTTTGGAACTGCAGCAAAAAATGAAGTTAAATTTAATGGAAGAAAATTAATTGGAAGTGCTCAACGAAAATTAAATAATGCCATTCTTCAGCATGGTTCTATTCTTTGCGGGAAATATCACAGAAACCTTGTTGATTATATAAATATTGATGAAAATACAAAATCATTAATCAAAAATGATATATATCAAAAAACTATTGAGATTGAAACAATACTTGGTAAACATGTTGATTATAAAAAACTTTCAGAATGTTTAATCGATGGATTTAAAAAAGTATGGAATATTGAAATCGAAAAAAGTGAAATCAATTTCTCCGTTCTTAAATAATTGCATCTTTATATTTCCATCAAAAGAATCTTAATATTATTTTTCCAGTTGAAAATTATCGAAAACTAATTGCTATGAAAAATACTCTAATTGCACTTTTATTTTTAAGTTCATTGATTTTTTCACAATCAAATGATGATTTTGAATTTTACTTAAAAGGTTCTGCCGTTACTGATATATGCAGTGATGGAAAAGATATCTGGATAGCTACAAATGGCAATGGAATTTTCAAGTATTTGCCTTCTCAAAATACATGGCAACAATTTTCAAGTTCGAAAGGAAATTTGCAGCATGATTATTTCTACTGCATAACAGCAAATGAAAATTTTGTTTGGGCTGGTTCAATTGATGGTTTATTTATTTATGATAAAAAAAGGAATAACTGGACAAAAAGAAAATTTGCACTCGGTGGTCAACTTGCTAACTGGATTCGTTCTATTGCTTATGATAAATTTGAAAATGTTGTATGGATTGGAAGATTCCAATACCTTACAAAGTATGACTTAAAAAGTGGCCGTTTCATTGATTACAACTTAACTGTTGGAAACAACGAAAAAACAAATACAATAAAAACAATTCAAGTTGATGGCGACAGCATAGTTTGGTTTGGAACAGAAGCAGGTTTGCATAAGTATGATAAATCAAAAGATTTGAATAATGCAACCGCGATTACTTTTTATGATAACAGATATAACTATTTTAATGGTGAAGGTGAACAGGTTTCAATTTCTTCAGTCTTGCTTGAAAGAAATTTTGTCTGGATTGGACTGGATGAATTTATCACAGCAGAACGTCCTCAATTTAATGTTGGAGGATTATTCAGATACAACAGGAAAAATGAATGGATTCGTTTTGACAACTTTAGAGGTTTGACTGGCAATGGAGTTTATGACCTTGAAAGAACCGGAAATTATATATGGGTTTCTCTTTATCAATTTGGCAAAGAAACAAAAGAAACTTATGGCAGAGGAATTGTTTTGATAAACAGAATTAATCAAAAAGTTATTCCAATAAATGACGAACGAATTCCAAAAACTGTTAATAAAATTTTTTTTGATGGAACATTCCTCTGGCTCGGAACAGAAAATGGTTTAATTAAAATAAATTTCTTCAATCAACTTGCACAATGGAGATAAAAAAAATTATGCTTAACACTACCATCAAAAAACTGAATAACCTTAAGAAAAAATTTTACAACAAAAAAATTGCAGTAATCGGTGATATGATGCTCGATTGTTATTACTGGGGCGAAGTAAGCAGAATTTCACCTGAAGCTCCTGTACCGGTTGTTGCAATTGATAATGAGTTCTCAAGATTTGGTGGAGCTATGAATGTTGCTCACAATATTTTGACACTTGGAGGGATTCCTTTACCTATTGGTGTTATTGGAAATGATTACAATGGAAAAATTTTACGCACATTAATGGCAGAATTAAAAATTAATGATTCATTTATAATTGTTGATAAAGATCGCCCAACAACAACTAAAATTAGAGTGATAGCTCACAATCAGCATGTTGTAAGAATTGATAAAGAAGATATAACTCCAATCAACTCCAAAATCGAAAATAAAATTATTGATGTATTAAAAAAGAATATCAAAAATATTGATGCAATCATTCTTGAAGATTACAACAAGGGTGTTCTTACTTCCAGATTAATCGAAGAAATAATTAATATTGCCAATGAATCCAAAAAAATTATTACAGTTGACCCAAAATTCAATAACTTTTTTTCTTATAAAAGTGTAACTGTTTTTAAGCCAAATAGAAAAGAAACAGAAGATGTGCTTGGCATTAAAATCAAAACATCGGAAGATATAACTAATGCAGGCAAAACTTTGATGGAAAAATTAAAAGCTAAATATGTTCTTTTAACACTTGGCGAAGAAGGAGTAGCTCTTTTTGAAAATGGTAAAACAGAAAGAAAAATTCCGACAAAAGCAAGAAAAGTAGCAGATGTCTCCGGTGCAGGTGATACTGTAATTTCAACTTTGACTATTGCTCTTACCGCAGGCGCTGATATTTATGATGCAGCTTATCTTGCTAATTTTGCAGGTGGTCTTGTCTGCGAAGAAGTTGGTATTGTGCCAATTTCAATTGACAAATTGTTCAACGAAGTAATTGACGAGATAAAAGAATGAACAGAATAAAAGAACTCGACGAACTTATTGAAATTAGAAATGAACTTAAAAAGCAGAATAAAATTGTTGTTTTCACAAATGGCTGTTTTGATATACTTCATGCAGGACATGTCGACTATCTCAATAAAGCAAAGTCTCTTGGAGATATCTTAATTGTTGCTGTTAATTCAGATACATCAATGAGAAAAATAAAAGGCAACAGGCGACCAATTGTTCCTCAAAATGAAAGAGCTTTTATAATTTCTAACTTAAAAGCTGTTGATTATGTAACAATTTTCGAAGAAGAAACTCCTTACGAAGTTATTAAAAAATTAATACCGGATGTTCTCGTAAAAGGTGCTGACTGGTCTAAAGATAAAATTGTTGGAAGTGATATTGTTGAAGCTGCAGGCGGAAAAGTAGAAACAATTGAGTTCGTTAATTTTCAATCAACAACAAATATAATTAATACAATACTCGAGAAATTCAAAGAATGATTCAACCATTAAAAAAAACAAAAACTAAACGCTCTTTATCCAGAAAAATTATCAATACTTTCATTGGCATATTTCTCGGGATAATATTTTTATTTATTCTTTTTATTGGTTTTTCACAGACAAGAACTTTTCGCGAGCTTTTCAGGAACAAAGTAATTGAACTGGTTAACAATGAAATTAATGGAAAGCTAAATATTGAAAAAATTGATGGAACAATTCTTACTTCCCTTTTTTTAAGAAACACTTCCGTTAAGATTAACGATGATACACTTCTTTATGCAAATAAAATCGAGATAAAAATTAGTCCGCTTCAACTTATATTAAAAAAAATCTATGTAAGAAAAATTTCTCTTGAAAATGCTGAAATAAATTTGCTTCAGCACGAGGATAGTACATGGAATTATCAAAAGCTGCTTAAACCCAAATTAGAAGATACAACAAAATCTACATTTCCTTTTTACATACAGATTAATGATTTTCAATTAAAAAACATAAACATTGTAAAACAAACTTTCGACAACATTAAGTCCAATAAATTCTACAACAACATTAATTATGATGACATTCAAATCAAAAATCTAAATTTATCTGCTCAGGCATTTATCGACATTAATAATTCAGATTATTTATTCTTACTGAAAGAATTCTCTTTCAAACCAAATCTTAATCGATTTACACTAAAAAATATTTCAGGAAATTTTGCAGTCACAAAA
Organism: Rosettibacter primus; assembly: GCF_036860675.1. NCBI lineage: Bacteria > Pseudomonadati > Ignavibacteriota > Ignavibacteria > Ignavibacteriales > Melioribacteraceae > Rosettibacter > Rosettibacter primus. The sequence continues at coordinate 29,397 of NZ_JAYKGK010000009.1, forward strand.
AATTTTGCTGCAGTTACAAATTTTGCTTTAGAAACAGACAGCAGCGACATCAGATTAAATGCAAGACTTGACAGCTTGAATCTATTCGGTAATGTTGAGTTGAATGATTTTAAAAACTGTCCTGTAACAATTGAACTCAATATAAATTCATTCAACTTTGCTGATTTATCATCATTTATAAAAAGTACTGAAATTTTAAGAGGCAACTCTTCGCTCAAATTATATGCAAAAGGAAAGTTTGGAGATTTCAATATTCAAAAACTTATTCTCGATTACAGAAAATCTCATATCGAAATTAATGGAAGAATGCTCAATCTAAATAAACCGGAGAAATTATTTATTGATGCAAAAATTGTTGACACAGATATTAATTATAAAGATGTGATTGCTCTTCTCCCCGATTTGAAATTGCCCGAATTTGCAAAACTTTCGGTATCTTCTGTAAACATTGAATTCAAAGGAGAACCTACAAATTTCAAAACAAAATTTGCAGGAAATATTGAAGACGGAAATTTAGCATTTGATTGTTCACTCAATCTAAAAAAGAGCCCAATTATTTATGACATAAAATTCAAAACAAACAACATAAATTTAGAACCATTACTTGGCTTTAGGACAATTCTTAATTCATCTGGTTTCTTAACTGGAAAAGGAACAAAACCTGCTGAACTATTAAGTGACTTCAAATTCAATGCAGAAAATTCCTTTATTAATGATGTGCAAATTGATAAACTTGTTGCAACTGCAAAAGCTCAAAACAAAAACATTAATCTGGATATTGAAGGAAATTCTAAATTAACTGAAGCAATATTTTTGGGAAATATTGATTTCGTAAATGATACAATCCCAATTTATAGCATTGTTGGGAGTTTGAAAAATCTTGATTTATCTGATTTTACAAAAAAAGAAAGCGACAAAAGCAATCTAAATTTTTACTTTAGTGCAGAAGGTCAACATATTGACCCGGATAAAATTACAGGCACATTCTCATTTGGGATTGATTCATCAAAATTTAGAGAGACTGATATAAAATATTCAAGCATTGATGTAATACTTAAAAAGCAAGATACATACAGAACTATCAACATGATTTCGGATTTTGTTGATTTTAACATCGAGGGAGATTTTTCTTTAAGCCGGGCAATTGAACTGCTTTCATATGAATCCAAAGCACTTTCTAAAATTATTTCTGATAAACTAAATCAGTTAAATCCACTCGCTGTAATTTCAAAAGAAAGCAGGATTGACACTGTTCAAATAAATTTACCTGAAATTGCAAAACAAGATTTATCTTTCAATTTCAATTTTAAGCTGAAAGATTTTAGTTTAATTGCATCGCTTCTCGGTAATAAAAGACTGGATATTGTGGGAACAGGAAAAGGAAATATTAACAATCAATCATCAAATTTTTCAATCAACACATCACTCAATTTAGATTATTTTGTTCTAATGCAGAAAGATGAAACAATTTATATTTCTGATTTGGAAACCGATATTAATTTTACGCGCAATAATAATTACTTTTCATTCGATAAATTATTTGGGACAGTATCTCTAACAGGAAAAAGATTTTATTCAGGCGGCAACATTGAAAATATTGAAGCAGATGTAGTCTTCAATCAAAGTAAATTATTTTTTAATACAACAGCAGAAATCGAAAACTTAATAAAAGCGAATGCAGAAGGAATTGTTCTTATAACACCTGTTGAACAACAAATTTTATTGAACGATTTATCAATTGATTTTCAGAATATAAATTGGAAAAACAGGGATACAATAAAAGTTCTCTTCAATCCGAATTATTTTAAAATTAAAAACCTCGCTTTAATTCACGATACTTCTTCTATTATTGCAAGTGGAATTATTGAATCAACCGGCAAACAAAATTTGCAATTAAACTTCAACAATATCTCCGGCAAAATTTTGAGTAATTATTTATTAGGTTCAATTAATCCATTTCTTAAAGCAGATTGTGATATAAACATTTCTGTTAATGGCGAGTTCAAAGACCCAAGAATATTAACAAGTGTTAATGTTAATGATATTTCATATTCAAAAAGAAAATTAGGAAATCTTACTGGTACGATTAATTATGAAAACAAAAAAATATGGACCAATATTAAATATCTGGATTCAACTTATAATTATAACAATCCGCTTTTTACAATAACTGGAAGCATTCCCGTAAACTTAAGTTTTGAATCTGTTAAAGATAGAATTATAAAAGATGAAGAGATTGCAATAAAAATAAAATCAGAAAACTTTAATATAAGTTCTCTTGAAAATCTTATTCCAAACATTATTGAGCAGCGAGGTAATTTAATTACTGAAATTGATGTAACTGGCAGACTTAACAAACCTGAATTTTCAGGTTATATGAATCTAATCAAAGGGCATTTTAAATCTCTTAACAATAATCTAAATTATGAATGCGGAATTAAACTAAAATTTGAAAAAAATAAAATTTCTGTGGATAGTTTACTGCTTGCTAACGCTGGAGGAACTCGTTATGGTGGTAAAATTTCAGGTTATGGAAATATTCTTTATGATGGTTTATCAATCAAAGATGTATCAATAAATGTGAATGGCAATATTGCACTTTTGAGTGAGTTATCAAGGCAGACAAGTCCATATCTCTATGGTGACCTTGTTGTGGAAACAAATCCTGATTGCCAGCTTACATGGAAAGATAGCAAATTATTTTTTAAAGGTAATGTTTTACTTAAACAAACAAATTTAATTTACACAGTCAGCAGTGACAATTATCAGAATTCAGGAAGTAATTTTAAAATAACTTATGTTGTTGATTCATCAAAAATTGATAAAGAATTATTAAGATTTAGTGAAATACTCGAAGCAGAAAAAAATCTTAAAAAGCAAAATGAGAATTTGAAAGAAAAAGAATTTAAGTTTGATTATGATATTGGAATTAAAGTAGATAACATTGCGCAAATGACCTTCATCTTATCTCAAGCTGCAAATCAAAAATTATTTGTTGAGATGACCGGTGAATTAAAATATGAATTCATAGATGGAGTAACACGAGCACAGGGTTCATTTCAATTAATGCAGGGTTCAAAATTAGAATTCTTCAAATCATTTGATGCAGAAGGCGTAATAAGATTTGAAAGTAATATTACAGACCCATATCTTGATATTATTGCAACTTATACAAATGATTATATTAATCCGAGGGAGCTTAACGCAGCTCCTCAAGAAGTTGCTGTAAAAATTAAAATCAAAGGACTACTTTCTGAAATAGGAAAAAACCTTGCAAATAATCCTGAAAGCATTGGAGTTTATGTTGGAACAAGAAATATTCAAAATAACATTAAAGATACCCGTTATGATTATTCAGATGCCTTTTCTTTCATACTTCTTGGAAAATTTAAAGATGATTTAACTGCACAGGATAGAGCAGAAACCGCAGGTTTAATTACAGATGTTCAGAATTCTGCTACATCATTTCTTGGTTCAATGCTTACAAGCTTTGTGAATTCTGCTGTTGGCGATTTAGTTAATAACATTCAAATTAGCAGAATTGGAGAACATACAAAATTCAGTTTCTCGGGAAGAATTCAAAATCTTCGTTACAGCATTGGAGGTACAACAGAAGTTTTTCAAAATATAAACAAGGCAAATATTAAAATTGAGTATCCATTTAATCCTAATTTTTTAATTCGAGTTGAAAGAAAAGACCCAATTGTACAAAAATACAGTTTTGACGAAAAAATAAATGAATTAGCACTTAAATACAGGTTTGTATTCTGATGAAGAAAAAAATAAAATCATTTTTTAAAAACAATCCATCTCTCAAAATAAAATCAAAAGAGCTTGCCGAGAGACTCAGTATATTCGACAGTTATGAATATGCCGAATTAAAATATTATTTACATAAACTTACAGAAGAAGGATTTCTCGAAAAATCCGGCAAGCGTTATCAACTTAATCGTTATGGCAGCGAAAAATTAATAGGCACTCTGCAAATAATTTCAGATGGCGATTATGGCTTTGTAATTCTGAATAATCAAAATATCAAAGATGTTTTTATTGCAGGAAAAAATCTTAATACAGCTTTTGATGGTGATATTGTTGAAGTAAAATTACTTGAGCGTCAAAGAGGCAAAAATATCGAAGGAACAATTGTCGACATTGTTGAACGAAACAGAAAAGAAATTGTAGGTACACTTCAGAAAAGTAATTCATTCTATTTTGTAATTCCTGATGATAAAAAAATTCATCGTGATATTTATATTTCTTCAAAAAATCTTGGCAGCGCAAAAGCTGGAGATAAAGTAGTAGTTGGAAATATTAAATGGATTTCACCTAATCTTAACCCTGAAGGAAAAATAATTGAAGTTCTTGGAAAAGCAGGTTCATTCGATGTTGAAATTGCTTCTATAGCTCGAGAATTTGAACTTCCCTATAAATTCCCAAATTCTGTATTAAAAGAAGCTGAAAAAATCACAGAAGAAATTCCCGAAGCCGAATTCAAAAAAAGAATTGATTTAAGAGATAAAATTATTTTTACAATTGACCCTGAAGATGCAAAAGATTTTGATGATGCTGTCTCTGTAGAAATACTTAAAAATGGAAATTTTCTGCTTGGTGTTCATATTGCGGATGTAAGTCACTATGTCAGAGAAAATTCTGCAACTTACAAAGAAGCTCTTAAGAGAGGCACAAGTGTTTATCTAGTTGGAAAAGTTATTCCAATGCTTCCCGAAAAATTATCAAATCAAATTTGTTCACTTGTACCAGGTAAAGACAGATTAACCTTTTCAGTTTTAGCAGAAGTTACTCCTACTGGAAAAATTGTCAATTATGAAATTCACAAATCTATTATTAACAGCAAAAGAAGATTTACTTATGAAGAAGTTCAAAAAATAATTGACGAGGGGCAAGGAGATTTTTATGAACAAATTGCATTACTTAATAAAATTGCAAAAGTGTTAAGAGAAAAAAGAATTAAGAAAGGCAGTATAAACTTTTTTACGCCTGAAGTTGTCTTTAAACTGGACAAAAATGGGAAACCTGTAGAAATAAACATCAAAAAGGTTGGAGAAAGTAACAATTTAATTGAAGAACTTATGCTTATGGCAAATCAAATAATTGCTACACATGTTCAGCCGAAAAAAGGAGAAGAGGTTTATCCTTTTGTATATCGTGTTCATGACCAACCGGATAAAGAAAAAATAATTGAGTTTGCAAGATTTGTTCGCTCTCTTGGTTATTCATTTGACCCGAACAGTTCTAATAAATCAAAAGAATTTCAAAAACTTCTTGATAGTGTTAAAGGAACTGAAGAAGAAGCTGTTGTAAATGAAATTGCAATTCGTTCTATGGCAAAAGCAATTTACTCAACAAAAAATATTGGTCATTATGGACTTGGATTTAAGTATTACACACACTTTACATCGCCTATCAGAAGATTTCCTGACTTAATAGTTCACAATTTGATTTATAATTACTTGCAAAATAAGCTGGAGAAAAAATATAACATTGAAGATTTAGAAAAAATTTGCGAACATGCTTCTGAAAGAGAAAGAACTGCTATTAATGCAGAAAGATTATCTGTAAAACTGAAACAAATTGAATATCTCAAAAGTAAAGTGGGACAGGAATTTCATGGTGTTGTATCTGGAATAACAAATTTTGGAATTTTTGTTGAACTAAGCCAGAATCTTGCAGAAGGTTTAATTCGTTACCGAGATATGGATGATGATTATTACCTATTTGATGAAAAAAATTATTCAATAACTGGCAAAAGCACAGGAAGAAGAATTCGTCTGGGTGATAAAGTAAATGTAAAATTAATTCGTGTAGATGAAGAAAAAAGAGAAATCGATTTTAAGCTGATTAATTAATTAATCTGTTTGTCATCAATGGCGAGGTAAAGTATGAAAAAGTTTATTTTTTTACTTGCAGTATTTTTATTAACAACCTGCAATATATTTTCTCAATTTGGACAAAACAGAGTTCAATATAAAAATCATAATTGGTTTTACATTCAGACAAAACATTTTGATATCTACTTTTCAAATGGTGGAGAAAAAATTGCAGAGTTTACAGCAGCAGAAGCTGAAGATGCTTTGCGTAAACTACAACAAGATTTTAATTACGAAATTAATAATAGAATAACACTCGTCGTTTATAATTCACATAACGATTTTCAGGAAACAAATATTACTGATGAATATCTTGGACAAGGTGTTGGCGGCTTTACAGAGCCATTTAAGAATCGAGTTGTTTTCCCATTCGAAGGCTCTTATGAAAAATTTCGCCATGTGATTCATCATGAACTCGTTCATGCAGTGATGCAGGACATGTATTTCGGCGGTTCAATTCAAAATGTAATTTCAAAAGGAATTACTCTTCAACTTCCCCACTGGTTCATGGAAGGTAGTGCAGAATATTTTTCACAGGGCTGGGAAACTTATACAGATATGTTTATAAGAAATGCAATCATCAGTGAGTCATTACCTGATATAAATCAACTAAGCGGGTATCTCGGTTATCGCGGCGGTCAATCAGTTTTTAAATATATTGCCGATACTTATGGAAGACAAAAATTAGGCGAACTTATCAATAAAATTCAGGGACTTGGCTCTCTCGAAGCTGCATTAAAATCTTCAATTGGTATTGAATTAGAAGAACTAAATGAACGCTGGAAAAAAAGTTTGAAAAAAGAATATTGGCCTGACATTGCAAAATATCAGGACCCTGATGAATTTGCAAAAAGATTAACTGACAACAAAAAATCTTACGGCTTTTATAATACAAGTCCTTCAATTTCACCTCAGGGAGATAAAATTGCTTTTATTTCAGATAGAGATATTTATCTCGATGTTTACATCATGGATGCATTAACTGGAAAAATTATTAAAAAAGTTGTTGAAAGTGGCAAGACAACAGACTTCGAAGAATTGACTGTTCTTCATCCATCTATTGCTTGGTCGCCAGATAATATTAGAATTGCTCTTTCAACTAAAAAAGAAGGATATGATGTAATTACAATTATCAATACAAATACAGAAAAAAGTTATGATTTGCCATTTAAGTTCGATGGCATTGAATCAGTTGACTGGTCACGCGATGGAGATAAATTGGCTTTTGTAGCTCATAATTCAACTCAATCGGATATTTATATTTATAATTTTAAAACAAATGAACTCATAAATCTTACAGATGACATCTTTAGTGATAATGACCCCATATGGACTCCTGATTCGAAAAAAATAATTTTTACATCAGATAGAGAAAATTATATTAATCCATCAATGATACCTTCTGATTTTATGATGAGCAATCATAATTACAAACAGTTAGACCTATATATTATCAACACAGAAACCAAAGAAATTAAAAGACTAACAGATTGGCCATTTAGCAATGAACGATATCCCGTAGTATCTCCTGATGGGAAAGAAATTTTATTTATATCAGACAAAAATGGAATTAATAATATTTATAAAAAGTCAATTGCTAAAGCTGACAGTTCTGATGCTGTCGAACTAATTAATGAAAAAGCTTTACCAATAACTAATTCACTTAGTGAAATAAGTCAACCATCAATTTCTTATGACGGAAAGAAATTGGTGTTTACATCTTTATATAAACTTGGTTACAACATTTTTATGCTGAACAATCCTTTTGAAATGAATGCAATTGCAGACTCATTACAGCCAACAAATTATATGACATTACTGCGTTCAAAGAAAAATGAAACAACTTCCCTTTTTACTCAAGAACAGGATACAACTAAAACTGATTCCACAAAAACTCTCACTCAGGAAAAAGCAGATTCTACTCAAATAAAAGAAAGAAAAATTTTTGTTGGTTCATACATAGCAAAATCTGAAGTAAAAAAAGATTCATCAAAAGTTGATTACAGCAGATACATATTTGGAGCTGCAAGTGAAGAAAGTGATAGTACAAGAATTGAAAGACGTAAACAACTTTTTACAGAGAAATTAGATTCTCAGGGTAATTTTCTTGTTAATCGTTACAAAGTAAATTTCTCTCCAGATTTAATATATGCAAATGCCGGCTACAGCACTCTTTACGGTTTGCAGGGTACAACTATTCTCGCTTTCAGCGATGTACTTGGAAATCACCGATTAATTGGAATAACCAGTTTACAAATTGATATTAAAAACAGCGATTATGGTTTAGCTTATTACTATCTTGAAAATAGACTTGACTTAGGTTTTGAAGCATTTCATACAGCAAGATTTTTATATCGAACTTCATTTTTTGGTTATGATTTATACCGCTTCAGAAATTTTGGTTTTGTTGCTTCTGCAAGTTATCCATTTAATAGATTCTATAGACTTGATGGTTCATTAAGTTTGATGAGTGTTACAGCAGAAAATCTGGACAACATTTTTGAGCCAATAGACAAATCAACTTATCTTGTTCCTGCTTTAAGTTTTGTTCATGATAATACTCTCGAAGGTTATACTTCTCCAATTGAAGGAACAAGATATGCTTTAACTGTATTTGGCGACCCCGGATTATCAAGAAGACAGCAAAGTTTCTATTCACTTAATCTTGATTACAGAACCTACTTCCGTTTCTTCTTTGATAATTCTTTTGCTTTCAGATTATCAGGAGGTTATTCGGGTGGTGGAAATCCCCAAAGATTTTTCCTTGGCGGAACAGAAAACTGGATAAATAGAAATTTTGCAACCGAAGATGTTCCAATTGAAAATGCATCTGACTTTGCATTTCTATCTCCTGCAATGCCTTTAAGAGGTTATGACTATGCCGAAAAAATTGGAACTAAATATTCTCTTTTAAATATGGAACTTCGTCTTCCATTAATTAGATATTTACTTACAGGTCCTTTGCCGCTTTTATTTCAAAATATTCTTGGTGTTGCTTTTCTTGATGCAGGTTCTGCATGGAACGATACACAAAAGCTTAAACTTTTTGGCCGTAATCAAGATAACAGCATTGTAACACAAGATTTATTAATCGGTACTGGCTTTGGCTTTAGAATATACATGTTATTTTTATGGAAAATTGATGTAGCTTGGAAATGGAACCTCGATAGATTTTCAACACCTCGTTATTACATTTCAATAGGAATGGACTTTTAAAAAAATGGGTGCTTTTTATTCGAGCACCCATTTTCATTTCGGTTATTATTTCTTGTCAGAACTATTATTTTTATTTGAGGAATTATTGTTGGATTTCAATTTATAATCAGTATGATAAAAACCTGAACCTTTAAATATTGGACCAGCTCCAGGACCAATCAATCTTTTTAATTGTCCTTTACATTTTGGACATTCAGTAAGAGGGGCTTCTGTCATGTTCTGAAATTCTTCAAAAATATAACCGCAGTCAATACACTTATAATCATAAGTTGGCATCATTAACCTCCATTGCTTTATTTTTACCATAAAGACAAAATTTTAATTTGTAAAAATAAACATAGTTTCAGATAAAAACACGAATGTTATTTAATTCTTTTTTTGCATATTGAACTGTTAAATTCTCAAAAACTATGAAAAAAAATATATCACTCACATTACTTTTAATTTTACTTCTAAGCGGCTGTCTAAACTATATGCAGGTAACAACTATTAAAAAAGACGGCAGCGGTAATATGTTTATTCATTACTGGATGAAATGGACAAATCCAAGAGATTCAATAATTGTAGAACAACTTGGTTTGTTCAATCAAGATTCTGTTTACAAAGAATTTAGTTCTCAATACAGCTCAATAACTAATGTAGAAGTTTACAGAGATTACGAAGACAGCACAATTCATGCAAAAGTGGAACTTGAATTTAACAGTCTTGATTCTTTGAATTCTACACCTGCATTTAAGGATTCCAAACTTTCAATAAAAGATGGTGAAAAGAACACTAAAATTTTTTCTCAGTTCATCAAACCAATTGCAACTGGCTTTGGATTTGAAAGCAAAAATTTTTCTATGACATTTATTTATTATCTGCCAGGACAAATATTAGACCACAATGCAACTGAAGTATCACGTAATAAACTCACATGGAAATATACTTTAGATGAAATTGGAACAGGAAAATATATTACTGCTACTTATCGTCCTTTCAAATTGAAGGAAACACCATTATGGATATACATTGCTGCATTGTTTGTGCTGATTGTCGTAATTGCATTTTTATTTAATAAACGTGTTAAATAAAGATATTATCTGAATGGAAGTTTGACTAACCTTACTGATTTAATTATATTTGGCAGCAATTTTTAAGAATACATAGCTAAAAAACTAAATTGGAAACACAACCATTAATTTTCTCTGGCAGTTCAAATCCTGAATTGACAAAGAAAATCTGTAATTATTTAAAATTACCAGAAGGAAAAGTTTTTATTAAGAGATTTAATGATGGTGAAATCTGGACAAAATTTATTGATAATGTCCGCGGAGAAGATGTTTATATAGTTCAGCCGACTCAACCGCCAGCAGAAAATTTAATGGAATTATTAATTATGCTTGATGCTGCTAAAAGAGCGTCGGCTAAACGTGTTACAGCTGTTCTTCCATATTTTGGATATGCAAGACAGGATAGAAAAGATCAACCGAGAGTATCGATATCTGCAAAACTTGTGGCTAACTTAATTACTGTTGCAGGTGCCGATAGAGTTATTACAATGGATTTGCATGCTGCTCAAATTCAAGGTTTCTTTGACATCCCGTTTGACCATTTATATGCATCGCCAATTTTTACACCTTTATTCAAAGGTAAAATTAAAAATCTTGTTGTTGCCTCTCCAGATGTTGGAGGCATTAAATTAGCACGTTCTTATGCAAATAGATTAAATGCAGGATTAGTTGTAATAGACAAAAAACGATCAAAACACAATGAAGTTGCTGAAATGAATTTAATTGGAGATGTAAAAGATAAAAATGTATTGATTGTAGATGATTTAATTGATACAGGTGGAACAATTGTTAAAGCAGTAGAAAAATTATTAGAATGCGGTGCAAATAAAGTTTATGGAGCAATAACTCATGCATTGCTTTCTGGTGATGCTGTTGAAAAAATTGATAATTCTCAAATTACAAAGTTATATGTGACGGATAGCATTCCACTAAAGAAGAAGTCAAATAAAATTATTGTTAAATCGGCCTCTGCTCTTTTAGCAGAAGCAATTATAAGATGCAATAGAAATCAATCTATAAGTTCACTGTTCGATATAGATAAAGATAAAATTTAGTAAGTATAATGAGGAGTTAATTAATATGTCAGAAATAAGCATTACAGCAAAAAGAAGAACCATATCAACAAAAAGTGTGGTTAATAAATTAAGAAAAGAAGGCAATGTCCCTGGAATATTTTATGCTAAAGGAATCGAACCAATTCCAATTTATTTGCCGGAATTATCTTTAAGACCACTTGTTTACACTTCAGAGACTCACATTGTTAATCTCATAATTGATGATTCTGAACCAAGAAAATCTGTTTTGAAAGATGTTCATTTTGATCCTGTAACCGATAGAATTATTCACTGTGATTTTATGGGCATTTCACTTGATGAAAAAATAGAAATCGAAGTCCCCGTTGTTCTTGAAGGAACTGCAAAAGGAATTAAAGAAGGCGGTTTATTACAACATCAAATGCACAGACTAAAAATTGCTTGTCTTCCTACAAATATTCCAGAACATATAACAGTGGATATTACAAATCTTGGTATTGGCGAATCTGTTCATGTCAAAGACTTAAAATTAGACAACATAAAAATATTACATAACGATGATGTAATTATTGTATCTGTCATTTTACCAAGAGCTGCTGCAGAACCTACAGCACCAGCTGAAGGTGAAGAAGTTCAAAAAGAACCTGAAGTAATTGCAAAAGGAAAAGTTGAAGAAGAGGAATAATTAAGTCTTGTATCTCATTGTAGGCTTGGGTAATCCAGGCAAAAAATACGAATGGACAAGACATAATATTGGCTTTATAATACTCGACAAATTTGCATCAAAAAACAATCTTCATTTCAAGAAAAAAGAGAATTATCATTATGTGGAAGGTTCAATTGGGTCTTCCACATTTTTTTTGGTCAAACCAACAACATACATGAATCTGAGTGGTATAGCAGTTTCTGAATTTCTTTCAAAAAACAATATTAATTTAGAAAATATGCTAATTATTGTTGATGATGTGAACTTAGAATTAGGTAAAATAAGATTAAGAAAATCTGGAAGTGATGGTGGCCACAATGGCCTTAAATCTATAATTTATCATTTAGAATCAAATCAATTCCCTCGCCTTCGTTTTGGAATCGGTAATAAATTCGGTGAAGGTGAACTTGCAGATTATGTCCTAAGTAAATTCAGTGCCGAAGAATTATCTTACATAAATAATAGTCTGGAATTTTCTGTTGAATTAATTGAATATTTCATACAAGGCGGGTATAAATTAATGTCTGACTTTTTCAGTAGAACAAATGCACAGAGGAAAAATTAGAAATTATCAAGAAATTTATATTTTAATTAATTTGTAAATCAATTAATAATAGTTATTGCACGACTTAGAAAATAGTTTTATTTTTGAGACCTAATTCATTAATTTATAACCCTGTTCCTTCTATATATAAATAGAAAGAAGGAGCCATAAAGTCCAAAGGGAGGTGAAACATAATGCGTACTAAAATTTATGAGAGTGTTGTGATTATTAATGCAGCACTTGAAGATGAACAAGTAGAAGCAACCATTTCGAGGTTGCGAGAGGTAATCACCACACATGGTGGTGAAATAGTCGATATTGACAGATGGGGTCGTAAGCGTTTAGCTTATCCTATCCAGAAAGCAAAAAGTGGATATTATGTTATAATCCGCTTTAATGCTCCAACTAATTTAATCAGTATTTTAGAAAGAAGTTTAAGATTAGATGAAAATGTTATACGCTATTTAACAATAGCACTTGACAAGTTTGCTTTAGAAGCAATTAAAAAACAAAAAGAATCTTCTCAAACTGAAGAGCAATCTTCAGAAGAAGAGATAAACACAAATAACGAAAGTATCGAATAACAAACTAAGTTAAGATGGAGGTTACGATGGCTGAATTAAAGATGCCAGAACTAAACAGTGTAATAGTAGCAGGAAACTTAACAAAAGATCCTGTCTTCAGACAAACATCAAACAACACTCCTGTTGTTAATTTCCATATTGCAGCAAACAGAAGATACAAAGACAGCAACAACCAATGGCAGGAAGATGTTTGCTATGTTGGAGTAGTTGCATGGAACAAATTGGCCGATAGCTGCCGCGACCGCCTTAAAAAAGGCAGCGCAGTATTAATTGATGGCGAACTTCAAAGCAGAACTTTCAAAACTGAAGATGGTAAGAACAGAACAATTGTCGAAATTAAGGCTAAGAGAATTCAATTCTTAAACAAATTTAATAAATCACAAGGTAATGGAGAGGCAAACAACAATGATGTCGTCTCCGAAAGCGACGAATCAGATTTTGAAGACAACTCATTCGATAAATTTCTAACTGATGAAGAATCTGATTTGATGAAAGACAATCAATAATTAAGAGAAGAAAATGAAGACTACAAAAAAAATAAAACGAGTAATCGAAGGATATATTGATTACAAAGATGCTAAGCAATTACAGAAATTCATTACGGATCAGGGGAAGATAATTCCCCGCCGTATTACCGGTTTAAGTGCCAAACAACACCGCGAATTGGTAAGAGCTATTAAAAGAGCTCGTCATTTAGCAATTCTGCCTTATGTTGCAGAAGCAGTTAAGTAAAAAGGAGAAGGTAATGAAAGTAATTCTAAGAAAAAACTTTGAACAGCTTGGAAAAGTTGGTGACATAGTAACAGTTAAAGATGGTTACGCAAGAAATTATCTTATTCCCCGCCAGATTGCTTATCAGGCAACAAAGGGAAATATTCGTGCACTGGAAGAAGAGAAAAAACAGATACTTAAAAAAGAAGCAAAAGAACTCGAAGCTGCTCAAGCTCTTGCAGCTGAGCTCGAAAAAGTATCTGTTACAATTCCAGTTAAAGTTGGCGAGGAAGATAAAATCTTCGGAACCGTTACCAATCAAATGATTGCTGATGCTCTGAAAGAAAAGGGCTATGATTTAGATAAACGCAAAATTGAAATTACCGAGCCAATTAAATCGCTTGGAATTTACAGTGTTTCAATAAAACTTCATCCGAGTGTTACAGCAATAGTTAAAACATGGGTTGTAAGAGAATAAATAAAAAGCCGGTTAAATGCCGGCTTTTTATCGTCTTGGTTCCAACTAACTAATTCATTAACTAAAATTAAGATTTGGAATGAAAGAGATAAGATTTAGACTATTCCTGGTTTTAGGAGCTATTGCTCTTTCTGTCTACCTTTTAATACCTACCTATAAAGATTATCAGAATAATAGAAAAGTTACTCAACAACTAAGTTTTCTTGAAGACAGTCTAAAAAAGAGCAATCCTAACATACCAGCAATTCAAATTAAAGAATTTATTAATAACAAAAGAGACAGCATATTATCGAACAATCCGGATTACAGAGCTGCCCGCGAAAAAAGAGTTAAGCTTGGTCTCGATTTACAAGGCGGTATGTATCTCGTTATGGAAGTCAATACTGCAAAACTTCTTGAAAAATTAGCTAAAGAACCTGACGACCAGTTCAATCAAATATTAAAAGAAGCGGAAAATGAATCCAGAATTTCAAATGAAAATGTTGTTTCCATACTAGCTCGTAAATTAAAAGAAAAAGGTATACGTTTAAGCAGATACTTTGGCACAATTCGAGAAGATGATGATAAAATTATCTCAAGACTTTTAGAACAAGAAGCTGATGCAGTAACACGAGCTATCGAAATTATTCGTAATAGAGTTGACCAATACGGCGTATCTGAACCAAACATTCAAAAACAAGGATCAAGAAGAATTGTTATAGAACTTCCAGGTATTGCTAGAGAAGAAGAAGCTAAAAGACTTCTTCAGGGCAGAGCTTTACTTGAATTCAAATTGGTTAAAGACCCCGAATTTGCCATACCAATAATGAAACGTATAGACGAAGTTTTAGCAGCATCACTAAAAGGTGATTCTTTAACAGGTGATACTACAAAAACTGTAAAAGCTGATACTTCAAAACAACAGAATTTAACAGAAGAACAATTTGCTAAAGAACATCCATTCTTTGCAATTGCAAGACTAATTGACCCACAAGGCAGAATCCCAGATGCATTTGTAAAAGAATCAGATAGACAAAAATTAAATGCTTATCTTGAACGGCCTGAAGTAAAAAAAGTTATTCCTGATAATGTTGAGTTCCTTTATGATGCTAAACCAGAAACTGGTTCTGATGGAGTAAAATATTATCGTTTATACATGTTGAATAAAACTCCAGAGTTAACAGGCGGAGTAATTGTTGATGCTCAATCGAATATTGACCCTACAACTTCTGCCCCAATTGTAACAATGCAAATGAACTCAGAAGGTGCCCGTGAATGGGCAAGAATAACTGGTTCAAACATTGGCAAAAGATGTGCTATTGTTCTTGATGGTGTTGTTTATTCAGCCCCTGTAATTCAGAATAAAATTCCTTCAGGTAATTCTCAAATAAGTGGAATACCAAATCTCGACGAAGCAAAACTGCTTGAAATTGTATTAAAAGCCGGTGCACTTCCTGCTCCAGTTGATATAATTGAACAAAGAAGCGTAGGACCATCACTCGGTCAGGATTCAATTAAACAAGGTTCTAATTCTGTCTTATTCGGTTATTTGCTTGTAGCATTATTCATGGCATTTTATTATAAAAAATCAGGTACAATTGCAGATTTTGGTCTTGTAGTAACTGTTTTGTTAATACTTGGTGTTCTTGCTGGTTTTCAAGCTACATTAACATTGCCTGGTATCGCAGGTATCGTTTTAACAATGGGTATGGCAGTAGATGCTAATGTTATTATTTTTGAAAGAATTCGTGAAGAATTAAAAACTGGAAAAACAGACCGCGCCGCTGTTGATGCAGGTTTCAAAAATTCACTCTCAGCAATTTTCGACTCGAATATTACTACATTCTTTACAGGTATCATTTTATATCAATTTGGAAGCGGTCCAATTCAAGGTTTTGCTTTAACACTTATGATTGGAATTTTGACAAGTTTATTCTCTGCACTTGTTCTTGTTAGAATGATTTTCGATTACATGATTTCTAAAGGTTATAAAATTAATGTTGGTTAATAAAGGAGAAATTAAATAGATGCGCTTATTCGAGAATCTAAATATTAATTTTATGAGTAAGAGAACAACATTTTATGTTGTTTCTTCAGTTGTATTATTAACTGGATTACTCAATATTTTAATTAGAGGTCTTCAATTTGGTATCGATTTCAAGGGAGGGACAGAGGTAGCAATTCAATTTGAAAAACCGATTAATATTGCTGAAATTAGAAGAGAGGTTGATAAAATTGGATTGGGAAATGTTGAAGTCAAAACTTTTGGTGGCTCTACAGGAATTCTATTAAGAACTGAAATGCAGGAAATCCCTTCGAATGTTATTCCAAAAGTTAAATCAAAAATTGAATCTATAATTGAAAATACTCTGCCAGGTACAGAAAAAAAAGTAATTGATTCTACATCAAGTTCCATTACTTACAATTTTTCAGACCCTCAATCAGCAGAAATAATTAACAATCGATTGTTCGAAGCCGGATTTCAGACCGCAAAAGTTTCAGAAGAACCAACAAATACCGCCGTTGTTGTACGACTCGGTATTGCTGACTGGATTAAAGAAAATTTTACTGAAAAATTTGTTGACAATCCTTTCAATGTATTAAAAGAAGATAAAGTTGGACCAAAAGTTGGTAAAGAATTAAAAACTGATGCAGTAATAGCAGTAATGCTATCTTTGGTTGTAATCCTGATTTATCTTGGTTTCAGATTCAAATTTGCTTTTGCATTAGGTGCAGTTATTGCCCTTTTCCATGACATTTTAATTACACTTGGATTGTTTGCTATTTTATATGGAGTAATACCTGGATTAAATCTTGAAATAACAGTTAGTGTTGTAGCTGCTTTTCTTACATTAGTTGGTTATTCAATCAACGATACTGTTATTGTTTTTGACAGAGTAAGAGAGCAAATGAAACTTCACAAATCTTTACCGCTCGAAGAAAATATGAATCATGCAATTAACAGAACAATGAGCAGAACTTTAATAACTGTTTTCACAACTTTATTAACAATAATCGTACTCTTAATTTTTGGCGGCGAGGTATTAAGAGGTTTTGCATTCGCATTGTTGATTGGTATGATTACAGGAACTTACTCATCAATCTTTATTGCAAGTGCATTTGTTCTTGAAATGGCAAATAGAACAAAAACTAAAATTGAATTTTAATTTCTCCCTTTAAGAAGGGGTTGACTAAAAAGTAGGTTTTTAATTAGAACACAGACAACGCAGATTTAACAGGATTATCACAGATTTTAGAAATTAAGAAAATTACATTTTAGTCAACCCCCGTTAATTTTATTTAACCTTCATAACTAAACAAGTTATATCATCACTTTGTTCGGCTCCATTAATGAATTCACTTACACTCTGTTTTATTTTATCCAAAATTTCTTGTGGTTCTGATTGAGAATTTTTTATTATCAATTTTTCTAATCGTTCATCTGAATACTCATCAAAATTTTTATTCATTGCTTCTGTAATCCCATCAGTAAATAGAACAATAACATCTCCGCTTTTTAATTCAATCTTTTCGGAAATATATGGAATCGATGTTGGCAGAAATCCAAGCACCATACCTCCCTTTTTCAATTTATAAATTTTCCCTTCTCTTAAAAGCAAAGGAGGATTATGCCCTGCATTAACATATGTCAGCTGTTTATTTGAATTATCAAATACACACCAGAAAAATGTTATGAAACTTCCCATTGTTGTATTCTCTGCTACAAGATCATTAATCAAATTAGTCGCTTCGTCAAGTGGAAGTTGTTGTTTACAAATTGATTTTAAAAATGCCTGTAAATTAGCCATCAAAAGTGATGCTGGAACTCCCTTGCCCGATACATCTGCAATTGCTATTAGAATTTTATCATCATCAAGTTTTACAATATCATAGTAATCTCCGCCTACAATTCTTGCAGAAATATTATATGCTGCTAAACTTAAATTCGTTAACGAAGGAATTGTTTTAGGTAAAAGATTTTTTTGAATGCTGCGTGCAGTTTCTAAATCTCGTTCCATTCTTTGCTTCTCTATCATTTCCTGAAATAATCTTGTATTCTCTATCGAAATAATTGCAAGATTTCCAAGTGAGTATATAAATTCAATATCAGATTTTGAATACGGGAGATTATTTTTTCTTTTACCGAGCAATATTAATCCTTTTGTTTCATTTTTAATTTGCATGGGGACAACTAATTCAATACCTAAATCAAAAAGCTTTTCATTTTCTTTCTGTAAGTCTTGTCTAATTACAGGTTTATCAAATAAATTTATATTGCATTCTTTTAATGAATCATTTAATAAATTTTCATTAAAACTATTTTCTAAAAAAGAATAATTTTTTCTATCATAAATAACAATTGCATAATTCGAAACAAGCATATGTCCAATCAGAGTATACACCAGTAATCTGCCAATTGCTTCAGGCTGAAGAATTCCGCTGAATTCTTTACTCAAATCAAAAAGTGAACTCAATTGATTTACCTTTGTATCAAGTTCACGATTAACTTCTTTTAACTTACTTACTATCAAAGAATTTTCAATTGCAGTTGCACCCACATTTAATATAGTTTTTAAGAATTCAATATCATCTTCTTCATATTTCTGGCGGATTAATTTTTTGCCCAATAAAATTAATCCTTTAATTCCCTGAGAAGATTTAATTGTTTGTACAACTTCAAAATTATTTTGTGTGACAAATTCATTTAATTTTTTGCTCGATGAAATTTCTTCCAAATTAACAGAGGGAAATAAATCAACAACTTCTCTACTCACACCTTTAAAGGCTTTGACTTTAAGAACATTATTGTCGTCCAACAAAGCTATTAAACCTTTTGATGTATGAAATTTTCCGAGGCAAGTAAGTAATATATTGTTTAATGCAAAATCGAGGTCAAGGCTTGAATTTACGAGATTGCTAAAATCAACAAGTGCAGAAAGATTTCTTAAAGCTGCATTACTATCAAATTTTTGCATTCCTAACATTCTAAATATTTGACTAAAACAACCTGATTTCTATTATCAGAAAGAGTGGAATATTGAACTTCGTCCATAAGTTTTTTCATTAAATACATTCCCAATCCACCAATTTTCTTTTGTTTATAATATTCCTGAATATCAGGTTCTGGTACAAGTTCGGGATTAAAATGAAGACCATTATCAATTATTGTTACAATAAATTTACCATTATTTACTTTTATTGAGAGATCAATAACCCCATCAGGTGAATAGTTATAGGCATGTTTAATAATATTGGTACATGCTTCGTCAACCGCAAGCACAATTTTTTCAATTGTGTCATCAGAAAATTTACACTCCTCTGCAGCCTGTCTTGTAAATTCTCTTACTCTGGACAGATTCTCAGTAGTACTATTAATTATCAGTACTTTTTCGAAATTTTTATTTAACTGGTTCAAGATTTTTCCTGTTCGATAAACTTTTTAATAGCTTCTTTTTCATCTTTATAAAATTCATATAATAAAGGGAATCCGAGTAAGTCAAAAATGTTGTAAACATTATCCTTTAGATTAGAAAATTTAATATCACCATTATTTTGACGCATTGTTTCAATGTATGCCATAAAAACTCCGAGCCCCGCACTGCTTATATAATTCAGTTCGTTGAAGTTAACGACTACCTGGAATTTTTTTTCTTCGAGTAGTTTATTAAAAACATTTTCTAATTCCGGTGCTGTATGAGCATCAAGATAACCTTTAACATCAATAATGCTTACTGATTCAAAACAACGGAGATTCACATTAAAATCTGCCATTCATTACTCCATATTGTTTCTTGATTTGATTTATCAAGATTTTAGTATTTACATTTATAAAAATAATTAGTTTTTATCGGAATACCATCTAAACAAAACAAGTGTAATATCGTCATGCTGAGTATTGTCCTTTGAGAACAATGTCAAATCCTTGATTATTTCATTCGAAATTTCATCAAGAGTTTTATTACAATTTTTTTGAATTATCTTTTCAAATCTATCGTAACCGTAATCTTTATATTCAGCATTTTTTGCCTCGGGAATTCCATCGGAATAAAATGCAATTATATCACCATTTTTAAGATTAATCTTCATTTCTTTCAACGAGTTTGCAAATCCATTTGAATAATCCAATCCCAATCCCAAACCTGAAGGAAGCAGTCTTTCAACTTTTCCTTCAGAACAATAAATTACAGGAGGATGACCTGCTCTTACAAAATTAAGAATTCCATTTTTTTTATCTACAATTCCATAAACAGCTGTAACAAAGCTTTTACGGTCAAGACTATCTTTAAGCACATCATTAATTTTTATTAATAATTCTGTAGGCGAAATAATTAATTTTGCAAGTGATTCAAAAATACCTTTTATTTCTGCCATTATAAATGCAGCAGTAATTCCTTTGCCGGAGACATCTGCAACTACAAAACCCAATTTATTGTCACCCAGTTCAAAAAAGTCGTAATAATCCCCTCCTACTTCAAATGCAGGGATAAACATAGCAGTAATTTTTAATTGTTCGGATTCCGGGATTTTATTCGGTAAAATTCTTCTTTGAATATCTCTTGCAACATCAAGTTCTTTCTCAAGTCTTTCTTTTTCAATTGATTCAGCTATCAATTTGGCATTTTCAAGAGCAACAGCAGCATAATCTGCAAAAGCCTGAATTGAACGTTTGTCCTCTTCGTCAAAATTTACTTCGTGACGTCTTGCAGCAAAAAGGTAGCCGCTGATTACACCATGAACTTTAAGTGGTGCAATAGCAATTGATTTGTAATTTAAATTTTCTCCGCTATTAATTTGATTAAGTAAGTTACTATCAAGTATATAAACACCTGTTAAAGGTTCTTCTTTTTGCAGAAATTTTTTTGTTAATCTATCTGCATCTACATAAGCAATATTATTAACAGAATTTAATTCAAATTCATCATTATATTTTGTAACAAGCCATGCTGCATATGAATTACAAACTTTAGTTGTTATGGAAGTGACTGTATCTGCCAATTCTTTGAAGTCAAAAACTTGTGTAATCAATTTTGTCAAATCCATCAACGAAGAAACTTCTTCAGATTTTCTGTCAAAAGCTTCGGCAGTTGGCATATGAAATAATGTTGTGAAGAATATAATTCCAAAGTATATCATCCCATAAATCATAATTAAACTATAAATGGAAACAAATCCCGAAGAAAAATTAGAAAGAAAAACTTTAGCAGGAGTATTTTCACTTAATAAAGAATAATTAACTCCAAAGAGAATTGACAATACAATTGAAATTATCAATAAATATGTTTTTTGCCTTTTTGAAAGAAATGCAATCCACGATACTTTCAATGAATTCAAACATATTAAAACAATTGAAACGACATAAAAAGCATCATGAATAAAATCGAGCGATAAGTTGACCTGAGATAAATCTGAGAAAAAAGTTATTGCAAAGAAAATTATCATTGTATTGAAATACAATGATTGGTCTTTAACCTGTCGAAGAAAAAAAAAGCGTTCTCAATGTAGAAAATATGTAGATTACAGCAACAATAAAAACAAAGTCGATTGCTATAGAAATTAAAGAATTAAAAACATCAGCATGATAATTTTCCTGGATTTTTCTTCCGAAAAGAGAATCTGTAACTGAAATAATAAAGAAAATTAAAGCAGCAAGAATTCCTGAATTTAGAATTAACGAAAGTGGTGATTCTTTTTTTGTTTCGACAATTGAATTCATGTAGTGATATAAAAAATAAAGGACACCAAAAACCAGCACTTCGTTAATCAAAAATAAAATCAAAGAATTATGAATAGGAAATATCAGATTATAGATTACAAGTAAAATCGAAATTATAATTGTGTTTTCTAATCTCTTGGCTAATGTTGTTCTTAAATTATTTGTTATCATAAAAACTTCTTAAACTCATTTTAGTCTCTAATTGGTTTTTTATATTTCCTTGTGGATTTATAAACTGAATCTGAATATTTCTTTTCTAATTGTTTACCCAAGGAATCCATCTTTTTGCCAAATTCTTCCCAATCTTTCTGCTTTGCTGCCATTTCAAGTGCTTTGTTAACAAATTCAATTGGATTTTCAAAATTAAGTTGAATTTCATCTTTCAACTCATGCTTTTGCTTTTTCAGCAACCTCTCTTTTTTGTTAA
The DNA here is from genome assembly GCF_036860675.1 of Rosettibacter primus. NCBI lineage: Bacteria > Pseudomonadati > Ignavibacteriota > Ignavibacteria > Ignavibacteriales > Melioribacteraceae > Rosettibacter > Rosettibacter primus. Next base: position 51,730 of record NZ_JAYKGK010000009.1, read on the forward strand.
TATCTTCCAAAAATTTATTAACAACTTTTACATTTATACTCTCTTTAATTACTGGCATAATATCATTTAATTCAATCGGAATGGTTATCTTAATATTATTCGAATCTACACTCGAAAAATATTTTGGAACTTTTTTATTCCTTTTATTGAGCGATAATTCAATATTAATCTCTTTCAATTTTTTATCAATAACATGCGACTCGATATTACCATCTAAATCTAATTTTATTTTGTTTGTATCAAAATTAAATGATTTTTTAAAAATTGTATCTGGTGTAATAAAAATATACTTATTATCAGGCTGCATTTTTGATAATGAAATTATCTCCTTAAAATTTATATTCTTTGGTATGTTCAACCTTTTGTCAGCCAAATTACGATTTATTTTCACAAGGTAATTTATTAAATCAGCTGTAATAATTTTTTGCAGTTCTGCAAGTTTTGGATTAATTGCAATTGTTTTGTTATCATTCATCAGGATTGATAAAGATATTTCTTTTTTATAAGAATTAAGAATAGAATCAACTTTTTCCTTTTCATTTTCATTTAATTCCATGTATTCGACAAACTTTTTATAATTCTCTGTGTTTTTATTGTATGGAATTTTTTTTATTTCAAAAACTTGTTGATTATTGCCTTTATCAGAAACTATGAGCACTTTATCATTTTTTTTATCTACAGGAATAGTTCTATACAAAGCAAAATTAAATACATCCTCATTCGTAATTTGAGAACTTGAGAAAATTGGCCTTAGATTTTCCATATAAAACGAAATTAAATCTTTTTTCCCCTTTTCTATTAAATCACCAACATTATCTTTATTATGATGAAAAAAAATCATTAACAAAATTGTAAGAATAATAATTGGTAAAATCGGCAGATATTTTTTCAGGAATGATTTTTCAATATTTTCACTTGAATTTTTCACATCAAAGTTTCCATTCTTTCTGATATGGTTCAAGAATAATTTTTAAGCTTTCACGAGCTCTAAATATTCTTGATTTAATAACACCTACCTCAGTACTAAGCTGTTCAGCAATTTCTTTGTAACTTAATCCATCAATGTCTCTAAGAATTAATGGTATTTTCAACTTCTCCGGCAATTTATCAATTGCTTTTCTTACAAGCTGTGGAATATCAATATTTTCTGAAAATGGACCTGTTGGATATTCTCTATCAGAATCTCCAAGTGGAACAAAAATACTTCTAACTTTTTTCTTTCTTAAAAAGTCTCTGCATTTATTAATTGTTATTCTATATAACCATGTAGTAAATTTCGATTCGAATCTGAACTCTTTTAATTTGTGATAGACACTAATAAAAACTTCTTGAGAGATATCATCAACATTTTCAGCATCCCCAAGAGTAATAAAGACCAGATTACGCACTTTTTCTCTATGTTTAATAACAAGTGTTCTGAATACAGACTCATCTCCAGCAATAAAATTTTTTATTAATTCAAAATCTTCGTCTTCAACATTTGATATTTTGGACTTTTCTTTATATTCTTCTAAAGTCATGATTTTAGACGGTAAATAAAAATAATGTTTTATGAATAAAAAAAATTTTCTTAAACTCTATCATGGTAAATAAAATTATTTTATTTTTACAATAAGATTCAATAACTTAACTACCAATATAAATATTTGTTAATCATTATATCCAACTGTAACAATAAATTGTATTGAAAATAAAGGAATAAATAATCTTCGGGAGAAATTATGAAAATAAAAACTTATGAAAAATACGGAGCTGTTGTAATTGAGCTCAAAGGAAATGTAATGGGAGGTCCAGAAGCTCAGGAATTCAGTGATCTCTTACACAAACTCTTGGATGAAGGCAAAAAAAATGTTGTTGTCGATTTAGCTGACTGTAAATTTATGAACAGTTCAGGTTTAGGTATGCTAATAAGTGGATATACAACGATGAAAAATGGCGGAGGTTCTTTGAAGTTGGCTAACGCTACCGAGAAAATCGAAAGCCTTTTAGTTATTACAAAATTAATAACAATATTTGAACACTATTCATCAGTTGATGAAGCAGTAAAAAGCTTTAGTAACTAATAATTAACTCCGGAATTTTCCGGAGTTTTTTTCCTTCCTATCAATTTAACAGGAGTTAATAATGAGTGTTACCATTGTCGTTGGAAGTCAATGGGGAGACGAAGGTAAAGGTAAAATTGTCGATATACTTTCTGAAAGATATGATATCGTTGCAAGATATCAAGGCGGTGCTAATGCAGGTCATACAGTCCAAATTGGAGATAAACAATACATTCTTCATCTTATCCCTTCAGGGATTTTAAGAGAAAATGTTATCTGTGTTATTGGAAACGGAGTAGTTATAGACCCAAAAGCATTGCTTGAAGAGATTGAACTTCTTGAAAGTAATGGAATAAATATTAAAGGAAGATTATATATCAGTCACAACGCTCATCTAATAATGCCTTATCACAAACTTCTTGATTCTATTAGCGAGAGTGGCGCTACAAGAATTGGAACAACGGGAAGAGGTATTGGACCGTGTTACATAGACAAATATGCAAGAAAAGGAATCAAGATTGTTGACCTTTTAGATAAATCTGTTCTTGAAGAAAAAATAAAATTTAACTTAGAAGAAAAAAATACACTGCTTAGAAAAGTTTACAATCATGAAGAACTGGATGTAAATGAAATTATCAAAGAATATCTTGAATTCGATAAAAAAATTGACCAGTACATTACAGATGTTCCTACATATTTGAATAATGCAATATCAGAGGGTAAATCTATCTTACTTGAAGGGGCACAAGGAACTTTGCTTGATATAGATTTTGGAACTTATCCTTATGTAACTTCCTCAAATCCAACATCAGGAGGTGCTTGCACGGGCACAGGAATTCCTCCAACAAAAATTATGTCCGTAATTGGAATCGTAAAAGCTTATACAACGAGAGTAGGATTTGGACCTTTTCCTACTGAACTTACAGATGAAGAAGGTGAACAATTAAGAAAAGTAGGTGCAGAATATGGAGCAACTACAGGAAGACCTCGCAGATGCGGCTGGTTTGATGCTTTCCTCTTAAATTATTCAAGAATGATTAATGGAATTGAAAGAGCTGCAATTACAAAACTTGATGTTCTTAGTTTCCTCGAAGAAATTAAAGTTTGCGTTGGTTATGAAATAAATGGTAAAAAATTAAAAACTTTTCCTACTGATGTAAATCAGTTAATGAAAGTAAAACCAATTTATGAAACTTTACCTGGATGGAAAAAGAACATAAGCAATGTTAAATATTATGATGACCTCCCCAGCGAAGCTAAAGATTATTTGACCTTTATTTCTGAACAAAGTGGTTTTGAAATAAGCATAATTTCTGTTGGACCAAGTCGTCAACAAACTATAGAACTCTAAGTTATTTCTAATTATTTATTAAAAAAGTATATCTATGAAAATCTTCAGAGGCTCACTTGCCTTGAAATTAAAGATAATGTTGCTTATCATCGGTACTCTAATTGCATTAGGGACATGGTTTTATACACAAAGTCTAGTTAATAAATTACAAAAAAGAGAAAAAGAAATTGTTGAATTATATGCTAAAAGTCTTGAATACATAACAAGCACAAGTTCACCAGAAACAGATTTAACATTTATTTTTCAAAATGTAATTCAAAGAATTGATTTCCCTTTAATTTTAACTGACGAGAATAATGAATTAATATCAACTGAAGCGGGGATTGGTTACAAAAATATTGATATCAAAAAAGGATTATCTCAAAAACAAATCAAAAAAATATTAAGAGATAAATTAGAAGAATTATCAAGCAAACACTTGCCGATAAGTGTTAAAACTCCTGATGGAAAAGTAATTCAATACATTTATTATGGTGATTCTGAGATAATTGAAAAGTTAAAATACTATCCGTATTTACAAATATTATTTGCAATATTTTTTCTTTTAATTGCATACTCAAGTTTCAATTACATTAGAAAAAATGAACAAAGCAGTATCTGGGTTGGGATGTCGAAAGAGACAGCTCATCAATTAGGTACCCCTATCTCAAGTTTACTAGGTTGGAATGAAATATTAAAGATGAATTTTGATAATCCCGATAAAGTTCTTGATGTAGCTGAAGAAATTAAAAATGATTTGAATCGATTAAATAAAATTGTCACACGATTTTCAAAAATTGGTTCCCTGCCAGAATTAAAAGAAGAATCACCATATGAAATTATTCAAAAAATAATTCACTATTTTGAAAGACGAATTCCACAACTTGGTAAAAATGTAACTCTTTCAGTTAGGGGTGATAAAGATGTAAAAGCAAAAATAAATGCTGAATTGTTTGAATGGGTAATAGAAAATTTAATTAAGAATGCACTCGATGCAATTGAAAACAAAGAAGGTAAAATAGAGTTCAATATTGCATCTTCGAAAAAATTAATTAGTATTGAAATCTCAGACACTGGAAAAGGTATAGAGCATAATAAACGGAAAGAAATTTTCAAGCCGGGTTATTCAACAAAAAGAAGGGGCTGGGGTTTAGGTTTAAGTCTTTCTAAGAGAATCATTGAAGATTATCATAAAGGGAAAATTTTTGTAAAAGAATCAATTGTAAATAAAGGAACAACTTTCAAAATATTATTAAAACGATAATGCCTTTAATAATAAAATAAATCAATTAGTTTTTTAAATTTGTTTTATTAAAGAATTATTAACCTTTTAATTTATTTTTAAAGAGAAAATTTTTTCCTTTGCATTTTGTAGATGATTATTTATATTTGCAATAGAAATATCCCTTGACACGAAGGAATTGCCCTCGTTCCTGAGTGTCTATAACCCTCCTAATAGAAGCATATCGAACTGGTATGGTGTCGCCCTCAGCCATACCAGTTTTTTTTTATCTTATGAGATATTATTTTTATGGATTAATAATCTGTTTATCATTTACTGGAGAATCATAATGTCTAGTTACCAAAAGAAAAGACCCTCGTGGGATGAATATTTCTTAAAAGTAGCAATGCTTGTTTCCGAACGCGCAACCTGTCCTCGTATGCATTGCGGTTGTGTAATCGTTAAAGACAAACAAATTTTATCAACGGGCTACAATGGTTCTATACCTGGAGATGAGCATTGTGAAGATGTAGGCTGTATGATAGTTGATAATCATTGTGTTAGAACAATTCATGCTGAAATGAATGCTCTTCTTCAATGTGCTTTACATGGTGTAAGCACACAAGGAGCTACTGCGTATATTACAAATATGCCTTGCACGAATTGTGCAAAAGCTCTTATTGCTGCAGGTATTAAAGAAATTGTAATATTTTCTGATTATCATGATACATTAGCTGAAGAATTTTTTGCAAGAGCTAAAGTAAACATAAAAAGATTGCCCATGCCTGATAAAGAAATTAATTACGATTTAGAAAATTATTCTTCAGCTAAAAAATCAAACAAATAGATTTTTTGATGTTTATAAATTTTGATTGCTTAGGAATAAACTTTACTGTAAATAAATTTTAAAAACAGTATATTCATTTTAAAATTTTATTAAATATGAAGATTACAAAAGAAAACTTACAGAAATATTTTAAACCACAATATTTTTTAAATCGTGAATTAAGTTGGCTGGAATTTAATAGAAGAGTACTTGAAGAGGCTCTCAATCCTAATCTACCCTTATTAGAAAAAATTAAATTTATCTCAATCTTCTTTTCAAACCTTGATGAATTTTACATGATTCGTGTTTCGGGACTTAAAGAACAAATAAGAGCAAAAGTTTATGAGGCATCAATAGATGGCTTAACTCCAATTGAACAGCTTCGTCAAATTGAAAGTATATTAAAACCAATGTTAAATCAAATTTATGATTACTGGAACAATTACATAATTCCTGAACTTAGAAAAAATAAAATTTTTATTTGCGATATTGATGAACTTACCAAAGAAGAAAGAGAAGGATTAAATAAATATTTCATAAAAGAAATTTATCCCGTTTTAACACCATTAGCATTTGACCCGGGAAGACCATTCCCTTACATTTCAAATCTTAGCTTGAGCTTTGCTATTTTAATTAAAAATCCAAAAGGTGAAAAACATTTTGCAAGAGTTAAAGTACCTAATATATTACCCCGTCTTTTAAGAATTGATAAAATAATTAAAACAAAATCACTTAATTCTAACGGTGTTATCAAATTTGTATGGATTGGAGATTTAATCAAATCTAATCTTAATATGCTTTTTCCTGGTCTTGAGGTTCTTGAAGCATACAGATTCAGAATTACAAGAAATACCGATCTTGAAATTCAGGAAGACGAAGCCGATGATTTACTGCAATTAATTGAAGAAAATATTCGTCAAAGAAAATTTGGTTCTGTAGTTCGACTTGAAGTTGAAAAACAAATGCCTGATTATATGATTGATACATTAATTGAAAATCTCGAAATCACACGGGAAGATTTGCATATAATTGATGGCACTTTAGGTTTAAGTGATATAATGCAGCTTTACGATTTATCTATGCCTCATTTAAAAGATAAACCTTTTTATCCTGTAACACCTTTAATTTTTGATGAAGAAGAAAATATATTCTCTCTTATAAGCAAAAAAGATATTTTAATTAATCATCCGTACGAATCGTTCACTCCAGTTGTTGATTTTATTAAAGAAGCATCTCGTGACCCTGATGTTCTTGCTATAAAACAAACTTTATATCGTGTTGGCCAGAATTCCCCAATAGTAAAATATTTAATTGAAGCTGCTGAAAGGAAAAAACAGGTTGCAGTTTTAGTTGAATTAAAAGCAAGATTTGATGAAGAGAATAACATTTACTGGGCACGTGAACTTGAAAAAGCTGGTGTTCATGTTGTGTATGGTTTGGTAGGACTAAAAACACATGCCAAAATGACACTCGTTGTTCGCAAAGAAGCAGAAGGCGTTAAAAGATATGTTCACTTATCAACGGGAAATTATAACATCGAAACAGCAAAAATCTATACAGATATTGGTCTATTCACAACAGATGAAGAAATATGTGCGGATGTTTCAGAAATTTTTAATTATCTAACCGGATATTCAGAACAAAAAGAATATAGAAAATTATCTGTTGCTCCAATTAATAAAAGACAAACATTTCTTGAATTAATTGAAAGAGAAATTAAAAATGTAAAAAATGGTGGGAAAGGATATTTAATATTCAAACTCAATTCACTTGTAGACCCACTTTTAATAGCAGCATTATATGAAGCTTCTCGTAATGGTGTTAAAATTGACTTAATAGTTAGAGGTGTATGTTGTCTAATTCCTCAGATACCTAATTTAAGTGAAAATATAAAAGTAATAAGTATTGTTGGAAGATTCTTAGAACATAGCAGAATTTACTATTTTTACAATAATGGTAATGAAGAAATATACTTAAGCAGTGCTGATTTAATGCAAAGAAACTTAGACCGAAGAGTTGAAATTACTTTTCCAGTAAAAGACCTTGAGCATAAAGAATTTCTAAAAAAACATATTTTAGATACATGTCTGAAAGATAATGTCAAAGCAAGAGTTTTGCTTCCAACAGGAAAATATGTTTTTAATCACCCTGTTTATACAGAACCAATTTTAGACCATCAAGAATACATGATGCAACTTGCAATTTCTAATTCGAAAAAAACAATTACTCCTGAAATTAATAATGTAAAAAGTATTAGAAAAAGTTTATAGATTATCAATTCTGAGTAAATGATTTTAGAAAGTAATTAGGTATCCAAACGAATCATTAAAACTTATCCAAATAAGAACCAAATTCTTGTAACAATAAAACAAACTGAGATTCCTAAAATAATTGGAAGAAAGGTAGAAATTAATGCCCACTTAATGCTATTCGTTTCTTTATAGATTGTAAATATTGTCGTTGAACAAGGATTATGAAGTAAACTAAATAGCATCAAATTAATTCCTGTTAAAGTGGTCCAGCCACCCGCTTGTAATAAAGCAGCTACATCAGAAATATTTTCCAGTTCAAACATAACACCCGCTCCTGCACCTACACCTGAAATTTTTGTTGTTAATACTGTAAGCATCAATACTGTGGGTATTACAATCTCGTTTGCAGGTATTGCAATAATATATGCAAGAATAATTACACCATTTAATCCAATCAAAACAGCTGCCGGATTAATCCAGTTAATAAAATGTTCTGCCAGACTGATATTATTTATATTAATATTTGCTACAAGCCAAATTACTGCCCCGGCAGGCAATGCAAAAACTACTGCTCTCCACAAAACAAATATAGTTCTATCAATCAATGATGTATAAAGAATTTGTAAAATTTTGGGAGGACGATATGGAGGTAATTCCAGACTGAAGGCAGATGCTTCTCCTTTTAAGATTGTTCTCGATAAAAACCATGAGACAATCAAACTAAAAACAATTCCTAATATTGCAATACCTACAACAGAAGCAGCTGAAATTAATCCTGCTAAATAAGGGGGCGCTAGACTTCCTAAAAAAATAGAAGCAATTAAAATTTGTGTTGGCCATCTCCCATTACATAGAGAAAAATTATTTGTAATTATTGCTATTAATCTTTCACGAGGACTATCAATTATTCTGGTTGCTATTACACCTGCAGCATTGCAGCCAAAACCCATACTCATTGTCAACGCTTGTTTTCCATGAGCTCCTACTTTTTTGTAAAGACTATCCATATTAAATGCAACTCTTGGCAAAAAACCAAAATCTTCCAAAAAAGTAAACAAAGGGAAAAATATTGCCATTGGCGGAAGCATAACACTAACTACCCAAGCCATTGCAAGATAAGCTCCATCAATTAATACCCCGCTTAGCCACCATGGAAAATGTAAATCGAACGCTATTCCTTTAAGGAAAGGATGGACTGTGTCAACGAGTAACAAAGAAATCAATTTTGATGGATAATTTGCCCCTACAACCGTAAGCCAAAATACAAATGCAAGAAGCAAAAACATTATTGGGAAACCAGTCCATTTACTTGTAACAATTTTGTCTATGAATCTATCAAAGTCAAATTTTTGCTTATCTCCTTTTTTAGATATAACTTTTTGAGCAATTTCTTCTGCATTTTTGTAAATAGATTCTATAATTAAATCATGCAATCCATCTCCAAATTGCCATCTAAGCTTATTTGCAGTTTCAATTAAATTTTCTTTATCCATAATCAATTCACTCCATGTTTATACTGAAATATTTTCTGATAGCTTTATGGTTCCTATTTCACCTGAACGAACTGCATCAATAATTCTTTGGTCTCCTTCAAGTAAACGTAATGCAATCCATCTTGTATTATTAATGTTGGGAAATAATTCTTGAAGTTTTTTATCAAGTTCCTCTACTGCATGTGTAAGTTTATGAAAATCATTTGTTACCCTGAATGGTCTGCAAACATAATTTCCTGCAGCAACTTCATAAATCATTTTTAATAATTCAGAAATGCCAATTTTTTCCCTTGCAGCTGCTGGTATTACAGGTATTCCCAATTTTTTTGATAATAATCTATCGTCAATTTGAATGCCGTGACGTTCTGCTTCATCTATTAAATTCAAACACAATACAGCTCTATCAGTAATTTCTAAAACCTGGAGAACAAGATTAAGATTTCGTTCCAATCTTGTTGCATCCACAACAATCACAGTTACATCAGGTTGACCAAACAAAATAAAATCACGAGCAATTTCTTCATCTGTACTTGTTGAAAGCAGAGAATAAGTTCCTGGCAAATCAACAATTTTAAAGCGTTTATTCGCATAAATAAAGCCACCTTCTGCTCTGCTTACAGTTTTACCAGGCCAATTTCCAGTATGCTGTTTTAATCCAGTAAGGTTATTAAATACTGTGCTTTTACCAGTATTTGGATTTCCTGCCAGAGCAACAACATAATCATAATCAGTCATATCAATTCCAAGCTTAATAAGATGATTCAAATTATGAGCGGGACAATTAGCACAATTTTTATCTAATTCTTTTTCCATTTCAATTTACCTCTTTAATAAAAATATAATCAGATTGATTTTTACGTAGTGCTATTAATGTATCTCTTACTTCATATGCAACGGGGTCTTTACCAATGCTTTCAAGCACAGCTTTGATTTTTGTGCCCGGAACAATTCCTAAATCTAATAATCTCCTTCTTTGTTGACCTCTCAATACTCCTGATAAACTCGAAATAACCGCTGTCTCTCCAACTTTTAATTCTGATAATGGCTTAATTGATTCTTTAACAAAAATTTCTTCTTCAATTTCTTTTACACTGATATTTTTTGCTTCTGTAAAGTTTAATAAAATTTTCCTGCCTTCTGTTTCTATTAAGATATCATTACCAGAATTCTTAAGTACATGCAATTGCATTCCCGGATAAATTCGATATGCAGTTAATGCAGAAAAAATTTCTTTGGGTTCATCCTCAATATGAATAATCTGAGCAAATGTGTTTTCTTTTAGTTCATTAAGTAATTTGCTTTTTTCTTTATGAATTATTCCATTTTCAGTTGGAATTGGGTCTCCGTGTGGGTCAATTAAAGGATTACCAAGTTCAACTGCAATTTTATTTACTTCTTCAATTTTTATTTCATGTTCTTTCTCTTCTGCTAATTTATGCCATTGTGTTCCATCAATACTTGTTTTTTCTGCGAAGTATCTTTCAAGCAATCTGTGAATTCGAATAACCTTAAGTGCATTATCCCTTCCAGAATCTGTTAATGAAATAATACCTTCTTTACTTTTTATTAAGTTTAGTTCTTCAAGTCGATTAATTAGTTTTTTTGCATCTTCTCTCTTTAGCGATAAAATCTTGCTTATGCTGTCAATTGTACAGAAATAAGAATTATATTCACCATCATAAAGATGTTTGAGTGTATCCTCTATTAAAATTTTTTCTTTCTGCTTTTTAATTTTTATAAATCTGTCTACTATCTTTTTTCTAAAAAGAAAAATTATTACTAAACCGATTATTAAGAAAATCATAATATTCATAAAATCTACCTCGCCTTTTTTATAAATCTTACCATAACATTCTTTGCAATCTTTTCACTAACAGTTACTGTTTTCCCGCTAAATTTAATTATCATTGATTTATCGAAAGAAACAATATCAAAAACTTCAAAAGGAGTATTAAGCACTAAACCAATTTTAGTTAAATATTTGATAAGTCTGTTGTCTGTATCATCAACTTGAGCAATTTCATAAATTTTTCCAATTTCACATGAATTCATAGGAATTAATTTAGAAATTTTAGGAAGCGTTCCATCCTTTCGAGGGATTGGATGCCCATGAGGGTCTAATTCTGGATATCCAAGAAATTCATCAATCTTATCAATCAAATAATCGGAGGTATTATGCTCAAGTTTTTCTGCTTCTTCATGAACTTCACTCCATGGAATTTTAAGAACCTCTAATAAAAACATTTCCCAGATTCTGTGCTTTCTTATAACTTTAAGTGCAGCTTTTTTCCCTTCCTTTGTAAGTCGCATACCTTTATACTTTGTATAAGAAATTAAACCTTCGTTAGCAAGCTTCTTGGCCATATCACTTATTGCAGAATTTGATATCGAAAGTCTTTCTGCAATTTTAGAAGTAGCAGCACTTTCCCCTTCAATGCTGTGAGTATAAATCAACTTTAAATAATTTTCTTTTGATATTGTTGACATAATTAAGCTTATTTTTGTAATAAAGTTAAGTAAACTTAAATATATATTCAAGTTTATTAAACTATATTTTTACATATGCTGATGATTTTGGTATTGTTAATTCCAATTAATAATTATGAACCATATTGAAATTTTTATCGTTCAATAGGTAGTGACTAAATAAATTATTATTTTTGTGTTTAAATAATGGAGCATTTATGAATTTAAGCATAGATAATATTAAAACCGCTTTAAGGAATGTAATTGACCCGGATTTGCATCGAGATATCGTAAGTCTAAATATGGTAAAAGAAATCAAAATTAATGATTCCGAGATTTACATAGACATTCAGCTTACAACACCTGCCTGCCCTTTAAAAGACAAGATTAAACAGGATTGTATTGATGAAATTAAAAAAACTTTCCCTTCAGTTGAAAAAGTAACAGTGAATATGAGTTCAAATGTTCAATCAAAAATGATAAATAAAGACTCTATTTTGCCTGGAGTAAAAAATACAATTGCAGTTGCAAGCGGAAAAGGGGGCGTCGGCAAAAGCACTGTCGCAGTTAATGTTGCTGTTGCTTTATCAAAACTTGGAGCTAAGGTTGGTTTAATTGATGCAGATATTTATGGTCCAAGTATACCTTTAATGCTGGGAATTAATAGTAAACCTCAAATTTATCAGGATACATTAACCGGGAAAATGCTTCCTCTTGAAATCTATGGTATAAAAGTAATTTCAATCGGATTTTTTATTGATGAAGATGCACCTGTAATCTGGCGAGGACCGATGGCAAGCGGTGCAATTAAACAATTCATGTCAGATGTAAACTGGGATGAGCTTGACTATTTAATTTTTGACTTACCCCCAGGAACAGGCGACATTCAACTAACACTTGTTCAAACAATCCCTTTAACTGGAGCTATTGTTGTTACTACTCCTCAAGATGTATCACTCATTGATGTAAAAAAGGCAATGCGTATGTTTCAACGTGTAAATGTTCCTATATTTGGAATAATTGAAAATATGAGTTATTTCATAGCTCCCGATTCAGGTAAAAAATATGATATTTTCGGAAATGGTGGAGGTGAAAAATTATCTAAAGAACTTTCTGTGCCTTTACTTGGACAAATACCAATCAATCCAAATATTCGTGTTAGTGGTGATTTCGGTAAACCAATAGTTTACTCCGACCCAGAATCTGAAGAAGCAAAAAAGATATTTGAAATTAGCAAGAACCTTGCAGCACAAATTAGTATAAATAATTATTCAGCAAATAATCCTAAAATCGAAATAGTTTTAGGAAATTAATTTAATTGAGGTAATTATGAGTGATACACTCAAAAACGATACTTTAAAAGAGAAGGTTGAAAAAGCACTGGAAACAATTCGGCCTTATCTTAAAGCTGATGGCGGCGATGTTGAATTAGTAAATGTTACACCAGAAGGAATTGTTGAAGTTAAATTAACTGGAGCATGTATTGATTGCCCAATGTCTCAAATGACATTAAGAGCAGGGGTCGAACGAGCATTGATTCGTGAAGTTCCTGGGATTCGCAGAGTTGAAGCTGTAAGCTGAATATTCTTATCCAATAATAAATTAGAGAGTAAAAATGCGTACAAAAGTAGTTGCTGGTAACTGGAAAATGAACAACGATATCAACTCTTCAGTTACTTTAATTAATGAAATCAAAAAAGGATTAAATCAAAAGAATCTCAATGTAGAAGTTATAATTTGTCCTCCCTTTACTTCACTTGAAACTGCAAATGTTCTTATTAAAGACACTCCTATTAAATTAGGTGCACAAAATATGTATTTTGAAACAAGTGGAGCTTTTACAGGTGAAATTTCTCCCCTGATGCTTAAAAGCGTTGGCTGCGAATATGTTATACTTGGACACTCAGAAAGAAGAACAATATTTCTCGAATCAAATCAATTAATTAATAAGAAAATTAAATCGGCAGTTGCAAGTGGCTTAAAACCAATTTTTTGTATTGGAGAAACTTTAGAGGAAAGAGAAAAAGGTGAAACTTTTAAAGTAGTTGAAACTCAAATTCGTGAAGGGCTGGCTGACTTAACAGAAGATGAACTAAAAAATTTAATTATTGCATATGAACCCGTTTGGGCTATTGGAACAGGCAGAAATGCTACTCCTGAACAAGCTGAAGAAGTGCATAAATTTATTCGTGAATTAATAACACAAATTTATTCAAAAGAATTTGCTGAAAAACTAATAATTCAGTATGGTGGAAGTGTTAAACCAGAAAATTCAAAAGATTTAATGTTGCAACCAGATATTGACGGTGCTTTGGTTGGTGGTGCCTGTCTGAAAGCAGATTCATTTATTAAAATTATTGAGTCCGCTCAATAGCGGACTTTTTTATACTTTCCTATCAAATTGATATGCCCTCTCATTTTTTATATATTTAGAGGTTTATTTTACAACATTTGTAAAAAATGAATATAAAATCAAAAATTTTATTCCTTCTTTTAACTTTAATAATAATTTATAAAAATTCCTTTTCTGAAATTAAGATTAAATCTCTTCTTTCAGAAACTGTTAAAGATTCAATTTATTATGATGTTTCCAGTACCAGAAGATTTATATTATTTAATGAAAACTGGAATGTATTTACAGAAGATAATTCAGCAAAAAAAATTACGATTTCGCTACCCTGCTCTTTTGAAGGTTCACAATCTTTAATTTTTGAAAAGAAATTTTTTATTTCTAAAGATGAATACCAAAAAAACACAATAAAAATTTGTTTTTTTGGCATATTTAATTCCATTGAGATTTCAATCAATAAATTCAACATAATAAAAAAATTTGGGGCTGAAATTCCATTCGAGATAGAACTTCCTAAAGATGTTATAAAAGCTGATGCTGAAAATTTAGTTTCGTTAAAGGTTATTTCTTACTATGATAATGAAATTACAATTCCTTTAAAATCTGGATTTTTATTCCCCAAAATTTCTGCTGGCATTTTAAGAGATGTATTTTTAGAGTTCATACCCAATACATATTTATCAGAAACCAATTATTTTTTCTCATTCCCCGAAAAACAAAATGCCGTTTATGTCAATGCCGATGTAATCATTAAAAATATCCGATTAATAAATCCATCAACAGATAAAAACGATGAGCTTCGAGTTGAAATTAATGTAAGACCAAAAAATTTTTCCGCAGTTGCCCAAAAATTCAGTTTTGTTATAAACGATAGAACTGAAATTAAAAGACAATTTCCATTCACAATTCAAAATCCTGTTTTATGGTCACCTGGGAATCCCAATTTGTATATCTTTAATATGAGTTTATATTCTGGTAATCAATTAATTGATGAGGTTAATCGAGAAATCGGAATTTTTAATTTGAAATGTAATGACAATTTATACTTGAACAATTTACCATTTTCTTTCAGAGGGACTACATACTACCTTAATGAAGCTGAATTAAATAAAATTACAGTTTATGAAAAAATTAGAAATGATTTAACGCTCATAAAAAATTCTGGATTTAATGCTGTAAGATTTGCTAAAGCTTTTCCGAATCCATATGCATTAAAATATTGTCAACGGTTAGGATTAATTGCTTTAGTAGAATTACCACTAAATTCAGTCCCTGATGAAATTTTATCAGAGAAAGAATTTCAAAACCGAGCGGAAAATACATTAAAAGAATTGGTTAATGAATACAGAAAATACTCAAATACAATAATTTTTGGTTTTGGCAGTTCATATTTGCCAAATTCATATGCCACAAAAAATTTTATTAATAATTTATCGGAAAGTATAGATAAAAAATTTTTTACTTATGCATCGTTTGTTGGAATTCCTTCAAATAATCAATTTAATATAAACTTACTTGGCATCGAACTTTATTCTTATCCACCTGAAAATATTTTACAGATTGAAGAGAAGCTGGGCAATCTTTCAAGTAAATATTTTATATGCGAAGTTAATTATCCAAACTACATTGGAAGCTCTTCAGGCTATCTTGTTAAAAACTCTTCTGAAGCACAGGGGAAATACTTTGAAAAATTTATTGAAGCCATTTCAAAAACAAATTTCAGAGGATATTTCATAAACAGTATTTTTAATTATTCCGGAAATTTTCATTCGCTCTATGGCGGCAGTAATAATTATTATAAACTTGGATTGACCGAAAACATAAGCAAAGTAAATAGTTTGCCATACAGAGTAGTTGAAGCACTGCAGAATAACAAGCAAAAAGTTACAATACCAATTGGCATCAGTAAAAGTGATAATAAATTATTTTTCATTTTTATTGCTCTTGGATTATCGTTGATTTTTGGAGTATTAATTAATTCGAGAAAAAAATTTAAAGAGGACTGCACAAGAGCATTATTCAGACCTTATAATTTCTTTGCTGATTTAAGAGACCACAGAATTTTATCAAGTGTTTTTACAATAATACTAATGTTTATTGAAATTGGTTCAATGTCTTTACTGTTTACTATTCTGCTTTATTATTTTAGAACTAATATTCTTTTAGAAAAAATCTTACTATCGTTTGGCGATAAATGGTTAATCAATTCTGTAAGTTATCTTGCTTGGAATCCGGAAGAATGTTTTCTTTATTTCTTCATTCTATTCTTTTTGAAAATTCTCGCTATAAGTTTCATAATAAAAATTGCTTCATTATTCATTAAAACAAAAGTGGACTTTTCAAGTATATATTACAGTGTTATCTGGTCATATTTCCCGTTTGTATTAATTCTTCCTGTGGAATTAATCCTTTACAAAATTTTGTTGATGAACGAATTTAATATTTATATACTTGCTTTTATTATATTTATAATGTTATGGATACTACAAAGAATTTTCAAAGGAATTAATGTATTGTTTGAAGTAAATCCTGGTAAAATATACTTCTATGGGATTTCAATTATTATAGTTACAGCAGGGATAACAATTCTTTATTTTCATCTTACAAATTCAACAATTTATTTTATTAAAAATTCTATTGAACAATATAGTTTAATATTGCAATAGCGGGGTAAAATTGTTTCTATCTAAATTAGAAATATTTGGTTTCAAGTCGTTTGCAAATAGAACTGTAATTAATT
Organism: Rosettibacter primus; assembly: GCF_036860675.1. Classification (NCBI taxonomy): domain Bacteria; kingdom Pseudomonadati; phylum Ignavibacteriota; class Ignavibacteria; order Ignavibacteriales; family Melioribacteraceae; genus Rosettibacter; species Rosettibacter primus. The sequence continues at coordinate 68,451 of NZ_JAYKGK010000009.1, forward strand.
TCAATCGTGGTATTACTGGAATAGTAGGACCTAATGGATGTGGTAAAACCAATATAGTTGATGCCATTCGATGGGTTCTTGGCGAACAAAGAACTACTACACTCCGCAGCGATAAAATGGAAAATGTTATCTTCAACGGAACTCGTGAAAAAAAACCGATGGGAATGGCAGAAGTTTCTTTAACACTTGTTAATGATAAAGGAATTTTGCCTACAGAATATTCTGAAATAACAATCACCAGAAGAATATTCCGTTCTGGAGAAAGTGAGTATTTGCTTAACAAAAATATATGCCGATTAAAAGATATAACTAATTTGTTCATGGATACCGGGATTGGAACCAATGCTTATTCCGTAATAGAATTAAAGATGATTGAGACAATTTTAAGCAGCAAAGCTGATGAGAGAAGAAGATTATTTGAAGAAGCTGCGGGAGTAAATAAATATAAGCTTAGAAGGAGATTATCATTAAAAAAATTAGATGATATAAAAGCAGATCTAACCCGTGTAAATGACATTGTTTCTGAGGTTGAAAAAACAGTTCGTTCTTTAGAACGACAGGCAAAACGCGCCGACCAATACACTCAAATTCAATCAATCTTGCGCGATAAGGAACTTAATTTAGCAGAGAGAGAATTTGCTCTTTATCATGAAAAAAAACAAAATCTATCGAATGAAATCTCTTTGTTAATATCTCAAAAAGACGAAACTGATAAAGAAATTAGAAAAATAGAAAATGAATTAATTGTTTATCGCAATCAAATAAATTCAATTGAATCTGATTTAAATAAGAAAAGATTAGAAATTGCTGAATACTCAAATCAGCTTTATCAATTACAAAAATCTTTTTCTGTTTCGGAGGAAAAGTTAAATTCTCTTTCAAACAATCAAATTAGAATTGAAAAAGAAATCGAAGAGCTAAAAAGTAATATTGAAAAATATTCAGAGGCAAAAAAACAATCCGAGCAGGAGTTAGAAGAACTCAATAATGTTCTTAATGAAAAAAATATTCAGGCAAATGAATATGAAAGTATAATTTCCGAGAAAAGAGCATTACTTGAAGAAAAAAGACATGCATTAAAAAATCTAAATGAAGATAGATATTCTCTACTGAAAGAAATATCTGATAAGGAAAATATTTCTAATACTCTTAAAAAAGAAATTAAAAATCATAATGAACAAATCGAAAAACTAAATCATAAAATTTCGAACATTACAAATAGAATTGCTAAAACTGTAGGATTTATTGAAGAACTTTCTAATGAAAAAGCAGAAGCAGAAAAAAAATTAAACGATACCGGATTACAATTAGCTCTTCATCAAAAGGAAAAAGAAGAACTTGAGAAAAAATTAAATTCTCTAAAAGAAAAAGAGATTGAACAAAAAACTTTATTAGTTGGATTAAAAGAAAAAATTAATTTTTTGCAAACTCTCATTACAAATCTCGAAGGACTTTCAAGTGGTTCAAAAGTTCTCCTTGAATATAAAAGCTGGACAAACAAAGAAAAAAATATTTTTGCTGATATTGGAAATACAAAAGAACAGTATCGTTTTGCACTCGAAGCAGCATTAAAATCTGCACTCAACAATTTAATAATCGACAATATTACTGAACTTCAAACAGCAATTGAATATTTGAAAAAAAATGACCTCGGAAAAGCTTCTTTTATTTTATTGAAAAGTAACTTCAATAAAAATTTTTCTTTACTCGATAAAATCAATCAATATAGTTTTAAGAAAAAATCTAAAAAGATTGAAAAAGAAAAATCTTTTATTGGCTGGGCTAAAGATTTTGTTGAAACAACCACAGAATGGAAATCATATTTCGAACAACTGCTTTCTTCAATAGCAATAATTAATGATTTTGAAACTGCATTGATCCTATTCAAAAAATATCCTGATTTTAGTTTTGTTACACTTGAAGGCGATATTATTCAAAGCAATGGAATTATTGAAGCAGGTTCGTTACCAAAACAAGATGAAACAATTTTCGGTAGAAAACAACTTCTTGAAAATCTTAAGAATGAATATCCTTTACATGAATCACAGCTCGAAGAACTCAAATCAGATATTTCTAAGCTGGAAGAAAATATTGCATCAATAGATTTAAAAAACTTAAGTGACAAAGAAAAATTAATTGCCAATGATATTGCTAATATAGAAAAACAAATTTCGCAACTTGAATACGAAAAGAAAAAATCTGATGAAGAGATTGAAGCATCGAGAAAAGAAATTCAGGAGCTGGCAGAAAAATCAAATCTTTTAGATAATCAGCTTGAAGAAATAAATAAAAACCTCTCACTTCTCTACGAAAAACGAGAAAATCTTGATAATAGAATTAACGAATTTGAAATATCTCTTCAAACTTTTGAAGAAGAATATTCATCTTTGATTAATTCTTACAATGAACAAAAATTAGAATTGGAAAGAATTAAAGGAAGAATCAGAAATATATCTAATACAATCAATCATTATGAAAATGAAATAATAAATACACATAAAGGCATCGAAAAAAGAGAGAACGATTTATTAGCAAATAAAAAAGAAAGAGAATCACTAAAAACTTACATTGATAGTCTAAAAAATGAACTCGAAAAAATTTCTTCTCAAAAAAACATTTTGACTGAAGAAGAAAATAAAATTGAAAATGAGCTCCACAGCATTAAAGCAGAAGCTTCTAAATATGAAAATCAATTAAGAGAATTAAGAAATCAACGTCAGGAAATTTCAGATAAAATTCATTCACTTGAAATCAAAGAAAATGAAATTAATTATAGACTTGAAAGCATAGCTCAACATATAAGAGAAAATTATTCGATAGATCTTGAGTTAAAACAATTTGATGATTTACAAACATTCAACTATGAAGAAACTGCACAGGAAGTTCAAAAATTAAAAGAAAAACTTAAAAATCTTGGTCCTGTAAACCTTCTTGCTTATTCCGAATATGAAGAAGAAAAGAAAAGATTGGATTTCCTGCATCAACAGAGAGATGATTTAATTGAATCAGAAAAAGATTTAATCAAAACAATTCATGAGATTAATGAAACTGCTCAAAAACTTTTCCTTGATACATTTGAGCAGATAAGAAAAAACTTTATTAAAATTTTTCAGACACTTTTTAATCCCGAAGATGAAGCAGATTTAATACTTGAAGAAAATGTGGACCCCCTCGAAGCTAAAATTGAAATAATTGCAAAACCAAAAGGTAAACGACCAACTTCTATTGAACTACTTTCTGGTGGAGAAAAAACATTAACAGCTACTGCTTTGCTTTTTGCGATTTACCTTGTCAAACCAAGTCCATTTTGCATTCTTGATGAAGTAGATGCACCTCTTGATGATGCTAACATTGACAGGTTCACAAAGTTGTTAAAAGAATTTAGCAATGATACACAATTCATAATTGTAACTCACAACAAAAGAACTATGGAAGCTGCAGAAACTATGTATGGCGTTACAATGCAGGAAGAAGGAATTTCAAAACTTGTTGGTGTAAGATTCGAAGAAATACCTGAATATCAGGATTAAGAAAGATGAAAGAAAAAAATTTTAAAATATTTGTTGATTTTGATGGAACAATAACCAAAGAAGATATTGGCGAAGTTATGTTTTTGAAATTTGGAGATGCTCAAAAAGCTAAAGAAATTGTAAATGACTGGATTAACCAAAAAATCAATGCACGTCAATCATGGGAATTGCTTTGCAAAACAATTAATAATCTTGATATAAATAAATTTGATGACTTCTTGTTGTCTTCTGAAATTGATAACAGTTTTAAAAAATTTATTGAATACTGCGCTGAAAATAATTACGAAGTAAGAATTTTAAGTGACGGACTTGATTATTATATCAACAAAATTTTATCGAAAGAAAATCTATCACATTTAGAAGTTTATTCTAATAAGTTGAGTTTTGATAACAATGGCAATTTAATTCCAATTTTCCCTTACACTGATGAAGAATGCAAAAGATGTGCTAATTGCAAAAGAAATCATGTTCTTAATTTCAGCGGAGATGATGAATTCAGCATTTATATTGGCGATGGATATTCTGATGTGTGCCCTGCTCAATATTGTGATTATATTTTTGCAAAAAAATCATTATTGAAATACTGTGAAATTAATCGAATTACATATTTCCTTTATTCAGATTTTAATGATGTAATAAAAAAGATTGAAGAACTAAAACAGAAAAAAAGATTAAAGAAAAGATATCAAGCTGAATTAAAAAGAAAAGAAATATATATACAAGGATAAATCATCGTGAAAAATTTTGCTAAAAAAATATTTAAATACAGAAGTTACACACCAATTCCATTTTTGATTTTAATGATAATTTTTCAAGAAGCAACAATTGTCAGTATGATTACTGGCTTTATAATAGTATTGATTGGTGAATTCTTCAGGCTCTGGGGAGTATCTTATGCCGGCAGTGAAACAAGAACCACTGGAGATGTCGGTGGAACTTATCTTGTTATATCAGGTCCTTTTGCTCTTGTAAGAAATCCTCTTTATTTCGGAAATATTTTAATTTATACAGGAATTGGTGTTATGTCTATGGCACTTTATCCGTATTTATTAATCATTGCAATTCTATTTTTCCTATGGCAATATCAAACAATAATTAAAGAAGAAGAAGCTTACTTAAAAAATAAATTTGGTAAATATTACGAAGATTATTTTAATTCGGTCCCAAGATGGATTCCAACTTTTACAAAATATAAAAACCCAAATATTGAACAACCGCCTTTTAATTTAAAAGCTGGACTAAAATCAGAAAGAAGAACTTTGCAGGCAATTTCTGCTACAATTTTATTATTAATAATTCTTTATGTGGTAACAAATTGAACAAGAAATTAATGATAATAGCTGGCGAAGCATCCGGAGATTTACACGGTGCTGCTCTAATAAAAAAATTAAAAAATATTGATTCATCTTTAGAAATTCTTGGAATAGGTGGCGATAGAATGATTGACGCCGGGATGATTGCTCTATTTCATATTAAAAAAATGGCTTTCCTTGGATTGGTTGAAGTAATAAAACATATACCTTTTATTAAACAGGTTCAAAAAAAATTAATCAACACCGTAGTTGAAGAAAAAATAAAAATTATAATTTTGATTGATTATCCAGGATTCAATCTTGATATAGCAAAAAAATTCAAAAAACTTGGAAGAAAAATTATTTATTATATTTCCCCACAAATATGGGCTTGGGGAAAAAGAAGAATTAAAAAAATAAAAAAATATGTCGATAGAATGATTGTTGTTTTCCCTTTTGAAGAAAAATTATACAATGAAAATGGAATTAATGCAGTTTATGTTGGACATCCATTAATTGAGCACATTGAAAATTACAATTTTATTACTAAAAATGAGTTATACGAAAAATTTAACCTGACAAAAGGAAAAGAAATTTTATTATTGTTGCCGGGTAGCAGAAAACACGAGATAAAAAAAATTTTCCCGGAAACAATTAAAGCTGCAAGTCTTCTTGCAGATAATTTCAATCTTCAAATTGTGGTTGCGTGTGCAGATAATATCAACGAAAACATATTTTATAATTTAAGCAATAATAAAAATTACAAAATTATAAAGGGGCATACTTATGATCTTTTAAAATATTCTTATTTTGGTATAATAAAATCCGGAACTTCTACACTTGAAGCAGGTTTTTTTCAGTTGCCTTTTATTGTGGTTTATGCTACAAATTTTTTAACATACTTAATTGGTCGACTTGTTGTGCAAATTGACAGCATAGCAATGGTAAATATTTTACTTGAAGAAAAAGTCATAGAAGAATTAATTCAATCTGAAATGAATTCAGAGAATATTTACGAAAAATCTTTTGAGATTTTATCTGATAAGAAAAAATATAACGAGCTTAAAGATAAACTTATGATGCTTAAATCGAAATTAGGAAACTCAGGAGCATCAGAAAAAGCAGCTAAAATAATTTACTCTATTTTGAATGAAGCTCAATGATTTTCAAAAAAGAATTTTAAGAAAGATTGGATTTTATTTAGCCGATGTTGCAATTAATGTTCTTCTAAAAACATGTAAAATAAAAATCTATAAAAGTGATAACTCTGAAAAATTAATTTCGCATAAACAAAATTTTATAGCTGTATTCTGGCACGGATTCATGATTACAGGATGGTTTTTACATAAAAATTCAAATTGTGCTGCACTCGTCAGTAAAAGTAAAGATGGAGATTTATTAGCACATGTTCTTGAGAAGTGGGGTTATAAAGTCGTTCGTGGTTCGAGTCATATTGGCGGTAATCAAGCACTGGAAGATATGATTGAATTATTAAAGCAAAATTATTCACTTGCTATAACGCCCGATGGACCAACAGGGCCAATTTATAAAATGAAAGCTGGTGCAGTTGTAGCAGCAAAAAAAACCAGTGTCCCTTTGTTCTTAATTGGGATTGCATGTAATAAAAAAGTTAACTTAAAAAGCTGGGATAGATTTGAAATACCTTTACCTTTCAGCCGTATATGTGTTAAATATTCTGAACCGATTTATGTTGATAGTAATCTAACTTATGAAGAAACATCAAAGTTAATTTTAGATTGTGAAAATAAATTAAATAATTTGCAAAAGGATGTGTTAAAACTTTGCTTAAGCTAATAAGAATATTATTGTCACCGTTAACATTTATTTATGCATTTATTATTAAACTTAGGAATTATTTGTTCGATAAAGGCATTTTCAAAATAAAAAAGGTTAATGCAATTGTGATTTCAGTTGGAAACATTACTGTTGGAGGTTCAGGAAAAACACCAACTGTCATTTTTCTTGCTGATTTAATGAAAAAATACAAAATACAAGCTGGAATTTTAAGCAGAGGCTACAGAAGAAGTTCACATGGATATTTATTTGTTTCCGATGGAAAAAAAATCAGAACAACTGTAGATGAATGCGGTGACGAAATGTATTTAATTTCATCTGAAACTAATTTGCCAACTGCTGTTTCCGAAAGAAGAGTTGAAGGAGCCAATAGATTGATAAAAGATTCATCTATAAATGTGATAATTTTAGATGATGCATTTCAGCATAGATGGTTACACAGGGATCTTGATATATTAATTTTCGACCAGAGATTTTTATCTAAAGTTAATCAAATCGAACAAAAACTTTTACCTCTTGGAATGATGAGAGAATCTTTTGATTCTATTTCAAGAGCTGATGTTGTTATTATTAATAGAAAATTTGCAGAGAAAACAGAGATACCATCAAGACTTTTAAAATATTTCAACAATAAAAAAATCTTTTACGGATACTATGTAGTTAGTGGAATTTATGATGTAAAAACTCACAATGAATTTTCACTTGATGAATTCAAGGGACAAAAAAGCCTGGTCGTGTGTGGAATTGCAAAACCATATTCATTTTTAAGTGTACTTGAAAATAATGAAATTGATATAACGAATAAAATGATTTTTCCTGATCATAAAAATTATACACTAAAAGAAATTCAGAGCATACGAAAAAAATTTTATGAAACTAATGCGTATTCTGTTTTAACAACACAAAAAGATGCAGTTAAGCTTACAAAATTTTCTAAGGATTTGGATGACATAGATATTTATTATCTAAAGATAGAATTAAAACTTGAAAATCAGGAAGACTTTGAAGAATTAATTCTCAACACAATAAATAAAAAAGACACTATAACTACAGAATCGTTAACTTAATTAATTGGAGGTAACGCAATGGCAAAATCAAAAACGCCAAAGTATGTTTATTATTTCGGCGGCAAAAAAGCCGAAGGTAGAGCAGATATGAAAGAACTTTTAGGTGGTAAAGGTGCAAACCTTGCAGAAATGGTAAACATTGGTTTACCGGTTCCTGCTGGTTTCACAATTACAACCGAAGTTTGTACTGCTTATTACAAAAACAATAAAAAATATCCAAAAGAATTAGAAAAGCAAGTCAAAGAAGCACTCGCAAAAGTAGAAAAAGAAATGGGTGCTAAATTTGGCGACAAAAATAATCCACTGCTTGTTTCTGTTCGTTCAGGTGCAAGAGCATCAATGCCAGGAATGATGGAAACTATATTAAATGTCGGATTAAATAATGAAACTAGAGAAGGATTAATCAAGAAAACAAATAATCCTCGATTTGTTTATGATTCACACCGCCGCCTTATCCAAATGTACTCTGATGTTGTTATGGAAAAAGCAGCCGGTATTGAACCTGAAGAAGGAAAAGGTGTTCGTCAACAACTTGAAGCTGAACTTCATAAAATGAAAGAAGCTAAAGGATACAAGAATGATACTGAATTAACTGCTGATGACTTAAAAGAATTAGTAGAAATTTATAAAGCAAAAGTTCTTGAAGTTCTTGGCAAACCATTCCCCGAAGATCCAATGGAACAGTTATGGGGTGCAATTGGAGCAGTATTCCAGAGCTGGATGGGGAAAAGAGCTGTTGCATACAGAAGATTTGAAGGAATTCCAGATGACTGGGGAACCGCAGTAAATGTTCAATCAATGGTATTTGGAAATATGGGCGATACATCAGCAACAGGAGTTGCATTTACCCGTAATCCTGCAACAGGTGAAAAATATTTTTATGGCGAATGGTTACCAAATGCACAAGGCGAAGATGTTGTTGCTGGTATAAGAACCCCAAATCCAATTAATGAAGTTGGTAAATCTGAGCATAATGCACATCTACCTTCACTCGAAAAAGCAATGCCTGAAACATATAAAGAACTCAATAGAATTCAGAAAATTCTTGAAAAACATTATCGTGATATGCTTGATATTGAGTTCACAATTCAAGAAGGTAAGCTGTATATGCTTCAATGCCGTGTTGGTAAGAGAAATGGTCCTGCTGCAGTTAAAATAGCACTTGACATGTACAAAGAGAAATTAATAACTAAGGAAGAAGCTATTTTAAGGGTTAATCCATCACAATTAGATGAACTTCTTCATCCAATAATTGATCCAAAAGCAGAACTAAATGCTACTGCAATCGCTAAAGGATTGCCAGCTGGACCTGGTGGTGCAAGTGGTCAGGTTGTATTCTCTGCTACTGATGCAGTTGAATGGACTAAACAAGGTAAAAAGGTAATTCTTGTAAGAGAAGAAACAAATCCAGAAGATATTGAAGGAATGCGAGCTGCACAGGCAATTTTAACTGCCCGCGGTGGAATGACTTCACACGCTGCGCTTGTCGCACGCGGTTGGGGTAAATGTTGTATAGTTGGTGCAGGCTCAATTAAAATTAACTATCAAGAAAAATATTTTACAGTTGGAGAACATACTGTTAAAGAAGGTGATTGGCTTACTCTTAACGGTTCAAAAGGTGTTGTTTACCTCGGCGAACTTCCGATGGTAAAAGCTGCAGAAGAAAATCCAGATTTTCAAGCATTTATGAAATTATGTGACCAGATAAGAAAATTAAAAGTAAGAACAAATGCGGATACACCAGAAGATGCAGCTAAAGCAAGAGCTTTCGGTGCCGAAGGAATTGGATTGTTCAGAACCGAACATATGTTCTACGGCAAAAATTCTGAGCAACCATTATTCATTCTTCGTAAAATGATTGTATCCAAAACAGAAGAAGAAAGAAGAAAAGCACTCGACGAATTATTCCCATTTGTAAAAAGTGATATCAAAGGAACACTCGAAGCAATGGACGGATTTGGTGTTACAATAAGAACTCTCGACCCACCATTACATGAATTCGTTCCAAATCGTCAGGATGAAAGAGCTAAATTAGCTGAAAGTCTTGGAATCACACTTGACGAATTAAACGCACGCGCAGATTCATTACACGAAAATAATCCAATGATGGGACATCGTGGTGTTCGTCTTGGAATTACATATCCTGAAATTACAGAAATGCAGGTTAGAGCAATCTTTGAAGCAGCTGCTGAATTAATTAAAGAAGGTAAGAAGCCTTTCCCAGAAATTATGATTCCAGTTGTTTGTGATGTTAAAGAACTTAAACATCAATATGATATTATTAACAAAGTTCATACTGAAGTATCTGAAAAATTTGGATTAAAGAAAATTCCACATTTAACTGGAACAATGATTGAAATTCCGAGAGCAGCTTTAACTGCAAATAAAATTGCTGAATATGCTCAATTCTTCTCTTTTGGAACTAACGATTTAACACAAATGGGATTTGGATTTTCCCGAGATGATATTGGTGGGTTCTTACCAGATTATCTTGAAAAGAAAATTCTTCCTGAAGATCCATTCCAATCAATTGATCAGGAAGGAATTGGTACATTAATGAAAATTGCAGTTGAAGGTGGAAGAGCAACACGCCCTGATTTGAAAATTGGTATTTGCGGTGAACACGGTGGCGAAGCAAAATCTGTTGAGTTCTGTCATAGAATTGGCCTGGATTATGTAAGTTGCTCGCCATTTAGAGTACCAATTGCTCGTTTAGCAGCAGCTCAAGCAGTTGCAAAAGAAATGATTGCTGCAAAGTCTTCTAAAAAGGCTGTTAAGAAATCAACAAAATCAAAAAAGAAATAATTAATTACAGTGCGCGCAGAATTAAATTCTGCGCCGCATATATTTAATAAACAAAATGACTAAGGAGTAAAGAGGAGAGTAAATGAAGCTATCGGATTTTAAATACAACTTGCCCAAAACTGCAATAGCTAAGTTTCCTGTTTCTCCGCGCGATAAAGCTAAATTAATGGTATTAAACAGAGCTACAGGAGAGATAGAGAATAAGATATTCTCTGACATAATCGACTACATGGAAAAAGGAGATGTGGTTGTTGTCAACAAAACAAAAGTAATGCAAGCAAGATTAATTGGTAAAAAAGAAAGAACTAATGCTAAAATTGAAGTGTTTGTTCTCAGAGAATTAAATAAAGAAGAAAATATATGGGATGTAATTGTAGACCCAGCAAGAAAAGTAAGAATTGGGAATCGAATCTATTTTAATGATAATCTCTGGTGTGAAGTAATAGATAATACAACATCGCGCGGTAGAACAGTTCGTTTTAATGAAGATGCAGGTGATATTTACAAAGCAATTGAAAAAATTGGAACCACTCCCCTTCCTCCATACATTAAACGTGAGCCTACTGAAGAAGACAGGGAAAATTATCAAACAATTTTTGCTGAGGTTGATGGCTCTGTTGCTGCACCAACTGCTGGGTTACATTTTACTCCTCAACTCGTTAAAAAAATTGAAAAGAAAGGAATTAAATTTGTCCCTGTAATTCTTCATATTGGTCTTGGTACATTCAGACCAGTTGAAGTAGAAGATTTAACCAAACATCGAATGGATTCTGAATACTACGAAATACCAGAAGAAACCGCTAATGTAATTAACACAGCATTACGGGAAAAGAAAAATGTTTTTGTGGTTGGAACAAGCACATGTCGTGCATTAGAAAGCAGCGTAACAGCAGATGGATTCTCAAAACCCAATGCTGGTTGGACAGACAAATTTATCTTTCCACCTTATGATTTTAAGATAACAAAAAAACTTATTACAAATTTTCATGCACCAGAATCAACTTTACTAATGCTTGTTGCAGCATTTGCTGGTTACGATTTTGTTATGAAAGCATATAAAAAAGCTATTAAAGAAGGATATCGATTCTTAAGCTACGGAGATGCTATGTTAATTCTTTAATTTTTCTTAACCCCAAATTTTAAACATAGTAGTTTAGAATTTGGGGTTTTTTCTTTTAAAGTAAACAAAAAAATAACATGAAAACTTTCGCAATTATACCTGCTGGTGGAAAAGGATTAAGAATTAATTCTGAAATTCCAAAACAATTTTTATCTATTAATGATAAAGAAATAATCGCTTATACTATTGATGTATTTCAAAAATGTAATCTGGTAGATGAAATAATTATAGCTTCACAGAAAGATTACTTTGAACTATTAAATCATATTAAATTAAGATATTCTTTTACAAAAATTACTAAAATAGTTGAAGGAGGAAGGGAAAGACAATTTTCTGTATTTAATGCTGTAAAATCTATAATTGCAAATGATGATGATTTAATTATAGTTCATGATGCAGTAAGACCATTACTGCCACTTTCTGTTTTAGAAAATGCAATTAAAACAGCAACCCAATATGGGAGTTCAATTGTAGCTATCAAAGCAAAAGATACACTGGTTAAAGGTAATGAATTCGTAGAAGATTACATCGATAGAAAAGAAATTTATTATGTTCAAACTCCACAAGTTTTCCAGTATAAAATTTTTTATGAATCTATGAAAAAAGCAGAAAAAGATAAATTCATTGGAACAGATGAATCTATGATACTAAAAAATGCAGGTTACAAAGTTAAAATTGTTGAAGGTTCTGCATTTAATTTTAAAATTACAACAAAAGATGACTTAAAACTTTTTTCTTTAATATCACAAAGCAATGAACGTTATTAACATTTGAATTGTTTATCAATTAGTTTTTATCTAATTTTTCAACACAAAATTTTTTGGTGATATGTTAAACTTAGTATTTGTTATAATTCTTTCATATTTAGTTGGTTCTATTCCAACAAGCATAATTATAAGCAGACTTGTAAAAGGAATTGATATAAGAAATTACGGCAGCAAAAATGCCGGTGGTACAAATGTATTTAGGGTGCTTGGATGGAAATGGGGTCTACTTACAATCATTCTTGATGCATTCAAAGGTGCTGTTGCAGTTATAATTATTGCAAGGATGTATCTTGATAACATCCCATTTAACAATGTTACCCCATTTGATGATTTTACACTCATTCAGATATTTTGTGGTGTAGCCGCTGTAATTGGTCACATATGGACAGTATTTGCTGGCTTCAAAGGTGGAAAAGGAATTGCAACTGCTCTCGGATTTCTAATTACAATAATTACAGTTGATATGCTTTTAGCATTGGGAATCTTTTTAGTTGTAGTTTACTTATCTCGTTATGTTTCGCTTGGTTCTCTTACTGCCGCTGTATCAGTACCAATTATATTAATTGTCAGAGAAAATATATTTGGTGTCCATATACCAGGCTACAATACAATTTTACCATTCATAATTGCATTATCATTATTGGTAATTTACACACATCGAAAAAATATTGACCGCCTGCTTAAAGGAAGCGAGCACCAAATTTCATTTTCAAAATCGGACAAATCAAAAACTAATAATTAAGTAATGAGAATTTCGGTTTTAGGTGCAGGTGGCTGGGGTACAACCCTGGCAATATTGCTATTTTACAATGGCCACGATGTTACCTTATGGGAATATAAACGCCATTATGCAAAAGTGCTCGACAAAACAAGAGAAAATAAAATTTATTTGCCGGGGATAAAAATTCCAGAAGATATTAAAATTACACATTCACTCGAAGAAAGCTGCGACAATAAGCATTTTATTGTTCTTGCTATTCCAACTCAATTTATCCGTAGCGTTTTAGCTCAAATGAAGGATTTTAATTTTAGAAATACAACATTTGTTAATGTTGCAAAAGGAATTGAAAAAGATTCACTTAAAACTGTATCTCAAATTATACTTGATGAATTAAAAAAAATATCACCATCACAAATTGGTGTTCTTTCGGGTCCAAGTCACGCTGAAGAAGTTAGCAGAAAAATTCCTACAGCAGTTGTAGCAGCATCTTCAAATGGAGACACAGCAAAACAAATTCAATCTACTTTTATAACTTCATACTTCAGAGTTTATTCATCTATAGATATTCTTGGAGTTGAATATGGTGGTGCATTAAAAAATGTAATTGCTATCGGGGCAGGAATAGTTGATGGAGCAAAATTTGGAGATAACACAAAAGCTGCAATAATGACTCGAGGAATAGCTGAAATTTCCAGACTTGGAATTGCTCTGGGTGCACGTCCAGAAACATTTTCAGGTCTTTCAGGAATGGGAGACCTGATTGTAACATGTATGAGTAAACACAGCAGAAACAGATATGTTGGCGAACAAATTGGAATGGGAAAAAAATTAAAAGATGTTTTAAAATCAATGCAGATGGTAGCAGAGGGAGTTGAAACAAGCCGTTCTGTTTATCAACTGTCAATAAAACATAATATTGAAACACCTATATGCACTGCTGTCTACAAAATCCTTTTTGAAGATCTTGACCCTATTAAAGCAACTTACGAATTAATGACACGTGATATGAAAGCAGAAGACGAGTAATTAATTCCTATTTTACTTACTCCCCCATTATTATATAATTCTATTTTAATTTATTATATTTTCTTAAAAAATTTCATCACATGTCAGAAAATCTTTCAATATCTGTTCAGTATTTAAAATCTGTTGGCCCGAAAAGAGCTGAAGCATTTTCTAAAATTGGAATTAATACTATCCGCGATTTATTATTTTACTTTCCTTCAAAGTATCTTGACCGTTCAACAATTTTAAATTCCATAAAAGTAATTCAATATATCCGAGATGGTTATCAAGGTGAAGTAACAATTTTAGGTGAGGTAATTGACAAAGAAACAATTCATTACGGGAAAAAAAGTATTTTCAAAGTAAGAATGAAAGATTCTACAGGAATATTTGAATGTGTATGGTTTCAAGGGATAAAATATTTTATTGATGTTTTTAACGAAGGTGATTTTTTTGCTATTTCAGCAAAACCAGTTCTTACTAAGTATGGTCATCTTCAATTCGTTCACCCTGATTTCGATAGAATATCAAAAAATGAATCAACTGATTTTTTACATACTGGAAAAATTATTCCATTTTATAGAGTACCAAAAGAATTACGAGATAGCAACCTTGGCGATTTTAGTTTAAGAAAGATTATTCATCAAGCAGTAGAAAAATATTCTGACTATATTGAAGAAACTCTCCCACAATATTTACTTGATGAGAAAAATATCCTTCCTATCAACAAAGCTGTAAAAAACATGCACTTCCCGATTGACAACAAATCACTCATAGAAGCTAAAAAGCGTTTAAAATTTGAGGAACTTTTTTATTTCGAATGTCTTGTTGCACTAAGAAAAAAATTAATTGGCAGTAAAAGAAAAAATTTTTTTATCAAAGTTAAACCCGAACCAATAAAAAAATTTTTAGATTCTCTTCCTTTCCAGTTAACAAAAGCTCAACTAAAAGTTTTACATGAAATAAGAAAAGACCTTGAAAGTGATAAACCTATGAACCGATTACTTCAGGGAGATGTAGGTAGCGGAAAAACAATTGTGGCTCTAATTGCAATGTTAATAGTTATAACTAATGGTTGTCAAGCTATCCTCATGGCGCCAACAGAAATATTAGCCGACCAGCATTATAAAAATATTTCAAAATTATTAGAATGTATGAATATCAAAGTAAACTTATTGATTGGTGGTCAGAAAAAATCAGAACGGGAAAAAATTCTTGATGAAATTAAAAATGGAACAGCACAAATAATAATTGGCACTCACGCTCTAATTGAAGAGAATGTTGATTTCCATAAAGTCGGTCTTATTGTTATTGATGAACAGCATCGATTCGGTGTTATGCAAAGGTCAGAATTAATTAAAAAAGGGTTCAATCCCGATGTATTAATTATGACTGCAACTCCAATACCACGCACATTATCATTAACATTATATGGAGACCTTGATATTTCAATAATTGATGAAATGCCTGCCAACAGAAAACCTATTAAAACTGTGCTTCGTGGTGAAAGTAAATTACCAGATGTTTATAAATTTATTAGAGATAAAGTCAAGGAAGGATATCAAACTTATCTTGTTTATCCGCTAATTGAAGAATCTGAAAAATCTGAGCTTAAAGCTGCTGAATCATATTACAACAGTTTGAAAGAAAATTATTTGAAAGATTTAAAAATTGGACTTATTCATGGCAGAATGAAATGGCAGGAAAAAGAAAAAGTGATGCTTGATTTTGCTGCTAAAAAATATGATGTGTTAGTATCAACAACAGTCATAGAAGTTGGAATTGATATACCTGATGCCAATATAATTGTAATTAATGATGCTTTTCGATTTGGATTATCACAGTTACATCAACTTCGTGGAAGAGTTGGAAGAAGTGATAAACAAGCTTATTGCATTTTAATTACAAAAGATGAATTTGCCGTTCACACAAATCAATTAGAATTTAACTTCGATTATTTATCACCTGCTCAAATAGAAAAGAATAAAACTATTATAAGATTAAATTCAATGGTGAAATTAAATAATGGATTTGAGTTATCGGAAATTGATTTAAAGCTTAGAGGGCCTGGAGATATTTTCGGGACAAAACAAAGTGGATTACCAGAATTAAAATATTCTGATATCATTGAAGATTCAGAAATACTTTATGATGCAAAAGAAACAGCATTCACTATAATTAATAACGACCCACATTTATCTACCGAAAAAAATTTTATAATCAAAAAAGTTTTAAAAGAAAATTATCAACACAATCTTTTTCTTTCTCAAATTGCATAACACTTCGTAAAAAATTTTTTATCACAAAAAAATTTTTTTGTAACAAACTTCTTGAAAAAAAATTTTAAATGAGTATATTGGTAACAAACAATTAGAAGGATTTTGTATTAGTTCTTTTTTACTAAATAGGAAACTCAGAGTAGCACTTACATACAATTTAAAACCGGAAGAAGAAAATTCTTTCGAAGGCAAATTTCTCTCTCTTCAAAAGAATACAAACGAAATTTTATTTGATAAATATGCTGAGTGGGATACACTTGAAACAATTAATGCAGTTAAAGATGCGCTTGAATTGTTTAATGATGTTATTATGATAGAAGCAAATGAAGATGCTTATGAAAAATTTAGGAAACATAAACCTGATATAGTTTTTAATATTGCTGAAGGTGCTAATGGAATAAGCAGAGAAGCACAAATACCAGCAATGTTAGATATGCTTCAAATCCCTTATACAGGTTCAGATCCATTAACACTTGCAACTTGTTTAGATAAAGCACGAACGAAAGAAATTCTTTCATATCATAAAATTCCTACAGCAAAATTTCTATATGTAGAAACATTAAGTGATTTAAGAAACTTTAACCTCAATTTCCCTGTTATTGTAAAACCAGTTGGAGAAGGTTCGAGCAAAGGCATATTCAATTCTTCTTTTGTTAATAGCATTCAAGAATTAAAAGAAAGATTGGAATATAATTTGGAAATTTATAAACAACCATTTTTAATTGAAGAATATTTGCCGGGAAGAGAATTTACAGTTGCTATAATTGGAAATAATTCGGACATAGAAGTTCTTCCAATTGTTGAAATTAATTTTGATGAATTACCTGAAGGTTTGATGCCAATTTATTCATACGAAGCAAAATGGATTGTAGATACTCGTGATAATCCTCTGAGAATTTTTTCTTGTCCTGCTGAAATCGATAAAAATCTTGAAAAGAAAATAAAAGATGTTGCACTAAAATCTTATAAAATATTAAGATGCAGGGACTGGAGCAGAATTGATATCAGACTTGACAGAGATGGAGTACCAAGCATACTTGAAATTAATCCGTTGCCGGGTATACTTCCAGACCCGGATGATAATTCATGTTTTCCAAAAGCTGCACGTGCAGCTGGACTTTCTTATGAAGAAATGATTAACAAAGTTTTATTCACAGCAGTTAAAAGATACAATTTAGTATGAACTTTGAAAGGAAAATATTGATTTGTTATAATGAACCAGTTCGTTACTATAAAAATTATTTAGGCAAAAAAACAAACAGCAAAGATGACAGTATTGATTTATCTGAAAGAGATTTCCTAAATCAGATTTCTGACATTAAGAAAATACTCAGCAAAAAATTTCTGGAAGTTAATACTCTTGCAGTAAACAGTGATATTAAGTCGTTCATCAAAAAAATTTTATACTACTCCCCTGATGTGATTATTAATTTTGTAGAATCCGTTGAGGGCAACTCGAATCTCGAAAGTTATGTTGCAGGTTTATATGATTTGCTTGGTATTCCATTTACAGGAAACAACTCGATAACTCTTGGAAATTGTTTGAATAAAGTTCGAACAAAACAAATACTAAAATCACATGGAATTAAAACACCTCGATATTTTATTGCTGAAGTTAATCAGTTCCCAAAATCATCAGAATTAAAATTAAGATTTCCAGTTATAACAAAACTTGTCCGTGAAGATGCAAGTATCGGAATATCTGAGTACTCAGTTATAAATAATTCCAAAGAACTAAAAGGTCAACTTGAATATCTTTTTGAAAATTATAATCAGGAAGTATTAATAGAAGAATACATCGAGGGTAGAGAATTAAATGTAGCAATACTTGGGAATCAAGTTCTCCCGATTTCAGAAATTTGTTTTGATGGACTTCCAGAAAATTTACCAAAGATAATTACATATGAAGCTAAATGGTCGCCTGAAAGCACTTATTATAAAAATACAGTTCCTAAATGCCCTGCAGAACTAGAGGAAAAATTAAAATTAAGAATCGAGAAAATTGCATTGAAGGCATTTGATGCTTTAGAATGCAGAGATTATGCCAGAGTCGATATCAGATTAAGCAAAGAAAATATTCCTTATGTAATTGAAGTCAATCCAAATCCTGATATTTCGCCTGATGCTGGATTTATTAGGTCGGCCGCTGCAGCTAAAATTAGTTATGAAGAAGTTTTATATAAAATTACAGAGTTAGCACTACAAAGACAAAATTATGATACGCAAGCTGCAATATAATGATCGAGATAAATTGATTGAAATAATTAATTGCACAGAAAATTTTAACGAAGAAGAAAAAAAAGTTGCAGTGGAATTAATTGATGAAGCTCTTTCAAAACCTGAACACGAATACTATAATATCTATGTATACGTAAATGAAAATGAAGTTGATGGATATTATTGTATTGGCAAAAGAACTCTTACAGACGGGGTATATGATTTATATTGGATTGTTGTAGATCCTAAAAAGCAAAATAAAGGAATAGGGAAACAATTATTGATTCATGCAGAAGAATTTGTAAAAGAAAGAAAAGGAAGATGGATTTTAGCAGAGACTTCATCAAAAGAGAGTTATAACGCAACAAGAAATTTTTATTTAAGAAATAATTATTCAGTACTGGCAGAAATAAAAGATTTTTATACAATAAATGATAACCTCATAATATTTGGAAAATACTTAAAATAAATTAAAGGGCAATTATTATGGAACTCTGGCAGCAAATGATAAGGGACAGCATTCACTCGGTCGACCAGCTTGTTAAAAAGTTCAACTTAGACAGAAAAGTAGCCGAAGAACTTGATGGATTCTTCCAGGCAAGGATTAATCCATATTATCTAAGCTTAATAAGATATCCAGGAGATCCAATCTGGCTGCAATGCGTTCCAGATGTAAAAGAACTGGAAGATATCTCCGGTTATGAAGACCCGCTGCAAGAAGATGCAATGAGCCCTGTACCTAATATTACTCATCGTTATCCTGATAGAGCATTATTTTTAACAACAAGTCAATGCGGAATGTATTGCCGATTCTGCACTAGGAAAAGAAAAGTAGGCAACTCTGAAAAAATATCCATGAAACAACTTGAATCAGCATTTAAGTACCTTGAAGAACATACAGAGATAAGAGATGTTATTATGTCCGGTGGTGACCCATTGATGCTCACAGATACAATGCTCGAAAAAATCTTAAAACGACTGAGACAAATCCCTCATATAGAAATTATTAGAATTGGGACACGCATGCCATGTGTTTTACCTCATAGAATAACTTCAAAACTTGTAGAAATGCTAAAAAAATATCATCCAATTTATGTTAACACACACTTTAATCATCCATGGGAAATCACACCAGAAAGCACAAAAGCATGTGAAATGCTTGTAGATGCAGGAATTCCAGTAAATAACCAGGCAGTATTAATGAAAGGTGTAAATGATGATGCTGAAGTTCTAAAAGAATTATTTTTAAAACTTCTAAAGATACGAGTCAGGCCATATTATTTATTTATGGCAGATGAAACAAGAGGAGCTAATCATTTTCGTACAACACTTGATAAAGGATTAGAAATAATGTACAAACTTCGTGGAAATATAAGTGGATTAGCAATTCCACACTTTGTGATTGATGCCCCTGGTGGTGGCGGAAAGATTCCTGTATTACCTCAGTATATTTTACATAGAGATGAAGATAAAATTGTGATGAGAAATTATAAAAATGAAATTTTCATTTACCGTGAAGCCAAGCACGAAAAAACAGAATTAAAAGAGGAATCACAAATCCCTATTGAAATTTCTAATAAGAAAAATGGCAACACAAAGAAACCTAAAAACTATAAAAACATAACTACTGTTGAAATTCCACAATTAGAGACAAGTGAGAATTAAAAGGCTGCTTATTAATACTTTAAGAGGAATATAGAAATATTCAAAAGTTACTTTAGAGACTTTTACTGTTGCTTCAATTTTGAGTTAAAATATTTAATAGATCTTTTTCAAGAGAAACAACAGGTGTTTCTACTATTCTTCCTATTTCTTTTCCTTTCTTTTTTATTATAATTGTAGGAATAAGTTTAATATTATAATTCGCTATGTCAATCTCACCCGCGCTTTTATTCCTGTCTACACAAATTAATCTTAAATTTTTTTCAGTAAATTTTAATAAGTCCAGTATTTTCATTAGTCTCGGTATCTCTCTTCTGCTATCGCTGCACCATGTCCCCATAATAACATCTATTGTAATATCTTGAACACTTATATTTCTTAATGAATCAACAATTATACTATCAATTTTATAATCATCATATTCATTATTAAACCATTTTGAAAATGGTTTATATTCAATTGTATCTGTAAATATTTTCTTATCAACCAGACCAATCAACATTGGATTACCGGTTTTTTCATCAATTAATAAATTACATTTTTCTTGAGCATAAATTATCTCTAAACTAAAAAGTAATATCATTATGACTAATCTGAAATAACTATTTATTATTGAATTTGCGAACATCTAACCCCCAGAATAATTTATTTCTTAATATTTCAAAATAATTTTTCCTTTTTGAATGAATAAGCTGAATGTTGGTTTTACTCTTTTCTATTATAACTTCAGCTGGAGATTCATAAATATCTGAACGCTGCCCATCACAGCTTATGTGAACTTTTCCATATAATGACTGTGCTCTAATAGTAATTTTTTGTTCACTTGAAATTACAAGAGGTCTCATTGTTAAAGTATGAGGTGCAATTGGACTTAATGTTATCACATTAGAACCTGGAGTTATTATAGGTCCTCCTGTAGAAAGAGAATATCCGGTAGAACCTGTTGGTGTTGCAATTATTATTCCATCTGCAGAAAAAGTGGATACATATTCGTCATCAATATCAATTGATAATTCAATCATTTTGGGCCACGACCCTTTATCAATAACAATATCATTTACTGCAAAAAGTTCTTCTTTTTTATCGATAGTACCTTTTAATGCTATTCTTTCTTCAACAGTGTAATTATTTGATATTAAATCTGGAATAAATTCTTTAAAACTATTTACATCAAATTCTGCAAGAAAACCCAGCTTACCGAGATTAACACCAATAATTGGTTTACCTGAATTTCTAATTTCATAAGCTGAATTTAACATTGTTCCATCGCCGCCAATTGAAATAACCATATCAGATACATTTATTAATTCATTTAGCGAAACATATTTACATTCTTTCAATCTCTGGGTGAATTCATTTTTCTTTTTTAATAATGAATCACATATTAAAAAATTTAGATTGTTTTCTTGAAGTTCCTCAACTATTGTATCTACAACCTTCAATATTTCTGATTTTGTAACATTCGGAATTATTCCCAGTATCATTTCTTTACCATTTGTTTATTTTTTAATTTCCCATGCTTTACAATATTTTGTAAACACATAAAAAGAAGAGAAAATTGATAATATCAAACCATGTAATCCATCTAAAAAACCAAGTTTTAAAATATACATTTTGAAAAAAAGAAAAACAGGTCTTATCAAGATATCAATTAATGTTACTTTCTTATTGTTCGAAATAATTTCTTCTGCTGCCAGCGATGTGTAGATATTCAATTTTTTCAAATAATGTTCAATTGAAGGGTCTGTGTAATGATTCAATGGATATTTGAAATAACCTGATTTACCTTTAACAATTAAATTTTCATGTACAGCTTTATTATTAAAATGTGCAAAATTTTTGTTGAATAATCTTAAAACATAATCAGGATACCAGCCGCAATGTTTAATCCATTTTCCTAAAAAGTAAGCACGCCGTGGAACAAAATATGAATTATATGCAGGATTGGAATTCTTAAATGCGATTAATTCATGAGCAAGTTCTTTTGTTAGCTCTTCATCAGCGTCAATCCACAAAACCCAGTCGTTTTTTGTTTTTGTAAGAGCATAATTTTTTGTTTGTCCGAATCCTTTCCATTCAACAATTTCACATTTTACAGATGGATATGATGATGCAATTTGTAATGTTTGATCTTTAGTGCGAGAATCAATTAAAATGATAATTTCATCAATAACATCTTGTTGACTTTCAATACATCTTTTAATGTTTTTTTCTTCGTCTCTTGCAATAATTATTGATGATAATTTCACTGTTAAATTCTGTATTATTTATAAAATTAATTAATATCTCTAAATTGAAGTTCGTATAATTTCTTATAAATACCATCCTCTTCATAAATTAAATCTTGATGTTTTCCATCCTGAACAATTTTCCCTCTTTCAATTACCAGAATTCTATCTGCATTTCTGATAGTACTCAGTCTATGAGCAATAACAAAAACAGTTCTATCCTGCATAAGCCTTTCAATTGCTTCCTGAACGAGAACTTCTGATTCGTTATCAAGAGCAGAAGTTGCTTCATCAAGAATCATTATTGGAGGATTTTTAAGTATAGCACGCGCAATTGCAATTCTTTGACGTTGACCACCAGAAAGTTTTGTTCCTTTTTCTCCAATTATTGTATCATATTTTTGTGGGAGCTCCATGATAAAACTATGAGCATTTGCTGCTTTTGCAGCTTCAATTATTTTTTCTTCTGAACAATCTGTTAATCCATAAGCTATATTATTTCTAACTGATTCATTAAACAAAACTGTTTCTTGAGTTACAATTCCCATTAATTTTCTTAAATCTTCTATTCGAATATTTTTGATATCAATTCCATCAAGTAAAATTTTTCCTTTTGTTGGGTCATAGAATCTGGGAATTAAATCTACAAGAGTAGTTTTACCTGAACCACTGCTTCCAACAAGTGCAATTACTTTTCCCTTTTCAGCTTTAAATGTTATATCCTCTAAAACATAATCTTCTGAATCATCATATTTGAAATAAACATTCTCAAACTCGATTGAGTTATTAAAATCATTAATTGATATTGGATTTGTCACATTTTTTATATTTGGTTCTGTATCAAGTATCTCAAAAATTCTATCTGCAGCAGCACTTGATTCCTGAATGCGATTATTCACACTGCTGAGTTCTTTTATTGGCGGCATTAATTGAAATATTGCGAATAAAAATCCAATGAATTGACTTGCTGTAATTGACTTTTCAACTAACACAAGCTGTGCCCCAAAGTAAATAATTACAACACCCACAATTACGCTTAAAAATTCTGTAGTTGGACTTGCAATATTTCTTATACGGGTAATTTTAAGAGAAAGCTTAAAGAAGTTTTGTGTTTCGTTAAAAAATTTTTTGTTTTCATATTCTTCCATTCCAAATGCTTTCACAATTTTTACACCAGTAATAGTTTCATGAAGTCGATTGGTTAAATCTGCCATCTTTGCCTGCAGTAAACCACTTTGCTTTCTCAAAATTAATCCAATATAACTAATAATTATTAGAGAAAATGGAAGAACAACAAGAGAAAACAAAGTCAATTTCCAGCTAATAGCTATAGCAATACCAAGAAACACTATTATTTTAAGTGGTTCCCTGATTAAATTCAGAAAGACTGCTGATACGCTCGAATTAACAGCATTTACATCGTTCATTATTCTTGAAATTAAATTTCCAGTTCTTTCGTTTTTAAAAAAACTCATTGGGAGTTTATGCAGATGTTGATATGCTTCATTTCTTAAATTGCGAATCATTCCCTGTTCAACATGTGCAAGAAAATATGCCTGTAGATATCCAAAAAGATTTTTGCCTAAAAATGCAATTACAATTAAAAGACAAATTTTGAATAATATTTCAGAAGTAGAGCCGCTGAAAATAAATGCTTTGAAACCTGATGTTATTTCATTAATAAATTGAGAGACCCAGTTGCTCGCTTTATCTTGAATTACATTAATATTCTGCACAGAATTACCAGAACTAACACCTTTTTGTTGAAACAAAGTATCAAGCAATGGTATTGATAAATAAATTGATGCACCATCGAGCAAAGCTGATAAGATTGTAAATACAATTGAAGCTATTAAATACTTCCAGAATGGTTTGATATAACTTATAATTCTTAAATATGTTTTCATAAATTCATCACAAGTTATTTATTCCGCATCCATCATAAAATTGGATTCGATGATAAACAGAATCCTTATTTAAATTATATACAGCTATTTGTCTTATTCCATAATTTTGTTCATCAAAAAATAGGAAGTTTCCATGAACTAATAAATTCATATTCTCAGGGCCATAATAATTTTTTCTAATGCGCATCTCATTTGCATCAATAATTAGTAATTCACTTCTATTTACTTCATTTAACTTTATAATTAAGAAACAAAATCGTTCATCATTAGTCCAGATTATATTTTTCAAAATTCCTTCGTACTCATAAATAAGGATTTCAGAATTTTTAGTTACATCTCGAAGATAAATATAACTTTTCCCATTTTCTTTAATATTTCTAATTTGAAATCTTCCTCTTGGAGAAATTACAGCGGGTTTTAATACTGGAGGTTTAGGAAAACCATCTTTTAATATTTGAAAATCTCTTTTCTGTATTTGGGTAAGTTGTCCATGGGCATCAAATGAAAAAATATTTTGAATAATAATTTCTGATTTTATAGAATCTGAAAATGTTAAATTAACTTTGAAAGTATCTTCAGTTTCCCAGTATGTATATAATTGAATGCAATCACCAAAAGAATAAATCTCATCAATTTTATTTTCTTGAGCATCATACAAATACAATCGTACATCTTTAATAACAGGAAAAACTCCTTCCTTTTTGTAGCTTAAGGCAGTTGTAATAAAAACTTTACTTCTATCTTGAGAATGATTTAAGGCAAGAACTTTTCGTCCCCATCGACTCCATACAGGTTTTGTTTGTTTAGTAATTAAATTAAAATTATAGAGTGATGGCCTTCCGGAATAATTTGCAACAAATAAAAAATTAGCGAATAAGTCGTTAACAAAATTATCTTTATAAAATATTTTATAATCTTTTATAGAATAATTATTAAAAAGTTCATATGCTTTTATGCCAGCATTATATGAATTATTATAATTACCATAAAGTATCAGATACTTCTTTGAAGATAAACTTTTTATTGTGATACTATCCAATAAATTTTTATTCAGTCTATCTTTATAATTATATGCTTCGCTTAAGGATGAAAATTCCGCCAGACATATAGAATAAGAAAAATTTTGTTCATCATTTATTTTTGTTTCGTTACAGCTTAATAAAATCAATAATGGGGAAAAAATCAGAATATCTCTAATGTGTATTTTCAATTTATTAACCACGCGGATGATGATCACGGTGAACCTGTTTAATATATTCCCTGTCAATGTGAGTATAAATTTGAGTAGTTGAAATATCTGCATGGCCAAGCATTTCCTGAACAGCTCTTAAATCTGCTCCTCTTTCAATTAAATGAGTTGCAAATGAATGACGAAATGTATGAGGATGAATTTCTTTTTTAATGCCAGCTTGATTTGCATAAAAGTTAAAAATTTTCCAAATCCACATTCGCGAAAGTTTTGTTCCTCTCTTATTCAAAAAAACATAATTTTGACTTTTCATTTTCTTCTCAAGCAGAGGTCTTGATGATTTTAAATATTCATTTATCCAATAAATTGCACTTTGTCCAATAGGAATAATTCTTTCTTTTGAACCCTTACCAAATACACGAATTACTTCATCTTCAAAAAATAAATCAGAAATTTTTAGATTAATTAATTCTGTTACTCTTAATCCAGATGAATAAAAGAGTTCCAATATTGCTCTGTCTCTAATTCCAAGATAAGTATCAGTATTTACAGATTGAAGAATTTTTTCTATTTCTTCAAATGATAATACTGCTGGCAGTTTCCTTGATTTTTTTACAGAATATAACTTTTCTGTAGGATTTTTCTCTATATAATTTGAATCATCAAGATATTTCCAGAATCCTTTTATGGATGACATGTATCTTGCTACTGTTGCAGTATCAATTCCCAATTTACGCTGTTCATCAAAATAACTGGAAATAATTTCTGATGTAACATCATTAAGGTCGTTTACATTATTACTTTCGAGAAAAGTAAAAAACTTTTTCAAATCTATTTCATAAGAATGAATTGTATTTTCAGAAAGATTTTTTGCAAAGCGAAGAATTGTAAGATATTCCTTCAGAAATTTTTCCATCATTTAATTTTCATCTTCTTTTTTCTCTTCAAGTTCGTCTTGATTGGGGTATCTGATTCTTTTATGTCTTTGACCAATCAAAATATTCTGGAAAGCTTCTTTAACTTTTGTAATATCTTTGAAAGTAATAGGTGCATCATCAAGCTGCCCATCATCAATCCTTGCATTAATTAAGTTATTAATCACATTTTCGATCTTTTGTGGTTCTGCATTTGTAAGCGAACGAACAGTAGATTCACAAGCATCAGCAAGCATAACAAGGGCAGTTTCCTTTGTATTTGGTTTTGGACCTGGATAGCGATATTCATCAATATCTACATTTTCTTCACCATACATTTCTTTTGCTTTCTCATAAAAAAATGTAATTACCATTGTTCCATGATGCATTGGTATAAAATCAATAACTTCTTTCGGAAGATTATATTGTTTTGCAATTTCAATTCCTTTTTCAACATGATTACGAATAAGCTCAACACTTTCTTCGGGTTTAATTATTTCGTGTATATTTTCTTCGCTAATCTGATTCTCAATAAAACTACTTGGATTTAATGTCTTTCCAATATCGTGATAATAAGCTCCAACACGAGCAAGAATAGGATTAGCACCAATAGCTTCTGCTGCAGATTCAACCATTGTCCCCATTAACATTGAATGATTAAAAGTTCCGGGTGCAGTTCTTGCAAGTTCTTTTAATAAAGGATGATTAAAATCAGTAAGCTCAAGTAGAGTTAAATCTGTAGTGATTTTAAAAATTCTTTCAATAAAAATTATTAATCCATAAGTAAAAACGGGACTGATTAGTGCATTTGAAGCTGCAAATGCGAATGTAAAAATCATTTTGTTGAAAGAATCAAATCTTTCCAGACCAAAGGCTATAATGCTAACAATATAACCAATAAGAATAAAAAAGAATGAACGGAAAATTTGTGTTCTGTTTTTTATATCACGAACTGTGTAAGCAGCAAGAGCACCTGCCACGATATTCATCACTGCAAAAACATAATCGTTGCCTCTTAATCCTGCAACTATTAATGAAGCTGTTACTGTACCATAAAATCCAACTCTTGAATCAAATATAATTGTCAACAACATAGATACTACAGGAACCAGAACAAGCAGCTCTAATTGAATTGAAGCATTAATCTGATATATAAGAAATGTAATAAAACTAATAAATAAAAATATAATTGCTATAAGCAAAACTTTTACATTATCCTGATAAATTTTTTTTCTAAAAAGATATATATAAAGTATAAATGGAAGAGTCACAATAAGAATATGAACAAACTTGCCTAAATCTTGAGCAATTTTACCAATCAAGCTTATTTCTTCACCCTTTGCTATTCTATATGAATCAATTTTGAGTTTAATTTCGGGAGTTATTCTATCATGTTTTGCGACAATTCTTTCATTTTCGTTTACAATTCCAATGTTGCGTGGGATTTTTTCTTTAGCATTTTCAATCGCTGCCTGTGTTAAATCATAGCTGTAAATAATATTGGGTTTTAAAAAATAAGATACATATTCAAAAATGGCTTCATTGACTTCTTTATTAAGTCCAATATTTGTTTCCAGAAAAGTATTAATAAAATCGTTAACTGAGTTTCTATCGAAATAATAAGTTTTGGGAATATTTCGTTCGTATCGTCCTTCTCGAACTGTAATGCTGTCTCTGCTGATTTCTTTATAATTATAATTAAGCAATCCTCTCTGGTAAATTCTATCAAGTAAAATTACTGTATTTTGTAAAATTTGATTCAGCGATTTTAATTTTAATCCGCTAAAACTTAAGGGTGATTTCCTGAGCTTTTGAAATGTACCCCAAGAGTTATCACTTAAAAATATTTCCTCTTTAGATTTATCTTCCTTAATTACTGCATGTTTTGTTAAATCTAAAATCAATTTATTAAATTTTTTAATCGAATCAATAGAACTTACAGATACACTATTATCCCTCAAAAAGATAGGAAGAATTTTTGCTACGGCTTCCTGTTTTTCCTTTTCGTATACTTTGGGATCTTTCAATACTTCAAAAGTGGTAGATGCAATTAAATCATCTTTTATCCAGATAGAACCAACATTAACTTCTGATTCAATTGATTCTCCCTGTGGAAACATCAATACTATTAAAATTATAGTAACAATAACAATCAGAACTTTTATTTGTGGACTTTCTTTAATGTTATGTTTAATATTTTTTTTCATTTATGATTTGGTTTCCAGCAATAAGTATAAAAACTCATTTATTCCTTCTTCGTTATTATCCTTGCTTGTAATTAAATTAGCAATTTTTTTTATTTCTGGAACAGCATTTGCCATCGCCACTTTATAGGCTTTTGAGTGGAACAGAGGGACATCATTATACCAATCACCAATAACGGCTGTCTCTTTTAAATTAATTTGCAAATAGTTGCAAAGCTTTTTAAGACCTTTCCCTTTATTCGAACCCATTTTTCGTAGTTCTAAATAATAAATGCCACCATGATTATTCGATTTATAATATGATGTTTGAACACCAAAAGTATAAGGGAAAATCATTTTAGAATGTACTTTTCTAATTTTATTTGAGAACTCGCTAACCATTATAATTTCAAGAACTTTATCTACACAATCATGATAAGATTTTATTAATCTAAAATCTGCACCATACTTATCAACAAACGATTTTATAATAGAATTATTTTCAGTATAATGAATTGCATCATGACAGCATAACGCAACATTTAAAGTATATTTTTCCGATAAATTTAATGCACGTTTAACATGATTTTCCTTCATTAAAGATTCGAACAAAATTTGATTTGTAATTGGGTTTGCAACATATGCTCCATCCAGCGATATAATTGGAATGTCAATATCAAGTAGTTTAATATGTTCTACAAAGGAGGAAAGTAATCTTCCGGAGGCAATAGAAAACTTTACCCCTTTTTCTTTTAATTTTTTTACAAGTTCTATTGTTGTTGCACTAATTTTATTTTTATCATTTAATAAAGTACCATCAAGGTCAAATACAACAAGTTTTATTTCTTTAAGAAACTTCTTTGTATCTTTCATAATAATATTAATAAAAAATTACTTTTTCATATTAAAAACCACATTGTAAAAATTAGAAAAAAGAATTGTTCAAATTAATTTGATACTTCTTCTAAATCTTTCAAAGCTTCGTCAACTGAATTACAGATTTTCAGAACTCTATCGAGCTGAGAAATTTCTATTAGAGTTCTGACATTTTTTGAAGGATTAGCCAAACGAATCATACCTTCGTTTGTTTGGAGAATTCGATATGCAAGTAAAATTGCGCTCAATCCGGAACTATCGCAGTATTCTACTTCTGATAAGTCAATAATTAATTTATTAATATCTCCAGTATGTAATAAGATTGTAAATTCACCTTTAACAAATCCTGCGATTGAGGCATCAAACCTCTTTTCATTTAACTTGAATATTGCTGTATTCCCAATTTTCTTCAATTCATAATTAATATTATCACTCATAATATTTGCCACCATTAAATTTTACAATTGCAATCTACAAATTCATTTGATTATTAAAAAGAATATTTACTTAAAACATTCTTATGAAATTGAGAAAGTTTCTAAATGCAAGTTCTGATTCATTATTATAATCTCGATACAATAAATTGTAATAAGCTTCAGAGTTATCTTTTTTGAAACCAATCCTGACTTTTGAATCAACTACATTTGCAACAGCACTAAAAAATGTATTTTCTTTTCTATTCAAATCAATGACTACATCAAATGTTTTTTCTCTTAATTTATTGCATAAACTTTTTGATGGTAGATTTAACTTTGATATATCTTCTAATTTATAAGTTGTGAAAGTAACCTTATCCTTCGCAGGGAAAAAATTAAACTTATGTTCCTGCAAAAAAATATTAACATTTTTTTTATGAATTATTAAATATTTTATCAAATCAAGTGAATTATTTAAGTCAACTTCGTCCTGTGGCAAAATCACAAAGAAATTATTAGAGTTAGTAACAATTTTATTAAAAACTATCTGCTGATTTCCATTTCTTAAATATTTTTTTGACAATAAATAATGAGCCAATTTTTGCTTAAGTTTTTCAAACATATATTACTCAATCATTTTTAAGAACTCTTCTTCCGAAAGTATTGGAATTCCAAGTTTTTGTGCATTATCAAACTTTGAACCCGGATTTTCACCAACAACAACGAAATCTGTATTTTTACTTACAGCAGAAAGAACATGACCACCAAGTAATATAATTTTTTCTTTTGCTTCTTCGCGCGACATTGAAGAAAGTGTTCCGGTTAATACAAATGATTTCCCTTTTAGTTTATCTGAAGCAATTTTTACTTCTTCGCTCTTAAATTTAAGTCCAGCCTTCTTTAGTCTTTCTATTAATTTAATATTATTGTTATCGCTAAAAAATCTTCGGATGCTTTTGCTTATACTAGGACCAATTTCATGAATAGATTCAATCTCTTCTTCTGATGCATTCATTAATGCATCAATTGACCTAAAATGGTCTGCAATTTTTTTTGCAACCCCAGCACCTACATATCTAATTCCAAGTGCAAATAGAACTTTATCAAAAGGTTTTTCTTTACTTTTTTCTATTGATGTTAGAAGATTATCAACACTTTTTTCTCCAAGTCTTTCAATCTGAATTAATTCTTCTTTATGTTCTTTTAGATGATAAATATCCGAATAATCTTTAAGATAACCCAAATCAACAAACAAATTAATCAAAGCTTCACCTAATCCAGTAATATCCATTGCACCACGAGATGCAAAGTGTTCTATCCTTCCTTTAATTTGTGCCGGACATAAATTATTCTCACAGTAAATAGCAACTTCATTTTCTGGACGGAATAAATTTGAATTACATACAGGACACTTCGATGGAAGTTTGACTTCTTGAGAATTTCTTGGTCTTTGAGATAAATCTACTGCAACAACTTTTGGAATAACATCACCGCCTTTTTCAATAATTACTACATCTCCTTCTCTTATATCTTTTCTTTTAATTTCATCTATGTTATGAAGAGTGGCACGACTTATTGTAGAACCAGCAAGAAAAACTGGTTCAAGTTCTGCAACTGGAGTTAATGTTCCTGTTCTTCCAACCTGCCATACAATTTTATTTAATCTTGTTTTTGCTTGTTTTGCTTTGAATTTATAAGCAACTGCCCATCGTGGTGATTTAGCAATATTTCCTAATATTTTCTGCTGTTTTAATGAATTAACTTTTACTACAACACCATCAATTTCATAAGGAAGTGTATCTCTTTTATCCTCCCAATCATTACAAAACTTCATTACTTCCTCAATATCTTTACAGAGTTTATAATTTTGATTAACAGGAAATCCCATTTCTCTCAGCAATTTTAAATTTTCATAGTGAGTTGTTAATTCATCAGTTTCAGAATATAAATAATAAACAAAAATTTTCAGAGGTCTCTTTGCTACAAGCTGTGGGTCTAAAAGTTTAATAGTTCCTGCAGTTAAATTGCGAGGATTTGCAAAAGTTTTTTCTCCATTTAATTCTCGTTCTTCATTTATTTTTTTAAAAGCTTCAATCTCCATATAAATTTCGCCTCGCACTTCTATATCATCAAGATTCAATTTTTTTGATTCAGGTTTTCTTATTGAAAGCGGAACCGACCGAATTGTTTTGATATTGTTCGTTATTTCTTCGCCGGTTGTGCCATCACCTCTTGTAGCAGCTGTAACGAGCAGTCCATTTTTGTATCTTAAGCTTACTGATACTCCATCAATTTTAAGTTCACACACATACTCAACTTTTTCATTTTTTGGAAGCCCGTCTTTTACTCTTCTGTCGAAGTCATACATTTCTTCTTCACTATAAGTATTTGAAAGACTGAGCATCGGGACACGATGAGTAACAGGATTAAAAACATTTGTCAAATCTGAACCGACACGCTGAGTAGGTGAATCAGGTGTAATGAGATGCGGATTTTCCTTTTCGAGCTTTATTAATTCATTTACGAGCTGGTCATACTCGTAGTCACTGATTGTGGGTTGAGCAAGAATATAGTAATTATAATCGTGCTCTTTAATTAATTTTCTTAATTCTTCAATTCTTTGTTGTGGATTCTTTTTCATCTTTTTTGGGAACTGGAATTAAATATGACCTTATTGTATCAACAGAAATGTAATAATTCCTTATCTCACCTAAATTACCAATTTGTGCTATTGGTTTGTTATTCAAACTCATTTTAACATGACCAGCATTTCCAACAACTACATAAAATTCTTTTTGTGCTTTAAAATTAAGAACCTTTTCAGCCGGTGCCATTTGTCTATAAACTTCTTTATTATCGCATAATACCTTTAACCAAACAAGTTTTACTGGAGTTATAGATAAATTAAGACTATCAGACCTTTGCAGTGATTTTTGTTCTGTAATTGATGAATCAATTTCATATCTGTCTGTCAATACATCTTCGTATGGCTTTTCTTCAATTATATTAGAGTCTCCTTTAATAAAAAGAATATAAACAGCAATTAAAAATATTACTGCAATTCCTGCATATAAAAAATATTTTCTTTTTGAATTTGATTCCTGATTATTTTCTAAGTATTCAAGTTCTGGCGAAAAATATTCTTCTGCATCAAATTCTTTTTTATATTTTTTTTCAATTGATTCGGGTTCAAGAGTTTTTTCTCCTGTTCTTTTTGCTGCTATAGTTTTTGATTCTTCCTGTTGTATTACGCGTGAATCTGCAATTTTATTTTTTGCTTCAACAAATTTTTTTATAACATCATACGGGTCAAGTTCTAATGTTTGTGCATATTCTTTAATGAATGCCTTTACATAAATTTCCGGTAAAAAATTAAAATCACCCTCTTCAATTTTTTGAAGGAATTTAATATCAATTTTTGTGTGATTTGAAATTTGTTGTAGCGAAATTCCCTTTTCTACACGAATAAATTTAAGTTCTTCTGCAAATTTAATTAAGGCTTCGGAAGCCATAATATTTCTCTATTAAATTAATCGAATTAATTTCGCTGCAAACGAACCATCTACACCATGAATATGGGGATAAGTTTGTATGCATCCATTTTCATCAACAAGTTCTTTCGAGAACATTTCAGATGCATCAATGAGTTTGAAATTCGTATTCTCAGAGATAAATCTTTTTATTACTTCAAAGTTTTCTTCAGGTTCTGTTGTGCATGTACTATAGACCAAAGCTCCGCCTACTTTCAACATTGAAGCACCTTTTTTCAACAAATCGTATTGAATATTAACAATTTTTCTGATATCTCCCAAGTCTTTTTTCCACTTTAAGTCTGGCTTTTTAGTTAAAGTACCCAATCCAGAACATGGAGCATCAATTAAAACTCGGTCAAAACCAATTTCATCATTGTATGCCATTGCATCAATAGGAATAGTTTTAACATTAGTTACTTTGAGACGAGATAAATTCTTTTCAAGAATTCTTAATCGGCTGTCAAATCTATCCAGTGCAATAATTTCTCCCTGATTGTTCATCAAATCTGCAATAAATGCTGTTTTACCACCCGGAGCAGAACATAAATCAAGTACTCTCATTTCTGGTTTTACATCAAGTAATTTAACAGGTAAACCTGTGCTTTCATCCTGAATTGAAAAATATCCCTTTTGAAAATATTCCCAATCAGTAATATTTGTTAAATTATTAAGGCGAATAAATTCCGGAAGAATTTTGCTTTCAGTGTATTTTAATTCTACAGAATCGAGCAGAGATTTTAATTCCTCCTTGTTAGTTACAAGATTATTTACTCTAAGTGTCATCACTGGTTTACTATTGTTAGCTATCAAGAGCTTTTCAGTTGCTTCTCTTCCAAAACGTTTTAACCAGCGTTTAACCATCCATGTTGGATGAGAATAATATGCACTTAAATAAGCAACCAAATCTTCATCAGGATTTGGATAACGAATTGATTCTTTATTTCGAATTATATTTCTTAACACTGCATTAGCAAGGTCTGCATATTTTTGTCCTTGAAGTTTTTTAACAAATTCTACTGCTTCGTTAACAGCAGCATAATCTGGAACTTTATCCAAAAATAATATTTGATAAAGAGCAACTCTTAGTGCATTTTTAACATTTGGGACACATTTAGAAAATTGTCCTTTATAAAAACCATTAAGAATCCAGTCAAGTCTTCCCATCCATCTCATAACGCCATGAACTATTTCAAATAATAATGCTTTGTCAATTCCACTCAGATTAGAATTTTTCAACTCAATTTCGAGTAATTTATCAAGGTAAGCATCGGTTCTATCAACACGATTTAAGATTTTAACAGCATAACCTCTTACTCCTTGATACAAGTTCATTCCTGATAATTCTGTTGAAATTAATTGGCTCATAACTGAATGTTAATAAGTTATTAAAAATAGGCAGGTTTAAAATAATAAAGGGGCTGTCAATTTACAGCCCCCAAAATTTTCATTAAATAAATAATTAAGCTTCTTTCAAGCCATATTTTTTCTTAAACTTTTCTACTCTTCCAGTTGAATCAACAATTTTTTGTTTACCAGTAAAAAATGGATGACATTGAGAGCAGATTTCAAGTTTAATACTGCTTACAGTTGAACGTGTAACAAAAGAATTGCCACACACACATGTTACTTCGCATCTTCTATAAGTTGGATGAATACCTTTTTTCATTTCGCAAGTTTTCCTTAAAATTTACGGTTACAAAATTAAGCACGAACGCTCAAAAAAACAAATAAATGAAATTTTAATTTGATATTAAATTAAACTTATCTAATTCTTCTTAATGAATCTTTTTTAGCTTCTGCTTTTTTTATAGAATCAATCATTTTACGATACTTTTCAAGTGATTTTTTATCCAGTGGTTGAGGCAGTAAAAACCCATCAAAATCAAATTCTTCATCGCCACTTCTAACAATATTTCCTCTCTGTAAATTATTTTCACTGGGATTTTGACCAGACAAATATTCATCCAAAGCAACAGACCTGTTCCTGTTTATAGGATATTTAAACTTTGGATTTACCGAGGGATTTGCTTCTGAAAGTGGATTTTCTGCTAAAGCATTTTCTTTATTTATTTTTTTCTTAGGTTTAATAATAGTTTCTGCATTTGAAGAAAAAACTTGAGAACTATTTATTGTGTCGTTCTCAGAAATTTTGGGAGGGTCAACCATTAAAGGATTATCAATTTTTTGTTCTGTTGCAGGCAAGAACAATACAAACAGAATAATAATTGAAACAATTGCAGACGGGATAACAAATTTAATAATGCCAAATTGTGGTTTCTCTTCCGTCAAATTACCGAAGTTTTGATTTTGAATACGTATCATCAAATTGTATTCAAAATTTTCTTCGGTTTTAATTTTCGGGAGTTCTTTTAAATCACTTATTAATTTTGAAAATTTGATTTCATCATCATTGTAGCTGTTAATTCCCATAGGCTTACTCGTCATAAATATTTTTTAATAACTTTTGTAGTTGAGTTCTTCCACGATTAATTCTTGATTTTACAGTACCCAGAGAAACTTTTGTAATATCTGCAATTTCCTCATAAGAAAGACCTTGAATGTCTCTAAGAATTACCATTTCTCTATAAACTGGTTTAATCTTCATTAGTGCACGCTGTATAATGTCGTGCTTAATATTGCTGTCAGTAGCTCTGTCAGGAGCAACAAACGACTTATCTTCGACCTGTATTTGTTTTTCATCTTCAGTTGGACTTAGGGACAATATACTTCTTCTTCGCCGTCTTTTTAATTCATTTTTAGCAAGATTGCCAGCAATTGTATAAATCCAGGTTGAAAACTTGGCAAACTCGCGATATGAATCTTTATTGAGATAAAACTTAATCATTGTATCCTGAACAATGTCTGAAGAAACATCTCTATCTCCGACGAATCGATATACGAAATTCATCAGAGGGTCTTTATAACGGCGAACTAATATTTCATAAGCTTCAAGTTCATTTGTTTCTTGAAACTTTTTAATTAGTTCTTCATCCGTTAATTCAGTTAAATTTTGATTGTGCGGCAATTATACCTATCCAATATTAAGATTGTTTCAAAATTAGGTGTTTAATTTTAGTTATTAAAGAAAAATTTTTCAACTCCATAATTTTTATTGCATCATTTTCGAAATTAGAGTTATCAATACTGTTTTGGGGTCAATAGCAGTAGTTTTTACAGATAAATCAGCTTCAAATAATGCACGAGAAGCATTTAATAATCGTGAATCAGAAAATAGAAAATTTGCTTTTTTACAATTTATATAATAATACCAGCTCAACTGAAGTTTTCGTGCTGCTTCATTATCGTTAACATTTGTTTTTATCATTTCAAGAATTTGAGAAACAGTTAAAACAAATTTTGCAAGCATATTGATAATAACAATAATTTCCTGTCCACTATCTAATAAATTATAAGCGACTTCAATTGCTTTAACTTTATCACCTCTGCCGATAGCTTCCTGCAAATCAAAAATAGAATATTGTTTTGTTGATGAAATTAATTTTTTAATCTCTTCGAAGGTAACTTTTTCTTTATCTAATAAATAAATTGAAATTTTTTGAAGCTGACTCTCAAGTAAACTTTTATCTTCTCCAACTATTTCCAGAATATTATAAATGTTTTCACGAGTAAGTTTTATTTTATATTCTTCTGCTTTTCTTTCAAGCCAATCAACAAGTTCGTCACCTGATTCAGTTTTTATTTCAAACAAAAATCCTTTTTCAATTAGGGATGCAAAAGGTTCTTTTGATAAATCTGATACTTTCGAATTTTGTACTAAAATTAGAATTGTAAATTCTGCGGGAGATACTAAATAATCGCTCAATAATTTTTTGTCATTTAGTTTATCAAAATTTTTTACCACAATTATTTTTTTACCACCGCCAAAAGGAAAAGCAAGCGCCATGTCAATTATTTGAGAAAAATTTTGTCCACGCTCTGCATCGATTATTTCAATATCAAAATCAGATTTTACAAATTGTTTTGCTGAGTTAATAATTAATTCCACTGAATAATTAATATTGTAATTATCTTCACCACAAATAAAATAAACTGGCAAAAGATTCTTTTTCTTTAATTCTTTTATTAATTCATTAATTGATGGTAATATTTTTTTTGCCATAATTATCTGACTTTTTCTTTTCTAACTTAATTGCTTTTATTATGAAATATATAAACCCACCCCAAATAAATCCTGTTATAAAAATTCCGAAAATAATTTCATTCATATTTTTACTGAAATTTTATTTGCAATCTTTTTATTAACTACTAAAAATATAATAATCACCATTAACCATTGAAATAAACTTGTTCCCAAATTTTCACGATGAAATGGGTTCCACCATTCTTTATCCCATGAAGTTGATGATATCAACCACCAGGACAGCAATAAAATTGCTAAAATCGGAACAATATATTTCATAATCCAAAAATACCATCTGCCAACATTTATGTCATTCCCAGTTGCATTTATAATTTCTTTTCTGAACTTATCAGTTCCATATTTATTAACTGCAAAAGATATGAAAGCACCACTCAAAATTAATCCTACACCCCAAACCCAATCTTGATTTATCAAAAAATTAATATTGAGTGCAGAAGGTATGCCCAGAATAAAGCCAAAAAAGCAAATAATAATAGTGGCGGTTTTTCGTTGAAAACCAAAATCGATTAATGTCTTAACTGCTAATTCTATCATAGATATTAAAGATGTTAGTGCTGCAAATGATAATGCTAGAAAAAACAATGATGAAAAAGCAATATTAACAGTAAATGAATTTGACATTTTCATAAACAATTGGGGCAAAACTATAAAAGTTAAACCTGTATTTGCCGGTCCGGATAATGATATTTGCTGAAGAGCATCATTTGAGCTCAAAGCGAACACTGTAGAAAAAATAATAATCCCTGCAAGCAATGAAATAGAATTATTCCCAAATCCGATTAATGAAGCATTTAATGCAATATCTTCTTTCTTTTTCATATAAGTTGCGTAAGTTAAAATCAAACCCCACCCCGCTCCTGTATCCCATGCATTTTGTGTTAATGCATTTAGCCAAACTTTGTAATTAATTAAGTATTCAAGTTTAGGAGTAAAAAAATATTTAATGCCTTCAAGAGCATTTGGTAATGTAATGGCACGCACAAAAAGAATTAAAAGAATAACAACAAGCATCGATACAAGTATTTTATTTACTTTTTCTATTCCTTTTACTACTCCTTTATATATTACTGTTGAACCAATAATCATTGCAAAGAAGTGAAAATAAATTGGCCACAATCCTGAAGAAAATTCATTCCAGTATTGCAAATGATTTGATGTAATAAACAAATTTCCAGATAGTGATGAAAATAAATATTTAATACACCAACCAGTAACTACAGAGTAATAAAACATAATTGCTGTGGAAACAAATGCAACAAAAGCTCCCATCCATGCAAATTTACTGCCCGCAGTTTTTACAAAAGCTCCAATAGGTGCTTTCCTTGTAAATTTACCTAAAGCAAATTCAGAAATTATTAAAGGAACAGACCAAATCAATAAAAATATAACCCATGGAATTAAGAAAGAGCCGCCTCCATTTTGTGCTACAATTCTTGAAAATCGCCAGATATTACCAGTGCCAACAGCAATTCCAAGTGTTGATAAAATTAAGCCCCATCGAGAAGTAAAAAATTCTGATTGCATTATTTCAGAATTTTCGTTTTTCAATTGTAATTTTCTCTATAACTACATTTTGTATTGGTCTATCTTTTTCATCTGTTGGTACTGAATTAATTTCTTTTACTACTTCCATCCCATTAATTACTTTTCCAAAAATTGTATGTTTTAAGTCAAGCCATGGAGTTGGAACTACAGTAATAAAAAATTGACTTAGATTAGTATTTGGTCCTGCATTTGCCATAGAAAGAATACCTGGGGAATTATGTTTTAATGAAGGAGAAAATTCATCTTCGAATGGACCTCCATAAATGCTCGCTCCACCTCTTCCGGTTCCAGTTGGGTCTCCTCCTTGAATCATAAAATCTTTTATCACACGATGAAAAGTTACTCCATCATAAAAACCTTTCGATGACAGGCCAACAAAATTTTTTACAGTTTTAGGTGCTTCGTAAGGGAACAGCTCAAGTTCAATAGTTCCTATGCTTGTTTTCATTATAGCAATTAATTTCTCATTATTCTTCAATGAAAGAAGTTCTTCTAAGTTAATTTTTATGTCATTTTGCTTTTTAGCTTCTTTTTGTCCATTTGATGTGCAGGACAAAATCAATATAGAAAAAATTATCATTAGTGAAATTTTATATAGATTCATAGATCACCTATGGTTTTATTAAACCTTGACTGATTAATAATAAAATTAAAATACCAATTACAATCCGATAGATAATAAAAATTAGAGTTGAATTTCTTTTTAAATATCTTAATAAAAATTCAATTGACAGATAACCAACAATTCCCGATGCAACTGTTGCAATAATCAAGTTTAATGATGAATTAAAATCAATATATTTTAATGATTCATAAAATTCCAGCATACCACTTGCAAAAATTGCAGGAATACTCATCAAAAAAGAAAAACGAGCTGCTGTCTCTCTCTTTAATCCAAGAAATAAACCTGCTGTGATTGTAGTTCCAGAACGAGAAGAGCCGGGAATTAATGCAAGAGATTGTGCCAACCCAATTACAAAAGCATCGTACCATTTAATATTACTCATATCACGTTTTAACTTGCCAGTTTTTTCTGCTATTGCAAGTATAACGGCAAGTAAAATCAAACTTGCTGATATCACATAAAGATTTTTTGTAAGTTCACCTTCAATTATATCTTTAAACAGAAGCCCAATTACAGCAACTGGTATTGTTGCAATTACAAGATACCAGCCCATCTTAGAATTTAATGATTGAGTGTTGAAATTTTTTCTTCTTATAAAATTATCCTGATAAAAATCTTTGATGATATCCATAATATCTTCACGAAAATATACTACTACAGCTATCAAAGTTCCAAGTTGAATTACAGCTATGAAAGAAGTCCATAATTGTGGCTTATCAGAAGAAATTAGGTTCATTATTTTCCCGGCAACTGTTAAATGCCCTGTGCTGCTTATTGGCAAAAATTCTGTTAGTCCTTGAATTATACCAAGTATTATTGCTTCGAAAATGTTCATAGATAATCCTTAAAAGATATATGCAATTCCAAGTTTAATTCCAGCTGAAATAGAAGTCATATTAACTGCTTGACCGTTATAAAAGTTAATTATTTTATTTTGATAAACTTTGTCTTTAAGATCACCCGAATTATCAAATCTCAAGTCAATCCCAATTACTGCGTACAGATTATCACTCAATAGTGTATTGCCTTCTGCTTTAATTAGCAATCCAAATCCATTTGTTGAGTAATCAATTTTTGTAATATTATCTTCTGTCAAAAAGATGAATCTTGGTCCAAGTCCACCGCCAAATTTAAATTTATAACCAGTTCCACTAACAACATAATAAGCAACTAAAGATGGTCTTAAAAAAGTATATGATATTTCATAGATGCCGCCTGCACCTATAGGAGCATTGTAAGAATCAATTAAATAACTAAGTTCGCCACCTAATTGAAAATTCTTAGAAATTTTGTAATTAATTTCACTACTAAAATTAATTGCACTTGAAAAGGATGAAAGTTTTTTACCGAATTGAGAAAAATTGGAATTGATATAATCGCGATAAGATGGAGTTGATTTAAAATCTAATCCCATTGCAATTTCAAAATCCCATTGTGCATATACTAAAAAAGGAATCACAAAAAAAAGAAAAAATATTTTTTTCATTTATCCCCAGATTTAGAATTAAAAACTGTAATAAAATTTTCTTTCGATTCTCCCTTCTTTTCCCTCAATCTGTTAATAATAAAAATCAGCAGCAAAGTTGATGCAACAAATACAAAATATTGAATGAAATGAGTCAATATTGCATATGCTGCACTAACTTCATAATTAAAGTTATATAATTTAGAAAGAATAAAAATTGAGATTATATGATATGAACCTGTTCCACCTGGTGTAGGAATTAAAGTGCCAAATGCACTAATAGCCATAAAAACCCAAGCCATTTTCATGTCGATTTCCTGTACCTCATGCATATGAAGCATGAAAAATCCCACATAAGTATTTAATGCATAAGTCCAGAACATCAATACTGTTAGAACAATTATCATAAAAAAATTCTTATGCCCTTTAATACTTGAGAAACCTTCGATGAGTGTAGAAATCAATTCAGTAAATTTATTTGATATCTTTGGATTAATTTTATTAAGAAAACCAAATAATGATGATGTCAAGCCATGTTCATACTTAACGATTATGACAAGAAGCAGAATTATCACAGATATTATTACAAATCCAATAATTAATGTAGGCTTTAACCAAACTATTTTTTTGAATAAGTCACCTGAGTAAAATAAAACACTAAGAAATGAAGCTAGTCCAAAAGAAATAATATCAATCACTCTTTCAACTATAATAGTTCCTATCATTGTAGACCTGGATATTTTTTCCCATTTACCAAGAAATAATCCTCTATAAATTTCCCCGAAACGCGGAATAACACAATTAACACCATACCCTATCATAACTGCACCAAATAAATTTAATGATGATGCATCAGGTTTTACAGATTGAATTATTACCTTCCACCGAATAGCACGAATGTAATGAGATATGTAAAAAATAATTATATAAATAAACAGCCATATTATAGAAGTTTCGGCGATAAGAGCAAATGATTTTTTTAAATCAATTCCTCTAAAAGCAAGAATTAGAAAAATGATAGTAAGAATAACGGGTAGTATGTACCCGCTAAATTTCTTCAGCAATTTTTTATGTTCTTTAACGGAGGTCAACAACGCGAATTCCTTTTGGAGGATTAAAGGTAAATTTATTATCTGGTAAATTTTGATTTATTGTTACATCTTCGAACTGAATGAAATAACACATATCTCCTATATCTGTTACTTCTAATTTAGAAATCATGTTATTATTATCTCTCCAGATTTTTATATCTTTCAAATCAAGCAAGCCTTCTTGCGGAATAAGCTGAATTATTTCTTCATTATCTTTTTTCATTAACTTAATTCTGCAAAGTGATGGATAATTATAAATTATTTTTTCTATCGAGTATGCTGTTGGTTCATCAGAAAAATTACTGATTATAACCTGTTTTTGTTTTTGATTATAATTCCAAATAAACTCGCCATTTGAAACAATTAATTGATTTTTTAATTCAACAACAAATTTATTTTTTTTCTTGTAATAAATTTTCCCTTTTAACGCCGCAGAGCTTTTCACAGATGATTTACAATCTGTTTGGATAAAATTAGCAGTAAAATCTGTAATAGAATTAAACTTACTCTGAATTTTTTTTAAGGACTCAATGCCACTTTGTGCATATAAGATTTGAAATGAAAACAAAAAGAGAAATATAAGTTTCATAGAGACCTTAATATTGTTTCGAGTTGTTCTTCATTTTCAACAATTACTTCGCGTGCTTTGCTGCCTTCCGCAGGACCAACGATACCAACCTGCTCAAGCTGGTCTACAATTCTAGCTGCACGCGAATAACCTAATTTTAATTTTCTTTGCAAAAGAGAAACAGAACCTTGCTGATGACGAACTACAATTCTTGCAGCTTCTTCAAACATTGGGTCTAAGTCAGATAAAAAATTACTAAGTTCAGCTTTTTTCTTTTCATAAAGTGAAGGAAGAAAATATCTTTTCGAATAACCTTTCTGCTGATAAATAAAATTTGTTACTCTTTCAATTTCTTCAGTTGTAATAAATGCATTTTGAATACGAATTGGTTTTGGCATTCCAGCAGGTAAGAAAAGCATATCCCCGCTTCCAAGCAATTGTTCCGCACCGTTCATATCAAGTATTGTTCTTGAATCAATTTTAGTAGCAACCTGATATGCAATCCTTGCACTAAAATTTGCTTTAATCACTCCAGTTATAACATTTACAGATGGTCTTTGAGTTGCAAGAATCAAATGAATTCCCACAGCACGAGCAAGCTGAGCTAAACGAGCAATTGGTTCTTCTACTTCTTTCCCGGATGTCATCATTAAATCTGCAAGTTCATCTATAATAACAATTATGTAAGGCAATTTATGATGTTTGATTTCATCAGTATCATGAGGACGAGTTCTTGGGTTCATTACTTTTTTGTTGTAATCAACAATGTTACGCACGCCAGCTTTTGCAAGTTTGTCATAACGTTTTTCCATTTCATATTCAACTGCTTTTAGAGCAAGTAATGCATTTGATGGAGTAGTTATTATTTCTTCTTCTAAATCTGGAGATACAGCAAGGAAATGTCTGCTCAATTTTTTATAGAAAGAAAGCTCAATTTTTTTAGGGTCGAATATAACAAATTTAACATCAGAAGGATGTTTGGAATAAATTAAACTATGAATTATCATATTAATACCAACACTTTTACCAGAACCAGTAGAACCAGCAATCAACAGATGAGGCATTTTAGCTAAGTCTGTAATGTATACTTCGCCTGAAATTGTTTTACCAAGAGCAAGAGGAAGTTCTGCTTTTGAATCTTTTAATTTACTTATGACAGATTTTGCACGAACAAGTGATGATTCAGCATTTGGTATTTCTACACCAATTGCACTTTTGCCCGGAATTGGTGCAATAATTCTTATTCCTCGAGCTGCAAGAGCCAATGCAATATCATGCTCGAGACTAACAATTCTGCTAATCTTAACACCCGGAGCAGGAACAATTTCATAAAGTGTAACAACAGGACCTGGAGTTACAGTTATATCTTCAATTTCTATATCAAAAAGTGCAAGCTTTTCTTTTAACAGTTCGGCATTTCTTTTTAATTCATTTTCATGAATTTTAACTTCTTCGTCATCAGGTGTTATTAATAAATCTAAACTTGGTGGAGTATAATCAATTTCTTCGTTCCATTGGTCAGGAAGTTCAGCTTCTTTTTCTTTATCAACAACAGGAAACTCTTCTTCTGTATCTATCTTTTCTGTTTTTCTTATATCTTGTTTTTTTATTTTTAATGGTTTTTCTTCTTCGGGAATTTTTTCTAATTCATCTTTTTTGATGATTCTAATTTTTGTTTCTGTCTTCTTTGGCTTTTTATCCTCTTCATCTTCATCAGATTCTTCTAATCTATCTGTTTG
Organism: Rosettibacter primus; assembly: GCF_036860675.1. Taxonomy (NCBI): domain Bacteria; kingdom Pseudomonadati; phylum Ignavibacteriota; class Ignavibacteria; order Ignavibacteriales; family Melioribacteraceae; genus Rosettibacter; species Rosettibacter primus. The sequence continues at coordinate 113,172 of NZ_JAYKGK010000009.1, forward strand.
CTGATTTTTTATTTTAATAATATTATCAATAGAAAGTTCTTCCTCAGATTCAGTTTCTTCTTTTGTAATTTCTTCTTTATAAAATTTCTTCATAAAATTCAGTATTGAACCGAATTGAACATCAAATGCAATTATTAATGTAATTATCATTCCAGCAGATAACAAAATTAAGCTGCCCAATCCACCCATTAAATTGCTTAAGGCTGCACCAAAATAATCACCAACATTACCAGATAGTTCATAATAATCTTTTAATAACCCAAATTCTTTTGCATTTCGTAAAACACCAAAAAATGTTGATAGCAGAATTCCAATTACAAGAAAGAAATTAGTGAAGTAAACAGCTAATTTCGAATCACCACCTTTTAAAATTGTATAACCCCAAACAAAAAGAATTACAGGAAAGATTAAAGAAAAATATCCAAGCGTTGAATGAATAAAAAAGTTGGAAACATAAGCACCAAAAATACCAAGCCAGTTGTGAGTGTGAGCTGCTTTTTCTTTTAATTTTGGATTAGCAAAAAAGATATTGAATAAGTCGGTAAAGCGGTAAGAAAAAAAAGCATCATCATAACGTGAATAAGAAAGTATACTCAAAAAAATAAAAAGAGATAGAACTATTAAAAGTATGCCTGAAATTTTTTTCTTCTTTTTAGGAGATATTACAAAAAATTCTTTCTCATTATTGTCATATGTATTTCTTTTTTTAGACATACTTTGAAAATCGACTTTTATTTCAGAGTCTTTTAATAGAACCTGATACAAAATAAGGAATCACATCGGTTATTCCATATTTTGAACATTCTATAATGTCATCAAGAAAACCATTTTCTATTAACAGTTTGCCGTGTTCTGTACTACTCAAAAATTCATATAAATTTTTTCCCATTTGCTTGTTCAAAGTTAAACTTGCTACGGCTGAATCAGAAAGTTGAATGTCCTTATTTTGTGAATAAATTTCATTAATAAGCATACCGGCACATACAGCATCTTCAAGATTAAATAATCCATTAGTTCCTGCACAAATAATTTCAAAATCAAGATTGAGATTTATCAGGTGTTTTGCAAGTGCAGGTAAGTTTAAGAAACAACCAATAAATAAATTTTCACAGAATTTTGCTTTTACTATGCTTTTACTTCCATTTGTTGTATATAAAATTATTGATTTACCGGCAACTATTTCCGGTTTATATTCCAAAGGAGAATTTCCAAGATTAAATCCTTCAACCATTTTAGTATTTCTTTCACCGCATAGTAAAGTCTGGCTTTTAAATGCATCACTTGAAATTTTCATTGCAAAATCAAGTGTGCTTACAGGAATAACTTCTCTAGCACCATTTGATAGAGCAGTTGTTATCACAGAGGAGGCTCTGAGAACATCAATCATTACAGCAGTTTTACCTGTAAAGTAGAGTTCATCAAGAAAAATATTAGAGAATAATACATTAATTTTCATATCAGTTCTTCACAAATGGTAATTTAGTGACAATTGCAGGAATTTCTTTTTCCCTTATTAAAAAATTAACTTGAGTACCTTCCTTAGCATAGTCAATTGAAACATAGCCAAGAGCAATTGCTTTTTCAAGTATCGGGCTTACAGTTCCACTTGTAACTTTTCCAATTATTTTGCCATCTGCTTTTAAGTCATATCCATGACGAGGAAAAACCTTTTCTTCAGATATCAATGGAACCAATTTTCTTTTCAAACCTTCTTCTTTAATTTTTAGCAATGCTTCTTTGCCAATGAATGAATTTTTTTTCAACTTGGTAATCCAACTGAGATTAGCTTCAAGTGGATTGGTAGTCTGGTCAATATCATTGCCATAAAGGCAATATCCCATTTCGAGTCTTAATGAATCCCTTGCTCCAAGCCCAGCAGGCTGAATATTAAATTCTTTACCTGCATCAAATAAATCATTCCATACTTTTTCTGCTACTTGTTCATTTCCCTTGAAATATAATTCATAGCCTAATTCTCCAGTGTATCCAGTTCTAGATACAATCATATCAACATTTGCAATCCTAGCAAAAAAGAAATGATAATATTCCAAATCAAGAGGACGGTCGCACAATTTTTCAATTACAAATTTTGAATTTGGTCCTTGAACAGCAAGCAGAGAATAATCATCGCTTTCATCTGATATATCAACATCAAAAAGATTATTCTTTTTCATCCATTCAAAATCTTTATCTTTATTTGATGCATTAACAACAAACATATATTCTTTATCGTTGATTTTATAAACAAGTAAATCATCAATAATCCCGCCATCAGGATAACACATAACAGAATATTGAACTCTACCATTAGTTAACATTGAGGCATCATTAGTTGTGATATATTGAACAAAATCAAGAGCCTTTTCTCCTCGAATAAAAATTTCTCCCATGTGCGAAACATCAAAAACACCAACAGAATTTCTTACCGCTTTATGCTCTGCAATTATTGAAGAATACTGAACAGGCATTTTGAACCCAGCAAAGTCAACAATTTTAGCTCTTAGCTTTTCGTGAATGGGATAGAATTTTGTTTTTTTCATTTCATCTATTGATTTAGTTTTTTCCAATCTGAAAGAAATTTTTCCAATCCAATATCAGTTAAAGGATGCTTGAAAAGTTTTTCTATGACATCAAAAGGAATCGTAGCTATATGAGCTCCCATCATTGCTGCTTCTACTACATGTAAAGGATGACGAACACTTGCAACTATAATTTCTGTTTTAAAATTATAATTACGATAGATTTGAACAATTTGTGCTATTAAGGCCATTCCTTCATGACTGATATCATCAAGTCTGCCAACAAACGGGCTTACATAAGTTGCACCTGCTTTTGCTGCTAAAATTGCTTGCGGTGCCGAAAAACATAAAGTAACATTAGTCTTAATTCCTTCTGATGATAATGTTTTTACAGCTTTAATTCCTTCTTTAATCAGAGGAATTTTAACCACAATATTTTTATGAATCTTTGAAAGTTCTCTTGCTTCTTTTAGAATCCCATCATAATCAGTTGACACAACTTCAGCACTTATAGGGCCATCAACAATTTTAACAATTTCTTCCAAAAGTTCTCTAAAGTTTTTTCCCTCTTTAGCTACAAGAGATGGATTAGTTGTAACTCCATCAAGTAAACCATAAGAAGCTGCTTCTTTTATATGATTTATATTAGCTGAATCAATAAAAAATTTCATTGTTACCTCCTAATGACCAAATTGTTTACTGAAAAATTAATAAAATTGATTCACATAAATATGATATAAAATTTTTTAATGTGATAAATTCTATTTTATTATTGACGTAAAACAAATCACAAAATTCATTCAAAAATAATTTTAAAAAAATAAAATATTCATTAAGCTCTCATTAATTAAGCAGATTTATTCTAATCAATTTTCATTCATTTAACAGCAAAAAAATTCATGCAAAATTATCTGTAATATCTTCTCCTGTTCTTGTAACAAGAATTCGGAAGGAAGAAGGATCCATTCTTTCTTCCTGAATTAATTTCAATCTGACCATGTATTTCAATTGAATTTTAGTAAGAGTAGAAATAAATCCTTCTTTTAGTTTTTCTCCAAGAGAAGGATGAACAATTAGCTTCAAAGATTTATGCTTGCCTTCAAGTCGATAACGTTGTAACCATTTTTCTATTTCATGAATTAGATTTGATTTTTTTGTAAGCAGTCCCGTTCCCTGACAATAAGGACAAACTTCTGTCATCGATTGAACAATATTTTCTCTAACTCTTTCTCGTGTAATCTGTACAAGTCCAAATTCAGTCATCGGAAGCAGAGCGGTTTTAGCTCGGTCTTTCTTAAATTCTTTTTTGAGTTCATCATAAATTTTTTTTCTGTTTTTTTCATCTTCAAGGTCAATGAAATCAACTACAATCAATCCGCCAATATCTCTCAATCTTAATTGACGAACAATTTCTCTGGCAGCTTCTAAATCTGTTTTAAGCGAATTTAATTCTTGTTCTTTTTTTGCAGCATATCTTCCACTATTAACATCAATTACTGTCATTGCTTCAGTATGTTCAATAATTATATGACCACCACTGGGAAGAGGCACTTTTCTTCCCATTAAAGTTTTTATCTGTTCTTCTATTTTGAATGTTTCAAATATTGGTTCTTCACCTTTATAATATTCAATTCTGTCCAAAAGCGATGGCTGAACGAATTGAACATAATTTCTTATTTCTTTCCATAATTTTTTAGAATCTACAAAAACTTTCGAGACATCGGGAGTAAATAAATCGCGTATTACACTTATTGTTGTACTCAAATCTTTATAAAGGATTGCTGGTGGTTCAAGTTTTTTTGCGTCTTCCTGAATGTCTTCCCAGATTTTTACCAAATATTTTAAGTCACCTGCAAGGGTTTCTTCATCCTGATCTTTTGCTGCGGTTCTTATAATTAAGCCGCAGTCTTTTGGAATAATGCTCCTTGCAATTCTTCTCAATCTTTTTCGTTCTCTTATATCAACAATCTTTTTTGAAACACCAATTTTATCATCCATCGGGAGAAGAACACAAAATCTTCCAGGGATGGAAACAGAAGATGTAACTCTAACACCTTTATCTTTTACCGGTTCTTTAAGAATCTGAACTAAAATTTCTTGTCCTTTCTTAAGCTTTGGAATCTGCCGTTCTCTTACAACATGTCTTTCTGTTTTTTTCTCTTCTTCTGTTTGCTCAGCTGTTTCTACCGAAGATAATTCATTATTCCCTGATTGATTTTCATCTTCATCTTCATCTTCATCGGTCTCGTCATCTTCGAATATTCCCTGTAAAGCTTTTGTTCGTTCTCCAATATCGGAGAAGTGTAGAAAAGCATCGTGTTTTAATCCAATATCAATAAATGCTGCACGTATGCCAGGTAAAACACGAGCAACTCTGCCCAAATAAATATCCCCAACCATTCGCTGCTTTTCTGGATGCTCAACAAAAAAATCAACCAGATTTCCATCTTCGGTAATTGCTACTCTGTTTTGAGTAGTTGTAGAACTGATAATTATTTCTTTGTTCATTTAAAACTCTTTTAATTCTGTTTAACCATTATCCTATTGTTTCATAATCATTTTTTAGCCAGAATAAAACTTTCTTTTTGAATTTTGCATTTATAATGTAATTGCATTGTGATTTATAAAAATCATATTGAATTTTCTCTGTGTGTTCATCTATCAAAATTTTTAATGAGTTCAAGTCTTGTTGTGAAAATACTTTTTCCATCAATTCTTCTATGCCCTGAAAATTTCTAAAATACCAGATTATATTTTTTTTCACTTTATCAATGCATTTTATTTCGCCATACTCTTCTTTCAACAAATCAATTTGTTTTAACAAAACTTTTCTAATCAAATCAATTGATGGTTCTCCAGGGTCAATACCAGTTTCAATCAGTGAATTATATCTTTCAAAGATAAAAGGATTTCCAATTGCACCGCGTGCTATCATTGCAGAATCACAATTCGTTTCTTTAAACATCTGACAAATATCCTCTGGATTAAAAAGTGAGCCATTCCCTACTACTGGAATATTTACATTTTCTTTTACTTTTCTTATCCATTCCCAGTGTGGTTCAGAGTCATATTTTTCTTCTCGAGTTCTTGCATGAATAAAAATTATTGAAGCCCCATTGTCTTCAATTGATTTTGCAACTTCAATAACATTAATTTTTTTATGATTTTTGCCCAGTCTTATTTTTACAGAAATCGGAATTCCCCCGGAATTTTTTACCATTGATGCAACAATCTTTCCTATTCTTATTGGGTCATCAAGTAAAGCTGCACCCATTAAATTTGATGTTACTTTTTCAACAGGGCAGCCACTATTTAAATCAATTAAATCAGGTTTTAATTTTGAAATTTCTTTTACTGCTTCTCCTATTACTATCGGGTCGTTGCCCAAAATTTGAACACCAATTGGTTTTTCAGAAATATGGAAAGAAAGATTTCGAAGTGTTTCAAAATTATTATTGACAACTCCAGCTGCACTTACCATTTGAGTAAATGTAAAGCCAGCACCATGTTCTTTACAGATTTTTCTAAAAGAAGAATCTGTAATTTCTGCCATTGGTGCTAAAAAAAGTTTTTTGCCAATATCAATGTTTCCTATTTTCATTAATCATAGCCATAATAAATATCAGCTACATGCTTCAAAATCTTTCCTTTATTCAGCAATTATTTGTTATTGTCGTTCTCTTCAGTATTTTGATTTTCTTTTAATAATGCTTTTCGTGATAAAGTAAATTTATTCCCATCAATGCTAAGAAGTTTTACTTTAATTGTATCACCTTCTTTCAAAACATCTGATACTTTATCAATTTTTTTATTATCAATTTGTGAGATATGAAGTAATCCTTGAACGCCGGGTAAAATTTCTACAAATGCACCAAAATCAGCAATGCGCACAACTTTACCATTATAATTTTTTCCAACTTCAGGTTCTGCTGTTAACCATTTGATATATTCTTTTGCTTCTCTTGCTTGCTTTGCATCTTGACCGGATATATTTACTGTTCCATCTTCATCAATAACAATTTCCACATTATAATCTTTTTGAATCTTCTGAATAATTTTTCCACCTGGTCCAATCACAGCTCCAATTTTATCAGTTGGGATTTTTGTCGAAAGCAATGTTGGAGCATAAATAGAAATATGAGAACGTGGAGCTGAAATTGCTTGATTCATTATTTTCAAAATATGTAATCTTCCTTCTTTTGCCTGTTGCAAAGCCTTTTCCATTATTTCATACGAGATTCCCTGAATTTTAATATCCATCTGAAATCCTGTTATGCCTTTTTCGGAACCTGCAACCTTAAAATCCATATCTCCAAGATGGTCTTCATTACCAAGTATATCAGATAGAATTGCATATTGGTCACCTTCTTTAACAAGTCCCATTGCTATTCCAGCAATCGCAGTTTTTATTGGCACCCCACCATCCATCAAAGCTAAAGAACCTGCACATACAGTAGCCATTGATGAAGAACCGTTCGATTCCAGAATATCTGAGTTCAATCTAATCATATAAGGAAATTTATCTTCAGAAGGAATAACATTTTTTAATGAACGTTCTGCAAGATTACCATGACCAACTTCTCTTCTACCAACTCCAGTATATTTACCAACTTCACCAACACTAAAAGACGGGAAGTTATAATGAAGAATAAATCTCTTTCTGAATTCAGCTTGCAGACCATCTATAATTTGTTCATCTTGCTTTGTTCCAAGCGTTAAAGTTGTTAAGCTTTGAGTTTCACCCCGCGTAAAAAGTGCAGAACCATGGGGACGAGGCAGCAAACCAAGTTCAATTGATATCGGTCTAATTTCATTGGTTTTTCTTCCATCAAGACGCAATCCTTCCTCCAAAATTCTCTTTCGCATTAAATCTTTTTCCATGTCATGAAGTATTTCTTTGATAACTTTTTCATGCTCTGGATATTTCTCTGCAAGAGCTGCGATTACTTCTTCTTCAAGTTCTTTATTTTTATTCGAACGTTCTTCTTTAGTTAAAACAGTCGCAACTATTGCTTTGAATTTTTCGTATGCTAATTCATGAACATCTTTCAAAAGATTTTCATCAATTACTTTTGGAGGAATTTCTAATTTTGGCTTGCCACAGAGTTCTCGTAATTCATTTTGAGCCTGGACAATCTTTTTAATTTCTCCATGAGCAAATTTAAGAGCATTTAGCATATCCTCTTCACTAACTTCTTTAGCTTCTCCTTCGACCATCATGATTGAACTTTCTGTGCCGGCAACAACCAGTTCAATGTCACTTTCTTCAATTTGCTGCAATGTAGGATTAATAATGAATTCGCCATTTATTCTACCTACTCTTACTTCACCAATTGGTTCGAGGAAAGGAATATCTGATATAACAAGAGCAGCAGAAGCACCGCAAGCAGCAATTACATCAGCATCATTTTCATTATCGAAGGAATAAACAAATGCAACAATTTGAGTATCATTAAAAAAATTATCTGGGAATAATGGGCGAATTGGTCTATCAATTAATCTTGCACTTAAAATTTCTTTATCGCTTGGTTTTCCTTCTCGTTTAATAAATCCACCAGGAATTTTTCCAGCAGCAAATGATTTTTCTCGATATTCCACATTTAGTGGAAAGAAATCTATATCATCTCTTACATCGCCCATTACGGCTGTAACAAGAACCATTGTATCACCATAACGAACCATTACGGCGCCATTAGCCTGTTTGGCTAATTTGCCCGTTTCAAAAATCAATTTGTGCTTGCCTATTTGTACTTCTTTTGTATATACCATGTTTTAAAACCTCTATTTTCTTATGTTCAATTCTTTAATTATAGTACGATATCTTTCAATATCTTTTTTCATTAGATAATCTAGCAATCTTCTTCTTTTACCAACCATTTGCATCAAGCCTCTTCTTGATGCATGGTCTTTTTTATGGCTTTCAAAATGAGCAGTAAGATTGTTAATCCTTTCTGTTAATATTGCAATTTGAACTTCGGGTGTTCCACTGTCTTTTTCATTTTTGCCATATTTTTTGATTAACTCAAGTTTTCTTTCTTTTGAGAGTGACATTTTTAACTCCTTTATTTTTGTTTTACAATGTAATCCCAGAATTAACCGGGATTAATTAATTAAAAATATTAATTGATTCCTTCAATTATTTCTTTTGCTGTTTTAATATCCAGCCTAATTTGATTTATTAAATCTTCTTTCGATTCAAATTTCTTTTCATCACGAATATATTTTATAAATTTGACTTCAATATCTTCGCCATAAACATTCCTATTAAAATCAAAAAGATTTACTTCGAGCGTTGTTTGATTATTATTTTCAAAAGTTGGTCGAATTCCGATATTCATTACTCCATAATAATTTTTATTTTTCAGAACACAACTAACCACATAAACACCATTTTTCGGAATAGCTTTTCTTTCGTCATGAAGTTTAATATTTGCCGTAGGAAAACCTAATTCCCTACCTCGTTTTGTTCCTTCAACAATCTTTCCTGAGATTTTATAATTTCTACCTAAAAAGAGATTAACTTTTTCGATATTTCCTTCATTCAAAGCTTTACGAATTTTAGTACTGCTAACAATTTGACCATCAATCATTTCTGCTTCAACCGAAGTAACATTAAAATTGTGCTGTCTTCCAAACTCTTTTAATTTTTCTTCATCACCCAATCTGTCTTTTCCAAATTTATGGTCGTGTCCAATTACAATATGAGAAACACCAATATCATTTACTAAAATTTTTTTAATAAACTCTTCTGAGGTCATCTGTGAAAATTCTAAAGTAAAATTCTGAACTATAAGATTATCAATTCCAAATTTTTCCAAGTACAATTTTTTTTCATCAAGTGTTGTAAGAATTTTCAAATTAAAATCCTTAGCAATTACACTTCTTGGATGAGGTTCAAAAGTCAAAAGAACGCTTGTTCCATTAATCTCTTTACTTAATTCAAGTAATTTTTTCAAGATTTTTTGATGACCAATATGCAATCCATCAAAACTTCCAACAGTAATAACTGTTTTCTTATCTTTTTTAAATTCAGAAGAATCTTTAAAAATTTTCATTTATCATCATTTAATTAACAGAAAAAGAAATTGATTTTAGATATTGAAAAAATTCATCCATCTGAAAAGCATCTTCAACATTAAAATTTCCGATACGAGTTCGTCGTAGTGATTTAAGGTAAGCACCACAACCAAGTTTTTCTCCAAAATCATTTGCAATCACACGAATATATGTTCCCGAAGAGCATGTTATTTCAAAATGAATATCCGGCAATTCAATTTTATTTATCTCAAATTTTGATATAAAAATTTCTCTTGGTTCTCTTTCTACTTCAATTCCTTTGCGTGCAAATTTATAAAGTGCCTTACCATTTTTTTTAACTGCAGAAAACATTGGCGGCATTTGAGTGGATGCACCTAAAAATGTATTCCGTGTATTAAAAATCATTTCTTCCGTAACATAATCAAATTTTTTTTCGCTATTGAATTCAGTTTCCAGATCAAAAGAAGGGGTTGTTTTTCCAAGCGATATTATCCCTATATAAGTTTTGTCAAGTCCCATAAATGAAGAAATCTCTTTTGTCTTTTTACCGGTACAAACAATAAGTAGTCCTGTAGCCATCGGGTCAAGTGTTCCAGCATGTCCTACTTTTTTCACATTAATAGCCTTTCGAATTTTATAAATAACATCGAAGGAAGTTTTTTTAAATGGTTTATCAATAAGAATAATTTCTCCTTCTAAAAAATTTGGCACATAATCATTCGATATTTTTTTTGTTATCATTTTCATGAATTTTTTTAATAATGCCTTCAATCCTTTCAACATAGTCAAGGGTATCATCAATATAAAAATCGAGTTCAGGCACAAATCTTATTTGAATTCTTCCGGCTAATTGAGTTCTTATCCAGCTTTTTAATTCATTAACTTTATCAAGAACTTCCTGACGTTTATCCTTGTCATAAACAGAAAGATAAACTTTAGTATGACGCAAGTCAGGACTCATTTTAATATTTGTAACAGTAATAATACTGAGGTTTGGGTCCTGAATTTTATGTAAAAATATCAAGCTAAGTTCTTCTTTAATTAAACTTGCAACTTTTTCAACTCTGTATGATGGCATTATTCAAGCTTCTTTTTTGTTTCAACAATTTTATATGATTCAATAATATCACCTACTTTAATATCATTAAAGTTAGCAATACTCAAACCGCATTCAAATCCTTTTTCTACTTCGCGAACATCATCTTTAAATCTTTTTAGCGAATCGAGTTGACCTTCATAAATTACAATTCCATCTCTGAACAAACGGACTTTACTATTGCGAACAATTTTCCCATCCTGAACATAACAGCCTGCAACAGTTCCAACTTTTGGTACTTTGAAAATTTGTCGAACTTCGGCAGTTCCAATTAATTCTTCTGATATAACAGGAGAAAGCATTCCTTCAAGAGCCGATTTAACTGCATTGATTGCATCATAAATAATATTATAAAGTCTTATGTCTACTTTTTCAGTTTCAGCCAATTTGCGTGCATTAGAATTCGGACGAACATGAAATCCAATTATAATAGCTCGGGATGCTGCAGCAAGAAGAACATCACCTTCTGAAATCGCTCCAACTCCTTTATGTATTACTTTTACTGTAACTTCTTCATTTGATAATTTCATCAATGCATCTGACAAAGCTTCAACAGAACCATCAACATCACCTTTCACAATAATTGGAAGTTCCTTAATACCTCCACGACTAATTTGACTTGCAATTTCATCAAGTGTTATCATGCGAACCTGACGATGATTCTGTTCTCTTTTAAGTTGTTGACGTTTAATGCTTACTTCTCGAGCTTCTCTTTCTGATTCTACAGCGACGAATATATCACCTGCTTGTGGAGTATTTTCAAATCCAAGAACAAGGACAGGGGTTGATGGTCCAGCACTTGTAACTTTTTTGCCGCGTTCATCGAACATAGCTCTAACCCTGCCATAAACAACGCCTGCAATAAACGGGTCACCAATTTTTAGTGTTCCTTTTTGAACAAGAACGGTAGCTGTAATTCCTCTGCCTTTGTCAAGTTGAGCTTCAATAATTGTTCCTCGAGCCAATCTATCAGGATTAGCTTTCAGGTCGAGCATTTCAGCTTCAAGTATAATTTTTTCGAGGAGAAGGTCAACATTTGTTCCCAATTTAGCAGAAATTTCAACACACTGGTATCTGCCACCCCAATCTTCAACAAGAACATTTTTTTCTGCTAACTGTTGTTTTATTTTTTCAATATTAGCATTTGGTTTATCAATTTTATTAATTGCAACTATAATAGGAACATTAGCTGCTTGAGCGTGATTAATTGCTTCTATAGTTTGTGGCATTACAGCATCATCGGCTGCAACTACAAGAACTACAATATCTGTAACCTTAGCACCACGAGCTCTCATAGCTGTGAAAGCTTCATGGCCAGGTGTATCGAGAAATGTAATTTCTTTTCCATTGTCAAGAACAACTTTATAAGCCCCAATGTGTTGTGTTATTCCACCTGCTTCTCCAGCAACAACATTTGTTCTTCTTATAAAGTCAAGTAATGATGTTTTCCCATGGTCTACATGACCCATAATCGTTACAACTGGAGGACGCGGTTTTAATTTATCTTCTGGGTCTGGAGTATCAGCATCTATGTCAGCTTGATATTCATCTACTAATTCGATTTCATAACCAAAATCGTCTGCAATTAATGTAATAGTTTCTACATCGAGTCTTTGATTTATAGAAACCATCAAACCAAGATTTATACATTTTTGAATCACATTACTTACAGGGACTCCCATTAAATTTGCAAGTTCATTAACAGCAATAAATTCAGTAACCTTAATTTTCTTTTGTTCAATTTGTTTTTGTTCTAATAATCTTTCTTGTTGCTCTTGTTTTTCTTTTCTCTTTTTCTTTCTAATTAAAGCTCTCTCACTCAAAGCAGATTCATCAAGACTGAGCATTGTTCTCTTAATTGCTTCTTCAACTTCTCGTTTATCAATTTCAAGTTTTTTAATTTTTCTTTTCTTTTTAGATACAACCTCATCAACTCCTTCATCGCCACTTTTCCCTTTTTTCTTAGCTTTTAATACTTTTTTCTTTTTCTTCTTTTTCTTTTTGGATTCCTCAATCTCTTCAGCAGATTCAACCACAGTTTCAGCAGTCTGTTTAGCAGTTTCTGCTTTTTCCTTTTTATCCAGCTCAATTTTACCTACTATCGTTAAGCCTTTTTTTCTGGCTTCTAACTCTATTTCGGTCTCGGTCTTAAATGTTTGAGCTTCTTTATCTGCTTGTTGTTCAGCAGTTAATTCTTGAACTGATTCTACAGTTTGTCCAACTTGCGATTGTAAATTCTGTTCTTCAACAGTAACTTCTTTTCTTTCACTTAATGCTTCTACTTTAGATTCTTCAACAGGAATTTCTGGTAATTTACTTTCTTCCTTAGGTATCTCAATTAATTTTTCCTGGACAGGTTTCCCCTCAACTATAGTTTCATGAATTTTAGTTTCTGCAGATAATTCTTGTCCTGCTTCGCCTCTCTTCTTTTGAAATTCAGAAATCTTTTTATAATGTTTTTCAGCTTTCTCAATATCTTTCTTAAAATGAACACGAATATCACTCTCCATTTCTTCAGTCAAAAGTGTCATATGAGATTTAACCTCATAGCCTTTCTTCTGAAGAAATTCAATTATTGTTTCTGTTGGAATATTATACTCAGAGGCAAACTTATACAATCTTATTTTTTTCTCTTTTACTGCATCCGGCATTTGAATACCTAAGTTTTGTGAAAGTTATTTTTTGAAACTTACTTTTAATCTTCTTCTTCAAATTGATTTTCTAATATTTGAATAATTTCTTTTGCTTTTTCCTCGCCAATACCTTCAATTTCTTTTAACTTATCAACTCCTGCTTTTAGAACTTCAACTGCTGTTTCGAAGCGATTCATAATCAGAATATCCACTATGTCGCTTCCTAATTCTTCACGAAGTTCAGGAAGTTCAATATCTTCTTCATACTCATCAAGTTGTTTTTCGAGACGAATTACTTCAATATCATATCCTGTAAGTTTCATAGCAAGACGAATATTAACCCCGCCTTTTCCTACAATTAAAGAAATCTGGTCACTTTCTGCATATACAACACATTTTTTAGCATCTTCATCAATTTCAATTTGTTTTAATTTTGCTGGAGCAAGACATCTTTGAATAAATACAGCAGGGTCATCAGAATAATTTATCACATCAATATTTTCATTATTCAGTTCACGAACAATAGCATGAATTCGAACACCTTTCATACCAACACAAGCTCCAACTGCATCAATTCTTGCATCTTGAGATTCTACAGCAACTTTTGCTCTTTCACCGGGTTCACGTGCAATTGTTTTGATTTCAATTACACCATCATAAATTTCCGGGATTTCAATTTCAAATAATCTTTTTAAGAACATATTGTCTGCACGAGAAACTATTATAACCGGTCCATTTGGTGTTTTCTTTACTTCTTTTACAACAGCTCTTATTGATTCTCCCTTTTTATATTTTTCATGTGGAATTTGTTCAGAACGAGGCAATATTAATTCATTCTTATTATGATTAATTAGTATATCATTTCGTCTTACCTGATAAATATCGCCAACTACAATTTCACCTATCATATTTTTGTATTCATTGTAAACAATATCTTTTTCTATTTCACGTATTTTCTGATTCAAATTTTGTCTTGCTAAATTTATTAATCTTCTTCCGAACTGAGATAGTTCTATTTTTTCAACATAATCTTCGCCAACTTCCAGACCATCTTCATTTCCACGAGCATTAACTTCATCAATGCTTATCTGGGTACTTGGGTCTGTTACTTTTTCTACGATGGTTCTTTCAAGAAATATTTCTATATCGCCTTTATCCATATTTACAACTACATCATATCTTGCATCTGGTCCATATTTCTTTTTAACAAGCAGACCGAATATTTCTTCAATAATACCTGCAAGCACATCTTTATCGACGCTTTTTTCTCGCACCATCTGTGCGAATGATTCTACTATTTCTGGGTTCATTTATATTACCTCCATTATCAAAAACTTATTAATACTTTTGCTTTAACAATATCTTCAAAGTTAATTTTTATTTCCTGGTTCTTTTCTTGAAAGTATAATTGATTACCATCAATACGAATAAGTTTTCCTGTAATTTTTTTAATCTTATCGTCTCCTTTATAACTAATTTCAAATTTTCTATTAATATGCTTTTTATATTGAACAAGATATTTCAATGGTCTATCTACACCAGGAGAAGAAACATCGAGGCGATAATTTTTAAACAGATTTTCAGAATCAATGGCTTTTTCGATTAATCTACTAACTTTCATACAATCATCAGTAGTAATAGCATTCTCGCCATCAATAAAAATTTCAATTATCCGAAGTCTATCATCTCCACGAATTACGAGGTCAATGAGTAAAAATCCTTCGGATGCAACAATTTCTTCAAATTTTTCTAATATTTTTGATTTATCCATTTTCTGTAAACAAAAATCGCCCACGAGGGGCGAATTAGACTGCACAAATTTATAAATTATTGAGTGAATTAGCAAATACCTGATTATCAGGTCATTTCAAAAAAATATCTAAAAAATTTAATGTGTCATTCCTGTGTAAAAAGGAATCTATTCATTATTAATTCCCGCTTTCTTCCATTGGAATTCCTATAGGAGCGACAATTACAGTCAATTCAATTTTTTTCAGAAGTTTCTATCCTAAAATTGTAAACATGAATTAAGACTCTGAATGGTACCCCTTTATCAAACTAAATTTTTAATTATCTCATCACAAATTGCATAGCCTTTTGCTGTTAATTTTATTTTTTTCTCATCTTGTCCCATAAAACCATTTTTAATCATTTCCAGTATTAAAGATTCTCTTTCTTTTAGCCAGCTGCTACCAAATCTGCGTATAAAATCAACGGTATCCAATCCACTGCTTCTAAGTGCAAGCATTACATACTCATTTAGCATTTGACTTTTTGTTAATATTTCTTCTCCAGCTACAGCATGATTTTTTTTATTAATCGATTCTAAATAAAAACTCAGGCTTGAATAATTCCACCATCTTTTCCCTTCAACAAAAGAATGTGATGATGTACCAAATCCTAGATAATCCTTATATTTCCAGTATGAATTGTTATGAACACATTCAAATCCGGGTTTTGTAAAATTAGATACTTCATATTGAATAAAGCCGTTATGAGTAAGAAAGTCTATTGTTAATTCATATAAATCTGCATCATAATCTTCATCTTGAATTTTTACTTTTCCATCTTTTACCATTTTGTTTAATATTGTTCCGGGTTCTAAAATCAAACTATATGCTGAGAGATGTTTAATTGGAAGACTGACAGCTAATGTTAAATTATTCATCCAGATTTTTTTTGTTTGATTGGGAAGATTAAAAATCAAGTCGATGCTGATATTTTCAAAATTAGAATCTTTAGCTTCCATTACGGTTTTTATTGCCGTTTGGGAATCATGAATGCGTGTAAGAAATTTTAATTCATTGTTGTCAAACGACTGTGTGCCGATGCTTAGTCTATTAATTCCAATATTTTTAAAACTTTTTAATTTGTTTTTATTCAATGTACCGGGATTAGCTTCAATAGTAATTTCGGCATCAGAGCACAAATGAAATTTTTGTGATATGAAATTAATAAGCTCATAAAAAAAAGGGGGGGCCATTAAAGATGGAGTCCCCCCACCAAAATAAATTGATAAAATTTTTCTATCGTTTGAATATTTATCAGCAAAAAAATTAATTTCTTTTTTTAATGCTTTAAGATATTCACCGGTATTTTTATTTGTAATAATAGAATAAAAATCACAATAGATGCATTTATGTTCACAATAAGGGATATGAATATAAATCGATGTTTCTTTCATAAATTTTTATTGTCAACTCTATCATAAATCAAAAGCCTAAAGAAATACCAGCACTTGCAGTTTTTGTTTTTGCAAATTTATAATCTGCATTTATATTTATTGCAATAAGTTTAATGTTTAAGCCAACTGTAAATGCCGAACTATTATCCCCTTCCATTTCAAATTTAACTCTTGTAGGAGGCACAGGAACACCATTTACTGTTTCATTAGACTGATAATCATATTTAACCGTGGTTTTGGAATTTTCAAATGTCAATCCAGTATAAGGAGTAACTGATACAATTCCTCCAAATGTTTTTCCTGCATAAACACCGTATTGAGTAGCAGAACTTTCAAATATATCCCCAACTTTTAATTTTTGTGTAAAGAAAGCAACTGCAACATCAAGAGGCAGAGGATTTTTAAACCATATTCCAGTATTATGAATTAAACCAATTCCCCAGAAGCTAAATTTTCCCATATCCTGTATATCAACACTTGGAAGATAACGGAAAGAGGCATAAGTGCCGGCTATTGTTCCAACAGTTAATTGAACAGCTGCGGTAGGAAATGCAGGAAGTTCATCTAAAAATCCTTTTACTTCTTCAAGAGATAATTCATAAGGATTAACTGTATATTGCTGTCCCCCAGCTTGAACTGTCTTACCAGGGAATTTTACTTTCATATATTCATTTTTACTTCCAACGATAGTAGGACCAGAAAAATTAACATTAAATTTCGTATGCATTAATTCATTTTTAAGATTATTATAATTCTGAGTTCCAATATTATTCGGTGTTATGCCCGAATTATAAAGTATTTGTTGAATCTGACTTTCAGAAAAATAAAAATCTCCGGTAGCACTAAATTTTTTTACATCACTTGAGAAAAAAGAACCCATTGCTATAACTTTAACATCTATATGCAAACCAAGAAAATCTGCAGGTGGAAGTTTTGAAACCCATCCTGAATTAAGATTTGAGCCAAATGCTGAAATTACCGGAGCAACATAAGCTTTACCAACAGTTGATGATAAATTTGATAAGGTTTCTTCAAGACTTTGAGCTTTCAAATTAAATTGTGAAAGAGTTACAATAACAATAATTACTATAAATATATTTTTCTTCATAAAGAACTCCTTTTGATATTAATGGTTACACTAATTTAACATTCTCTTTGATTGATAAAAAGAAATTTCTAATTAAAATTGCTTTTGTGTGTTTGAAAGCACTAATTATTTTTTTGAGAGATTAATTCTTTTGCCCCCATTAATGCTGCTTCTGTAATTTTTTCTCCGCTAATCAATTTAGCAACTTCACGAATTTTTTCTTCTTCATTTAATAATCTGATAGAACTTACAACACGGTCACCTAATTTTTTCTTTTCAACTACAAAATGTAAATCTGATAATCCAGCAATCTGAGGTAAATGTGTAATTGCAATAATTTGATGAAATGAAGCTAATGACTTCAAAGCTTTTCCAACTTTTTGAGCTATTCTGCCGCTTACCCCTGTATCTATTTCATCAAATATCAAAATTGGAAGTTTATCTGATTTTGCAAGTACTGATTTTAAAGCAAGCATTATTCTGGATATCTCTCCTCCTGAAGCCACTTTTATTAAAGGTTTTACATCTTCTCCGGTATTAGTTGAAATATAAAATTCAACATAATCATAACCTCTATCGTTATACTTATATTTATTATTATTAACCAAAATAAAATTTCCCGTTTCTGATAATTCATTTGTAAACCTTACTTCGAAGGTTGGGTCACTAATTCCAAGATTTTTTAGAACTCCTTCAACTTCTTTCTTAACATCTTTTGCAATACTTTTTCTTTTTTCGGAAATACTTTTTGCTATATCACCACAAATCGTTCTTAAGTCGGAAATTTCGTTTTCAAGTTCTTTAATTCTATCTGTAAAATTTTCTGCGAGTTCAACTTCTCTTCCAATTTTTTCACGATGTTCTAAAACTGATTTGATTGTTCCACCATATTTTTTTTTCAGAAGATTAAAAGCTCCCAATCTTTCTCTAATTTTTTCAATATGATCCGGGTCAACATCAATTTTATTTTTATAATCTCTTAAATAAGATGAAAGTTCATTAAGAATAACAATTGCGGTCTGAAGTTCATTAACTTTTTCAATAAATGATTTATCAATTTTAGAAAGTTCGTTTAATTTATTTTTAACCTCGGACAACTGGTCATGTATAGAATTTTCGCTTTCGTAAAGTTGTTCATAAATTTCATTAGACATAGAAAGCAGCTTTTCAGAGTTTTCCAGAACTTTCAACTCATTTTCTAATTCTTCCTCTTCATCAATACCAGGAGCAACTGAATCAATCTCTTTAATTTGAAATTCATAAAGATCCTTTTTTTCTTTTAATAAATTTTCTCTTTCCAGTAATTCTTTTAATTCACGTTGTAATTGATGAAGAATATTAATATTCTCTTTGTATTCAGCTAAATGCTGCTCTATATCGGCAAATTCGTCAAGCATCTCAAGATGATTTTCTGCTTTCAGCAAAGATTGATGTTCATGCTGTCCATGCAAATCTACAAGCAAATCACCAATTTCTTTTATTACATTTAATGTAACGGGAGTATCGTTGATAAAACATCTGTTTGTTCCTTTGATAGAAATTTCTCTTCTTATAATTAATTCATCACTATCTTCTATTTCATATTCTTTTAGGATTTTTTTTACTTTTTTATTGCCTGTAATTTCAAAAATTCCTTCAACAATTGATTTCTCTGCTCCTTTACGAATTACATCAACAGAAGCTCTTTCACCAAGTAACAATCCCATTGCATCGATAAGTATTGATTTTCCTGCCCCTGTTTCTCCAGTTATAATATTAAGTCCTTTCCCAAACTGAATCTCAATATTTTCAATAAGTGCGTAATCTTTTATAAGAAGTGATTTTAACATTGCAGTAAAAATATTTTTATACGAATATGAGGAAGTATCAAGTAAGTATCAAGTATTAATAAAGATTTGACAGAACAAAAATGCTTTTATATATTTGTAACCTAAGTTTGATAAAAATTACATCGCGGGGTGGAGCAACTGGTAGCTCGTCGGGCTCATAACCCGAAGGTTGTAGGTTCAAGTCCTACCCCCGCTACTAAGGCTTACTAAAAAATTGTTTTTCCACTCGGGCTGTTAGTATTAAAAAAATACACCTTACTTTAATGCCAGTTGTCTACA